>CBCTFZ010000016.1:0-50067 GCA_965146355.1 uncultured Emergencia sp. | reverse complement strand
TGTAAAACTCCTCCCCATCATGGCATTGCCATCGATTTTCATTTTTATTCTGCCGCAGTCCATGGCAGAACTGAGAAAAAGGATTACCGGCAGAGGCTCAGAAACCGAAGAGGCCATCAACCTGAGACTTTCTCAGACATTGAAGGAGGTTTCCTACATAGATAAATACGACTACTGCGTAGTCAACGGTGAACTGGAAGAGGCAGTCGCCAGAGTCAAGGCCATTGTCACGGCCGAGCACTCCCGGGTGTCTCAGGATGTTTACAAGCTTATCGAACAATATAAGGAGGAAGTGTAATGCTATACCCATCAATTAACGAAATCAGAAAGAAGGCGGACAGCCGTTATACCATTGTCAATATGGCGGCAAAGAGGGCCAGAGATATTATCGACGGCAAGCCTATCCTGACCGACTGCGAAATCAATAAGCCGGTTTCCATTGCCGCCCACGAAATTGCGGAGGACTTGATTACCTACAAGAGAGAGGAAGTCGTTCTGGCAGAGGAAGCGGAAGAAACCGAAGAATAATTTTATACATTTTGGCAGGCAGACTGCCCCGTTGGGAAATCCTGACGGGGCAGTTTTTTAGTGGTGATATGGAGGGAATTGGTGAAAAAAGTCCCGCCCAAAGGCCTTTATTTACAAGACTTAGAAAATAAGAAAATTTTAGGTCGAAATTCCATTTTTTTGATGAATTATATCGCAAATTGTCGGAATTTTGGATAAATTTACACATGCTTCCATTTGTAATTATTTTACAATATAAGTAAAATGAAGAAGATAGGCGAGGAGGAACCATTATGGAAGAACATTACATACCAATTATCAGCGGCAGCCATGCAGCCAAAGTCAAAGTCGGAGATATCATCATGATTGAGAGAAACCGGCGCAAACTGCACATTATCACCGGGCATAGAGAATATCAGTATTATGAGAAGATGGAAAACGTAGAGCTGCTTTTGGACGACAGGTTTTATCCTTGCCTGAAGGGCTGCTATATCAATCTGGAGCGGATATCCTCCATGGAAGACCAGCGGATTTTTTTCGATAACGGTCTTGTATACGACCTGGGAAGAGAGAACTTCATTAAAACGAAGCAAAAATACAGAGGATATTTGAGAAATACTATCTAAGTCTGAGTTTGTAATTAGGTTGGAAAAGTAATCTGGCCTAATTTTTTTATTGGAGAGACAATTCAGGAATCGGCGGCATTTATAGTTGACAGCGGTCATACTTATATAGAATTGCCGATTTTTTAAAAGGATTTCGAAAAAAATTGGTATGGCAGGAAGAAAAATCCAGGGTCCTTATATCATAAAACTATTGCAAAAATGTGTCGGGGGGGGGGTATAATATATAAATGAAAATCTGTGCGCTTTTGACAAAATCTGCAAAATGCGCACAGCAGCTTGAAATTCCTGACTGATTTAGCAAATTAAATCAGCTTTTGCCATACCTATGCGGCTGCCCGGCGGGCCGCCGCTGATAGGCCTTTTTGTGATACCGCATATCATGCGGGCCGCAGAAAACAGAGAAGAACTGAGGAGGAAAGCGATGAAAGTATTTTCAACATCGAAAATAAAATTATATCCGCTGGCAGTCTGGTTTGTCTGTCTGGCGGTGATATTGTCCTTAAGCGTCACCTTGGTTTTTTCCCTTAACCAGGAGGACGACAATAATATAACCTATATCGGCTACGATACCGATGATGTAGGCACTGCTAAGGTGAAATTCACCGTCACCTTTCCCAGCGGGACCGACTTTGCATATAAAGATGAGACTCTCGACGAAGAGATTAGTGCTGGTACACTGACCCTGAAAGCAGAGCAGTACACCGCTAAAACAGAAGGATTTAACTATGCTGACCACAAATCTCTGATAGCCAAGCATATGAACTGGCATACGGGCGTTGACGACTCCACCAACGACGTCCAGTTTTGGCGTGTTTATCTTGTAGACAAAGAAGGAAACGAGGTGGATGTGACGCTGCCGGCGAATGGCCGCGCAACCGTAGTGGTAGAATATCTGGACAATAGCGGGGAAGGCGCGCTGCGGGGAGCACTGGGCACCCGGCGCACCTGTATCATGGATATGGGAGACCCTGGCATATGGGTTCCGAACGAGGATGATTTCACCAGCACAGACGAGTATGCTCTGGAAACTTCTTATGAGCCGGAAGATATCGGCAAAGAAGACAATCACTATACAAAGATTACATATTATATCGATGCGAATGGTAAGGGTACTTCTGCCTGGGGTAACTTGACCGCCCTGTGCAGCATGAAGCTGCCGGCGGCATATATGCAGAGCGTTAAAGTTACCGGTATTGCAGACGGTTCGGCTCCCTTTGACGCTGAAGAAGCTGACGACAAAGACAAGCCCGGAAATGACAGCAGCGCAAGCAACGGTATAGTAAGGACCTTTGACAGCGTGGTGTATACGCTGTTGTTAACCAGTGCTCCCAGGTCTACCGCGGGTACCCTTTCTGAATATGTGGCTGTGGCAGAGGCCGACCTTGCTTTGGATATTACACAGGCCCGTTTCGATACAACATCTCTTTCTACTATTTTCACAGGAGATGACGACTGGAGAATTGAATACAAGGATGAAAACGGCAAGAATCTGTACATAGAGAACAAATACGGCCTTTTTCAATGCGATGGCTCCGGCGGTATTACGAGCACGAAGGCCACCATCAACCAAATGGCAAATGGCAGCAACGTTACAAACCCTTACCGCACTGGAATAGCCAGCCAGCATCTGGTGGCCTACCGGAAGGTGACAAACGGAGAAGATGTTGCAGTTCCGGGGACAGAGACCGTTACCGTACAGATTAATGTTGCTGCGGCGCAGAACGGAGACGTTATCAAGCCGGAATTTAACGTCTATGTGAAAGGAAACAAAGATAATTTCACCTCAGAGCATAATAACGGCCAATATGTAGTGTCCGCCCCTTCGGAGGAGAACAGAGTTATCGCCGATGCGGTCACTGTATCGGCAGCAGCCCGGTACAACATGGTTCTCAAAAGGAACAATGACGCCAGCTATTCCAGTTACTTTGACTTTGGGAAAGGAACGGAGTCCACTGAAGCAGACGGCGGCACCTATGGACGTATTCTCAGCTACGGCATTACCCTGCAGCTCTTTAACGAGACCAACGTGACAAACGGCAAGGAAGAAGTTGACGGCGCCGTCCTGGCAGAAAAGGGCATGCGGGGCATAGAGCTTCCCGTAGGGGACATCACCTTTGATTTATCACTGAGCGGTAGTGACAAGAAGTCCAAAGATGATTATTCTGCAATCCTCTGGGATTACGCTCTGTCTATGGAAAATACGAAAACTGGCCAGTGGCGACGCAATATGCTGTGGAACAATGCGTCTAGCACCACCTTTCCAAAGGGGGCGGCGGTGTACAGCAAAGGCAGCAGGAGCAACTCTGCCTACGACAGCGGTACCTGGAACGTTGTAGCTGCAGGTGAAGGAGTGGACAGCAATGGAAAAACCACTGCAGGTATCACCGATACGGGAAAAGGAGTCACTTACACGTTCACTGTAAATGGCTTCGACTTTGACTTTGACGATTTCACCTTCCCGTCCGAGTCGGCGGGCAATGCTGGTAAGATGGACTGGCTGGCGCCAAACTACATCGGAAGCTTTTCCGCAGGCCATATTCAGGTACTGCAGAAATATCCGAAGGAGCCAGAATCCGACGCGTCGCCGGAGATTACGGCTGAAATAAAGAATCTTAAGACCCACTCCATGAGCAGTGAGGATACGAATGAACGCGAAGCCAATGCAGTGACTTCGGAAATCGGCGGAATAAATGATAATAAGAATACGTCCAACGTGGCAATTTACACTCCGGGAGGAATTTCCAAGCACAACTCCTTTGGTGACCGGAAGTCCGGACACGGCAGTATTTCCATAGGATTTCTGGGAACCGACTATTGGAAAAGTCCCCATTTCGACGCTTATACCTTTGCAGGAAGCGAAATCTATCTGTGGGGCGGGGCCCAGCTTGGCAGAAGTTCCGACGCAGTGGTCAGCGCCTATAACCTGCTGCAGAAGTTCGACAGCAAGGTGCTGTCCATCGATACATCAGTAACGAATCCGGTTCGCTATACGGATGTCAACAACGACTCCAACTGGCCTGCAGAAGGATGGCCCAATAATAAAGACGGTCAGTTGAAAGCGGCGGCTGGAACTTACAAGATTCTCTATGCGGCAGACCCCATGTATCCGAGAGGCTGGGATTCCAACGCCCCGGTACAGATGGCACGGATGAATGCGGCCACCGAAGAGGATTTGGTCTATTTTGACTCTCTAGACGAACTAGAGCAGAAGGGCTATACCTGCTGCGCTGTTCTGTTGGAAGTGCGCAACGCGGAAATACCTGCAGGCTGTTATCCGGGCCTTCGGATTGCCATGAAGGTATCTGGCGATACAGCGAACATCAACAATACCGTTGCCACGGTAAATACGGCCCGCATGTGGGTAAAACCGAGAGGCGCGTCATATAACATATTCGGCAATGCCAATGGCGATGAAGCTGATACACGAATTTCCTGGGAAAACGGATGGATGAACAGTCTGGAGAAAGATGAAGCCGGTGTTGCGTGCGCTACAGGAGAGAAAAACCGGATTACTGACAATGGGGAAAAAAGTGGCAAAGACCTTTACACTGACTGGTGGTCTACGAGCGCCAATAATACACTGAAGGAAAAATACGGCGACACGGCCCGTCATCTTCAGGCGTCGTATAACAATTATAGCTACACCAAGACGGAATATGAGAATGGAACCCAGAAGCCGGGTACCCACGAAGGCTACCAGCAGGGCATGAGCCTCTTAATCATCGGTTACGAGTCCCACATTGGTCTTAAAGTAGAAAACCCGGATACAAACCAAAGCAGTGATAAGATAACATCAGGAAATGTATCCTATGAATTAGGCAGAGGACAATGGAATCCGCTGTATACCATCACAGATATTTACACAACGTCCACCGACCCTGGAGGGCAAGGCACAAAAGGCGAGACAACCAATTTGACCATTACCGCCAGCGTAGACAATGAAGAGGGAAAGAGTCAGATATCCATGAGTCTGGCGGCCTTTCAGGTGGAATCCCTGGTAGACGGAGAGATGGAATGGATTGAAGTCAGCGAGGAGAAAGAACAGCCTACGAATGTGACCTTTAAAAACAAAGCCGGAGAAAGTGTAACCTACCGGATATGGGCTGAGCGCAGCGGAGAATATGGCGCAGTATTTCATCTGATTGGCGCGCCTGTGGATGAAACTCTGCCGGACATCCGGTTTGAAGGACAGCTGGGAGCCGACGCCGAGCATCAGGGTCAGTACGGCGCAAAGGTGACCATTCAGGGAGACGGAGACAGCAGAGCCCTTTCGTCGGGCAACGACAATATCGCCAGCATAAATGTTACCACTGTCGTTTTGCAGCAGACTGGACTGGTAAAGAGAGTGGATACCAATTATATTGAGATGAACGGAGAATTTACTTACAGCGTCAGCTATACCAATAACTCTGAATCGGCATTGAGGAATGACAAAAAAGTATATATCTATGACCTGATGCCATATAATGGGGATATCCGAAATTCCAGCTTTGTCCGAAAAGAACCGATTACGCAGATTAGTGACGCTTTGACCGTTACGGAGCTGAGCGGCAGTCTGACGAAAAATGCGGGTAGCGCCGAAAATGATAATACCACGGTCTACCTCTATTACAGCACCATCACACCGACGGTACTGAGAAGTTATGTGGATTTTGCAAGTTCACAGGAAGAGGCGGAACTACGGGATGACGGTAAGGACATCGACCAGCTGCTGAGAAACGCCCTTCTGGGCAACGACGGCAGAGGTGTGTACTATATTGTAAAGATAGCAGACTTTGAGCAAGCAAAGAAAAGCGGGGATTATAGCAAGCTAACGCCGGTGGACATTTACACCTACGAAACAGGAAATTCCAATGTGGTAACAGGGATAAACCCAATAGTCGACTACAAGACAGATGAGCCTCTGGGCACCGTGGCTATAAATGAGGAGTATCAAGAGACATACGCCTTCTGGAACGTAAGAACTAAAACCATCGTCCAAGCTGGAGACGAGGTTGACAGCAATGTTGCTGATTTCGATGGCAACTTGACTCTGTATAAGATGTTCAGATGGCTGGGCAATATTCAGCCCGGACAAAGTTCTGCAGGAGGAGAACTTACGAGGAACAACCACCTTCAATACGCCTCCTGTCTCTACGCCGTGACGGAAAATCTGGGCGCCCATACGACCCTGACTCTGACGGCAAAGCTGCAGACTAAGGGCAATAAGGCAGGCAACCTTTACGGCAATATTGCCCACAGCTGGAAGCAAGGAGATGCGCGTACAGGCTCAAACCTGACGTCCAACCAGGTTTGGACCCGCGTAGTGGGCCGTGAAATTTCCGGCCTGGTCTGGGAAGATGTGAACCAGGACGGCGTCCGCAATAAAGTGGGTGATGAAGACGAACCTTTGATTAAGAACGCAACTTGTACACTGTTCAAGTGGGATGAGAAGCAAGGAATATATGTTCAGGTCAAAGGCTCCGATGGCGTAAATGGCCGTCAGATTGTCGTAACTGAGTGGAATGAAACTGAGAAGAAATATGTCCAGCGGAAAATCGAAGCGGATGAACGGGTTCAAATGACTACTAAGTCCGACGGTTCCTACCACTTCTCCAATCTGGCAGACGGAGATTACGTGGTGGCTTTCTCCGGAGATGTGCTTGAAAAATATGACGGAGAGACCAAATACCAGGTAAACAGCAGTAACGATGACAACACCAGTGACGGCGTTGAAACCTCGAAGAGCGGATATGAGGGCATCAACAGCGGTACTTACCCTTACTGCATCAAGTACAGCACAGATAAAAAGAATGAGAATATCCATCTCCACACGCTGGATGAAATCAAAGCAGACACCGCACTGCTGACAAGCGGTATAGAATCCATAGACCATCAGGATTTGGGACTTGTGGTAAATCGCGTCGAACTTCCTGAAACCGGCGGCTCCGGCTCCCTGCCTTACCAGGCGGGCGGTTTAGCCCTGATTCTTGCAGCCGCAGGACTAAGGTGGATTTATAGAAGAAAAGCAAGTATAACACGATAAAGCAAAACTGTGAAAAAGAAAGGAATGGAACACATGAGAAGGAACAAAAAATTATGGGCCGTCATGCTTTCACTGCTGGTGGTGCTGACCATGACAATACCGGCGTTTGCTGAAAATAATGGAAAAATTACTATTAACAACGCAGCGGAGAGACAGAAGTACTCTATCTACCGTATTCTTGAGCTTAATGGTAATACTCTTAATGCAGGGGAGGATACCTACGATTATACGGTCGCTGCAGAGTGGAAGAACTTTTTTGAAAACGGTGCCGGCAAGGACTATGTTACAATTGGAACGGACGATAGTGTAACTTGGAATCCTGATAAAAGGTCTGACTCTGACATAGCGGAATTTGCCCAGCTGGCTTTGCAATATGCAAAGGCTAATAATATTTCGGCTACTCAGACGAAAACCGCAGGGCCATCAGAAGTCAGCAACACGTTGGCCTTTGAGAATCTTGACTTGGGATATTATCTTATCGATTCCAGCATAGGTGCTCTTTGTACACTGACGACCACCGCTCCTAATGCAACGGTGATTGACAAGAACGGTGAACCTACAGTAGACAAGGAAGTACAGGATGGGGAAGGCCAATGGGGCAATCAGAACACCGCACAGATTGGCGACACGGTCAACTTCAAGGTTACGATTACAGCTGCGGCAGGCGCTGAGAACTATATTCTCCATGAAAAGATGGGCGAAGGCCTGACCTATACTTCGGGCAGCGTTCAGGTGACAAAGAATGGTGAGGACGTAAATATTGGTTATACAGTGGCCGAAAATGTTGCACATGGTAATGATACCTGTACCTTTGAAGTCAGGTTTTCTAAAGAATTTTGTAATGGATTAAAAGTTGACGATAAAATCGTCGTTACATACAGCGCTGTACTCAACGAGAACGCCGATGTCGTAGAGGGTGAAGATAATGATGCATATCTGAGCTACGGTGATGACAGCAGCGTGACGACTCAGCCGGACGAAACGACAACCTATACCTGCCAGTTCCAGATTATCAAGACCAACAGTACGGAGAAAGATGGAAAGTATGAAGTACTGACTGATGCAGCTTTCTCCCTTTACGATAGTGAAACCGGCGGAAATCCAATTGGGTTTGTTAAAGTAAGCGGCGAGGATGATGAATTTGAGATTTACCGCGTAGCTATAAAGGGAGACAGTACGGATTCCATTATTACGGAGATTCCGGCGGGTACTCCGATTTTAAAGGGCTTGGCAGGCAAAACCTACTGGCTGGCGGAAGTTAAGGCACCGGACGGATATAATCCGCTGGGAAAGCGCGTTGAAGTTAACTTAGGTACTGGAAACAATGTAGCGAATGATAACGCATTTTCCAGTGTGGACAGTGAGAATGGTATTTTATACTACTACGCTGAAAATAGCGGCGGTGTACAGATTAAAAACAGCAAAGGCCTGCTTCCTTCTACAGGCGGCATGGGTACTGTTTTAATCTACGCCGCAGGCATCATTTTGATTGCGGGAGCAGGAACTGCCCTTTACCGCATGAACCGCAAGACGAGAGATTATGACCAGAAATAAGCGGCAGGAAAGAGCTGCTGACGCGGCAGGGGCGGAAAAACAGCCGCCCGCTGCGGCAAAGCTTCTCCTGCGGAGGCGGATTATCATGGGGCTGCTGTCCTTTCTCCTTCTGGTCGGCGTGATTCTGCTCCTCTATCCCACTGTAAGCGGTCTGTGGAACGCTTATCACCAGACTAAGGCAGTGGTAAGCTATGTGGAGCAGACAGAGGCCATGGATGAGGAAACGCGAAAAGCCCTGTGGGAGGACGCCAAGGCGTATAACGAAGCTCTGGCCCAAAAAGAAACACAGAGCTGGACCCTCACAGATGAAGAGCGGGAGGTCTATGAAAAACAGCTCAGCGTCGATATCAAGGGAACCATGGGATATATTGAGATTCCCTGCATCAACACGCTTTTGCCCATCTACCACGGGACCAGCGAAGCCGTGCTACAGGAGGGCGTGGGCCATATTGAAGGAAGCTCTCTGCCTGTGGGCGGCGTGGGAAGCCATACGGTCGTATCCGGCCACAGGGGCCTTCCAAGCGCCAGACTGTTTACGGAACTGGACCGTGTAAAACTGGATGATGTGTTTTATCTCCACGTTTTGGGAGAGACGATGGCGTATAAGGTGGACCAGATTTTGACGGTGGAACCCCATGAAATGGAGGAACTGAAAATACAGCTGGGGAAGGATTACTGCACTTTGGTGACCTGTACCCCTTACGGCATCAATTCCCACCGTTTGCTGGTGCGGGGACACCGCATCGACCTGGCAGAGGCTGAAGCCGCTGTACCGACCGAGGAACCGCGGGTGAACTATGCTGTCTTCATTTTGGCCAGCATTGGGGCGCAGCTGGTTTTACTTGCCGTTGTTGTCCGCATGCTGAGAAAAAATCGACGTAGAAAAAACACTTAAGTGATATGGAAGAGAGGAGGTGAGACGATGAGTAAAGGATGGCACAGATATGGAAAGCGATTTTTGATTTTCGCTGTGATTCTCCTGTTTATTTGCTCCGGCAGCAGGGCTTTTGCTGCAGAAATGCCCAACCTGGACAGGGAGGGAAGCATTTCTATGACCATGCGGGACCCGGACACCCTGGCGGTTATTTCAGGAGGAGATATGACCCTTTATCGGGTGGCGGACATAAAGAAGAAAAATGCTGAAGATTTCAGCTTTGCGCTGACGGCGGATTTTGCGGGAAGCGGAGAGAAACTGTATACGCTGGACGCAGCCCTGGCTCAGCATCTTGCCGATTATGCCCAGGCCGAAGAGGTGAAAGGTGTGACGCAGAACATCGGCGGCGACGGGAGGGTTTATTTTGGCGGACTGAAACCCGGCCTGTTTCTTCTGGTTCAGCACACTGCCGCGCCGGGCTATTATAAAGTAAAGCCTTTTCTTGTGACTGTTCCTCTGCGAAATGAAGAAACCGGCGCCTATATTTACGATGTAAATGCGGAGCCGAAGATGGAGGTGGAAAAGCCGGGAACGACGCCGGGGAATCCTGACGACCCGGATAATCCGGACAATCCTGACGAACCGGACCCCCCTGGTCCTACGGACCCGGATAATCCCAATAACCCTGAAGACCCGGAGAATCCAAACAACCCGGGCGACAAAACCCCTGGAGGCGGCGACTCTGAAACGGGCTTTGGGCCGCTGACAGGAGATACCGCCCGCCTGGGACTTTGGATAACCGTACTGGCTCTGGCCGGTATGGGAATCTGCGCAGTATACAGACCGGGCAGAAAGCTGGAACAGATAGAACCGAGAGAAAAACAGTAAAAACAGCTTTGAAAGAGCGATAATTTGTCATGGCAAACGCAAGAAAGTTTCTGCCGCAGGATGATATGGAAAAATATTGACAAATTCCTGGATTTTTTGTATTTCTGTCAATAAGAGCGAAGCAGAAAGTTGATTTTTTGATGGTTCTATGCTCCTCTTTGACTGAATTGACAACTTTCCGTTTTTTTGTCAATTTAGTCAATGTTTTTGCTCCAAAACCTTGACAGAATTGACAGATTTCCTGATTCTTGTCAATCTTGTCAAAGCTGATATAAAATACCCGGCGTTTCGACCCAGGACTCTCCTGATTTGTTGACAAAAATATGCAGATGGCACGGATTTGTCAATGTCGGAGGACGGAAGAAAGTTTTCGCGGGTTTATCGTGGATAATTTGTTAAAAAAGCTTGCAATTCCATAGAAAATAACGTATAATAATGGTCGGCTCTAGTGCTAGGGCCGATATTTTATTTAAATCAGCACACCCGGTTGTTTTGCAAGGTGGTGCCGCTGCGGCGGTTTTATGCACGCGAGACCGAGTGGAAGGAAAAACCAGGAGGAAAAGAAAATGGCAGTAATTTCAATGAAACAATTACTCGAAGCCGGTGTACATTTTGGACACCAGACCAGAAGATGGAACCCTAAGATGGCTCCTTACATCTTCACCGAAAGAAACGGAATCTATATCATCGACTTACAGAAGACTGTAAAGAAGATTGAAGAAGCTTATGACTTCATGAAGGAAGTCAGCGCTTCCGGAAAGCCAATTCTGTTCGTAGGTACTAAGAAGCAGGCGCAGAACGCAATCGTTGACGAAGCTAAGAGATGCGGACAGTACTATGTAAGCGAAAGATGGCTGGGCGGCATGCTGACTAACTACAAGACCATCAGCGGCAGAATCAAGAGACTGGCTGACATCAACAAAATGGAAGAGGACGGCACTTTTGACAAGCTGTCCAAGAAAGAAGTTATCAAGCTGAAGGCTGAAAGAGATAAGCTGGAAAAATTCTTAGGCGGTATCAAGGATATGAAGGGTATGCCGGGCGCACTGTTCATCGTTGACCCTAAGAAAGAAAGAATCGCAGTTAGAGAAGCAAGGATTCTGGGTATTCCTATCGTTGGTATTGTAGATACTAACTGTGACCCGGACGATGTTGATTATATCATTCCTGCAAACGATGACGCTATCAGAGCCGTTAAGCTGATTGCAGGCAGAATGGCCGACGCTGTTATCGAAGCAAACCAGGGCGAAAGCTTTGACGAAGGTTCTGCTGGGGAAGTAGAGGAAGAGGCTGTGGAAGCAGTAGAGGCTGTAGAAGCTGAATAATCGTTACGACAAAATCCAGCCAATCGAGCGGCGCGAGGCTTGCTCTCTTGGGGATTTAAAGCATAAGGTCTGCTTAGCCAAAACAAGTTTTGGAGCAGGACCATTAGGAGGAAAGAAAAATGGCGGTAACTGCACAATTAGTTAAAGAATTGAGAGAAATGACCGGCGCAGGCATGATGGACTGCAAGAAAGCGCTGGTTGAAACCGATGGAAACATCGATAAAGCTGTAGAAGTTTTGAGAGAAAAGGGTCTGTCCAAGGCTGCTAAGAAAGCCGGCAGAATTGCTGCGGAGGGTCTGGTTAAAATTGCATTTACAGATGACCACAAGACTGCTTCCGTAATCGAAGTAAACTCAGAAACCGACTTCGTTGCCAAGAACCCTGAATTTGTAGAGTTTGTAGACAACCTGTCTAAGATGGCTCTGTCCGACGAAGCTAAATGCATGGACTGCTTTATGGAATTGCCATACGCTGAGGAAGGTACTGTAAAAGATGCTCTGACTAATAAAATCTCCAAAATCGGCGAGAACATGAACATCAGAAGATTTGAAAAGATGGCTACTCCGGGTGTTGTTTACACCGGATACATCCACGGCGGCGGTAAAATCGGCGTAGTGGTAGGTATCGAAACTGAAGCGGCAGCTTCTGAAATTGAAACAGTTGGTAAGGACGTAGCTATGCAGGTAGCTTCCATGAACCCTAAGTTCGTGGACGAAACCCAGGTAGACCAGGATTGGCTGGCTTCCGAAACCGAAATTGCCAAGCAGCAGCTGCTCAATGAAGGTAAGAAGGAAGAACTTCTTGACAGAATCATCCCTGGCAAAATCAAGGCTATCCTGAAGGAAGTGTGCCTTGTAGACCAGAAGTTCGTTAAGAACGGCGATTTAACTGTTGCTCAGTACGTAGCTGAAGAAGCTAAGAAGCTGGGTAAGGACATGAAGGTCGTAGAAATGGTTCGCTACGAAGTAGGCGAAGGCATCGAAAAGAAAGAAGAAGACTTCGCAGCAGAAGTAGCTGCACAGATGGCTAGAAACTAAGGCGAATTAAGTTCGCAATTTAAATGAATCGAAGAAACCCTTGAACATCCTATGAGATAGGAATTTTCAAGGGTTTTTTGCATATGTAAAAATGGCAGTTTCTTTTTCTTAACGACAAAAAAAATTGCTGGAAACACAAATTTCTATCGTAATATAATAATATTATATATAATAGATATAATAATATTTAAATATGAAAATATTAAAGTTATCGGATATTTTTCACTAATGCAAGAAGTTGCAGAAGAAATAAGTGAACATAAAAAGAAAACCCCAGAAAAGACCGATTCGTTTCTGGAGTCCTGGATAAAAGGAAGATTGTGGGAAAAAGTCTGTTAGGTTCTCTAATAACGTTTATATATATCTCCCCGATTATCTGCGTCTATGACTATAACAATGAGTTGACTTTCATTTACAGTATATATAATTCGATAGCGTCCCACGCGAAGCCGAAAAAACTCATCATATCCTTTTATTTTCTTTATGTCCTCACCATTGGGCAGGAGGCTAATAGCTGATGCAATCCTTTTACGGTCAGGCAATGGCAATTTATCGATGAATTTTTTCGCTTTCTTTTTAATAACGATTTTATACATTAATCAATTCCCCAATCTTTCATACATTCTTCTAATGTATACACCTGTTCTTTTTCTGGGTCCGTGTCATTCAAATAATTTTCAATTATTTTATTACAGAATATATCATCTGCTTCCTCATCTGCAGCAATCCCCTGCACATATGCTAACACATATCCCATTTTATAATCTGGTATGTTGTCTAATAGGTTAATAATCATTTCTTTGTTGCTCATTTTTAGCCCCTTTCTATTTTCTCAAATACTGCCTGTTTGATAAATGAGGACTTTGTAAGGTCGGCAGCTTTAGTCTCAGTTTCTATTTTATCCGCTTCATCAATCGTACATACAACTGCCAATTTTGTAGTGCTTTTCATTGTCCTCCTCTGGGGGTGTTTCCCTTATCTTAACTCTATTATACCACCCAAAGGGGTGGTACGTCAGGAAATTTTTAAATTTTTTCTTTTTTGCGGCTTAAAGTAGTTCTGCCCAAAGACTTACGGCAAGTAATTGACGATTTGTAATAGATATTGCTGGAAGTCTATGGTAAAATATTTGTATCTGATAAGGAGTTGATTTTATATGTTAGTAAGCACAGATAAAAATGGGACTACGACTTGCAGAACTTGTAACAAAAGAACCTGTAAGTCGTTTTGACTTTATAACGCTTTGTGACATGCATTATTATCGGATTGTTCTGACAGTAAAAAGACGTCGCATATGGTTTGAGTAAGATGAATCGATATATTTGGAGAAGCGATTTGCTTAAAGATAATCCACAGTATCTGAGAATTGCTTTAGTAGCGGCAAGTGCAATTTAGTACGCACTTTTTCTGAGCCGCAGCGGGATTTGCAGGTAATTTTGTGCCAACTGCCGCTTTACGAGTAAATTAGCACAAAAACACAGTGATGCAGGGAGGAAAAAGGACAAAGAATTATGCTAAAATGGCTTCAATTGTTTAATTAGCACAAAAGCGGCCTGCTTGCGCAAAGGGAGTCTTTAGCTAAAATGCAGTATAACGTGGATTTGGCACAAATCTTGACTCAATTTACGAAAAAAATTGTGCTAGCTCGTAGCTTTTTTTCGTTTTAGCACAAAAACATCTCACAGATAATCAGACAACCCATTTTATTTTACAACGTATAATAAAACCGGCGGTGCCAAGCAAAGCACGATGACAGAAGGGAGAGAAGAAACCATGAAATATAAAGCAGTTATCTTTGATTTAGACGGAACCATACTGGATACCCTGGAGGATTTGAAATGCAGCCTGAACTATGCGCTGAGGGACTGCGGTTTTCCCGAGTTAACCCTTGAACAGGTGCGCCGATTTCTCGGAAACGGTATCTTCAATCTGGTAGAAAGAAGCACGCCTTCGGGGACCTCGGAGGAAGCCAGACTCCAGGTGGTTGAGCGCTTTAACGGACATTATGAAGAACACTGTAATGACAATACTCGGCCCTATGATGGGATTTTGCATACCCTCAGGGCGCTTCGGGCGGCAGGTCTGCTTACGGCAGTGGTTTCCAATAAGCCCGACTACGGAGTACAGACGCTGATTCAGCAGAATTTTCGGGGCCTCTTTGACTCTGTAACCGGTGTAAAAGAGGGAATCCGCAGAAAACCGGCGCCGGATTCGGTGCTCAACGCCCTCAAGGCGCTGGACTGCCAGGTTTGTCAGGCAGTCTATATCGGCGACAGCGAAGTAGATATTGAGACAGCAGCAAACGCAGGGATGGACTGCATATCCGTGGACTGGGGATTCCGTGACAGACAGCAGCTGCTTGACGCAGGTGCGGCCTGCATCATTACCCGTCCTGAGGAACTGGAAACCCTTTTGCTGAGGAAATCGTTCCTCTGCTGACCTGCATTCTTACTCCGGCATTTCCGGGTTCAGCCGCCAGCAGGCGATGGCCTTGTACAGCAGGTAAGCCGAGGTCGTATCGCTGGCGTCAAAATTGATGATATCGCCAATCTTGCCCAGGCGGTATTTGACCGTATTGCGGTGAAGGTAGAGCAGACTGGCCGTCTTTTTCACTTCGCCGCCGGCGTCCAGATAATAGACAGCTAGGGTATGGAGCAGTTCTTCACCGTCAGGGTCCTTCAGCAGGGGAAGCAGGATGATGCGGCAAATCCGGTATTCCTCTGTCTTGTTTTCCAACATCTCCAGACAGTTCTGAGACAGAAGTAAGTCGCCGTAGGACAGTTCTTTTTTCATAGGGAAGATTTTGGTGACGTGAGGAATGTACATGGTGTACAGCTGATAGGTTTTGCGTACATCCTTGAGCAGCGTGTCGTTGGGAAACACGGAGATGGTGTATCTGTCATAAATTTCGTCAAGGCCGGAAATAAGCTCGTCGACGTAATGCAGGTCGCCGTCCTCCCTGTGGGAGTAGATGATATAACAGATAATATAGATGCCGTAAGTATCGGCAATGATTTCCTTATTGAGGCTGGCGGAGCATTCCTTCAGCCTTTTTATCATGTCCCGCATCAGATGAAGCCGCAGTTTTGTCTCCATATCGCCGAAATCGGGCCGAATAATCACGGCGGTGTTGATTGCCGCCAGGTCTATCCCCAGCCGGGCGGTGGCGCTGCGCAGCTTATCATCGTCGCCTTCAATGATGGCGGGAACCAGAGTGTTTTCCAGAATGTTGCTCTCGTCCATATCCCAAAGTTTGGAGAAAACCTGCAGAACTTCGATGACGTGATACATGTCGCCCAGGGTTAAAGTCAGTGACTCATCGGCAGCATAGATGGAAAAGTTGCGGTATTCAAAGGCTGTAAAAGGCACGCAGAAAATCCGCATTCTTACGCCGCGGCAGTCGGTTTCAATAAAAGGCTCATTGACATCTGCCATGGACTCGTAGAGATGAAAAATTTCTTCTGCAGTAATATCATTGTAGACCGGCCACTTGCTCATAGCCACATTGTTCAGAGCAATATCAGCCAGGAACACGGTGCATTTCAGGTGGTCGCTGATGAGCCGCAGCAGGGTGGACAGGTTTTTTCTGTTTTCCGGCAGCCTGCCGACCAGAGAGGCGATGTTGTCAATCAGACTGCTGCTCCGGTTCTTATCCCGAAGCAGCAGCTCATACACCTCACGCAGCACTTCGTTGTAGAAACAGTCCATACGGTTTTCCGGCATGAGCAGCAGCGGAAATCCCAGGCGGTCGGCTGTCTCGATGAGAGACGGATGAATCCGGTCCAGGTAGATGCCTACGTAGTAGATAATCAGACCGGCATCACCGGACTGGTACATATTTTCGATATGGCGGCACTGCATGGCATAATCGTCCTTGATGGAAGCAAAGGAAGTCAGCATCAAATCGCTGTTGTTGACAGGCTGTGCCACATCAAAGGTGCTGCAGTCGAATACCTCTAGTACAGTGGCGCTGTTGACTATATGGTCAAGACCCCGCTCTCCGGCGATGACCCGGCAGCTGCGAAGGGAAGGAAGCTTCAGACAGTCGGCGATGGTAATACTCATATTGTACCTCCTATACAAATCTTATCTCGATTATATGGGGAAAAGCGTCGAAAATCAAGAGTATAATTGTGCATATGGACAATTAATTTTCTGAATCGTCGGCCAATGAGACAATGACAAGCCCAGATTCCCCATGCTATACTTTATCCGTGAAATGATTCATTACTTATCCCCGAAAGGAGTTTATGAAAAATGGCCGAAGAAAAGAAAAATTCTCGTGTTGAGACCATTACCCTGGAAGCCGTACCAGCCAGTGAGAAAAAGAGCTGGGCTTCCATCGCCTTTATCTGGGCCGGAAACGTAATCTGCGTACCGGCGCTGATGGTTGGCGGCATGATTTCCGCAAACCTAAATTTTAGAGATTCCGTCATCGCCATGCTGATTGGCTATGCTATTTCTGTGGGACTGATGATGCTGACCGCAGCCCAGTCTGCACAGACCGGCGTTCCTTCCACGGTGGCAGTGGGGCGGGCTTTGGGACAAAGGGGCTCCCAGCTGACCATCTCCCTGATACTGGCTGTATCTATGGTAGGATGGTATGGCTACCAGACCATCGTCTGCGCCAATTCCTTCTGCGCCCTGATGATGTCCAGTTTCGGCATTTCCTTCCCGGAATGGCTTGCATGCATCCTCTGGGGCGGCCTGATGCTGGTTACTGCATTTTACGGAATTGGGCTGACGAAAGTTCTCAATGTCGGCAGCGTGCCGCTGCTCTTCGTCTTCCTGATATACGGCGTTTCCATCGTCTTAAGTGACGGCGGAGCGGCCGCAGTTGCAGCTTATGAGCCTGCAGAACAGGGCAGTATGCTGGTGGGCATCACAATTTCAGTAGGGAGCTTTATCTCCGGCGCTGTCACCAGCGGCGACTACAATCGTTACAGCAAAGACGGAAAAAGCGCGGCCTTATCATGTCTGGTAGGCGTGATTCCCTGCGGCGTAGGTGCATTGGTCTGCGGCGCACTTTTGGCCATTTGTTCCGGAAATACGGATATCACGGTGATGTTTGCAAGCATCGGCCTGCCGGTCATCGGCATGCTGGTTTTAATCCTTGCCACCTGGACTACCAACGTGGGCAACGCCTATTCGGCAGGAATCGCTGTAGTCAATGCTCTTAAGCTGAAAGACGACAAACGGGCTATGGTTACTGCTGTCTGCGGTATCATCGGTATTCTGATTTCTCTGGGCGGTATCGTCTATTACTTCGTGGATTTCTTGTCTATCCTCAGTTATCTGATTACGCCAATCTGCGCAGTGCTCATAGCAGATTACTGGGTTATGGGCAAAGGCCGGTCAGAAGGCTGGAAGGAATTTCCCGGCGTCAACTGGTTAGGAATCGTGTCCTGGCTCATTGGCACTCTGGTTACATATTTCGATACCTTCTTCATTCCGGAAATCGTAGGCATCGCTGTGACTATAGTGGTCTACTGCATTCTGTGCAGCACAGTGAAAAATCCCAAGTATAACCCTTTTGCAAAGGAGGCTTGATTTCAATGAATAAAACCTATGAAGCGGCAAAGACCTCTATCAAAGCCTGTATGGGAATGAAAGAGGGGGAACATCTTTTGATTCTTACTGATACGGAGCAGCTTGCTCTGGCGGCGGAGTTTGTCAAGGCGGGAAACGACCTGGGATACGATACCTCCATGGTCTGCGGGCCGGTGCGGACCTCCGGTGAAATGCCGGCGCCGGTCAGCGGCGCGCTGTCAAAGGCCGACGCAGCCATGATGATTACCATAGGTTCCTTTACCCACACCAAAAGCCGGGCGCAGGCCACGGAGCGGGGCTGCAGAATCGCATCCATGCCGGGCATTACAGCTGACATCGTAGAGGAAACCATGAATGCGGATTACGACGCCGTGGAACGAATCGGCAATATTCTGGCGGAAAAACTGACCCGGTGCGAGGAAATTCATATTACCACGGCGGCGGGCACGGATTTGACCCTTTTCGCAGGGGGAAGAAAAGGCATTGCAGACACCGGCAAGCTGACCGAGCCCGGGGCTTTCGGAAACCTGCCTGCGGGGGAAGCCATGGTGGCGCCTGTAGAGACAAGAGGCGACGGCAGGCTGGTCGTAGACGGCGTTATCTGTGACTTCAAGGTCATGGAGGAGCCTTTGACTCTGACCTTCAAAGACGGAAGGATTGTCAGAGCTGAGGGGCCGGATGCGGCTGATTTTGAAGCCTTTGTGGCTCAGTTTGAGGATACGGCCAGAAATGTCTGTGAGTTCGGCATCGGCACCAATCCCCAGTGCACCATCATGGGCAACGGGCTGGTGGATGAAAAAGTCTTCGGAACTATCCATATCGCCTGCGGCAATAATTTGTTTATGGGCGGACAGCAGGACTGCGATATGCACTACGACATGATTATCAAAGAACCGACGGTATATTTAGACGGCGACTGCATCATCAGAGACGGCCGTCACGTTTACGAAAAATAGGGGAGGCAAAGACTATGAGAAAGTTAGACAGAACTGATTTTGAAGCAGTCGTATACGGCGCCAGCTTTTACGGCGGCGGCGGAGGAGGCTCCATGGAAGAAGGCATGCTTTTGGTGGAGGAGATGGTAAAAGAGACGGAAAATCCGGTTTTGGAAATGTACGACATCGAAGAACTTCCGGACGACCCTAAGGCTGTGGCTACCATGGTGGCCGCCATGGGTTCGCCCATTGAGACCAAGGGCATGACCTTTGTGGACGAGTCGGTCAGCGCCATCAAAGGCATGGAAGAGGAATTAAGGCTGAACGGTAAAGCTTTGAAATACATTTATTCCGGTGAGATGGGCGGCGGAAATACGATTCTGCCTCTGTACGCTGCTATGAAGTGTGGCCTGCCTATTGTGGACACGGACGGAAACGGAAGAGCTGTACCGGAGATGAACACCAGCTTGGCGCCGATTCACGGTGTGCCGACCAGTCCCTTTATGATTGCCAACGGCAGCGGCGATGTGCTGGCGGTGAGAGCCAAGGACCCTATGGACAGCGCAGCCTGCGAGAAGATTGGAAGATGTACCTGCTCTGCTTTTAAGGGCGTAGGATTCTCAGCGTGGAATATGAACAAAGCGGATATGCTCAGGGCTTCCGCTGCAGGACAGATGACAAAATGCATAGAAATCGGCCGCGTGCTGATGGAGTCGACAACGGAAAACGTAATCGAGAATTTGACCGACGTCTTTGAACGGCTGGGAGATTCCTTTAAAGTACTGATTTCTTCTGGAGAGATTGTAGATATTCAGATTGAGTCCGCCGGAGGATTTGACACCGGTTCTACTTTGATTAGGGACGATGCCACAGGAGAAATCTATACTGTTCTCTGCCAGAACGAGAGTCTGCTGGTTAGAGACGGCAGCGGCAAGGTACTGATGACCGTTCCCGGCATTATTTCCATGGTAGAGCTGGGAGCTGACGGAAAGGTGAGAGCTGTTTCCAACTGTGAGACTGCGGTAGGTCAGAAGGTTGCTCTGACGGTGACCAGGGCCCATGAACGGTGGTATGACAGACCGGAATGCTACGGCAGCTGGAAAGAAGTTTTGGAAAGTGCAGGCTATACCGGGGAAGAGGTAAGCTTGTAAGAATAAGGGGGCCGGGGCTGCCTGCGGGAATCTTTCCTGCAGCTTTAGGCTTGCTCCATGGGAACAGACAGAACAGACAGATTTCTAATTTCCTGTCTGTTTTGTCAGGCAATTCCTTGAAAATTACAGACAAAGCAGACAAATTCTCGAAAATCTGTCTGCTTTGTCTGTTCTTAAGCCTAAAAACAGGGCAAAATCGGCATTTTAGGATGGATTTACAGACAAAATTTGTATTTTACTTCTATTTTGTCTGCAGCCCCTGCGCCTCCCCTCTTTGATAGTGTAATCGCTAGCTCAGCACCGTATGCTCCAGCAGAATTTTCAGGCCCAGAAGTATCAGGATGATACCGCCGGCCACCTGGGCTTTGGACTGAAAGCGGCTGCCGAAGATGCTGCCGATTTTGATACCCACCGCTGAAATCAGGAAGGTAGTCGTACCAATCAGAGGGATGGCTGTAAACATGTTGACCTTGAGGAAGGCGAAGGTGATGCCTACTGCCAGTGCGTCAATGCTGGTAGCCACAGCCATGACCAGCATTGATTTGAAGCCGAAGGGCTTTTCTTCCACATTGTTTTTGCAGCAGTCTTCTTCGCTGCCGGAACAGACTTCCCGAATCATATTCAATCCGATGAGGAAAAGGAGAACAAAAGCAATCCAGTGATCGATTGATGTTATGTATCCCGCAAAGGTGCTGCCCAGCAGATATCCGAGAAGCGGCATCAGCATCTGAAATCCTCCGAACCAGAGTCCGGCGATGGCCATGTGCCTTACGCTTATCTTTTCTGTGGACAGGCCCTTACAGACAGAGACTGCAAAGGCGTCCATGGACAGTCCCACTGCTAAAAATAGTATTTCGATGATTCCCATAAGTGTAAAGGTTCCTCCTTTGATTCATTTTTAATTCAGCGATACTGCTTATCTCAGGAGGCGGTGCGGCAGTAATCCAAAAAAAGACCCATGTATAGAAAACGCTTCTATACATGAGTCTCGTTATTTAAGATAGACCAGACCTTGCGGTCAGTATGTTGACCTATCACACAAACGTGCTAACTACTCCCTCATAAGCTATATTAGCATAACCTGAATTTTGTGCGTTGTCAAGAGGGACAGCTAAACTATTCACGGCAAACCCGTAAAAACTTTCTTCTGTCTTCGGATATTGACAAATCCGAGCCATCAGCGCATTTTTGTCAAAGAGCCAGGGAATACCGAGTCGAAAACATGGGCATTTTATATCAGCATTGACAGAATTGACAAGAATCCGGAAATCTGTCAATCTTGTCAATGTTTTGGAGCAAAAATATTGACTGGATTGACAAAATAACGAAAAGCTGTCAATTTTGTCAATGCGGCGCATGAAAATATCAAAAAATAGGCTTGTTTCTCTGCATTTATTGACAAAAATATAAAAAATCCGGGAATTTGTCAATGTTCTTCTATGTTCTCCTGTTTGTCAGAAACATTTCATGGGTTTGCCCATTAAACTATTTTCTTAAATCATAGCGATATACTTTTTCAGATGTACCGGTACCGGTGGGAACGGTTTCAACAAACTCCCAGCCTGTTTTTTCGTAATAATTATCGTGCTCCGTAACCAGATACAGATAGGGGTAGTCGGTGGTTTCTTTGGTAGCTTCAATACTTGCATACTGCAGAAGCTGACCGATTTTCAGATTTCGATATTCAGGTTTTACGAAGAGGGTCGCCATCCATGGATACAGGTCTTGTCTGGTTTTCAGGTCGTTCATCCAAAGAGAAACCACCCCTGCAGGCTGTTCGTCGTAGAGGGCGATGTAGGTTTGAGGCACGCCTTCAGCCAGCATACAGTGACGAGTTCTGTAAATCAGCTCATCCAAAGTGTAACCTGCGGCTTCGCCCCATTCCTGCCAGAGCCAATAGGAGATTTCCTCCACATATTCCGGGGCTTCCAGTAAATTCATAATCTTAAGTTTATCCATGTTCAAGACCTCCTGCCTAAAAATTGTACCGCGGGCAATCCCTATATTTTTTTGGAATCTTCTTATGGCTGATATAGCCCAAATCCGCTACCCGCCAGGATTTTTGGTTGGGGAAAAGATACTCATTGAGATATAAGACAAAGGACTGTTCTGAGAAACAGACTGCACCATCGGCGTAACTGACTCCATCATAATTCGCAGCAATCAACTTCCAAATGCCGGATTCTGTGAATTCCTTACAATATTCTTCTAAATGCCAGGCAACTTCATCAGGTACTGCATAAACATACAGCGGTCCATCAGAGCTAAGGATGATATGTTCCATCTTACTTCCCTCCCTGCTTTCCCTTTTTAAGTATACCACAGCCTGGGGATTTTGTGATATACTTTGATATAGAAATTCTTAAATTAAGGAGATATTTTCATGCAGTACACGACTTATTACGATTCTCCTCTGGGAAAAATGCTTTTGGCAGCGGACCACGGGGAACTGACGGGACTTTGGTTTGAGAATCAGAAATACTATGGGGCGACCCTTGACAGGGAGCAGCAGAGGTGCGGGGATTTGCCGATTTTTATACAGACAAAGGATTGGCTGGACCGGTATTTTGCGGGAGAAAAGCCTGAGATAGCAGAGATTCCCCTTGGGCCGGCAGGCAGCAGCTTCCGGAAGCAGGTATGGAAGCTGCTTTGTGAAATCCCCTATGGAACGGTGGTCACCTATGGGGATATTGCCCGGGAAATGAGTAAATGTCTGGGAAAAAACATGTCCGCCCAGGCTGTGGGCGGCGCGGTGGGACATAATCCTGTTTCCATTATCATTCCCTGTCACAGAGTTGTAGGCGCAAAGGGAAATCTCACCGGATACGCCGGCGGCATTGCCAGAAAGGAGAAGCTTTTAGAGCTTGAGGGCATGGATATGACAGGTCTGTTTGCGCCGCCGGAGAAGGGAGCCTTGGGGAAATGAAAACCATCGCAATCATAGACGACGATATTCATATCGGCAATATGCTGACAGAGGTGCTGGAAAGAGAAGGCTACGGCGTTTTACGAGCTTATTCCGGTACGGAAGCGCTGCTTCTGCTGGAACAGAAGAAGCCGGATTTGGTGCTGCTGGACTTGATGCTGCCGGGCCTTGCCGGTGAAGAGGTTCTTCCCAAGATAAAAGGGATTCCGGTCATGGTGGTCAGCGCAAAGGCGGACGTGGACGACAAGGTAGAGCTGCTTCTTGGGGGAGCCGTGGACTATGTGACGAAACCTTTTGATATCAAAGAACTTCTGGCCAGAATCGCCGTACATCTCAGAACTGCGGAGCTGACTGCTTCCGGGAGCAGAACCCTTCTGACCTTTGATAATCTGCGCTTGGACGAAAGCTCCCGCCAGGTGACGGCAGATGAAACACCTGTGAAGCTGACAAAGACCGAATTTGCCATTTTGAAGCTTTTGATGAGGAATCCCGGGCAGGCTGTGGCAAAATCGGTAATCCTGGACAGAATCAGTCAGGACACGCCGGACTGTACGGAGACCTCTTTGAAAATACATGTAAGCAACCTGCGCAGAAAACTCCGGGAAGCGGGAGGCAGGGACTATATCGAGGCCGTTTGGGGCATTGGATTTAAAATGGCCGGGCCCAAAGTCTCCCATAGGGCGGAATAAATCTTTACGATTTCTTTACCCTTTTCTTTACCGCTGTCTTTACACTTTGGGTATAGACTTGGGCTATCAAAGAAAAGGAGGTATTGTTCATAATGGAATATGTATTGACTACCCAGGGACTGTCAAAGTCTTACAGAAATTTTAAAGCGCTGGACAACTTTTCCATGCACGTTCCAAAGGGTGCCATTTACGGATTTATAGGCAGAAACGGCGCCGGAAAAACCACTCTAATCAGGCTTATCAGCGGATTGCAGACGCCTACGGCAGGGTCTTACACTCTGTATGGAAAGGTAAGCGGCACGAAAGAAATCAACCAGAGCCGCAGAAGAATGGGCGCCGTGGTAGAAACCCCTTCTATCTACGGTGATTTAACCGCCGAAGAAAACTTGAAGGAACAGTACAGGATTCTGGGACTTCCGTCCTGGGAAGGTATCACGGAGCTTCTTTCCCTGGTAGGATTGGAAAACACCGGCAAGAAAAAGGCCAGAGATTTTTCTCTGGGCATGAAGCAGCGTCTGGGTATTGCTGTGGCCCTGGCAGGCGATCCGGATTTTCTGGTGCTGGATGAACCTATTAACGGATTGGACCCGCAGGGCATCATCGAAATGCGGGAGCTGATTCTCAAGCTGAACAGAGAGCACCGGATTACGGTTCTGATTTCCAGCCACATTCTGGATGAACTGTCCAGGCTGGCAACCCACTACGGCTTTATCGACGGCGGCCGCATGCTTCGGGAAATCAGTGCAGATGAACTGGAAAAAGCCTGCCGCAAAAGCGTCCGCATAGAGGTTACTGATACTCGGGCCCTGAGCCGGGTACTGGATAAAATGAACCTGGAATACAACATCACATCAGACAGAGAGGCGGATATCTTTGCAAAGATTGACGTTACGGATTTGGCCATGGCTCTGGCAGAAGAAAACTGCCGGATTATTACCATGGAGGAAAAGGATGAAAGTCTTGAAAGCTATTTCGTAAGTCTGGTAGGAGGTGGGAGACATGAATAAGCTGATTGCTGCTAATTTTATGAGATTGAAAAAGTCCAAGGTGTTTTGGGCATGTATCGGTTTTATGTCCGGTTTTGCGGTAATGATGCAGATATTTAATTACAGAGATATGTTAGAAGGTACGGAACTTACTCTGGAAAGCGATTTGTTTGTCTTTGCTACTTTTATCGGCATTGCAGCCGCAGTTTTTGCCAGTCTTTTCATAGGTACGGAGTACAGCGACGGAACCATTCGGAATAAAGTGATTATCGGCCATAACAGGCGGGATATCTATCTGTCCAATTTTATAACTGCAGCTGCCGTCAGCATGACAATGTGTATTGCTTATATGGCGGTCTACAGCCTCATAGGAGTAGGGCTGATTGGCAAGTTTACATCGGATTTGAAGATGATTCTGGTGCAGCTTCTGTGCGTGCTGGTGCTTTCAGCAGCCTGTGCGGCCATCTTTACACTGCTGGCAATGCTGAATCACAACAAGGCCGCATCGTCGGTAATCTGCGTGCTGCTGGCTTTCGGCATCCTCTTTGCCGGCTCATATATTCATAACAGGCTTGAGGAGCCTGAAACCTATGAGGGATACTATATGGATGAGTCCGGGCAGCTGCAGCTTGGAGAACCGGAGAAGAATCCCAGATATCTGTCAGGAACCAAGCGTCAGGTGTTTCTGTTTGCCGATGATTTTCTGCCGGGCGGTCAGCAGCTTCAGATTGGTTCAGGCGGTGCAGCAGAACCCTGGAAACTGATGGGCTATTCGGTGATTATCACCGCCGGGGTTACGGCGGCAGGGGTATTGCTCTTCAGAAGAAAAGATTTGAAGTAATGGTATGAGGTAATATTTATGGAATTTTGGCTTTGGACTGCTGTCGGTATTTTGGCTTGCATTGTTTTAGGACTTTTATTCAAAGTGGGTTCTATGCGCAGAGCCGCAAAAGAAATCGAAGAAGAATTTGCGCTGCGGCTTCATAGTGAAACCAACACGCTGATAGATATTTCCTCAGGTGACAGGGCCATGAAGAGTCTGGCTGCAGGGATAAACCGGCAGCTTCGGAGTCTTCGCCGGCAGAGACACAGATTCCAGAGAGGAGACCTTGAATTAAAGGATGCGGTAACCAATATTTCTCACGATTTGAGAACGCCTCTTACGGCTATCTACGGTTATCTTGAACTTCTGCAGAGGGAAGAAAAATCTGAGGCCGCCGCCAGGTACCTTTCTCAGATTGAGAACAGGGTTGACGTGATGAAGCAGCTGACCGAGGAATTGTTTAAGTATTCCGTGGTTTCCTCTAAGGAGGAGGTGTCTGCAGAGAAAATGGATTTGCGCCGCGCCTTGGAGGAGAGTCTGATTTCCTTTTACGGCGCTATGGAGAAAAGAGGAATTGTACCGCGGCTTTATATTACGGAAAAACCCGTGGAGAGAGTGTTGGACCCTACCGCGGTGAGCCGAATTTTCGGTAACGTTATCAGCAATGCCCTCAAATACAGCGACGGGGATTTGCAGGTAACCATGAACCCTTCGGGAACGATTATCTTCGCCAACCCGGCCCCCAATATGGACGCTGTGGCTGCAGCCAGACTGTTCGACCGGTTTTATACCGTGGAAAACGCCCGTAATTCTACGGGTCTGGGGCTTTCCATCGCCAAGCTTCTGACAGAACGCATGGGCGGCTCTATTACGGCCGAGTACGAGGGAGGAAAGCTCTATATCATGATCAGCTTTCCTCCCTCGGAGAGCGCATGTTAAAGAATTCTTAGCGGGGTCAGGCTCTCTCCTCGGCTTCTTCGATGCTTTCGTAACCGTAGAGTTTTACCATGGTGTCTTCAATCATCAGTGACAGAGATTTGCCGTCTTCTGCCAGCCTTTTCACATAGTCCAGATACAGCTGAAGAAGCTCAGCCGGGTAAGTCAGAAGCTCCCCACGGGAGTAAGTCTCCACGGAGGTAAAGCCTGACTCATCGCCATCTGCTGTGATTGGACGGCTTTTAGCTGCCAGATTGGGGTAGCGAAGGGCGAACTCCTTTTCCCAAAGAAGCTGCTGATTTACGATTTCGTTGACGAGGCGGTAATTTCCCTTGGGTACTGCAGGCAGGGCAGGGGCCAGAACCCGGTCGTAGTAGGCGGTGTCCGTGTACTCCATCATGCGGGCGTATTTTTCTGTGACCAGATTATGGCCTTCCTCCTTGCAGCTGCGAAGAAAGGTTAAATAACAGTCCAGCATTTCACAGGACCAGTTTTCGTATTGACTTTGCCGCATAATCTGGAAGGTCTCAAAATCATCCTGACAAGAGGCGCGTCCTCCTATATTTTGAACCTGCTGGAACATCTCCCATTCTGTAGAAATCATTTCATCTATTTGCAGTTGCTGTTCAGTCTGCATCATCGTCACTCCTTCTGATTTTATACTTTTAGTTGCTGCAGTCCACCATAGGCGAAAGAGCGGAAAGTTTCGGGTCTTTGATACCGCCCATAATATCTCCCAGATGGTCCTGGAGAAAGTCGCTGTTGACTGCGGAAATTTTCTGTCTGCGAAGCTCTGCTGCGGCAGCGGCGCAGACTTCTTCTGTTATTGCAAATGCTCTGCTGTAGACGTCAGCCAGGCCCGTTCCTTCCATCTGTCCGATAAGACGAGGCAGTTCTTTCAGACCGGCGGCGCTTTCTGTGAGAATCTCAAGGTCAGCCAGGCCCCGGTATGTCCATTTATAAAAAGGCGCATACCTGCGGTTCAGCAGATAGACCATGGACATGGCCGCCTCTGTAAAACGGCTGGCGGAAATCATGGCGGCTACGGTATCGCCTCGCTTTACGGCTCTCAGCAGATTGTACTGACCCGCCTGAGACATGACGGCGGCCCTTGCGGCAATTTTCTTGCGGCGCACATCCTCGGGATAAAAGTCCAGAAGCTTCTTGCGAACTGCGGAAAATACCCCGCTGTCGTCTCGAAACACCCGGCCGTTAGTGGCAGAGGCAAGGGCGTGTTCGGAAATCAAAAACCAGTCCCAGTTGGTTTCCGGCAGACCCGGCAGCGCTTCTGTACCGGTGCAGCCTGTAAAACGGCCGTAAAAGCTGCGGACCGTCATAACGCCCAGTCGGTCCCGGGCGATGACATTGTTTCGGCTGAATCCAAGAAAGGTATCCGGCAGGGCGCCGTAGGCTGCCGCAAGGTCCCCGCCTGCGGCCTTATAATCCTCTTCGGAAAGCCAGATACAAAATCCCGGCGCGAAATCGTGGTCCCGGGAGATTTCATCATCGTATCCAAAACACTGAGAACCCTCACCTACGAGACCGTATGCAGCCTGCAGGCCCGGGAAACGGTGAAGGACATTCTCCATGGCTTTTTTTCCAAATTCCTCATAATATCTCCGGCAAAGGTCCATGCCTTTGATGCTGTCATGTTCATTCATCCTTATCTGACTCCACGTGCTCTTTCTTTTCCAGCTGTTGTCTGGAAAGGGAAAGATTCTTCTCTATGGTGCGGTAGCTGTCGTTATCTGTGCCGTAGTCCCTTTCCACAAGGGTCAGGGCCTGTTCAAATTGCTGCGAGGCGCCGGCGTAATCTCCCTCCAGATAGCACAGGTCTCCCAGCGCGGAAACAGAGGCCGCATAGTGAACGTCTTTTCCGCCGGTTTCCCGCAAGTAGATATCGATGGCCTTTTCCAGTAAATCTCTGGCTTCCGATACCTTTCCCATGGCCATATACAGATTTGCCAGATTGGTATATGTAGTGGCAATTTCAATGTCACTTTCTGTAAGCTGCCGCAAAATTCCCAGGGCCTTTAACAGATAATCCTCGGCCCGGGAAAAATCCCCCATGTCCTGGCAGACAAAACTCATATTATTGTACAAAGTTGCCAGATTGAAATCCGGGCCATAGTCCGGACCGCTGAAGATGGCTGCGGCTTCTTCGTAGAGCTGCAGCGCTTTTTCAAAATCTCTTTTCATGGTACAGGTGGTAGCATAGTTGATTAAAGTCGTGCCGTGGGCAGGGGTCCCTTCCTGGTGTAAATCAGCGATAATCTGCAGGGCCCGCTGATAGAGGGGGACGCCTTCTTCATATCTGGATACGGCTCTGTAGTAGCCGCCCAGTTCATTGCAGATGGTAACGACAGCGCCTGCGTCGCTTTCTTTTTCTGCCTGGGACAGACGCTCCCGCATAAAGGCCTCTGCTTCTTGTGGCCGCTTTTCCGAAAAAAGCCTGTCCAGGGTATTAAAAAACATCTGAATATCCATAGGTATTCTCCTTTCTAGTCAATGTTATTATACACCCTCGTCGATTATTTCAAACTGAAGACCGTTTTCTAAAGCGAAGCTTTTTGCAGGGGCGCCCGCCTTACAGAGCAGTGTGAAATAGTTGAGCTTGTAGGCTCTGCCGTGCTCGTACATGAAACCGAAGGCGCAGCGGCCGAAGGTTTTGACAGAGGAGGGGATATACAGCCGGGTCAGGTCCGGACAGGTATAAATGCCGAAATCAGCAATTTCTGTCAGGCTTTCCGGCAGGGTCAGGACTTTAAGCCAGCGCATATCCCGAAAAGCGTGGACGCCGATTTTCTCTATGGTATCCGGCAGATGAATCTGACGTGCTTTGGACTTAGAGCCGAAAGGGATAAAATCCGCGCTGAGTTCAGCGACCCTGTGTCCGTCCAGAATCGAGGGAATTTCCAGAATCTCCGGCGGGTTTGTGATTTCCGTGATAACAGCGGCAGAATCGTCTCTGAGCATATATTTGATTTCCATAGCAAAACTCCTTTTCCATTTTGATTATCAGTATATCATAAATTGAGAAAAAGAGCAGTCGGAAAAATAAAATATAAAATATATTTTATACAGAAAATGGGTGTTGACAAAAAAGAAAATATAATATACAATATATTTAAATTGAACTTAAGATGTAACCACAAAAATAAAAAGAGACTTGAGAGGAGAAAATTCATCATGAAAAAGTTTAATCACGTAATCGTAAGAAGACCGTGCAGCGCAATCAAGGATGGCATTTCCGGCGGAACTTATGAAGGGATTCCTGATTATGAACTGGCGCTGAAACAGCACAATGACTATATCGCAGCTCTGGTACAGTGCGGCGTGGACGTGACCGTCCTTCCTGCAGACGAAAGATATCCGGATTCCTGCTTCGTAGAAGACCCAGCTCTTCTGACCAGAAAATGCGCCATCATCACCAACCCGGGCGCTGAATCCAGAAACGGCGAAAAAGAAGAAATCGTAGACGCGGTTAAGAGATTCTATCCAGAAGATAAAATCGAGTACATCAAGGCTCCAGGAACCCTGGAAGGCGGCGACGTCATGATGGTAGGCGACCACTTCTACGTAGGCCGCAGCGCAAGAACCAACGAGGAAGGCATCAGACAGCTGACCGAGATTCTGGAAAAATACGGTCTGACCTGCTCCGAAGTAACCCTGGAGGAAGTACTGCACCTGAAGACCGGCGTAAACTATCTGGAAGACAACAACATGCTGGTAAGCGGCGAATTCATCACCAAGCCAGATTTTGAAAAATACAACAAGGTAGTGATTCCAGAAGAAGAAGCTTACGCAGCAAACTGCATCTGGGTCAACGATATCGTCATCGTACCGGAAGGCTATCCTGCAGTGCTGAAGGCAGTACAGGATTTGGGCTACAAGACAATGACCGTAGACACTTCCGAATACAGAAAGATTGACGGCGGTTTATCCTGCTTATCTTTGAGATTCTAGGTTCATCCTAATCTAATATCCTAATTCTATAAAGGCCCCTGCCTGTGCAGGGGCCTTTAGCTCTTTGCGGAAACTATTCCGCAAGAACTTCGTCCAGAATCATCTGCAAATCCTCACGGCAGCCGCCGCACTTGTTGCCGATGCCCATTCCCTCGCAGAGGGCTTTTAAGCTTGCCGGTTTTTCCCGGCGAATGTAGTCTTCTACCTCGCCTCTCTTCGTATGATAGCAAAGACATACCTCGTAATCTCTTGAAGTTTTATCCATAAAAATCCTTCCTTTCGCGTATATTGTCAAATTCTTTTTCTTTTTAATCATACCACAAATTTGGAAAAACATCACAACTTCTTCACAGAACCGAAATTAAATGATAGTATTATTTATAGAGTACAGACAGAAACAACGGAGGCAGGAGATATGGGTAAGTTTCGTTACAGGTTATTTCAGTTTATGCAGGGACGCAGAGGTATGGACCAGCTGGGCAGCTTTCTGTTCACAATTTCGTCGCTGCTGCTTCTCATTACTGCTTTTACGCTCAGTTCCGTCACATACTATCCGGGCATCCTTTTGTGGATTTACGCCATGTACAGGGCGCTTTCCAGAAACCTTTACAAGAGAGAGCAGGAGAATAACCGGTATCTGGCGCTGAAGTTCAAGGTAACAGGCGGCAGGTCCTTTGGCGGAAGAAACCGGGGCGGGCAAAGGGCCCGGTGGGATATGCAGAACTACGTTTATTTCAAATGCCCGGGCTGCGGGCAGAAGATGCGCGCGCCAAGAGGCAGAGGCAAAATCAGAATAAGATGTCATAACTGTCAGCGGGAATTTGAGAAGAAAGTGTGAAACAGATGACAGAGCAAGAAGAAACGTTATATGACCTGTTTGATGAAATCGGAATCACCCAATATACTGTCCGCGAACATCAGGCTGTTTTTACCTCGCAGGAAGCGGAGGAAGCCGGCCTCAGCATGCCGGGGCTGAACTTAAAAAACCTTTTGATTAAGGATAAAAAGGACGGCAGATTTTATCTGGTAATCTTAGATGAGCACAGGAAAATGGAGCGCAGCCATTTTAAGGCTCTGACGGGATGGAGCAGCAAGGTGACCTTTGCAGGGGAGGCCGAACTCTGGTCTCTTCTTCGTTTGACGCCGGGCTCCGTATCGCCCTTCGGACTGATTTTCGATACTGAAAAAAGGGTGACTGTGGTGCTGGACAGAATTATTACCTTTGCGCCGGAGGAGGAACTTGTCAACTTTCATCCTAACCGGAATACGGCGACCCTTGGCCTGTCCAAGGGGGATTTTCTGCACTTCCTGAGACATATGGGAAACTCCGTTATTTTTGAAAAGTAATTTTGAAAGACCGCTGGCACTGGCGGTCTTTTGTGATATACTATTCAGTGGAGACTTGGAGAGAAAATAATTTTATAATAGATGAGGTGATAGCAATGAGAAAAACGAAAATCGTCTGCACCATCGGTCCTGCGTCCAGGGACAGGCAGACCTTGGAGAAAATGCTGGAAGCCGGCATGAATGTAGCGCGTATCAACTTTTCCCACGGTACCCACGAAGAGCACCGGGAAACCATCGAGACCTTCAGAAGCGTCAGAGACGGTCTTGGCTGTTCGGCGGCGGTTCTGCTGGACACCAAGGGACCGGAAATCCGGATTAAGAATTTTGAAAAGGGCAAGGAATGGCTTTACGACGGCCAGGCATTTACCCTCACCACAGAGGACGTCATGGGTACCAGCCAAAAGGTTTCTGTTACTTACCGAGATTTGCCTAGAGAAGTGGCGCCGGGCAACCTGGTCCTGATTAACGATGGAAAAATTGTCATTCGCGTAGAAGAGACCACGGAGACGGAGGTTCGGGGCACTGTAATCCACGGCGGAGAAATCAGCAATCACAAAGGAATTAATCTGCCTAACGTAAATATCAATATGCAGTATATGAGCGAGCAGGACAGGAAGGATATCCTCTTCGGCATTGAGAACGATGTGGACTACATTGCTGCTTCTTTTGTGCGGTCTGCTGACGATGTCCGGGCAGTTAGAGAATTGCTTGACGCCAACGGCGGAGAAGACATCAAAGTTATCTCAAAAATCGAAAGCACCCAGGGCATTGAGAATTTTGAGGAGATTCTTCAGCTTTCAGACGGCATCATGGTAGCCAGAGGAGACATGGGCGTGGAGGTGGCATATGAGATGCTGCCGGGGATTCAGAAACGTTTTATCAGAAGATGTGTACAGTCGGGTAAGATTGTCATCACTGCGACGCAGATGCTTGAATCCATGATTACCAGTCCGCTGCCGACGAGAGCCGAAATTACCGACGTTGCCAACGCTGTCTTCGACGGTACCACGGCAGTCATGCTGTCGGGAGAGACTGCGGCAGGGCAATATCCGGTGGAGGCGGTAGCGACCATGGCAAAAATTGCAGAACAGGCCGAGGCAGACCAGCCTACGGTTCCCGGCAGAGACCAGATTTGGCATGAAATGGATTCGGAGGATGTAACCAACGCTGTAGGACATGCCGCCTGCACCCTGGCAAAGGACATTAAAGCAGGCGCTATCATGGCTATCACAAAGACCGGATATACTGCTAAGCGTATGTCAAAATTCAGACCGTCTACCATGATTATCGGCGCGACTCCTTACGAAAAAACCTTCCATCAGCTGTCCCTGGTATGGGGCGTATGCCCGATTATGGCAAATTACAGATATGAGATAGAAGACCTTTTCGGCCACTGCGCCCGCAAGGCAATCCGGGCCGGTCTGATTCAGCAGGGGGACAAAGTGGTGATTACGGCAGGACTTCCTGTGGATATTCCGGGCAACACCAATATCATCAGAGTCGTGGAAGCGTAAAAAGGGCGGAGCTTTAGATGTTTTTGTGCTAAATGAAGATTTCTTCGGGATTCAGCACAAAAAAATAGGCTAAAGCTCCTGCTGATAGCCTGAATTTGTGCCAAAAGTGAATTAAAGTAGATTTTAGCATAAGCCTCTCAGAAAACAGCAAAGGGAGGCTTTAGCTTTTTCCGCCAAATCAGCTCGTTTAGCACAAATTTTTTTCAAATGCTGGAATTTTTTTGTGCCAAATTGAGAGCAAACTATAGTTTAGCACAAAAACATCATACATGAAACCGGACCTGATGAACGGAAAAAGCTGCTTCGTTTGAAGCAGCTTTTAGATATTGCTAGTATATAATTTACAGGTCGTTTTCCTCATCATCTTTTTCCGTGAGTACCTTGTCATACTCGGCGAAAATCGCGTCTTTAATCTTGTTTCTGGTTTCAGAAAGCAATGGGTGTGCGATATCTCTGAAGTCACCTTCTCCCATTTTTCTGCTAGGCATGGCGATGAAAAGTCCGTTCTGTCCTTCGATTATCTTGATGTCATGTACTACGAATTCGTCATCGAATGTTATGGAAACTACGGCTTTCATCTTTCCTTCATCGTTGATTTTACGGATTCTCACATCAGTTATGTTCATAATTGACCACCTTTCTCGCCGTATCCTATCTTAAAAGGCATTACTATTATACAACATTTGAGAATAGAGGGCAATAAAAATATTGTTAAAAAATCTCACGGTTCGGGTATACATGAATGGTTCTTTGTTCCTCATCCACATCTCCCAGATATAAAATGGCCGTAAATTCATCGATTTTCTTTTTTTTCGGCATAGCGCCGACGATGGCGATTCCTGTTCCAACCACCTCCACATCGAACTCTGCCAATATATCGGCGATACCTCTGGTACTGCCGCCTCCCCGCATAAAATCATCGATGATAATTGCTTTAGAACCGGGCGCTACTGCTCTTTTTGCAATGGACATCTTCTGCACCCGGTCATAGGAGCCTGAAAAATAGTTGATGCTGACAGTGGACCCTTCGGAAACTTTCGCTTCCCGCCGTATAATCACAAGGGGAAGATTCAGCTGATGGGCTACCATAGAAGCTAGAGGGATTCCCTTGGTTTCTACTGTGGCTACGTAATCAGCGCAGCGGTCTTTAAACTTTTTCGTAAAGACTGACGCCAGACGGCTAATCAGCTGCGTATCGAACATCAGGTCAGAAGTATAGAGAAAGCCTCCGCCTAAAATCCTGCTGCTGTCCTTGATTCTTCTGCAGAACTCTTCCTGCAGAAGAATCAGCTGGTCTTCGGAAATATCAGGGACAAATCTAACCCCGCCTTTTGCGCCGGAGAGGGTTTCGATGTAACCGGTGTCGGTGGCTCGGATTGAGGCGTCGGCCAGATTGATATCTTCGCTGATACTGGATTTTGCCGCATCCAAAGCGTCGCAGAAATACTGCAGAGAATATAACTTGCTGGGTGTATCCGTCAGAGTTTTGATGATAACTCCGACTCTTTGGGTTCTTTTCATGTTTCCATACCTCCAAGATGATAAATACATATTATTTCTTTTTAAGTTTTTTGTCAAATGGTATCCATTTTTTCCGGAAATTATGGTATAATGATTCCGATACTGTAACGGCGCTGCCTTTTTGCTCCGGGCTTGCCTGGCCGGGCAAAAAGAACGGCCAAGGCAGCAATGCCGCCGCAAATGCAAATAAGATGCATAATTCTGGAAACAAGAGTAAGACTATTGGAATAGACTACATATAGATTTGAATTTGGAGGATTAGCAGATGATTCAGTTGACGGACTATAAGAATATACATTGTATTGGAATTGGGGGCGTAGGACTCTCCGCCATTGCGGAAATTTTACTTTCCAGAGGATATCGCGTATCCGGGTCCGATATGAAGCAGTCGGATATTACCGAGGGCCTGTCGGCAAAGGGTGCGGAAATTCATATAGGCCATAGAGCGGAGAATGTAGAGAACGCGGATTTAATCGTGTACTCTGCAGCAATCGCCGAGGAAAACCCTGAGATTGTCAGAGCCAGAGAGAAAAACATTCCTCTGGCCAGCAGGGCGGAGGTGCTGGGCACATTGATGGATGATTTTGAGAACAGCATCGCCATCAGCGGAACCCATGGAAAGACCACCACCACTTCTATGGTTTCTTTAATTTTAGAGAACGCCAGACTGGAGCCGACCATTCTGGTGGGAGGCAATCTGGCTGAGATTGGCGGCAACGTTAAAGTAGGGCACAGCCAGTATTTTGTAACGGAAGCCTGTGAATACAGAGACAGCTTTTTAGAGCTCCGTCCGAAAATCGAGGTAATTCTCAACATCGACTCCGACCATCTGGACTATTTTAAAGATATCGATCACATCGTCAGCTCCTTTGATAAATTCGCAAAAGCAGTTCCGGCCGGAGGCAAGATTATCGCCTATGACGCCAATCCTTTTGTCAGCAGGATTATCAAGGACATTCCTGACGCTATCACCTATGGATATAACGCAAACTGTACCTATCACATTGCCGACGTATCCTTTGACGGGGAAGGCATGCCGTCTTTCCGCGTAAACTATCGGGGAGAAGAACTGGGTACCGTCAAGCTGCGCGTGCCGGGAGAACACAACATTCTTAACGCAGTAGGCGCTTTTGCATGCTGCCATCAGCTGGGCGTAGACGCTGCCGTTATCGTAGAAACCCTGGGCGCATTTATGGGAACACAGCGGAGATTTGATATCTTAGGCACAACAGAAGACGGCGTTAAGCTGGTAGACGACTACGCTCACCATCCTACGGAGATTAAAGCGACTTTGTCTGCAGCCCATAACATTCCCCACAACAGACTTTGGTGCCTGTTCCAGCCTCATACTTATACCAGAACCCTGGCGCTGTTCGATGATTTCGCCGAGGCCTTTGAAGAGGCCGACATTCTGATTCTGGCAGAAATCTATGCGGCAAGGGAAAAGAATATCTATAAGATTTCTTCCAAAGAATTGGCGGAAGAAATTAAGCGGGTTCACCCTGACAAAAAGGTATACTATATGGATACCTTTGAAGAGATTGCCAATTATGTGAAGAAGAATGCGGAGGCGGGCGACCTGGTGATTACTATGGGCGCCGGAGATATCTATAAAGTCGGAGAACTTATTATAGGGGAGTAATATGACATATCAGGAATATAAAGAAAGAGAAGAAAAACGGCTGGCCGTCAATATTTCTCATCTGGAACGGGGAGTGGATTTTGCCGACCTCCATACTGCATATATTGACGAAAGCGTTGTTATCGGCAAGGGGACTTTCATCGGACCTTGCGTAAGCCTGGAAGGGAGCACCGTCATCGGTGACAACTGCAGAATTTTACAAAACACCAGGATTAAAGATTCAAAAATCGCAGATGATGTTGAGGTGCAGGCCTCTGTCATTACGGAAAGCACCGTAGGCGCAGGTTCCAAAGTGGGCCCGTTCGCCTATCTGCGTCCGAAGAGCGTTATCGGCGACGGCTGCAAGGTCGGCGATTTTGTAGAAGTTAAGAATTCGTCTCTGGGAGACGGTTCAAAGGCATCCCACCTGACATATATAGGGGATTCAGATGTGGGCAGGGATGTCAATATAGGATGCGGCGTGGTTTTCGTCAATTACGACGGTACCAGCAAGCATCGCTCAAATATAGGGAATGGAGTATTTATCGGCTGCAATACCAACCTGGTATCGCCGGTACAGGTGGAGGACGGCGCATATATCGCCGCCGGAAGCACTATTACAGAGGACGTACCGGAGGACGCCCTTGCGGTAGGAAGAGCAAGGCAGCGCAATATCGAAGGCTGGGCAGCCAAAAAGGGACTTTACAACAAGAAATAATTTTACACAAGCGAAGAAAGAAGAGGTACAAAGAAATGAAGAACGGCGCATTTTCAGATTTTAAGGTGTTTGCTGGAAACTCACACACTGAACTTGCAGAAGAAATTGCATCCATTATGGGTAAGCCCCTGGGCAAAGCGACAGTGACAAAATTCAGTGACGGTGAGATTTCCGTAAATCTTTGGGAATCTGTAAGAGGTATCGACGTTTACATTGTTCAATCCACCTGCGACCCGGTAAATGATAACCTGATGGAGCTTTTGATTATGATTGACGCCATGAAGAGAGCTTCCGCAGGAAGAATCAACGCTGTAATTCCTTATTACGGATATGCCAGACAGGACCGAAAAGCCAAGGCCAGAGACCCAATCACAGCCAAGCTGGTAGCTAACCTTATTACGGCTGCCGGTGCTGACAGAGTGGTTTCCATGGACCTGCACGCAAATCAGATTCAGGGATATTTTGATATTCCGGTAGACCACCTGGTAGGTATGCCGATTTTAGCAAGATACTTTAAGGAAAAAGCACTGGAAGATGTAGTTGTTGTATCTCCGGACCACGGCAGTGTGACCAGAGCCAGAAACATGGCCCAGTATCTCAACTGCCCAATCGCTATCGTCGATAAGAGAAGACCTGAGCCTAACAAGAGCGAGATTATGAACATCATCGGTAATATCGACGGAAAGAACTGCATTATCTTAGACGATATGATTGATACTGCAGGAACTATTTCAAATGCTGCCAACGCAATCAAGGAGCTGGGCGCAAAAGCCGTCTACGCATGTGCGACTCACCCTGTACTTTCCGGTCCTGCCGTAGAAAGGCTGGAGAGTTCCGTCATCGAAGAGCTGGTGCTTTTAAATACCATTCCGATGCCGGAGGAAAAGAAACTGGATAAGATGAGATTCTTGTCCGTAGCGCCTCTCTTTGCGGAAGCCATGACCCGAATTTTCACCAACGGTTCGGTAAGTAAATTATTCGACTAATTTCAGTTGTAAAGGAATATACTTTGTTATGTACGTAATCGCAGGCCTGGGAAATCCGGGCAAAAAATACGAAAACACCAGACATAATATGGGATTTATCACCATAGACCGGCTGGCAGAAAAACATGACATAAAGATAGACAGGTTAAAGTTTAAGGCTTTGGTCGGCGAGGGCAGAATCGCCGGCCAAAAAGTCTTATTGATAAAGCCGCAGACCTATATGAACCTGAGCGGCGAGTCTATTCGGGAGGTTATGCATTTTTACAAGCTGCAGCCGGAGGAATTGATTGTGATATATGATGACATCGATATTGGGCTGGGGAATCTGAGAATCCGCAAGTTTGGAAGCGCAGGCACCCATAACGGTATGAAATCCGTCATTTATCAGCTGCAGTCAGACCGGTTTCCCAGAATCCGCATAGGAATCGGCAGCCAGAAGAAAGGAGACCTGAAAGACTTTGTTATCGGCGGTTTTTCCAGAGAGGAGGTACCGGTGCTGGAGGAGACTGTGGACAACGCAGTCAGCGCCATCGAGTGCATCCTTGCAGAAGATGCGGACATTGCCATGAACCGCTACAATACCAGGAAAAACGCCAGATTGAAGAAGGAAGAAGATGAAGAAGGGAATCATTAATATTTCGGGCATTTCCGAAAGCAGATGTGCACCGGTCATTTCCAGAATACTGAAAGAAGAAGGACAGAGCCTAATTATAACCGCCACAGCAGTGCGGGCAGGTCGATTAGCCTCAGACCTTTCTTTTTTTTCGGAAAAGGAAATATTGGTGCTGCCTTCGGAAGACCAGGTTTTTCTCCGCTATGAAGCGAAAAACCACGACCAGCTTATTGAACGACTGAAGATATTAAAGGCGCTGAGAACGGGGCAGGACTGTATCGTCATAGCGCCTGTTTCTGCTGCCGTCAAAAAGATTACGCCCCATAAAAACTTTGAAAGCGCTTCTTTTAGACTTTCCCTGGGAGATGAGGTGAACCTGGAGGCGATAAAGGAAACCCTGGTAAAGATGGGTTATGAGAGAATGGACCTTGTAGACTCCAGAGGCCAGTTCTCCATCAGAGGCGGTATCCTGGATATCTTTACCCCTGACAGCGACAATCCGTATCGAATCGAGCTGTTTGATACAGAAGTGGATTCTCTGCGGTGTTTTGACATCGATACCCAGCGCTCCATGGAGAACCTGCAGTTTGTTGACATTTATCCTTCCGAGCAGCTGCTGTCTGACAAGACCGTGTTCAACGACGCGGCGCAGCGGCTCCACAGAGAATATACCGCGCAGATAAAGCGTCTTTTAAAAAAGGGAGAGGCCTTTGAGCAGGCGGCGGAAAATCTTACAAAACGCCGCGATGAGCTCTGTGAGTACATTACAAACGTATCCAATTTGCAGCTTCTGGAAAACTATCTCCATTACTTCTATGACGACACGGAATATCTGTGGGACTATATGGAAGGCGGCACTGTAGTCGTCGATGACCCGGACAGAATCTGCGAGTATCTGGACGCCAGAAATGCGGAAATCAAGGATGATTTTAAGGTATTCCTGGAACGAGGCCAGGTTATCCCAAAGGATATGGAGCTTGTTTCCGGCAAAGAGGATTTTTACCATATATATCAGAAAGAACTGGTCTATGTGCTTACGCCTTTTGCAAAGACCATAAAAGGCGTTGACAGGCTCACCCAGGTTCACCACGTGCAGAGCAGACAGATGGTGGCTTTTGGCGGCCGCATGGAGCTTTTCGCATCAGAACTTTCAGAATACGCCAAAAAGAATTACAAAATCACCATTGTAGCCTCTTCCAAGGAGCGTATCGCCAATCTGCGGGAATTTGCGGACAGAGCCGGCCTTTTAGAAAAGGTCTCCTTTGAAGAAGGTGTTCTCAGCGCCGGTATGGATTTTCCTGAGGAGAAAATCTGCTATATCAGCGAAAACGATATTTTTTCCGGACAGAAGCTGCAGAAAAAGAAGCGGAAAAAGAAAAAGACTAAATCCGAGAAGATTCAATCCTTCTCAGACATGGGCAGCGGGGATTTTGTAGTACATGAAAATCACGGCATCGGCAAGTTTCTCGGCATAGAGCAGCTGACGGTGCAGGGGGAGCAGAAGGACTATCTGAAAATCAAGTATGCAGGCAACGATATGCTTTATGTACCGGTAGAACAGATGGACATGATTCAGAAGTACATCGGTTCTGACGGCGCCTCTCCCAAACTCAATAAACTGTCCGGCGGCGACTGGAAAGCGACCAAGGCCAAGGCAAAAGCTGCTATCGCGGAGATGGCCCGGGAGCTTCTCGAGCTGTATGCCCAGAGAAAGATGCAGAAAGGCCACGCCTTTGGGGAGGACACCGTATGGCAGAAAGAATTTGAAGACGCCTTTCCCTATACGGAAACCGACGACCAGCTGCGCTCTGTAGAAGAAATTAAGGCGGACATGGAAAGTCCGTCGGCCATGGACAGACTTCTCTGCGGAGATGTAGGATTCGGCAAAACAGAGGTGGCCGCCAGAGCCCTTTTCAAATGTATCGCCGACGGAAAGCAGGCGGCAGTGCTGGTGCCTACCACGATTCTGGCCAATCAGCACTACTATACTCTGAAGGAGCGGTTTGAACAGTTTCCTCTGAAGGTGGAAATGCTGTCCAGATTCCGTTCGGACAAACAACAGGAGAAGATTATCGACCAGCTTTCTAAAGGACAGATTGATTTGGTTATCGGCACCCACAGACTTCTTTCAAAGGATGTGAAATTTAAGGAGCTGGGCCTTCTGGTGGTAGATGAGGAGCAGCGTTTTGGCGTTGCTCACAAGGAGAAAATCAAGCAGATGAAGCAGAATGTAGATGTTCTGACTCTGTCTGCCACACCGATTCCAAGAACCCTTAACATGTCTTTGACCGGTATTAAGGATATGAGTATCATCGAAGAACCGCCGGAGGAGAGATATCCGGTGCAGACCTATGTCCTTGAACAGGAGGACTCCATGATACGGGAGATTATCACCAGAGAACTGGACCGGGGCGGGCAGGTCTTTGTAGTATATAACCGGGTTAGAGGTATCAATAAGCTGGCTGACCATATCAGGGACCTGGTACCGGAGGCCAGGGTATGCGTAGGCCACGGACAGATGAACGAGCACGCGTTGGAGGATGTGATGCTCAGTTTTATCAACGGGGAAAACAACGTGCTGGTAGCGACCACCATCATCGAATCGGGCATCGATATTGCAGGTGCCAATACCATGATAATCATCGACGCAGATAAATTCGGCCTGTCCCAGCTCTATCAGCTGCGGGGACGGGTAGGCCGTTCTAACCGTATGGCATACGCTTATCTGATGTACCAGAAAGATAAGGTCCTTACGGAGATTGCCGAAAAGAGACTCAAGGCCATCAAGGAGTTTACCGAATTTGGCGCCGGATTTAAGGTTGCCATGCGTGATTTAGAGATACGCGGCGCAGGGAATCTCCTGGGCAGCGAGCAGAGCGGCCATATGATGAATATCGGTTACGAGCTTTACTGTAAGCTGGTAGATGACGCCGTCCGCGCCCTCAAGGGTGAGGTTGTGGGCGAAAATAAAGAGGAAATTTCTGTGGAACTGATGGTTACAGCCAACATTCCAAGCTGGTATATCGAAAACGAAACCCTGAAGCTGCAGATGTACAAAAAAATCGCCGGTGTAGCCACTGAGGCCGATGAAGACGAAATCATCGACGAAATGATGGATAGATTCGGAGACGTACCGAGAGAAACCCTGAATTTAATCCGGGTATCCCGCATACGCAGCCTGGCAGAAGAGCTATCTGTAACCAGAATTTACGAGCAGCAGGGCAAGGTGATTGTATCCTTTGCCGAGAAAAATCCGCTGAACGGCTATGCTTTGATGAATGTCAATGAGGCTTTCGGAATGAGGGCTTTTGTCCACGGCGGGGTAGAACCGTATATCAGACTGACGGTAAAACCTATGGAGAAACTGAAAGACACCGTCAAGCTGCTGCAGCTTCTGCAGGACCAGAAGATGCCGCCAAAATAAATGAAGATAAGGGAGTAGTTATCATGACATTACTGCAGCTCAAATACGTACTTGCCTGTGTGGAGAATGGTTCTATCGCCAAAGCGGCCCAGATGATGTATACCTCTGCCTCCAACCTGAGCCAGTCCATTAAAAATCTGGAAATAGAAGTAGGCTTTGAGATATTTCACCGCACCAGCAGCGGCGTGTTTCTCACGGAAAAGGGAGCCGCCTTTTACGAATACGCTATGAAAATTCAGTTGGAGCTGGACAATATCAATAAACTGAAGGAAGCGGAAGAAACCCATCATTTTTCCTGCGCATGTATGCACTTGCCGTACTGCTATATGGCCTTTGAGGCTTTATGCAAGCATTATGAAGAGGATGAAAAATTTATGCTGTCCCTCAATGTGGATTTTCAGCCTCAGTGCGTGGAAGCGGTTTATACACACCTGGCGGAAATTGCCGTAATTTCTATGCCGGAAACGGTGGCCGCCATAGAATGTCAGAGGATTATGGACCAGGGCCTGACAATCAGACAGTTATCTGAACAGAGTCTGAATATCAATCTGCGGAAAAATCATCCGGTTCTCAAGGATTACCATCCGGGAGAGCCTTTTGACCTGTCTCTTCTCCATGATTATCCTTATGTCAGCTACAGTAATTTTTCCAATAACGTGATACATCCTATGGATTTCAGTCATCCCAGCTATTGTCCTGCGGAGGCCTTTAACTCCAGAAAGTATATTACTGTCAACAATGTGGACTGGAAGTGCCGCCTCATTGGAAATACCAACGCTTACAGCATTGGAACCACCGGGCCGGAAAGCTTTTCGTCACAGTATCATTGGCAGTGTATACCCATTGAAGGCGCAACCTCCTATTTATATTATGTATATTCAGACCGGTTTGCATTAAGCGACACGGCGAAAGTCTTCATTCAATATCTGCAGGATATCATAAATGAAAATCCTAAATAATTATAAATTAAACAGGCCGTAAGCAGCCAGACGCCAATGATTGGCAGGGCAGCTTACGGCCTGTTTAATTTTTTATTAACGGCCATGTTTTTTTATCCATCTTCTCAATTTTTTTTCCGTGTGAAATAATAGAAAGAAAAAAAGGAGGGCAATAAAGATGCCAGAAAAGACCCCTGCGAGAAAAAAAGTCGATTTTTCTTCGCTGAAAACTGCGGCGAAAAGCCTGGGGAATAGAAACGTACTGCTGCTTATTATTTTCTATTCCTGCATGAACTATTCCTGCTACTACAAAAACGGGTTCAGAGGACTGCTGGTTATGGACGACCACGGTATTTCTGCTACCGTTTACGGCACCATGATTTCCGTATTTTTAATTTGCGGATTGATTATGAGAACCCCGGGAGGAGCAATTATCGATAAATTCCGCGGAAATATTAAGCCGATTTTCATTATTTCATCGATTCTTAAAGGTGCAGTTTCATTGGTATACCTGTACGCCGACTCTACGGCTACCGTATATCTTGCTTTTATTTTAGACGGATTCCTGTGGTCTTTTGTAGGCATATTCCCGTATGCGCTGCTGGCCACTTTTGTGGACAGGCGCATTGTAGGAACGGCATTCGCATTATGTGAAGGCATTTCCTTTATTGTTGGGTCTACCGCCAGGGGACTGGGTGCCAGAATGTTTACTGAATTAGGCGCTACAATTCCTTCTTATATATCTTTTGGAATTCAGTTAGTCGGCGTAATCGCCATTTTCTTCTTTGACAATGAAAAGCTGAAAGAAAGTGCGGGTACAGGCAAGGTCCAGGAGACAGAATCCCATGGCCCGAAAGTCCCGGAGAAAAAAGAGACATCTCTGCTCAAGAAGCTGCTGGGCATGTTCTCTGTAGCCGCCCTGCCTTTTGCAATCCTCAACGGCGCACAGTATATCGTTTATCAGATTGACGGCTCATTCTTACCATACTATGCTGAGAAAATGTCTTTTGATTATCTGACGCCTGCAGCCACCGGCGGAATCATTGTGGGAATTTTAGGCATCATCATAGGCGTTTTATGCGATGTTGTAAAGCCCGGCTACTTCGTTATCTTTGCTTTTGCAGGGCAGATGCTGTATCCGTTTATACTGGCGGGAGCGGACACCTCTTCCATGTTCGGCGTTGCGGTAATGACCTATTATGTTACCAACTGCTACTATATGCCGATGCAGATTATGGCAGTTAGAAACAGCAAAAATGCAGAGCAGGGCAAGGTCAACGGAACGATGTTATTCTTTATGGATTTCTTCTCCATTATCGCCAACATTCTTTTGGGTATGTCCATTGACGCCAAGGGATATCAGTTTACCTTTATGTGGCTGGGATATCTGGGAATCGTACTGCTTGTGGCCTTTATCATTTTGTTTATTTACCTGCAGAAGAAAGAGAAAAACAGTTTAAAACTAAGCTAAAAGTTTCATTGAACGGGAAAGGAAAGAGATATGTTTGATAAAAGTTGTCTGATGGAAAATATGTCATGGGTTGAAATTGAACAGGCTATGAAAGCCGGCAAGAAAACAGTTATTATTGGCGTCGGAGCCATAGAACAGCACGGACCGGGACTTCCTATCTGTGTGGACGACGCATTGGCAGTAGCCGTTTCCTGTGAAGTTGCGGCAGCGTTGGGAGACGCGTTAGCCGCGCCCAGCATTCGTCCGGGATATTCCCCTCACCACATGGGTTTTCCGGGTACAGTTACCCTATCCCACGAAACCCTGTCTATGGTGCTGAAGGACTACATCAACAGTTACGCAGCCCAGGGCTTTGAGTCCATTGTTGTGATATGCACCCATGGCGGAAACGCTTCAACCACCATGCTGACTTGTCAGGAATTTTACAAAGAAGACTTTACCCTGATTCCAATCTGTCACATCGACCTATACGGCAGCTGCGACGGATTCCCTTATTTCAGCAGAGAAGAAGGCGCCCATGCAAATCAGCTCGAGACTTCATGGATGATGCACTGGTATCCTGAACTGGTTAAGACGGAGGCTGCGGAAAAGGGATATACCACTGTGGATTTACCGGTGGTCGACGACAGCATCGCCATGATGCACGGCATCGATTTCGTATCGAAAAACGGCTGCGTGGGAGATCCGACAAATGCTACTGCGGAACTGGGAAAGCGTTCGGCGGAGGAAATGATAGAGGGTATCTGTAAGGAGATTCGTTCCTATCAAAAGTTGATTAAAGAATATAAATCCCGGAAAAAATAAAGGCAGGATAACTGTATAAAACGTTACCCTATTTTACAGGAGAAAGAATATGAGCTATCTTAATATCGCAAACGCATCAATTATGTGGTTCGCCTGCTTTCCGCTTGTCATATTGGTCGTCAGTGTAGTCGTAATTATCAGCAGAAGGACGATTCGCGTTGCGCAAAAGGCCGGTATATCGAGAAAAGAGTGTTTTCGTGCGTTCAGAACAGGCGCCATTTCGGCCATAGGGCCATCTCTGGCGGTTTTCATCGTAATGGTAGGCCTGATGTCCGCTATCGGCGCGCCCATGTCATGGATGAGATTGGCGGTAATAGGCTCTGCCGACGCAGAACTGCTCCATGCCGGGCTGGGAGCCTCAACGGTTGGACAGAATCTGGGCGGAGACAATTACAACGCCACAGGATATATCGCCTCTGTCTGGGCTATGTCAACTTTAGGCATCAGCTGGCTGATAAATATCGTATTTATTCCCTATGCCAACAAAATTCAGACAAAAATCAAACGCCGGGACGACAGGCTTTTACAGGTAGTGAGTGTTTCCTGTATGATAGGAATCATGTCCTACATGTCCGTGCAGAACATGCTGCTGGGATGGGATGTGACAGCAGCAGCTCTGGCGGCTGTCATAGCCGAAGTTGTGCTGACAAAGGTTTCCGGCAAGGTCAGATGGCTGAAGGAATATGTATTGGGATTTTCCATGATTGTGGGAATGGCGGCGGGAATACTGGCATCCAATTTTTGAATAAAACTGAGAAAAGGCAGTAACTTTAGGAGAAAGACATATGAAGCATAATCATTCAGACGCGCCTCCGGAAGAGAAAAGAGATTTAGATAATCCGGTTTCTGAGGAGGAGTACACCAGAAGTTTTCATAAACCCTGCATAAAAATAGGCACCATATCTTTTATATGCGCATTGGCCCTTAGCTATTTACCGGCATTGATTCTGTATCTGCGATTTGGAATTGCGCCTACGGGAGCCCAGCTTCTGTCCATAATAGCAGTCATCGTATCGGCCTCTCTGGCCTGGTGGATTGTTGAACCTATTTCTTATTTCCCTGTTTTGGGAACGGCAGGTTCTTATATCGCCTTTCTGGTGGGAGGCCTGAATGTGCGAATCCCCTGCGCCCTGGCGGCTCAGGATGCTGTAAATGCTAAAGCCGGAACGCAAAGAGGGGAGATTATGGCGACTTTAGGTATTGCCGGGTCTGTGGTAACAACCTTGATATTCGTTACGCTGGGAGCCATAGGTGGAACTGCGCTGCTGCAGAATCTTCCCCAATCCGCAGGCAATATGTTCGGCTATGTTCCGGTCTCCATCTATGCCTCGCTTTTGGCGGGCCTTGTGATAAAAAAGCCAAGTCTTGCAGCGGTAGGGGTGGCCGGGGCTCTGCTTTTGAACCGGGTTGGCGTTCTGGTGATACCTGAATATCTTCTGCTCATTTCAAATGTGGCGCTCTGCGCTGCTGTGGGTATATTATTATATAAGCGCAGTTAAGAGTCTGCAGGTTCGATAGACTTAGAAGACGCCGCCAAAATCCCCAGCGCAATGATGGATGTAAACAGCTGGGACAGCGGCGATGCAATCCAAAGTCCGGTAATATCCCAAAGCTTGGGCAGCAGCAATAATAAGAAGAATAGCAGAAGCGGCTCCGCATACACTAAAATGTATGCGAAGCCATTTTTTTCTGTAGCATAAAACCCGGAGATAGTGACCCGCAGGAAGGCCTGCAGACAAAATGCGGCGATGAAATAGACCAGCACCCGGGCCACCTCTTTTTGTACGGCCGCAGAAGCGCCGAAAAGGGCCGCGGCAGGCTGGCGAAGGAAAAACAGGAAGACCATACAGAACACTGCCAGCACGAAACTGGTGATATAAGCAAGGCGTTTGGTTTCCTTTACAAAATCCTGTTGTCCCTGGCCGAAGTATCTGCTGATGAGAGGCTGACATCCGTCGCCGACTCCCTGAAGCAGCAGGAGAATTATCATGGTAATGTACGCCACGGTGGCATAACAGGCTACGGCACTTTCTCCGCCGTAAATCATGGCAAATTTGTTCATGAGGATTAGGATGATGTTAGGCGAAAATGTCACGCCGAAGGGAGACAGCCCTACGAAGAGAATGGGCGCCGTCCGGGATTTCAGTATGGAAAGAGAAGGCAGGGAAAAGCCTGTTTTTTTCTTAATGAAATAGACAATGCACAGCGCCATGGTCACGGCCTGACCCGTAATTGTGGCGGCGGCAGCGCCTGCAAGGCCCCAGGAAAGGACCCAGATAAACAGGTAATCTAAGCAAATATTTACGATAAAACCGCTGGCCATTGCAATCATAGCCATAAAGGAGCCGCCCAGATTTCTAATCAAAGGAAGCAGGCCTGTGCTCAGTACCTGAAACAGGCTTCCAAGAAGAATAATCTGCAGATATTCAGCGCCCATCTCAAGAATCTGTCCTTCGGCGCCGAAAAGAAGCAGCAGAGGCTTTACGACAAAGACCAGGGATACCATGAGCAGCAGTCCGGCAGCCGCCAGAAGTACGATGGTAGTATATAAGAAGTTTTTCTGTTCTTTTTCTATATGAAGGGAATACTGAACTGCGCCGCCCATGCCGATACCGGTGCCCACAGCCTGAAGCAGGGCAGTCACCGGCCAGGCCATATTGATAGCGGCAAGGCCCGCGTCTCCGATACTGTTTCCGATAAAAAAGCCATCTACCACGGCATAGACGCCGGACAGTGCAAAGGCGATGACAGAGGGAATGACAAATGAAAAAAATTCCTTTTTTCTATTCATTTCGCATGTAACCTCCCATTCTTAATAAAAACAAAAATAGCCCGAACCTCGGACTACTTCAGCTTAACAAAAAAAGGAAATAATGTCAAGATGAGAAAAGAGCGGCGAATGCTTCGCACGCTCTCCTGCTCGATTAGTCATAAATCTGTTTTGCAATAAATTCGGCGCCGATTTCTGCGGCTTTCAATTCTGTCTCCCCAAGCTCCTTGTTCTCAGAAGCCAGCACGGTGATAGAGCCGATGGCGTCACCCTGGGACACGATAGGTACGATTAATTTTTTGCTGCTTTGGAATTTGTCCTTGGACTGTATGATGTGGTCCAGCTCGGCGTCAATCTTATCATTGCCGAACTGACGCTTCTGCTTACCGGAGGCTGCGATAAAACTGTCCGTGTCCGATACGACCACGGTACCTCCTAAAATGGTGGAAGCTGTTTCCGCAAACTCTGCGGCAATCTGGCTCATATCGCCGATGGGAGAATACTTCTTTAAAATGATTTCTCCGTTGCCGCTTGTATATATTTCTAAAGGGTCTCCTTCTCTGATTCTGAGGATTCTCCTGATTTCCTTGGGAACCACCACTCTTCCCAAATCATCAATTCGTCTTACTATTCCGGTTGCTTTCATGTAGTTTTACTCTCCTTCATCACTATTGTTGTATTTCTAGTCTTCACCTTGATGTGAAAAATATACCGTATATTTCACAAATTATCCGAGGAAAATCATTGGAATTAAAAGCCAATCGTGGTATACTATCACTATTGTAAAACTGGCGTAAGCTATGTTTTTTAAGGGAAAAACCGCATAAGCACATGGAGGTTGGAATATGCTTTTTAAAGAAATCACGATTTTAAATAAAGATTATCAAATTGAAGAAAATATGTATGTCGGCATCGCCGGCGATAGAATTGCTTACATTGGCAAGGAGGCGCCTTCCGACGACTTCGGACAGGTGTACCCCGGAAAAAACAGGCTTCTCATGGCCGGATTCTATAATGGGCACGCCCATTCGCCTATGGGGCTGATGCGGGGATACGGCGAGAATCTGGCGTTGATGGACTGGCTCAATACGAGAATCTTCCCATTTGAGGATAAGCTTACCGGCAATGCTGTCTATTGGGGCACTATGATGTGTATGGCGGAGTCTATCCGCTACGGTATCATATCTTCCTCCGATATGTATTATTTTATACCTGATATGGTAAAAGCTGTCGCTGACAGCGACGCCAAGGCCAATCTTTCCAGAGCGGTCGCCAACCCGATGGGTATGGCTTTGGACCGGCTGCCTGCCATAGGCGAGGCGAGAGACGCCGTCGCTCTTTACAACGGGGCTGAGAATGGAAGAATTATTATCGACGCCAGCATTCACGCTGAATATACCAGCAACGAGGAAACTGTCAGGTACGTTGCGGAGATGGCGAAGGAATTGGGCGTCAGAATGCACGTTCACGTATCGGAAACCAAAGCTGAACACCAGGAATGTAAGGAAAGAAGAAAGGGTATGACGCCGACGCAGTATTTTA
>CBCTFZ010000015.1:0-61758 GCA_965146355.1 uncultured Emergencia sp. | reverse complement strand
TTGGTGGTAATTAACATTATACTTGAAAGTTTAGAGCTATGGGCTCTTTTTTTCTTTTTCTTTTTACACCATTATACGGGCATAACCCTGCATATTCAAAAGTCTCGGCAGATTCACTTCTTATCCGCTATTTTGTTATGCTCATTTTTATTTCTCTATTATTTTACCCTATTTATCTCATAAACGCAATTTCCTATAAAGCATGAAGAGCGTATCACTGTTTCTTAATGATACGCTTCTTGTCTTAAATGACTGCAAAATATTTTAAAGCATCTTTGATTGCTTCCACTTTCTCTGGTGTCGGATGTTTCCTCGGCTGCTTTAATTCTTCCACCGCATTAGGGGCATCGTACATCGGCAAGTCTAAATTCCTTTTTACTTCTGCGATGTATGCGGTATGTACTTTGAAGCCATATTTTGCTTCTATGTACTCCTTAATCATCTTATAGGTCACTCGCTCTTTCGGCTTGTACGCTGCGGCTCTCTTAGCGATATTATCAAGCGGTACTTTACCCTCGCCCTCGCCAAACTCCACTTTTACGTTAATTACGCTGTCGTTTTTTTGTGGGAAAGCATTACAACCGTCTCAACATGCACGCCCCACGGGAACATATCCACCGGCGTGGCCTCTTCAAACACATACCCTCGCTGGCAAAGATATTTCACGTCCCTTGCCAGGGTCGCCGGGTCGCAGGAGACATACACAATCTTCTCCGGCCGGACAGAAACTACGGTCTCAAGCAGGGCCGGGTCGCAGCCTGCCCTTGGCGGGTCCAAAAATACCACGTCTGCCGCGCCGACGCGCAGACCTTCATCATCTGCCGCGGGCCCCTGGCCCTTCACCAGCTGAGGCAGCACTTCCTCGGCCTTACCGCAGACATAGCGGGCGCCCACGATATGATTGATAACCGCATTCCGGTTGGCGTTGAGAACAGCGTCCTTTACCGACTCAATGCCAATCACGCGCCCCACCTTGTCATAATCAAGGTGACCTCCGTGGGCCGCCATATAAGCCTCCTCCATTCGCCTTGCCGCGAACAGACCGATAGTACCCACGCCGCAATACAAGTCCAGCACCGTCTCTTCCCCGCGAAGGTCGGCATATTCCAGGGCCTTTTCGTAAAGGGCCTCCATCTGTACAGGATTCACCTGATAAAAAGACAGAGGGGAAATCTCAAATACAAGTCCCCCTATCTCTTCCTGAATCACAGGTTTTCCGGCGATGGTAATCAGCTCTTCGCCCATGACGCTGCCGGAAGCAGAGCCGTTTTTGCCCTTGCAGACGCTGACGACTACACTTTCCAAACTGTACTCGGTGCCGTCGCTGCAAGGGGGCAGGCTGTAAATATAATCGTCCAGCATTTCCACCAGCTTTGTCCCGTTGGGAATCCCTTTGCCGTTGATAACCAGCACCACCATGACTTCACCGGTTCCCCGGGCTGTCTTTACCACCAGATGGCGCATCAGGCCCTTGTCCCACTTCGGGTCATAGGCCGTGATATTGTCGCTAATCATAAACTGGCGCAGCGCCTCTGCCGCAGCCATGGCCGGCTCAGACTGAATCATACAGTCATAGCAATCCACCACCTCATGGCTCTTCGCTTTATAAAAACCCACCGCCGGCTCGCCCAGGTTTTCCACGATACCGCCTTTGCGGGTGATGATACCGCCGGTCCAGACCGGCATGGTGGCTTTATTGCGATAGCGAAAAGGCTCCTCCATACCGATGATGGGACGAATGACCGGATCCGTCAGACCGCCCAGACGGGTCAGCTTGTCACGAACCTGCTTTTCCTTCAAAGCCAGCTGCGCCTCGTAGGAAAGTTCTCCATAGGGACATCCGCCGCAGACTCCCCCGTACCGGCACATTCCCTCGATACGGTCAGGCGACGCCTCCAGAAAATTCACGGTTTTTGCAAAGGCGTAATTCTTTTTCACCTTAGTCACCTCCGCCTCGACTAGGTCTCCCACTACTGCGCCTTTGACAAAAACCGCCATGCCGTCACTTCTTCCCAGTCCCTGCCCTTCGCTTGTCATGTCTTCTATTCTGATTTGAACCCTTTGTCCTTTTTCCATTGCTCTTACCTTTCTTATCTCTGCGTCCGGATTTCCCCCTCGGGGCCGCCGCCTTTCCTCCGGAAACCTTCTTTGCCCCGCGTCCTTTCGGAACCTCAGGCTTTACAATCCGGATGCGCCCGGCACCGCTTTCAGCCTCTTCATCGGCTTTTCTTCTTCCCCGTTTTTTACCGCCATGGCCGGCGCCCGCTTTTCCGCGGCTTTGCATACTTTCCTCCAGGGCCGAATCGGCCTCAGTCTCTCCCAGACTCATGCGCAAAAAGGCTGCCGCCATTTCCAGCGGGTCCAGGCCGTCCTCTATGCATCGTTTATACACAATTTTCATATAAGGGGTCAGGTCTTTATCCCTGCCGGCTTCCACCGCCTCCGTCACCTTTTTGTACGCTTTAACAACAGCTGCATTTGCCGCCGTAGGCATTTCCTTCTCACGGATGCGGGTGCCGCAGTATTCTTCCAGAGACTGAATCTTGTACCGTTCGCTGTTTCTAATCAGGGAAACCGCCTTTCCGCTTCTGCCGGCCCTGCCGGTCCTTCCGATTCGGTGCACGTAATATTCCATGTCCTGGGGCATATCGTAGTTAAACACCATATCTACCTGGTCTACGTCGATTCCTCTCGCCGCCACGTCGGTTGCCAGCAGAAGTTCCAGCTTTCCGGTCCTGAAAAGGGTCATCACCCTGTCCCGCTGGTGCTGTGACAAATCCCCATGGAGGGCCTCCGCCGAGTATCCCTTTCCTTTTAGAAGCAGCGTCAGCTGGTCCACTTTCTTCTTGGTATTGCAGAAAATCAAAGCCCGCTTCGGTGACATGTAGTCGATAAGTCTGCACAGACAGGTGTCCTTTTCTCTGCCCTTCATCACATAATAGCTTTGTTTTACCAGGGGAATGGTCATTTCTTCCTGGGGGACATGGATATAAGCTGCGTCTTTCTGATAGGTTTTGGTAATTTCTAGAATTTCCTCCGGCATGGTGGCAGAAAAAAGAGCTGTCTGCCGCACCTTTGGAAGGGCCATGCAGATGGTTTCTATATCTTCACGAAAGCCCATGTTCAGCATTTCATCTGCCTCGTCCAGCACCAGCATGTGCAGGTTCTCAAGGTTCAGAGTCTTTCGCCCCATGTGGTCCATAACTCGGCCCGGCGTTCCCACCACGATAGACACCTTTCCCCCGAGAATCCGAAACTGCTTTTCGATGGCCTGTCCGCCGTAGATAGCTGCCGCCTTGACGCCCGGCACGTACTTTGCCATTTTATTTAATTCCTCAGCTGCCTGTATAGCCAGTTCTCTGGTGGGGCAGAGCACCAGTCCCTGTACGCCTTTCACCTTATCGCTGAGATTTTCTATCATTGGGATGCCGAAAGCCGCTGTTTTACCTGTCCCGGTCTGGGCCTGCCCGATGACGTCCTGCCCCGCGAGGAGCGCCGGAATGGCAGCCTCCTGAATCGGAGTCATTTCCACGAACCCCATCTCCGAAAGCCCTTTCAATATCCTCTTATCAATTTTCGATTGACTGTAATTCATTCAATTCTCTCTTTCTCGAAAAATCAGGGTGCGACTCCCAAAGCGCCTTCCCAAAATATTTTAAAAGTCGATATTTTTATAACTATGGGATAATATTATATCATAGATATTCAAATAAAGATAGCCTGCAAATTCTCGCATCCGTTCTAGTAACCCCCCTTGTGTTAACCCTGAACCTGAGGGATTTCCCGTTTTATGTATAACAGAATCCTTAAAATTATACTCAAATCACGGAAAAGCTTCAAAACGCGTATAACTTCTCCCTGCTTTACCGATGCTGATGGCTTATCTGAGGCCAAAAGTTATACATTATTCCATGAAAAGTATCAATTTGAGTATAATAATTGTTTAACGTCCCCGCTCCTCTGCCCGGCGAGTTATACATTTTCTATAAAACACGCTTTTTCAGGATAACTGAAACTAATTCGCCTCTCCTTCCTCGTCCGTATTCTTCAGAAATGGAACTGCCTCATCGGCGGAATCCCGCAAGAACGCCATTGCACAAAAAAAGAAGCATCCCCGGCCATGGTTTCATCTGCCGGAAACTGCTCCTCTTCACAACCTTTTATCTCTGGGGCTCATACCTGCAGGGCTTTGTCTCTGCTGCCGATGACCATGAAGCTTCCCATGGAGGTGGCGCACAGCCTGCCGGTCTTCCGCTCAAAGGCTTTTCCCACGCCGCGCACCATACGCCTCCCCACGTTGGTATAGTCCACATGAAACAGATACTCTGCCTCGTTAAATGGTTTCAAAAAACTAATCGTCAAATCGGTGGTGGTCACGTTCATACCCGTCAGTCCTACGGCGCCCATACCTGTCACCGTATCGAAAAGGCTTGCAATCACACCGCCGTGCACGCCGCCGGACGGATTTCTGCACCACTCTCCCGCAGTAAAAGTCATCTCTACAAAGCCTTCCTCTCTGCTGCAGTCAAACAGAGTAAGTCCCAGCATGTGGTTAAAACGCTCCGGCTGCAGCGCGGCGCTTGCGGCGATGGCTTCCATTTCTCTTGCAAATTCTATATCCTTCAAAGTCCGCTTCCGTCCTTTCGTAAAAAACTAACTACTATTTTATCATCGGAGCCGGGATTGTCAAGTATTCCGGCCCACCGAAAAGAGACCGCCGCGGCGGTCTCTTCATTTTACTTTTTTTACGCCTCGTATCTCTTCACGGCGTCTTCGTCCTGCTCCCGCTTTTGTTCCAAAGCCTCCTGCAGCATCATATCTTTGACTTTCATCAGTCTGGTCTGATTGCCCCTTTCATTTTCATCCAGTTTCATCTGGATGTACTTGATGGTGGCCTGCAGTCTCGGAATCATGACGTATTCCAGCGCGTTTACGCGGCGGCGGGTCTTTTCCAGTTCAGCCGCCAGAAGCTGGGTTTCCTTTTCCTTGGCAGCAAGGTCTAGCAGCATCGGAAACAGCTCGGATAATGCGCTGACAGCGTTATCCAGCTCTCCGGAAGTACGGGCGAAACCGTAAGGATAGATGTTGGTAGGGTCCTCGGCTGTGGTTTTGAAATCGAAGACCGGTACGTCTACGCTCATGATATTCTTGTTTCCTACCTCCAGCAGAACACCCTGCTTGGGGAACATCAGGGATTCCTCCATAACCTCCTGGCTCATGATGGCGCTGGCCACAGAAAAGTTTTTGTAAACTGCCCCGAGCCTTTTCTCCACTTCCTGGCGCAGCCGTCCGTTTTCACGGGCCAGCTCCAGAAATTCCTTCATCAGCTCGTCGCGCTTATCCTTCAGAAGCTTATGTCCTCGTGTCGCTGTTTTCAGCCGCTTTTTCAGAGATGTCAGCATCATCCGGGTCGGATTTACATTCATTCTTTCAGCCATGTAACCTCACCTACCCTAAATACTTTTCCAGGTACTCGTCTCTGATTCTCTTCAGCTCGCTCTTCGGAAGCAATTTGAGAAGCTCCCAGCCGATGTTCAAAGTTTCTTCGATGGTTCTGTCTTTTTCATAACCCTGAGATACGTACTGTTTCTCAAACTCCTGGCTGAACTTGGCGTACATCAGGTCGATGTCGGTCAGAGCCGCTTCACCCAGGATAGTCATCAGCTCCAGGCACTCCTTTCCCCGGGCATATGCCGCAAAAAGCTGGTTCATGGTATCCGCATGGTCCTCACGGGTCTTGCCCTTGCCGATACCCTTATCCTTCAGACGGGACAGAGACGGCAGTACATCGATAGGCGGCTGCACGCCTTTCCGGTACAGCTCACGGGACAGAATAATCTGTCCCTCCGTGATATATCCTGTCAAGTCAGGAATCGGATGGGTCTTATCCTCTTCCGGCATAGTCAAAATCGGAATCATGGTGATGGAACCTTCCTGGCCCCGCTTTCTGCCGGCTCTTTCGTACATGGTGGCAAGGTCGGTATACAGATAGCCCGGATAACCGCGGCGGCCCGGTACTTCCTTACGAGCCGCGGATACCTCTCTGAGAGCTTCCGCGTAGTTGGTAATGTCGGTCAGGATGACCAGCACGTGCATGCCCAAATCAAAGGCCAGATATTCGGCTGCGGTCAGAGCCATACGCGGCGTCGCGATACGCTCTACAGCCGGGTCGTTGGCCAGATTCATAAACATAACCGTTCTGTCGATAGCTCCTGTACGCCGGAAATCGGAAGCGAAGAAGTCAGCTTCTTCATAGGTGATACCGATGGCCGCAAATACTACGGCAAAGTTGCTCTCACCGCCGATTACCTTTGCCTGACGGGCAATCTGTGCCGCCAGGTCGGCATGAGGAAGTCCTGAAGCTGAGAAAATAGGCAGCTTCTGTCCTCTTACCAGGGTATTCAGTCCGTCAATGGCAGAAACGCCGGTCTGAATAAACTCCGCCGGATAGTCTCTGGCCGCCGGATTCATAGGCAGACCGTTAATATCCAGTTTCTTCTCCGCAATGATTTCAGGACCGCCGTCCATAGGACGGCCCATACCGTCAAATACCCTTCCCAGCATTTCAGGGGAAACGGAAAGCTGGGTGCCTTTTCCCAGGAACTTGACGGAGGATTCCTTCAGATTGATGCCGGCGGCGCTTTCAAAGAGCTGCACCAGCGCATCGCTTCCGTTGATTTCCAGAACCTTGCAAAGGCGGGTCTCGCCGCTTGGCAGCGTAATCTCGCCTAGTTCGTCATAAGTTACATTTTCAACATTTTTGACAAGCATCAAAGGGCCTGCAACTTCTGATATGGTCTTATATTCTTTAATCATCGTCTTCAGCCTCCTTACTAATCAAATCCGATATTTCTTTCTTCATTTCTGCCAGCGTTTCTTCAAAAGTCTGGTCAACTTTATCTTCTTCCACGTATTTGAATCTGCCGATGGTCTCACGGACGGAAAGGGCTGTCAGCTGATTGAAAGGCGCCCCCTTGCCGATGGCTTCCTTCGCCAGATGATAGTAACTCAGAATCAGCTTCAGCTGCTTATACTGCTTGTTCATGGAGGCGTAGGTATCTATCTCGTGGAAAGCGTTCTGGTGCAGGTAGTCTTCACGGATAGAGCGGGAAGCCTCCAGCTTCATTCTGTCCTCGAAGGACAGGGCGTCAACGCCGACCAGCTGAACGATTTCGTCCAGTTCTGCCTCTTCCTGTAAAAGAATCAACGCCTCCTGGCGCAGCTGCGGAAATTCCTTGCTGACATTTTCCTCATACCACTTGGTCAGCCGGTCAACGTACAGAGAATAGCTCTGCAGCCAGTTGATAGCCGGGAAGTGTCTCTTGTACGCAAGGGAGGAATCCAGACACCAGAATACCTTTACGATACGCAATGTGGCCTGAGATACCGGCTCGGAGATATCTCCTCCCGGAGGGGATACCGCTCCGATGGCGGAAAGTGCGCCCAGACGGCCTTCCTTACCCAGGGATACTGTACGTCCGGCTCTTTCATAGAACTGGGCCAGACGGGACGCCAGATACGCAGGATAACCTTCTTCACCTGGCATTTCCTCAAGACGGCCTGACATCTCACGAAGAGCCTCCGCCCAGCGGGAGGTGGAGTCTGCCATCAGCGCTACGGAATAGCCCATATCTCTGAAATATTCCGCAATGGTGATACCTGTGTAAATAGAAGCTTCACGGGCGGCTACCGGCATATCCGAAGTGTTGGCGATGAGCACAGTTCTCTTCATCAGGGACTCTCCTGACCTTGGGTCTTTCAGTTCAGGAAATTCCATCAGAACATCTGTCATCTCGTTTCCTCGCTCACCGCAGCCGATATATACTACGATATCCGCGTCGGCCCACTTGGCCAGCTGGTGCTGCACCACGGTTTTACCGGAGCCGAAAGGACCGGGAACCGCGGCTACGCCGCCTTTTGCAATTGGAAACATGGTGTCGATAACCCTCTGACCTGTAATCAGAGGCATTTCAGGCACTAATTTTTCTCTATACGGACGGCCCCTTCTGACAGGCCATTTCTGCATCATGGTCAGCTCTTCCAGGGTTCCGTCTTCCTTCTTAACGGTGCATACCACTTCTTCCACCGTAAATTCTCCGCCGCGGATGGATTCCACCGTACCCTTGACGCCGTAAGGCACCATGATTTTCTGCTGAACGATTACGGTTTCCTGTACGGTACCGATGATATCGCCGGCTTCTACTTCATCGCCTTCCTTGACAACAGGCACAAATTCCCATTTCTTTTCTCTGTCTAAGGAAGGCACCTTGATACCTCTTGTGATATTAGCGCCGGCCTGCTCTCTCATAGCTTCCAGCGGACGCTGAATGCCGTCGTACATGGTTTCAATCAGGCCGGGCCCCAGTTCTACAGAAAGCTGGGCTCCCGTGGTTACCACCGGCGCACCCGGCCCGATGCCGGCTGTCTCTTCATATACCTGAATGGAGGCCATGTCGCCTCTCATTTCTATAATTTCGCCAATCAGTCCCAAATCTCCTACACGGACAACGTCGAACATATCGGCGTCTTCCATGCCGGATGCTACAACCAGAGGTCCGGAAACTTTAACGATTTTTCCCTGACTCATTCTATTTTTCACCTCCAAATAGTATATCTGCTCCAACAGCCCGTTCAACGGCTTTGCTTACGCTGCGCATACCTGCGCCGGTAGACCCCTCCTTACCCGGAATGGCTATAATTGCTGGAAGTCTTGAGTCCTTATATTCATCAATATCCTCCGCCATCTCTGCTGCAAGAACCTCTGTGATATAGATAATCGCATAGTCCTCTTTAGCCAGCTGGTGAAGGGTTTTCTTTGCTTTTTCAACACGGCTGCAATGATACACATCCAGCCCCACAGCTTTAAAGCCGAGGACCGAGTCAATGCCGCCGATTACACCTATCTTATACATATGGTTCCCTCAATTTCTCACTGATTTGCTCCGGAGTAGAACCAATCAGAATACCTGTCAAAATGATACGCAGATTGTCAATCTCCAGTTCCTTGGCGTACCAGTAACCTGCAATAGGCACGATGCCGAAGGTTTCGTACTTGGCCTGCTTGTTAAATTCCATCAGCGCGTCGTCGCACAATTTCTCAAACAGAGCAAAATCTCCCGTCTCCTTTACCTCCTGGCCGCCCAGGGTCATAGCTTCCTTGAGTCCGTAAGGACCCAGCTTGTCGGCAATCTGTGCAAAAGGCTCCTCGTAGCTTGCGATGAAGAACTGCTCCGTGATATTTCCTCCCTCCAGATATACCTTCTGGAAAAAGGACCACGGCTTCTTAATCTGGCGCAGACGGACAAAGGTCTTTAAATTGAGAATATCAATCTGCCGCTTTACGATGCCGATTAGAAATGCTTCCCCGGTTTCCTCAGCCGCCGCAATCATCTGCTTGTAGCAGGCCTTATCCATGATAATATCAATCTCCTGCGGGTCATTGCTTCTGCCGAACAAATCCACTGCCTCTATGATGGCGTTTTTCATAATCTCCGGCATGAACGTGTAGTTCCTGTCTCTGACCATAGCGACCATTTTTTTCCAGTCAATATCACCGTTTGACATCAGATGATGTTCTGAGGGCGTAATCCCCAGGAACTCGGATTTGAGGCAAACCTTTACATTGTGGTAGTCGTAGGGGAACAGGCACAGGGCCAGTTCTCTGCGCTCAGGCAGGGTATCGTAAATCAGGTCGAACAGCTTGTTCTGCTCACGCCGGATAAACCACTCGATGTCCCCGTCATAAAGTTCTTTCGCTTCGCCGTAGCCAAATTCCTGCAGAACTGCCTCTGCCGATTTTAAGTCGCGGCAGGAGGCCAGACGCATCATGTCCTGCCTGCTCATCAGGTTCTTTGAGAAGCTTCCGATATATGCGTCCGCAAAGGTGTATTCATATTGTTCTCGCTTTGCCATAGAATCTTCTCCTTACTGGAACAACCTGCCGGCAACCTCACCGATAAGTGTTTCCCTGGCTTCCTCCACCAAGGCCTCGATTGTTCCGTTTATATAAACTGAACCTTTTTTCAGTAAAAAACCTCCGCGAATAGGCTTTGTTTCCTCTGCCAATGTAATCTCGCTTCCCGGCAGATTGCGGGACAGATATTCGGTCAGTTCTGCGCCCAGGCTTTCCCGGTCTCTTGGATTTAAGATAAGCTGTCCTTCTGTCTCGCCGGTTTTAGCAACCAATCCCGCCAGAAATTCAATGTACCGGTCTTTATCCATAGACGTCAGCTTATCGACGGCCTTTTCAAAGCACTGTCCAATCAGCTGCTGTTTCGCCTCAAGCACCAGCTTGCGCCCGTCGATATCTGCGACGGCCTTCTTCCTGGTGATGAGCTTTTCTTTATCCTCAAGTCCCTGCTTCTCTGCTTTTTCAAGGACCTGGGCCGCCTTTGCTTCTGCCTCAGCAACGATTCCATCAGCTTTGGCCTTGGCCTCATCTAAGACGACTTTGGCAGAGCCTTCCGCGTCGCTTAAGATCTTTGATGTAATCTTTTCTATGCTCATTTCGTCACATCCTTACCTATTAAATTCCAAGGTTGAACAGCATCAGAATAGAAATCAGCAATGCGAAGATAGCGTAGGTTTCTACCATAGCTGCGTAGATGATGCCCTTCGCCATCTGGTCAGAGCGCTTACCCAACAGCATGATACCGGCCGCAGCCGCTTTACCCTGTGCAATACCGGACCAGATGCCGACCAAACCGATTGGAATACCGGAAGCCAGAATATACAGTCCCTGTGACAGGGTCAAATCCATCATGCCGCCGCCTAAAAGGCCGATTCTGATGAAAATCAGGAAGGCCATCAGCAGACCGTAGATACCCTGTGTACCAGGCAGAGCCTGCAGAATCAGCGTCTTACCAAACTTCTTAGGGTCTTCAGCCAAAACTCCTGCGGCTGCCTGACCTGCAATGCCTACGCCCATAGCGCTTCCGATACCAGCTAAAGCAGCAACTGCTGCACCCATCAGTGCAAATACATTTCCAGAAATCATTTTTTACCTCCATCTGTGTCGCCAGTGATGCGAACATATTTAGTATTTTTACGCAGCGGCTCAAATTCGTCTCCGCCGTCTTCATAGAATTTTCCAAAGAACTCGATATACTGCAGTCTGCTGGAGTGTACAAAGGCGCCCAGTGCATTGATAGCCAGATTGAAGGTGTGGCCGAATACAAAGACAACCAGCAGCACGATGATACCAAAGATACTGCCTCCTGCCAGAGAGCCCATGGTATTGACTACTGTTGCGATTACGCCGGTAGCCAGGCCCAGAGCCAGCAGTCTCGAGTAGGATAAAATATCCGAAATATAACTTGTAATATTGTACAGAGAGCTTAAGCCTCCTGTGATTTTCCCGATACCTTTGTTGTTTCTCCCGCCGGTCAGAAGCAGAATAAGGGCTCCTGCAATGGCGATGTACATGCCCGGTTTTACCAGAAGCTGGCTGATATAGCCGCCTGCAAGCCACATGGCAGCGCCGCCGATAACCATGTACCAGGAGAAAATGTCAAATACCGCGTCGAGGAAATGTCCCCGCTTTATCAGCATGTACGCCTTGATTCCCATGCCCAGGAACAGGTGAATCACGCCGAAAATCAGAGACCAGATAAGCAGTCTGGTCGGGTCGTCGATTGGATTAAACCAGATAGCCGGAATACTGATATCCTTGTGGAAAATCGTCTTCGCAGCAACCTGGATAAAATCTCCGAACCACCCGCCGAAGAGGGCTCCCCAGAATACAGTGGACAAACCGCAGTAGAAAAACATCTTAATCATGCGGTAAGTCATTCCCTCAAGCTCATATTTTTTCAGTACGATAAAGCATGCTGCCGCGATAACCAGACCGTAGCCCGCGTCACTGAGCATGATACCGAAAAACATGGCATAGAAGAAAGAGAAGAATTTTGTCGGATCGATACCCCTGTAGTCCGGCAGGGAATACATCTCCGTAATGGCTTCAAAGGGTTCTACCATGGAGCTGTTTTGCGTAAGCACCGGAACCGTCTCTTCCTCAAGCGGGTCCCGGAAGGCGCAGCAGCAGCCATACTCTTCCAGGAGCTTTTCCACAGCGTCCATCCGAGGCTCAGGCACCCAGCCCTCCAGATTGAAAGTTCTCCGCGTTTTCAGCAGATTGCTTTTTATCTTTTCCTTATCTCTTTCCATAACCAGCTGGTCATAGACGCATTCGATACCTTCTTTCAGAGGGTAAAGACTGCTAATCTCGGCCTCCACCTGTCTGCAGGCTTCTTCGTTTTCTCCAATCTCCCGGATAATTCTATCCCTGTTTTCGGAAGTTGTACCTGTAAAGCCCGAAAAGGGCGTCGGAGTGTAACCATGCTGCTTCAGGATGGACAGAATATCTTCCTCCTCTTCTTTCATGGCAATGACCACCAGATATATCAGGTCTTTGTCGCGGCCGATTTCCCGCAGTTCTACCGCTTCTCTGCCGTCATAGACTCTCCGCGTCAGAGTTTCCATATCCGCCGCCGAAGGTACCACACCCAAATTAATCTTGGTGTATTTGGTCTCTTCAATTTCCAGCGGCAGGTCGTATACGACCCAAGGCTTGATTGACGCAAGCTCGGCATTTTGCTTGTTGATACGCTCACGCAGCTTATGCAGCTTGTCGTTTAGTTCCAGAACATGGTCCGCGTCGGCGTAAATCTTCTTCCGGTTTTCCAGAGTCTTGGCAAATTCCGCCTTGCCCACAGCCCTTCTGGTAAAGAACAGCGGACTTTTAGCTGTACTGAACTTTTCCAAAGTTTCCAGCGCAAGGGATATCTGATTGAGTTTTGCCTCAAGGTCAGCTACCGCGCCGTCGTCTCCGTCTCTGGTTCCAAAACCCTGCCAGCTTTCGTCCTCCGTCAATTTCCGGCTCTGGTCCGTAATCTGAACCGCACCCAGTTCCATCAAGTCGGATATGAGTTCCTCTTTCACAGTGTCAAGGCCGATAACGGCCATTCTCTTCATTTTTATAATTGACACTTGCTCACAATCCTTTCTGCAATCAGGTCGATTGCACTAGTTTCGTTATTCTTGGCCTTGTCCACCATGGCCTCACATTGACTTCTCATCGAATTTAAAAACAAATCATACTGCTCCTGAGAGATTTTTTCTCCCTCGGCAAGTAGAGAATCATACCTATCTTTTGCACGGTTCTCAGCTTCTTCCGCAATTTGGTCTGCTTTTGCCTTGGCTGTTTCCAAAATCTGCTTAGAATCTGCTCTGGCTTTTTTCTGAAGTTGGTCGGCTTTGGCTTCACATTCTTTAATCTTTGTCAACTCTGTGGCAAACACCGCTTCTTCACCTCCTATTCTAAACCTGGTCAAAATTTCAAATTTTTCCCTATTGTAATTATACCCCAATTTAAATTCACACACAACAATAGTTATTTTTTAAACGAACAATTTTTTTCACGCTTTTTTGTATAAAAACACAAAATATAAAGATGTCCTCTCATCCCAGTATTATATACAGAGAACAGGCCGAATATCCCCGATTACATTACGGATATGGCCTGAAATTTCTCAAAGCAGATTATATCAAAAGGAAGTCTCGGCGGAAAATAAGCAAAATGGGCCACATGTCTAAAATTTATACAAAAAAGATTTTTTGTATAAAAAGCTTTCCCTCGAAGGTAGTTTTAGATTATAATAGACTAGAATGTAGTAAAGTAGGAAAGGGGTGACATATGACTTCTTTAACAGAGCGCGCGCTGGCAACTTCTCTGGGGAAGCTGCTTTCCAAAAAAACGCTGGATAAAATTACCGTAAAGGATATCACCGATGACTGCGGCGTAAACCGCCAGACCTTCTATTATCATTTCCACGATATCTATCAGCTGCTGGAGAAGCTGTTTTCCATTACCGCTGATGATTTTTTAGCCCAATACGGAAGCTCCGTTAACTGGAAAGAAAATATTCTCATGCTGATGGAAAAACTGCTTGCCAATAAATCTCTGATTCTCAACGCGTTCTATTCCGTCGACAGAAGCCAGTGGGGTAAATTTCTGCAAAAGCTGGCCCGCCCAGCTCTGCAAAACATCGCCGCGGAATTTTCAAAGGGACTTAACATAAAAGAGGAGGACTTTAATTTCATCGTAGACATCTTTACCTTTGCTTTCGTAGGGATTCTCACCGAATGGATAGCAGAGGGCATGCCTGTAGAATACCGAAAAAGTATCGACCGATTCTTTACTATTACTGAAGGCACCCTGCAAAATACCTTAGAGCGTTTTTCCAATTAACCGCCGCTGGATTTACATATCTTTTCAAAGACTAAAAGACCGCTGCTTTTACGGATGTTCTCCGTTAAGGCAGCGGTTTCTTTCAACTTCTCTACAGCAGTTTTTCTCTCTGCTCCGAAGGCGTCTCCGGCAGCAGAAGTCCCGGCGGAATATCGAGGACCGTTCTGCATCCGGTTTCTCCGTTCTCGGCAAGGCGATAGACCGCTCTCGCATATGCCAGCAGGACGCTTGCGGTAAACTCCGGATTGGAGGCCAGCTTCAGCCGAAATTCGTAAATCTGGCTGTGGTTTTCCCGAGCTCCCGTCTTTCCGTTTCTGACGATAAGACCGCCGTGGGGCATACAGCCATGATTTTCTAAAAGCTCTTTCTGAGAAATAAAATTCACCATGGTCTCATACTCGGCAAAATACCCGGGCATGTTTACGATTGCTTCCTCAATGGCGCACAGGTCAGCGCCCGGTTCTGCTGCGACAAAACACTCTCTGATATGCTTGTCTCCGGCGGAAAGCTGGGGATTCTCACCTCTGCGAACCGATTCCAGCGCCGATTCCACAGGAATGGTATACTGTCTGGCGTCAATCACGCCGGGAATCCTTCTGATTGCGTCGGAATGGCCCTGGCTTATGCCTTTTCCCCAGAAAGTATATGTTTCTCCGCAGGGCAGCGCAGCCCGGCTGAATGCACGATTCAGCGAAAAAAGTCCCGGGTCCCAGCCTGCGGAAATCAGCGCCAGCTTATTTCCCTTTTTGGCAGCAGCGTCTACCCGCTCAAAATGAGCCTGAATCTGCGAATGATTGTCATAACTGTCCACCACACAAAACTTCTCAGCAAAGCAAGGGGTCTGCTCCGGCAGGTCTGAAGCGCTGCCGCCGCAGAGAATCAGTACGTCCTCCTGTTCCCCTTTCTCAAGCTCCGAAATATGTAATATCTTCGTATCTTCAAAACGGCTTTCTACGGTTTCTGGCGCTCTGCGCGTATATACTGCAGTAAGCTCCATATCCGGATTCTGCCGAACCGCACAATCTACGCCTTTTCCCAGATTACCGTACCCCACAATACCGACTTTTATTTTTTCCATAGCACACCCCTCAGAGATTCTTTTTGTAAAGTATATGCGGAGTAGATTGGCGATATGGCAGAAAATGGAGATTCCATTGGGCAATCTTCACTGCGGTCAGGTGTTTTCTACACACCTAATGCACTGCTGTACCATGCAAATATCCCGTAGATATCTAGTTTTCAAGCTTGCGGGAAGCTTTTTCAGGATTTTTTGAAGCCCATATCCCGCACAGTTTTTTTATTGAAATGTGCGGGACGAAAACCCGCTGTTTCGGAGGAGATATTCCCCTAAAAGGCAAACAACAATACCATATATTGGAATATAATCCGTCAAATTCCTATTAATCCAAAGAAAAATAACCCGCACATAGCGCCACTAGATATGTGCGGGACAAACGACATGTGATTTTCCCAATGGGTCTCTTCTGGGTTCTTACAGTTTTCCTGCGATTTCTTCGATTTTCTTGAATCTGTTATTGATGCCCGATTTTTTCATGGGAGGGTCCATCATTTCAGCAAGCTGCAGCAGGCTGGCCTCCGGATTCTCCAGGCGCAGCCGGGCGGCCAGGCGCAGCTTTTCGGGAAGCCAGTCGATTCCTCTGACCGCTTCAATTTTCTTGATAGCGGCCAGCTGGCGCTGAGCAGCGTCCAGGGTCCTGTCTGTGTTGGCGTTATCGCAGTTGGTCATGCGCACCGCGTTGTTGACAAAACTTTTCTTTATTTTCACGTCCTCAAAAATAAACACCTTGCTGCTGGCGCCCATAATGGCCAGGGTATCGCTGATATATTCCGAGTTTTTCATGTACACAATATAGCTGTCCTTACGAGGAACCACCTTAGCGGATAAATCCACAAAGCTGTTAATCAATTTCCGCAAATCGGCTGCCAAGGTTTTGCTGGCGCAGACAAATTCCAGATGGTAGCTGTTGGACGGGTCGTTGACTGTCCCTGCCCCCATGAAGATACCGCGCAGGTAAGCTTTTTTGCAGCACTTGGTTCTGATTAGTCCGTCAAAAATCCCGTCGGAAATGTAGTTGTTGCCTTCCCGCACCATAAGGATGCCGGTTTCGCGAAGAATCTGCTCGCTGCGCATTTCCGGCCCTATGGTCTGCAGATAAACGCGGCCTTTCTTCGGACCCGGGGAATCTCCCACCTCAAGCTCTGTATCAATCTGAAAATATTCTTTAATCAGCTTTTTATAGTGCCTGGCTACGGCCGGATTTTCCGTGGTGATAACAATGGTAAATCTGCCGCCGCCGGCAAGGCGCAGACTTCCCGACACCCGAAGAAAACCCGCGATTTCTGCCAGCTGGCAGCACTTTTTCTCCGGCTCAATTCTGGCTAATTCATTTTTGGTTTCCGCTGCAAATGACATGGCTTCATTCCTTTCTCCATACTGTCGTAATACTATTATTGTACATGGTTTTAACAGTTTTTCCAACATAAATTCACGTCAGATTACCTGTATCAAAAAACCAAAGAACGGCAGAATCCCTGCCGCTCTTATTCGCTGTATTGACTTTTAGCCTATCCCTCAAGGTCCTCTTCAGCCCAGTCGTCGCTGGACCATTCTTCATCGGGCCAGTCCTCGTTGACGAAGATTTTCTTCATAATGCGGTCCATGCCGATTACCAGCGTAGTTCCTGCCACAAAGCCTACGCCTAGAATTGCCAGCGCAGCTTTTGCTGCCGCAGAGGTTCCATTTCTTCTGCCCTTGTCGGCTGCGTTCTTCTCAAGCTTCTTGCTCATGCTCTTTCCCCCTTATCTGTAGGTTCTGGTATTAACGTATTCAACAATTAAATTGGCAGCCTGCTCTTCTGTGATGTAGCTGCTGTTGATTGCCAGATTGTAGTTGGAGTACTGCCCCCATTTCTGACAGGTATGGTAATTATAATAGTTGGCACGGGCCTTATCATAAGTATTTACAGTATCCTTTGCCTTGGAAGCCTCAATACCGTATTGCTCCACGCAGCGTTTTATTCTGTCATCCTTCTCCGCATAGATAAACACGTTGGTAACGCCCGGCATATCCTTCAGAATATAGTCGGCGCATCTTCCTACAATCACACCCTCGCCCTGCTCTCCAATCTGGTTAATCACATCGAACTGGGTGATAAAGAGCTTCTCATTGACGGAGACAGCCTCGCTCATCATGCCCTCGCCGAAGTTCATGGCCGATGAAAGACTATAGGAAAAACTGCTCTTGGCGCGAAGCTCCGCACTTTCGATGATTTCTCTGGAAAGTCCGCTCTTCTCTACAGCCATATCTATGATTTCCTTGTCATAAAACGGCACGCCCAATTTCTCGGCAACCAATCTGCCGATGATTCTGCCGCCGCTGCCAAATTCTCTGCTTACTGTTATTAATTTTTTCATAAAGACACCCTTTCTATTCTCTCTATCCTTTCCTTTTCTAACTCTATTATATATCAAAATCCGGCGAAAGTGAAGTCACAAAGTAAACTGCAGCAAAAAAGTAGAGAAAAACCCGCGCAGCGCTGCCCTGCCAATGGTCTGTACAGAACCTGACGCTGCGCGGGTCATTAAGCACAATTTTCATTCCGCTGATTTACACAGCTTCTGCCTCTTCAAACTGAGAATTGTATAAATCCGCATAGAAACCGCCGGCTGCCAGCAGTTCTTCATGGCTTCCCTGTTCTATGATGTCGCCTTCTTTCATAACCAGAATTAAGTCTGCGTTTTTAATGGTAGAAAGCCTGTGGGCAATGATGAAGCTGGTTCTGCCTTCCATCAGATTGTCCATGGCGCTTTGGATTCTCTCCTCAGTACGGGTATCCACAGAGGAGGTAGCTTCATCCAGAATCAATACCGGATTATCCGCCAAAATCGCCCTGGCGATGGTTAACAGCTGCTTCTGTCCCTGGGATACGTTGGAAGCGTCCTCGTTGAGTTCCATATCATATCCTCCAGGCAATGTTCTGATAAACCGGTCGGCGTGAGCTGCTTTGGCCGCTGCCATAACCTCTTCATCGGAAGCCTCCAGCTTTCCGTACCTGATATTTTCCATGATGGAACCTTTGAACAGCCAGGTATCCTGCAGCACCATGCCGAAATAGTCTCTCAGGTCATGTCTGTTGAAATCTCTGATATCGTGACCGTCCAGGGTAATCGTGCCTTCCTGTACATCATAAAACCGCATTAGAAGCTTTACGATGGTGGTTTTACCTGCGCCGGTAGGCCCTACGATGGCAATTTTCTGTCCGGGCTTCACATCGGCGCTGAAATCCTTGATGATAACCTGGTCCGCGTCGTAGCCAAAACGAACGTGGTCGAATTTCACGGCCCCCTGAGGATTCTCCAGTCGAACCGGATTTGGAACTGTCTGCTCCTCTTCTTCCTCTCCCAGGAACTCAAATACTCTCTCCGACGCCGCCGTCATGGACTGTACCTGATTGATTACCTGGGCAATCTGCTGCATCGGCTGGGTGAAGTTTTTTACATACTGGATGAAAGCCTGGATATCACCGATGCCGATGGTACCTCTAATCGCCAGAAGACCACCTGAAATAGCAACGCCCGCATAGCCCATGTTTCCCACAAACATCATCAAAGGCTGCATCAGTCCGGACAGGAACTGAGATTTCCACGCTGACTCGTAGAGCACCTTATTGGTTTCATCAAAGTCTGCAATAGTTTCTTCTTCTTTATTAAATGCCTTGATAACCAAATGGCCTGCAAAGGTTTCCTCTACCTGGCCGTTGATGTTGCCCAGATACTTCTGCTGGGTACGGAAATATTTTTGTGAAAACCGAATCACGATGGACATCAGAATGGCCGACAACGGCAGAATCACCAGGGCAATCAGGGTCATCAGCGGCGAAATAGAAAGCATCATCACCAGTACGCCGATGATAGTGGCGGTGGAGGTGATAATCTGCGTGATACTCTGGTTCAGTCCCTGTCCCAAAGTGTCCACATCATTGGTAATTCGGGACAGAACCTCGCCGTAAGTCCTGCTCTCGAAATATTTCATAGGCATTCGATTGATTTTCTCGGAGATTTCCTTTCTCATTCGATAGCAAATCTTCTGGGTGACGCCGGTCATAATCCACCCCTGCAGGAATGTAAAGGCGGAACTGACCGCATACAGCCCCAGGGTCAAAAGGAGAATCTGCAGAATCTTGTCAAAATCGATGCCTCCGATTCCATTGATTTTCCGCATAAGGCCTTCAGCCAGCTCGGTGGTAGCCCGGCCCATAACCTTCGGCCCCATGACGTTGAAAACGGTAGAAGCCGCGGCGAAAATGACAACCACCAGCACCGCAAACTTATATCTTCCTATATAAGCCAGCAGTTTCTTAAATGAGCCTTTAAAGTCCTTTGCCTTTTCTCCCCCTATCATGCCGCCCATAGGGCCCCTGCGGCCGGGTCTGAATTGTTTCTGTTCACTCACTTAACACACCCCCTTCTCGGAATCTGCAAGTCCCAGTTCTTTTTCGGAGAGCTGCGACCTTGCAATCTGCTGGTATACTTCACAGCTTCTCAGCAGCTCTTCGTGGGTTCCCTTGCCCACAATCTTGCCTTCGTCCAGTACCAATATCTGGTCCGCATGAAGAATGGTGCTGATACGCTGTGCCACTACGATTTCTGTTGCGTCCTTGACTCTGGTCTCCAGGGCCTTTCTCAGTTTGGCGTCGGTTTTCATGTCCAGAGCGGAAAAGCTGTCGTCAAAGACGAATACCTGCGGATTCTTTGCAATGGCTCTTGCAATGGCCAGACGCTGCTTCTGTCCGCCGGATACATTGCTGCCTCCCTGGGCGATATAGCTGTCGTATCCCTCGTCTTTTTCTTCTATAAAATCTGCCGCCTGGGCGATTTCTGCCGCTGCCGCGATTTCTTCGTCGGTGGCTGCGGCATTTCCAAAACGCAGGTTAGATGCGATGGTTCCGGAAAACAGCACGCCCTTCTGCGGCACAAAACCAATCTCACTGCGCAGCTCTTTCATGGAAATATGGCGGATATCTTCGCCGTCTAAAGTAATCTGGCCTCCTGTAATATCGTAAAACCTCGGTATCAGGTTTACCAGAGTTGACTTTCCTGAGCCGGTACTTCCGATAATCGCAGTCATCTGGCCCGGCTCTGCCTTAAAGCTGATATCGTGGAGAACATCTTCTCCCGCCCCCGGATATCGGAAGCAGACATCTTTGAACTCCAGCACGCCTTTGTGATCTTTCAGTATTTTCGGCTCTTCCGGGTCCTCGATGGAAGAGCGGGTATTTAAAACTTCCTCGATACGCTCTGCCGCAACCCCGGCTCTCGGCAGCATGATGGACATCATGGTCAGCATCAGGAAAGACATGACAATGAGCATGGAGTAGGTGATAAATGCGGTCATATTTCCCACCTGCAGCACGCCGCTGTCGATTCTGTGGGCGGAAACCCACGTGATTACGATAACCAGACAGTTCATAATCAGCATCATGCCCGGCATCATAAAGGTCATCACTCTGTTGGTAAACAGCTGCGTCTTTCTCAGAGACTGGTTTGCCTTATCAAAACGTTCTTCTTCCGTCTTCTCACGGCCGAAAGCCCTGATGACGGAAAGTCCTGTCAGAATTTCTCTGGATACCAGATTCAGGTTATCCACCAGAGTCTGCATAATCTTAAACTTCGGCATAGCCACGGACACCAGTACCAGGACAAATCCCATGATAATCAGCACGGCAAGGGCGATAATATATCCCATGTTGGCGCCGGTCTGCGCCACCTTATAAATGCCGCCGACTCCCAGAATAGGCGCGTAAAGCACCAATCTAAGCATCATGGCTGTAACCATCTGAATCTGCTGGACGTCGTTGGTGCTTCGAGTAATCAAAGAAGCCGTGGAAAACTTATCTATTTCTGCATTGGAAAATCCCACCACATTCTTGAAAACTTTGCTTCTCAAATCTCTGCCGACGCCGGCGCCCACTCTGGCAGCAAGATAGGATACAGAAAAAGCAGCCAGCAGCATAATTGCCGCCATGACAAACATTTTAAATCCTTCTTCCCAGAGATAACTCTTCTGAACAGCGTCCATATCCACTCCCGCAGCCTGATTGCAGGAAACTGCATAAGCCACGCCCATGGCTTTCAGCGTATCGTCTCCGATGGTTTCCACCATAGATTCCATATTATCTCTGGCGTCAGATACCAAAGCGTCGTTCATCTGCCCTGATACAATCATCTGTTCCATCAGAGAACGCACGTCTACATAGGTAGTCGTATTGCCCTCCTCATCTTCTGCAGTAAAGCTTTCTATTTTAGTCTGCAAAACAGCGCCGATGTCATCGATGGACATGTCGTCAATTCGGTCCGCCAAATCCGCTGTCTGCGGGTTCTGTGACATGGTCTTGCTTATCATGTCCTTAAAATCCGCTTCGCTCATGTGGCCCAGCTGGTAGGTCAGTACGATGGAAGTCATCAGCTTTTCATCGATTTTATCCAATTCCTCCTCGTCGGTTACAGTCAGGTCATAGAACTCTCCGTTTTCCGCATAAATGCTGTTCCACAGGTCGGCTTCATCTTCTTCCATGAATACCTGCGCCTCACGAAATTCTTTTGCTGTGATTCTCTCCGGCACGATGTGCTCCACGCCGCTGTTTTGAATCCCTACGTCGATAATGTCCGATGTGTACTGGGGCAGCGCCAGGTCGCAATAGGCCTGAACTCCCAGTAAAACCACTATCAGAAGCACGGACTTCCAATAGGGTATTAAGTTCTTAAAAATTCGTTTCATTCTCTCTCCCCTTTCCTGCCCTCGTATTTTCGTCTTTCAATTTCTATTCTGGAGGCCTCTAAAAATGACTTAAGATATTGTATGAGCTTTTGCACTGTCTCGTCTCCCAGCGTCCCAAAGATTGCGTCGGCCAGGTCGGACAAAATCTTGTCAACCTCTTCCCGCATCTCTTCTCCCGCCGGAGTCAATATCACAAAAGTGTTTCGCCGGTCCTGCGGGTCCACAGTTCGTGTTACCAGCCCCTTTGATTCCAAAGCACGCAGGGACCTGGAAATAGCCGGAGGCGGCAGCTGGCTCTCCCGAACCAAATCGGAAATCTTTATACCTTCTCCTGAAGCCCTCTCTCTGCAGCAATAAATCAAATTCAATATACCGGAGTCTCCGTGGGTAATTCCGGGTAAAATGCTGTTGAGTTTTAATTTCCTAAAAGAATCGATTGTATCAAAGAATTCTTTCTGTTCTGCTTTCATGACTTTCTCCTATTCTCATTTCGTGAAACTCTCCAGATTATTAACAGGAAAAATAATTAACGTCGTTAATTATTTCTACAGGAAACTATTGTAGCACCTTGCCGCAGCAATGTCAATGAAGATTATGTGAAAATAGCATAGATTATACAACAAAAAGACCCGCGATATTCTATGAACCGCAGGCCCTGTTTATGTCTGTTTTGTCTGCCCTCTATTTCAGCCGCCGTATTTCCTCACTCATATGCTGTCCTGTAATAGAAAATTCTACCCATTCGGCCACATTGACCGCATGGTCTGCGATACGCTCCAGATATTTGGCAATCATCAAAAGGTCTAAAGACGCCTCGGCGCTGACTTCCTCTTTTCTAATCAGGCAGATGATTTCTCGCTTTACCTCCTCAAAGTGCTCATCTACCACGTCGTCATCTCCCATGACCTTGTGTGCCAGGGTAAGGTCCCTGTTTACGAAGGACTTGATGGCTTCAGTAACCATTGCGGAGGCTGCCGAGGCCATGGCTTTCAGATGGGTGTGATTGAGCACCAGATTTCCTCTGGCGGTGACAGCTATTTCCGCAATATCCGACGCCTGGTCTCCGATTCTTTCCATATCTGAAATCATCTTCAGGGCAGCGGAAATCGTGCGCAAATCCCTTGCCACCGGCTGCTGCTGCAAAAGCAGCTTAAAACACATATTCTCAATTTCTCTTTCTTTTTCATCAATTTCGCTGTCGGTGTCGGCCACCAGATGCAGCATTTCGCCATTGGACTCTAAAAGCCCTCTGACGGCATTGGAAATGGCAAGCTCGCAGAGACTTCCCATTTTAACCATCTCCACATTGAGCAGCGCCAACTGCTCGTCGAATTTGTTTCTCATCAGCCAAACCTCCCTGTGATATAATCTTCGGTTTTCTTGTTGGACGGCACGGAGAACAGTTTCTCTGTCCTATCGTACTCGATAACTTCCCCCAGGAGAAAGAAGGCCGTGTTGTCAGACACGCGAAGGGCCTGCTGCATGTTATGTGTCACCATAATGATGGTATATTTTTCTTTCAGCTCCAGCGCCAAATCCTCAATCTTAGAGGTGGAGATAGGATCCAAGGCGCTGGTGGGTTCGTCCATCAGAAGGACCTCAGGGTCTACGGCCAGCGCTCTGGCAATGCACAGCCTCTGCTGCTGTCCGCCGGAAAGCCCCAGTGCGCTTTTCTTCAGTCGGTCTTTCAATTCATCCCAAATTGCCGCATTTTTCAGAGATGTTTCCACAATCTCATCCAGCTGCGTCTTGTTTCTGATGCCGTGGGTCCTGGGCCCGTAGGCGATATTATCATAGACGCTCATGGGAAAGGGATTGGGCTTCTGAAACACCATCCCTACCCGCTTTCTTAAGTTATTTACATCCATGTTCCCGTAGATATCTTCCCCATCCAGCAAAACCTCCCCTTGTATCCTGCACCCTTCTACCAGGTCGTTCATCCTGTTCAGAGTTTTCAGCAAGGTGGATTTTCCGCAACCGGAGGGACCGATGAAGGCTGTGACTTCATTGGCGGGAAGATTCAGGCATATATCCTTCAGTCCGTGAAATTCTCCATAATATAAATTCAAATGGTTGATTGTATATTTATCCATGTTCATTTCCTTCTTATTTCTTTGCTACTTTTTTTGCAATCAGTCCCGAAATGGCGTTGATAATGATGACTACAACCAGCAGTACAACGGCAGTAGCATAGGCCTGATTGGTATAGAGCCCTTCCGAGAGGAGTGCGTACATGTGCACAGAAAGGGTTCTTCCTGAGGAGAAGAGGCCGCCTGCAATCCCTGTCATTGTACCTGCTGTATAAATTAAAGCCGCCGTTTCCCCCACTATCCTGCCGATTCCCAGGATAACTCCGGAGAGAATGCCCGGGACGGCTGACGGCAGGACAATACGGAAAACAGTTCTCAGCTTACCCGCACCGAGACCAAAGCTTCCTTCGCGAAAAGAGTCCGGCACCGATTTCAGCGCCTCCTCTGTGGTTCTCATAATCAGAGGCAGTATCATAATGGCCAGGGTTAAGGTACCGGAAAGCAATGAGTAGCGCCATTTCAGCGCAACCACAAACATCAGATAGCCAAATAAGCCATATACGATGGACGGTATTCCCGAAAGGGTCTCCGTAGTCAGTCTGACAAGCCCCACAAGCTTGCTGCCCCGCTTTGCGTATTCCACCAGGTAAATAGCTGCCCCGATTCCCAGGGGCACTGCGATGAGCAGAGATACTGCCGTGATGGAAAGTGTATTGATGATGGCCGGCGTCATGGACTGGTTCTCTGTGGTGAAATTCCACGCGAACATATCCGGCGTCAGATTGGGAACTCCTTTCACCAGAATATATCCGACTACGGCCGCCAGTACGCCTGCCGTAATCAGCGCCGCCAAACTCACGGCAATCCTGAGAAAGAGGGACAGGGGCTGTCCTTTATAGCGTTTTAACATTCCTTTGCCCTCCTGTTATTTATCAGATTGAACAGCAGATTGATAATCAAGATGAACACGAAGAGTACCACTGCTGTTGCAATCAGTGCATCTCTGTGGAAACCCTGGGCATACCCCATCTCCATGACGATATTGGTGGTCATAGTTCTTGCCATGCTGAGAATGCTTTCAGGCATTACCGTGCTGTTTCCCACGATGACAGACACCGCGAGAGTTTCGCCGATAGCTCTGCCCACTCCTAAAATCACTGCCGCCATAATGCCGGATTTTGCCGCAGGCAAAACCGTAAAAAAGACGGCTCGTTCGTGGGTAGCGCCCAGGGCGAGAGAACCCTCATAATAGCTTTCCGGGACGGCTCTGATGGCGGCCTCTGAAACACTGATGATGGTGGGCAGAATCATAATCCCCAGCATAATAGAAGCCGTGAGAATACCCTTGCCGCTGGTGCCGGGAAAAATATCCTGCATCAGAGGCACGATAACCACCAAGCCGAAGAAACCATACACAATGGACGGGATTCCCGCTAAAAGGTCTACTGCCGGTTTCATCAGAGCGTGAAGTTTTGGGGAGCAGAACCTGGCCATATAGGCAGCGCAGAGCAGACCGATGGGAACGCCGATGATAATAGCTCCTGCCGTTACGTAGATGCTTCCCACAATCATCGGCAGGATTCCGAAAATGCCCTGCAGCGGTTTCCACTGGGTTCCGGTCAGAAAATTGATGAACCCAATTTCCTTCATGGTCGGCACACCGCTTCCGAACATGAATACGCATATTAAAATTACTGCGATAATCGATGCGCATGCAGCCAGTAAAAATACCAGCTGCATCGCTTTTTCTCTGAAATCTCTAGTCATTTTTCTATCTCACTTCAGACTGGGGGCGGTTTCTTACTTTACATCGGCCCAGTCTGTGATAGTACCGGTGTAGATACCCATTACGGACTCGGCGGTGATGTCCTCCAGCCCATTATTCAGGTTTACAATAACTGCAATACCGTCGAGAGCAATTGCTTTAGCAGTAACACCCTGTGCCAATTCCTCGTCGGAAACCTCTCTGGAAGCCATACCGATATCGCTGATTCCTTCGATTGCGTCAGTTACACCTGTAGTAGAGTCGGACTGCTGTACGTTAATCTTTACGTCCGGGTTCACCTTCATGTATTCTTCTGCCAGCTTCTGCATAAGCGGAGTAACGGAGGAAGAACCGCTTACAGTAACTTCACCTTTGGCGCCGTTGCTTTCAAAAGTGCCTTCGTTGCCCTGACTGATATAATCTTCGCTTACCAGCGCCTGGCCTTCTTCACTCATAATATAATTGATGAAATCCTGAGTTGCTTCGCTGACTTTTTCTTTTGTTACGATGTTAAAAGGTCTGGATACTTTGTAGTCGCCGCTCTTTACATTTTCAGGGGTAGCTTCCACGCCGTCAACCTTCAGAGCCTTAACGCTGTCGTCTAAGGAGCCCAGGGAAATGTATCCGATAGCAGACTCGTTGCCTGCGATGGTCTGCATCATAACGGAGGTGCTGTTGGTAACTTCGGCGGTCTCAATGGTCTTGTCGACTTTTTCACCGGCGTCGTCTTTAACCTCAATTCCGAACAGTTCAATGAAAGCGCCTCTGGTGCCGGAGCCTTCTTCTCTGGTGACTACATGAATGGCGCCGCCTGCCGCACCGGCATCCCCTTCTCCCTCGTCACTGCTGTCGCAAGAAGCCAGCATAGTTCCCATTAAAACCATCGCCAAACATACTGCAAAAAACTTCTTTAACTTTTTCATGTCTTTCTTCTCCTTCTTATTTCTTTGGATTACACCGATACTATACCGAAGAAATGTTAAGTGTGTAATCTCGTTTCTGTTAAAGGTTTGTAAAGTTGCGCAAGGGGCTCTGTGAAAATCCATGGCGCCGGTGCGCAGGGGGGATGCAGGGCTGCCTGTCCCGCACCGGCGGCTTTATGCCTGCATGCGGGACGCTTTCGGCTCTGGCGAAAAGGTTGCTTGTCCCGCACTGGTGGCTTTGCACCTGCATGCGGGACGCTTTTGTCACTGACGAAAAGATTGCTTGTCCCGCACCGTCGGCTTTGCTCCTGCATGCGGGACGCTTTTGTCACTGACGAAAAAGTCTCTTGTCCCGCACCAACGGCTTTACGCCTGCATGCGGGACGCTTTTGTCACTGACGAAAAGGATGTCTGTCCCGCACCGTCGGCATTGCTCCTGCATGCGGGACGCTTTCGCCTCTGACGAAAAGGAGGTCTGTCCCGCACATTGGCTTTATTCCCAGCCTGCGGGAAACCCCGATGATACAAAACCAAAAAAAGTATCCCGCACCACCCTATATCAAGGGAGGTTGCGGGATATGCGTCCGATATGTTTCCACTTATCTGAAGTATGGCAGCAAATTTTTGCGAATCACTTCATCAATAAATCCGCTGCTGCAGCTGCCTTTCTCATTATCCTGCGTCAAAATCAACTCTCTGCCAATCAGGTAACCGTACCGTTGATAAATCATCAGCTTTCGCCCGGTGCGTTCACTGTAATCCGTCCGTTTCATCAGTCCCAGATGTTCCCATATCCTGGTTTCCCCGTTGGGAAGGTCAAAAGTAAAATCGGGCCTGAGCGCAAAGCCCTGGTCGTCCGGATATGGGAACTGCCGCTCGTAATCAAATGGAATTCCGTAACTGGTCAGGGCGTTGGCGATAATAACTTCTGATTTTGAGCGGACAAGTAATCCGCACACCGTTTCATGAAAGTGTGAGTCCGGGTTATAACAATGCTGTATCGGCTTGCACGTATCAGGCTCCATCCCACTTTGGCCGCAGAGAAATCTGGCCGTTTCCCGGTAAACATTGGGCAGCCCGTCTGCAATACTGGTATAATCGTTGGGTTTATATACGGCTTGCAAAGCTTCCAACGCTTCAATATTACACCTGGCCCGTACCAGGGTTTCTGAATCTATCCTTTTCTGAAACAGTTTCTGTATTTCTGAGATATCTTCGGTAATGGGCTTTTCATAAGCCCTGCTGCCGCCAATCCCCCGTACGTAGAAGGCCATGCCCTTCTTTCTCCTCCTGATTCTCAAATAACCCTCCGGAGTCCGGCGCAGGCTCTTTTGACATTGCTTCAAAAGCTGACGCTGTTTTTGCAGTTCTTCTTCAAGATATTCGGCAAAATTTATCATACCAAAATCCTCCTTTTTCTAAGACTACCACAACAGCTCAACATTTTCAATCTTTATTTTACATTTATGTAAAATAAAGTAAATAAACCCTCATTAAAACAGCCCGCGCCAAGTCTCTGTGGACTGTGAGCTGCGGGCTGCTTCTCTAAAATCTATTGAACTTGTTTCTCGTACAGCGCTTTCGTCACTGCGTCGAAGCATACCAGTATAACCTCTTCGATACAGCTTTCTTCATGGTCTCCAAAGTAGCTTTTAATGGCACGGACAGCGACCTCTGCCGCCTGGTCCTTTGGATAGCCGTATACCCCTGTGCTGATTGCAGGAAATGCCACACTGCCGCATCGGTATGCTTCTGCCTCCTCCAGGGAGCGAATATAGCAGCTGGCCAGCTGATTCTCTTCACCTCGGCTGCCGCCTCTAAAGACGGGACCCACAGTATGGATTACATATTTGGCGGGTAGCCCGTAACCTTTCGTCACTTTGGCATCTCCGGTCTCACAGCCGTGCAGAGTCCGGCACTCGGCCAGAAGTTCCGGGCCTGCCGCTCTGTGAATAGCGCCGTCTACGCCTCCTCCGCCCAGCAGAGAATGGTTTGCCGCATTGACCACGGCATCCACCTCAAGCTCTGTAATATCGCCTTGATAAATCCTAATCTTCATAGTTCCTCCTTCACATTTAACCAGTCCTCTGCGCCAATTCATCTCCTGAAAAATATCATACCAGCTCCAGCCACCACCGCAGCAGCTTCTCTCCGTCCCGCCTCTGATTTTCATCACCATGCAGATACATTCCCTCCGGGTGCCACTGAACACCCAGCATCCGGCAGTCTTTCTGCCAGAGGGCCTCCACCACGCAGTCTTCCCCGTCGTTCCACAGCGAAACCGCCTCCAATGAGTCCCCGATAAGACCTACCCCCTGGTGATGGCGAGTATTAACCTCTGATGTCTCTCCAAAGAGTTCAGCCATGCAGCTGCCGGGAAGATGCATCAAAGGATGATATTGTTCCGGGTTTCTCTCCTTGTGTTCCGCAGCACAGGGCAGCTCCTGAATCAGGGTTCCGCCGAAATATACATTGATAAACTGCATGCCGCGGCAGATACCCAGCACCGGCTTTCCCTGCTTCATGGCAAGCTCTAAAAGATTCCACTGAATCCGGTCCAGCTCATCGTTGATATCGTTGGAGCAGATATCCTTCTCACCCCACAGCTTCGGGTTCATATCCTGGCTGCTTCCCGGCAGAAGCAGCCCGTCCGCTGCTGCAAGGGCAGATGGGTCAAGGGACAGAAACCCTTCCGCCCCAAGTTCCGCCAGGGCCTTCCCATAATCGTCGTATTCATTTGCGGTGGTCTCTACCCCGCCTATCATAATTTTTTTCATCGCGCTACCTATTCTTTCTTTTTTAATAGTATAGCATAAATTCGCCGCCGGCGGCGCAGATTTTCTATCATGCCGGTCGAGAACGCAAAAGGAAAACGGAAATCATAATTCTGTTTTACAACAATGGCTTTATTCGTGCTATACTGTATATAGAGAATTATCATGGAAGGAGTATCTAGGAGATGTCCGATTCATTTTACAAAGTCAGAGAAATAGCCCCGGGACTGTTTCATATTCAGGAACCCAGCGGCGTCTGCTGTACACTCATAGTCGGAAAGAAAAAAGCCCTGCTGGTGGATACAGGTTACGGGTTCGCAAACCTTCCCGAAACCATTAAGCAGCTGACAGAGCTGCCTTTACAGATTATCAACACCCACGGTCACCTGGACCATGCAGGAGGAAACTATCTTTTCAGTCAGGCCGCCTTTCTGCACCCCTTTGAAAAAGCGGTCTACGCCGATTACCAGCGCAGAAAGGCCTACATGCTGGCTTATCTGGACCGCAGAGCCGCCAGCGGGAAAGCGGTCAATCCCTACCCTGAAGATTTTGACAGAGAATCCTATCTGACTTATAAAAAGATAAGCTTTCTGCAGCCTCTAAACCATCAGAAATTCGACCTGGGCGGCAGAACGGCAGAAGTGATTTTCATGCCCGGCCATACCGTCGGTTCTCTGGCCCTGTTCGATTGTCAAAGCGGCACACTGATTGCGGGTGACAATATCGGCCCCAGCCTTTGGATTATGTTCGACCACAGCGCTCCTGCAGAAAAGCTTTACAATGTGCTTTCTCAGATAAAAAGAGACTATCCGATTGGGCAGGTTCTGTACTCTCATTCCGGTACCCCCTATCCACCGCAAATCATAGACCACCTGCTCCGCGGCCTTGCTCACATGTCGCCGAAAACCAGCTCAATTTTCGTTCATCCCAGAGACGGCTACAAGGCCTGGCATCATAAAGAACCTGTCTCTGATATTCCGGGAATCAACGTAATTCACATCGTCTATCCGTTATCCCGTCCTTAAGCGGCAGATATAAAACTGCAGCTCTGCCGCAGGTTTATAGGTACCCTCAAAAACCTAAATCTATTATAAAGGGTAAAAATATGATAAATAAGCAGCAACTGGAAACTCTCTGCAACAAATACCGTACCTCCATGCTGGAGGCTGAACAATTTATATTCACCCATGGCGAAACCGGGTTTAAAGAATGGGAAACCACGGCGTATATGGAATCTGCCTTCAGGAGTCTGGGTTACACTGTAACCCCTGCCGGGAATATCCCCGGTTTTACAGCAGATTTGGATTTTGGTGCGCCCGGCCCAAAGCTTCTTATCCTGGCCGAGCTTGACGCCCTTTTTATGCCTGCCCATTATGCTCATAACCCGGATAACGGGGCGGCCCACGCCTGCGGCCATCATGCCCAGTGCGCGGCACTTATCGGTGTTGCTTCCATATTAAGAGAAGAAGTCGTATCAGATCGTCTCTGTGGTTCCGTGCGCTTTGCCGCTGTACCCGCAGAAGAGCTTATCGAACTGGAATATCGAAAAACCCTCATAGAATCCGGTCTCATTCATTATCCCGCCGGCAAAGCAGAATTTCTTTACCGGAACATGTTCAAAGACTGTCAAATAGCCATCTTGGTACATACTTTACCGGAGCCGGAAGAGGGCATACGCATATTCGGCGGGTGCAACGGCTGCATTATAAAAAACCCCATTTTTCACGGCGTCAGTTCTCATGCCGGCGCAGCCCCTGAAAACGGCGTGAATGCGCTATATGCGGCCTCCCTTGCTTTGCAGGCCTCCAATGCACTGAGAGAAACCTTTCGAGACGAAGATTACATCAGGTTTCACGGAATTATTACAGACGGCGGCGCGTCCGCAAATTCTATACCGGACAGAGTGGGTATGGAAGCCTACGTCCGCGCTAAAACTGTTGATTCTCTGACCCTGACAAATCGTAAAATAAATCGCGCTATGTCCTGCTGCGCTGCCGCTCTTGGGGCCCAGCTGACGATTCAGGATACCCACGGTGCATTTCCGCTGGAAAACGCACCTGCCCTCATTTCCCTGGCTGAAACACTTAAACCAGCTTTACATATTCCGCTCACCTGTGATTGGTCAAATTGGAGAGCCAGCTGTACCGATATGGGCGACCTTTCCCAGCTGATGCCCACCCTGCAGGCTTATGCCGGCGGAGGCTGCAATCCTCTTCACAGCGACAGCTTCTTCATAAAGAATCCGGAAACAGCGGTACTGGGCGCGGCTGCCTTTCAGGTACAGATGGTACAGTGCCTGCTGTCTGACGGCGCGGACAAGGCTCAGCGCATCATTGATACATATCAGCCAAAATTCGCAGATGCGGCAGACTACTTGAGGGCAGTGGACAGCATTTCCCGCAGCTTCCACTCAGTTTCTCACCTTAACGACAAAATTATGATAACTTTATAAATATTATTATCACGTTTTTTATATTCCCGTATTGCAAACCGCAGGTCAATATGATAAACTGGACGTGTCAGAAATAGCTGAATTACAACAATTATCAGATATTACAGAGGGTATTATGAACATCAACGACACATTATATTATCTCAACATTGGCCTGCCCGAGGATATTTTACGCCGAAAATATTACGGCGATTTTGACGGAGCCATCGGCCTCATAGACCGGCGGCTGTCCATGAACAGTATTCCGGCGCCTTTGCGCGCATGTCTTACAGCACAGCGGGAAATCATCCGCCGTCTGCCGGAAGACTATCCCTATACACGGGCTGAAGCACTCCATATCCTTCGCCGTCACGTCTCAGATTTCTCAGAAGAGGAATTTGACGAGCGAGTCGATGCCGGTGAAATCGGCTGGATTTATGTAAAAGGCGAGCCGCGGTATTTTAAGGAGTTTTTCCCAACCCTTGTAAAGACAGACCCTGATTTTGCCCGCCGTGCCGGCATCCGTCTTGACGGCGCAGAGGGGAATTTTACGGAAGCCGCCCACCTGCATCGCATGCGCCGTATTTTGCAGGAGACCGGCCGCTTCTCCAATCGCATTCGCATGCGTGCCAGTATTCGTCTCAAAGATACCGAATTTACCCCCGGCATGTTTCTGCGCGTTCACCTGCCGATTCCTTCTGACTGCCCGGAGCAGACCGAAATCAAAATCGAGAAAATATACCCCGAAAACGGGGTGATAGCGCCTTCCGACGCCATTCAGCGCACCGTATGCTGGGAAGAGCATATGGAAGAGAATCACCCTTTCGTGGTAGAATATTCCTATGTCTACACGGCTGTCTATCACGACATCAGTAAAATGAAAGCTGATTTATCCCAGCCGTCATTGTGTACAGAGGAGCAGCCGCCTCATATCGTGTTTACGCCTTACATCCGCGCGCTTGCAGCTTCACTGACAGAAGGTCTCAGCGACCCGCTGCAAAAAGCCCGGGCCTTTTATGATTTCATCACTCTCAATACGAAATACACCTTTATGCCCGCTTATTTCGTTCTGGAAAATATTCCCGAAACCTGTGCCCGGAATTTCAGCGGCGACTGCGGCATCTTTTCATTGCTCTTTATAACCCTGTGCCGCGCCGTGGGAATTCCGGCCCAGTGGCAGAGCGGAATGGCGGCGGAACCGGATTTCGCATGTGCCCACGATTGGGCGCGCTTTTATATCGCCCCTTACGGCTGGCTTTCGGCCGACCCTTCTTATGGCGTAGCTGCAGTCAGAGCCGGAAGCGAGGAGAGCCGCAGGTTCTACTTTGGTAATCTGGATTCCTTCCGCATGGTTGCCAACAACGGTTTCCAGGCTCCTTTTACCGTACCTAAACTCCAGTGGAGAGCCGACCCCTATGACAATCAGGAGGGAGAAGCGGAATCCGACACACAGGGCTTTAACTTTTCTCAATTAGAACGCTGCACCGAAGTCCTTTCCTATGAGGAACTTTGAAGTGGGCAGAAGACTACAGAAAGGATGGTTCACGTTCCATGAACAGAATTTTGCCGCAGGATTTACTGAAATATCAATTTCCCAGCAATATAAAAGCTGCTCCCCATAGCCAGCGGGCAGCCTTTGTTCTGACCAGTTCCGATGAAACAGACAACTGTTATCACAATGACCTTTATCTTTTAGAGCAGGAAGCAGTAAAAAGGCTGGGTCCTGTCAACGGGAAAGGCGAGTACTTCTGGGAAGATGACGCTCACATTCTCTTTCCTGGTCCCCCGGTTAAAGAATCCCGGCAGCAGGTGTCCACAACATATTACCGGCTGAATATTTGGGACTGCAGCACAGAGAAGGCATTTGAGCTTCCCCTGAAAGCCGGTGAACTGCACCCTGCGGGCAGGGAAATGTACTACTTCACGGCTGTTATAGACTGCAGCCACCCTGACGAATACTCCATGTCAGAAGACGACAGGGAGAAGTTAATCCGGGAACGGGCTGAAAATGCTGATTATCACATCATCGAAAATAATGTTTACTATGCCAACGGAAACGGATTTATAGAAAATACTGTATCGGCGCTGTTTTCCTATAGCGCTGTAAATGGCGCTGTCAGACGAATTACACCCCCGGACATCTCCGTGCAGGCAGCTGCAATAGTCAGCGGAAAGCTGATTTTCTCCGCAGGCAGGAGAAAAAAACTGCCCAGCCGCTTCGGCGCCCTCTATTGCTACGATTTCCTGACGGAATCCCTTACGGTACTGTATGATAAAGAGGATTTTATCATCAGCGATATCTTCGACTTTAACGGACAGCTTCTTCTGCTGGCTACTGACTGCGCCGCCTACGGTCTAAAACAGAATCCGGCATTTTATCTTTTGAAAAATGGGAAAATGTGCGTTTTCTGCGACCCTGATCTGGCCTACGGCTCTACGATTGCCAGTGACTGCCGCTATGGCAGCGGAAATAAAGGGCAGGTGTTTGAAAAGTCCCTTTATTTCATCGCAACAGAAGAAAACCGGGCAAGCCTGATGGAACTGACTCCGGAGGGTAATGTTCTGCCGGTTTCTTCCGCAGAAGGCTCTGTAGACTGCTTTACTGTCACCACAGGCGGAACGTTTCTCTGTACCGGCCTCTTTGAAAACCGGCCTGCTGAGGTTTATCAGATTGGAAACGACGGCCATATAACCAGATTGAGCAATTTCAACGGTGAGGCTATCAGAGGGAAATATATCGCTCCGCCGGAGATGATAACCATAAAATCAGAGGAACAACGTATCGACGGCTGGATTCTCAGGCCCATAAATTACGACAGGACAAAAACTTATCCTGGGATTCTTCATATTCACGGCGGTCCCAAAACGGCCTTTGGAGCAGCTTTTTTCCACGAAATGCAATTTTGGGCATCCTTGGGTTATTTTGTATTTTACTGTAATCCCATGGGTTCTGACGGCAGAGGAAATGACTTTATGGATATTCGGGGAAAATACGGTACGGTAGAATACCAAAATATCATGGATTTTACAGATGCAGTATTGGCAAAATATCCGGAGATTGACAGAAATCGAATCGCCGTTACAGGCGGTTCCTACGGAGGTTTTATGACAAACTGGATTATCGGTCGCACCAATCGTTTTGCCTGTGCCGTTTCCCAACGTTCCATCTCCGATTGGATTTCATTCTATGGCACCTCTGATATCGGTACCTATTTCGCTGCGGACCAGCAGGCCGCCGACTTCTTTGATACGCCGGAAAAACTGTGGGATAAGTCCCCGCTAAAATACGCAGGCAATATTACAACGCCTACCCTGTTTATCCACTCCGATGAAGACTATCGCTGTCCCATTGGACAGGCGCAGCAGCTTTTCACGGCACTGTCGGCAAAAGGAGTCGATGCGAAATTGGTTTGGTTTAAGGGAGAAAACCACGAGCTCTCCCGCAGCGGAAAGCCGAAACACCGAATCAAGCGGCTTACTGAAATTGCAGACTGGATAGAGAAATACACGAAATAAAAACAGAAAAACAGCTGAGAGCCTAAGCCCACAGCTGTTTTTCTGTTTTTTATTGTTCTATCGATTCTATCTGAAAATGGCGAGGTGGTTCACACCCTAAAAGATTTCTCACAAAGAAATCCCAGCGCTTTCGTATCACAAAAGGATATTGGTCCAGGCCATGACTGCTGTTGGGATATAGGAGCATGTCAAAATCCTTCCCCTCCTTTATGAGTGCGTCGGCAAGCTGCATCATGGAAGACGGATGCACATTATCATCCATGTCTCCATGAACCAGAAGAAGATGTCCCTGCAGGTTTTTCACGAAATTGCAGTTATTCTGTCCATAATACGCCTCTTGGCTGTAAGGTCCAATCCACCTGTCTCCCCAATGGGTTCCATATAACTGCTGGTCTTGATTTCCGCATAGAGATACTCCGGCTTTATAAACTTCAGGATAATCCAGCAGCCCTCTCACTGCGGCATATCCGCCGCCGGAGCTTCCCCATATTCCTACCTTATCCGTATCAATCCAGCTATACTTCGCCGCCAGCTGGCGGATAGCCTCAACATGGTCGCCAAGACCGCAGCATTCCTCCGGCTTTTGATAGGCCATATCGTGAATGGACTTTCCCCGCAGGGGAGTCGCCAATCCGTCCACAATAATCCCGACAAAACCAAGGTGCGCCAGGCTCTGCAATCCTCCCATAGGGTCAAATCCCAATTCCTCATGAAACCAGAACGACTTAGGCACGTTGATACGCTGGCCGCCTCCATACACATAATCTATGACAGGGTATTTTTTCTGCGGGTCAAAATCATAGGGTTTCATCAAAATGCCGTGGAGCTCGGTTTTGCCGTCGCGGGCTAAAGCGGTAAACGGCTCCGGCGCGATGTACCCTTTTTCCAGGATTCTGCTGATATCCGCCTCTGCAACATGGCATAAAGGTTCTCCATGGAGGTCAAAGACTTCAGTCTGCGGCAGAGTCCACAATGTGGAAAAGGTATCCACAAAATATTTTCCTTCCGGAGAGAAAAGAGTTGTATGATCGGCGTCCTCTTTGCTGATAACCTTTACCGCTCCTCCCCCTAAAGGTGCGCTGCATAGATACTGATAATAGGGGTCAATCCCTTCCTTCACACCTGAAGCGGAGAAATATATGATTTCCGCCTCCGGGTCGTAGTACCGGATGCGCCGTACAGTAAAATCTCCCGGCGTCAGTTCATATTTAAAGGTGCCGGAATCTGCGTCGATGACATATAGACTGCCGTACTCTTCCCGCTCCAAAAGCCATATCAGTTCTTTTCGCGAAGGTATGTAAAACAATCCCGAGTCAAGAAATTTTTCCTGGGCAGCCATCCCATAATACTCTGTAAATCCAAAGGTTTCATAGCTCTGCTCCGCAGCAATGCGGGCAGTGCGGCTTTCCACATCAATGAAAACTGCCTGGGCGTTTTTGTAGTATCGGTCATACCTGACCAGATAGGCTGTTTTTCCGTCGGCGCTCCATTTAACCTGGTCTCCTGCTGCGTCAAACATGGACGTGGTGAACAAAGTCAAAGGCTCTTCCCCGAGCAGAACAGGCTCCACTTGTTTTGTCTTTATATCTATCAACAAAACCTGTGCAGTGAGAATCTCTTCATCCATGGGAAAGGAATAGGGATAGTTAATATCCTTCGGCACCGGGCTGCCGTCTATGGGCACAGACTGCAGCAAGTGCAGCCGGCTGGTTTTGGCAGCATCAATTTTATAGCTCAGCGCGTAGCGAGAATCGGCAGACCACTTTAGTCCCAGCGGCATAATACGCGGGGTTTCCGCAGTAGCTTTCTCGCTGCACATCCGGTAGCGCTCAGCATAAGTAATATCCTGACCTCCGTCAAAGGTAAGCTGTATATGCTTATCTGACGCAGCTTCTCTTAAAAACAGATTTCCATCCCGCTGGTATAAAGCATATTTACGGTTCGGCGACAATTCCTGTCCCTGAGCGTGAAGGGGCACAGACAGCTTTTCCACTGTTTCTGCAGCCAGGTCATAGAGGTACTCGTCTTCCGTATCCTCCACTGAAAACCAGAGTTTCTCTTCTATCCCATCGACTTCATGTACGGTAATCGGTAAATCCCGCACATCATGACAGGCCAACTCGGGAATCGCCAGCCTAAAGCGCTCATGGTCGAAAAGTTTCTTTACAGCTTTCTGCCCATGGCAATATCTGCAGTACTCCTTCCCCAGCTTTTCCTCGTCAATAACAATGTCCCTTTCAAACCAGAAGTCTTCGCTTCCTGCAATCCAGTGCACAACAGGCCTTTCGTTTAGAACATGTTTTGTACGATTGGCCAAGCAGATTCGGGCTGCACGTGTATATGCTTCTTTCATCCTCTCAGCTTCAGACATTTTTATCCTCATTCCTTATCGTTATATAAATTACATGCAACATAGTGTTCATCATCCGTCAGCGCAAGAGGCACATCTCTTTCCGTACATGCCTCCGTCGCATACGGACAGCGCGAAGCAAAACGGCAGCCTGGCGCCGGGTTGACCGGTGAAACGATTTCCCCTCGAATGATTTCAGTTTCTACTTCTCTGGCCTTTGCAGACGGAATAGGAATTGCCGATATCAGCGCCTTAGTATACGGATGTTTGGGGTCTTCAAACAATTTTTGACTGGGTGCCATTTCCACGCACTGGCCCAAATACATGACGGCAATATCGGTGGAGATATGGCGTACCACGCTTAAATCATGGCTGATAAACATATAGGTTAAATCCATCTGCTGCTGTAAATCCATCAGCAAATTCAGCACCTGGGCCTGAACGGATACATCCAGTGCGCTGACAGGTTCATCGCATACAATAAATTTAGGAGATACAGCCAGCGCCCTTGCGATGCCTACACGCTGTCTGCGGCCTCCGTCCAGCTCATGGGGATAGCTGTTTTCCAGTCTTGCAGACAGGCCTACCACCTCCATCAGCTCTCTGACCTTTTCCTCCCTGGCCCTGCGGTTTTTTATAATACCGTTTACCAGCAGCGGTTCTCCAATGGTTTTCTTCAGCGAATGCCGCGGGTTGATAGAGCTGTAGGGGTCTTGAAAGATAATCTGCATATCCTTGCGCAATGCCTTAAACTGCTTTGGAGACATTTTGGTAATATCCTGCCCGTCAAATATAATCTGGCCTCCTGTTGCCTGCAGCAATCCCAGAACAGTACGGCCCAGGGTGGTCTTTCCGCAGCCGGATTCACCCACGACCCCCAGGGTTCTTCCCTTTTTAATTTCAATATTTACGTTGTCTACCGCATGGAGTTTACCCTTGGGCACATCGAAATATTTCTGCAGATTTATCGTCTGCAATAACAACTCTTCACGCATGGTTCTCCTCCGATACAAACAGATGACATTTTATGGAGTGTGTTCCCTCGGTATAAATCCCCGGCTCCTGCACACGGCAGACATCAGTACACTGGGGACATCTCGGATGGAATTTACATCCCTTTGGAAGATTAGCCGGGTCCGGTATGCCTCCCTCTATGGGATGCAGACGTTCCTGCTTACCGTATATGTCCGGAATACTCCCAAATAACCCTGTCGTATAAGGGTGATGTACATCTTTGAGAAAAAAGTCTTCAAAAGTGCCGTATTCAACAATTTCGCCGCTGTATAGTACCGCCACCTTATCGCATGTCTTAGCCACAATCCCTAAGTCGTGGGTTATCATAATCATGCTCATGTCAAGCTTACGCTTAAGTTCGGACATCATACCCAGCACCTGCGCCTGAATTGTCACATCCAGCGCCGAAGTAGGTTCATCGGCGATAAGAAGTTTAGGAGAACAGGCTAAGGCCATGGCGATTACCACTCTCTGCTTCATGCCGCCGGAAAACTGATGGGCGTATTCGTGTTTCCTTTCCGGAGGGATACCTACCAGTTTCAGCATTTCATCTACTCTGGCGCTCAGTTCCTGCGGACTTTTTCCGTCCACATTATGCAGATATAAGGACTCTTCTATCTGTTTACCAATAGGTACTACCGGATTCAGGGCAGTCATCGGGTCCTGAAATATCATGGAAATTTTTGCACCGCGAATGGCCATCATCTCCGCCTTGCTAAGTGCAAGAAGCGGGATTCCGTCAAAGGTAATCGAGCCGTTTAAAATCTTTCCTGTACGTTCAGGCAGCAGCCGTAAAATGGACAACGCAGTCGTAGTCTTTCCTGCGCCGGTTTCTCCTACGAGGCCCAGTGTTTCTTTACGTCCAATGGAAAAACTGATATTGTTCACTGCACGAACCACCCGTTTGTCGCTTTTATATACAACTTCAAGATTTTCGACTTCTAACAGTGGATTTTCGTTCATATTACTACTCCTTCATTCTTGGATCCAAAGCTTCGCTCAGACCGTCTCCCAGCAAGTTAAAGCTGAGCGCTGTTAAAACAATGGCAATAGCCGGGAATATAACAATGTGCGGGCAGATACGCATATATTCAAGGGCGTCGCTGAGCATTGCTCCCCATTCAGGGTTAGGAGGCTGAATGCCCATTCCAATAAAACTAAGGCCCGCAGCTGACATGATAAGTCCGGACACGTTCATTGCCGCGTTGACTACAATCAGCCCAATGGCATTAGGAAGCGCATGGACAAAGATAATGCGCAGATTGGAAACCCCCAGAGCATGGGCCGCCTCTATGTAATCCTGTTCTACTACCGTGAGCAATATGGATCGCACGATACGGGCAAAGCTGGGTATCGATGAAATGGTAATGGCTATGATTAAATTGATAAAGCCTTTTCCTAAAACTGCTACCAGGCTGAGAGAGAGCAGCGTTCCCGGAATACACATTGCCGCGTCAACGACAAAGGTAATGGCAGAATCCACTTTTCCGCCAAAGAAAGCCGCTACTGCTCCAAGGGCAGCGCCGGCAAGAAGCGAGAAAAGGGTACAGACAATGCCGAAGGTCAGACTGTATTTTGCTCCGTACATAACACGGATAAACAAATCCCTGCCTTTGTCATCTGTTCCAAAGATATGCTCCCTGGACGGGGCCTGCAGACACTCATCCGCATTGGGTTCCACTACGTCGCTGTAATCTATGGCAAATTGAGCGACGATTGCCGCCACAATAAGAAAAATGACAACCACCAATCCGAACATTGCCGCTTTATTTTGTTTTAAACGAAACCACATGTCGGCGGCTGGCGGCATCGGCGTTCCTTCTTGTATATGTTTCTTGGCCATAATGTTATCTCCTAACGCAATCTCGTCTTTAATCTTGGGTCAACAATGCCCTGAATGATATCACAGATTAACATGATAACTTTATACATAATGGAAAGAAATATGGTAATCGCCATAATCATCGGCGCGTCTTTCAGCTTTACAGCCTTGACAATAACGCTTCCGATTCCCGGCAGACCAAAGATAATCTCCACAATCAGCGCGCCTCCCAGAAGCCACGCCAGGTCAATGCCAAGCACAGTGATAATCGGCATCAATACCGGCTTCAGCGCATGTCTTGTAATAATGCGCATCTCTCCGGCGCCTTTAGCCTGTGCCGTGCGAATATAGTCTTCCCGCATGGTTTCAAGCATAGAGGTTCGCGTCAGTCTGGCAAGATATGCCGCGTTGGGGAGGGTCAGCGTCAGCACCGGAAGTATATAATGCAGTACCGTTCCCGTTCCCATAGGCGGCAGTATGCCCAGATGTAGTGAAAAAATCATAATCAGAACCAGGGCCAGACAGAAGCCTGGTATGGACGCCAAAAGCAATGAAGTGACCGTCAGCGTATAGTCCAGCACGCTGTATTCCCGCACAGCGGAAATGATGCCCAGCGGTATTCCAATGAGCGACATGCAGATAATTGCAAGAAAAGAAATCATCAGTGTTGTTGGAAACTTCTGCAGAATCTCATCGAAAACAGGCTCTCTTGTCCGATAGCTCTCTCCGAAATCCAAATGTACAGCGTCAATCATATACTGTCCAAAGCGTTCCAGCAGAGGCTTATCCATGCCCAGTTCAATATTGAGGGCTTCCACCGCTTCAGGTGACGCGTCCTGGCCCAAAATGATTCGTCCAGGATTGCCTGGAACGATATTCAGAATAAAGAAGATTAAAAATATGACGACAATCAGAGTAGGAATAATCATCAATATTTTTTTGACGATATATTTCAGCATTGTTTTCACCACCCTTCCGCCTTACGTTTTACACGCAGGCACATTCCACTTACCCCTGTGAGACTCACTTCAATATCCCGGCCTGTCAGATACTTACTGAAAAACTGTAAGTGTAATGCGGTTAGCGCCTGTCTCACTTCTTCAGGATTCCGCTTCCCGACGCACGGCAGTTTTTTTTGAAAAAGCGAAGATAATACGCCTCTGTCGGTGAAGCCCATGTGTTCTACCCCTGAAAAAACACCATGGTACGTATCTGCATGATTTCTGGACAACATGTCCCAGAGAATCAGTCCGCCGTCCTCTCCGCTCAAACACATAAAAGGTTTACCGATATCGCGGCCAAAGCTGGACCCAAGCTGTGCGCCGTCCATATTGATACCGCAGCTGAAAAGGTCGAAATCCGCACAGCAATTGGCCGCAGCGGCGCCTCCAAAGGAGTGTCCTGTAAGACCTACGCCGTTTCTGGTATCCAGATAAGCCGTAAAGCCATTTTTATCATCGAGTAAATACTGCGCTGCTTTTACAGTGTGCCGCTGCCATATATTCGCCCGTATGTTCAGATTTCCGTCGTGCAGCCTGTAATATTCCGTAATCAGTTTCGTCAGCTGCTCTCCCGGGGCAGTTTCCGGCCTGAGACTTTCAATCTGCTCTATAATGCCGCCTATTTTCCCATTGAGATCCGGTTCGTATACCATGTCCACATACTTCTGTTCTTTGGGCATAACCTTGCCGTCCGGAAGCTTTACAACTGCTTCTCCGGTATGACCGATAGCCCCTACGATAAAACCATGAGACGCAAGGTCTGTACACAGTACGCTGTTGCACATTTCATAGGTCAGATAACCGTGGTTGAACAGTACCAGCGGAAAAGGGCCGTCACGGGAAATTTCCGCATTCTCCTGGCAGCAAGTATCAACCGCTGCCGGAAGCTCCATGGTCTCTAAAGCCTGGTGACATGCGTAGGCAGCAGGTCCCTGGCCGGTTCCCGCTTCTGCCGGATAGTAAATGGTCAAAGACAAGGGCTTTTTTTCGCCCTCGTCCCAATCCCAATATATCCTGTGACATAGGCCTACCGGATATACTCCGGTAGGCTCTGGTAACGTTATCTTTTGCATCATTTTATTACTTGCTCAGTTTAATATCACCGAAGTACAGGCATAAGGCGGCAGCGCCTGCTTTGTTTACGTAATCAAAATCCGAGTTGATTACATAGGAGAACGGCGTATCGTAAATACTGATTACATCTGCCCGGTCATAGAGCAGTTTCAAAGCCTCTTTTACCAGCTCGGCACGGGCCTTGTCATCTTTCTCATTCTTCATCTTATTTACAACGGCATCGTACTCCTCACTGTGGGCCATGTTTACACCGTAGGTCTTTCCATCGCTGCTCATGCTGATAAGCAGGCTCTCTACAGTTCCGGTCATGGAGCCAAGCGGTGCAATGGTCAGCTCCAGCTCTCCGTTAAACAGCATGTCGTACCAGGCGTTACTGTCCACCTGCTCAATTCCGCATTTAATTCCAATCTTCATCAGGTCGCTCTGAATGGACTCGGCCAAATCAGAATCCTGCCAGATTACGATAGTAAACTCTTTTCCGTCGTAATCAGATTTTTCCAGATATTCCTTTGCCAATGCTTCATCATAGAACGGACCGTAATCCATGCCGGCATAGTCTCCCATGATACGGGTGGAAAACAGCTCGGTGGACGCGCTTCCGATTCCTCCATTAGCCAATTTCACGCCATTTTCACGGTTAACCGCATGAAATACCGCCTTGCGCAGGTTAGGGTCGTTTTTAAAGGTATCTCCCATTGCCAGCAGCGTATTGCAGGACCATGAGCTTTCATTGGTAACAAGGGTTAAATCATCATTTCCTTCTACTACAGCGAGCTGGCTGATTGGCACATCCATCATCAAGTCCGCTTCTCCGGTTTCCATAGCCACCACTCCAGTCGACGAATCTACCGGCGGCTTTACTACGATATTCTTTACCTCAGGGGCGCCCAGATGGTAATCCTCGAAAGCTTCCAAAGTGACAGTTCCATCGGAGCCCTGCGAAACGAAACGATACGGACCGCTTCCGATTGGATCGCTTGCAAATCCCTCTTCGTCTGCTTCATAGGCTTTTTGAGGCAAAATATAGATATTTTCAATACTGAAGGCCAGCAGATTGGTATACGGAACTGCTTTGTAAAGGGTTACCGTATAGTCATCGTTCTTCTCGTATTTAGCGATGTTTTCTTGAAAACCAAAGGAATATGGCCCATCGTTATAGTACAAATCCAGGGAGAAAATAACATCATCTGCAGTAACCGGTGTTCCGTCATGGAACTTGGCCTCTTTGTTCAGATGAAAAACGGTTTTCTCACTGTCATCCTCCCAGCTTTCAGCAAGCATCGGCTCCATCTCTCCGTCTGACCCCATTTTTACAAATCCGTCATAGATTGCGTGCAGAATATTCGGTTCGCACAATGCAATATCCAGCGGAACAAGGGAGTCGCTCGGGAAATAGGCAATGTATGTCAGTGTATCCCGTTCTTCACTGCTTTTACTGCCGCATGCGGCAATACTGAAGCTCATTGCCAACACAAGAAGAATCCCTATGGCCTTTTTCATTTTTTGTTTCATTTCTTTTTCCTCCATCTTTCTTTTCTCTTGCGCATTGCAGCTCTGCTCTACTCATCCTTTTTTATTTCCTCTTCAGGCTTTAACAGGCCGTAGCGGAAAAATGTGTGATAAAAGTTATTGATGATTTTAGAACAAAGCCCTACATCCTCTAACGTATTTAAACCAGTTTCCTGAAAATACATCTGCAGATTATACATGGTTGTACCGTACATATATGCTATCAGGTCTACATCGACGTCCTCTCTAAGTATGCCCTCATATTTCAACTTCAGCAATTCCTTTAAGAATACTGCTTTGGTCTGGTCTTTATATTTTCCAAAATAAAGCTTGCGCAGCGTACTCTCCGGTGCGTTTCTAATGGTATACAGCAATCTGTGGTCCAAGCTGCTTTCATTTTCTACGGGACGATAGATAAAGTCCTCCGACAAATCGGAATAATCCACCAAATCCTCCAGCATAACTAAAAATAAATCTTCCTTATCGTGAAAATATCTGTAAAATGTAGCCTGTGAAAGACCGAGATACTCCAAAATCATGTTGGTTGTGACCTCTTCATAGGTGTGTTCTATGAAAAGTGTCTTTGCTTTAAGAATAATCTCCTTCTTTTTCTCATCCGGTAAGCTGTCATAATTCTTTTTCGACATTGGTTCTCTTCTCCTTTGCCCATTTTTGATAATAAATGCAATAATATTTTCATTTCTTTTATTGAATTATACTCCGTTTTTAGATAATTGTCAACTTTAAGATAAATCCGTCTACAATTCCTTTCATCACAAAAAGAGCCGATCTCTCTGACCGACTCTTCTCATATAACTTATTTTTACCCCTGAATAAAATCCAACAGCTGCTCGATGTTTTTCTTTCCGAAGGACACCTTCGTATCCCCTACCACCAGACAAGGCACGCTCATGACGTTGTACCTGTCCTTCAGCTCTGCAAAATGATTCAGGTCGTAAACCTCCGCCCTGACATTCTGATTCTCCGCCGCAATCTTCTGAGCCGCGGTCACCAGTTCCGGACACATGGTGCAGGACAGGGAGACCAGAATCTTCATATCCACCGGCTCTCCAATGGATTGAATCCGTGCGGCAGTCTCTTCTCCCAGAGCCTGTCCCGGTCCTGCCGCATTGTACAGCCCCAGGACGAAAGACGTAAACTCATGGCCGCCGGGAACCCCGTGAAATGCCAGTCCTGTATCGGTTCCGTCTTGGCAGAAAATGCCCACACAAGGAGCCTCCGCTAAAGATTCGTCTGCAACCTCCACTGACAGCTTTTCTGTTAAAGCAGCAAGTCCCGTCATGTACTGTTTCAGTTCCTCGGAAACCGGCCTGTCATCCAGATACAGCCGCAGCACCAGCGGTTTTGCCATTCGGGCAAAGACTGCCTCCAGCTGGGCCTTCATCTCGCCGGAAAATAAGCCGTCCCGGTTTTCTTCCGGTTCACCCGGCGCAGCCTCAGGCTGCCTGCTGTCCTTCACTTCCTTCAGCGCCGGACGCAGACCGGTCTTTTGCTGCATGGCTGCCGCGTACTTTTCCAGTTCTGTGGCCGCCAAAGCGCCGTCGCCTACGGCAGTGACCACCTGTCGAAGGTTTTTCACGCATACGTCTCCGGCTGCGTAAAGCCCTTCCACGCTGGTCTTCTGCTGCCGGTCGGTGACGATATACCCCTCCTCGCTGAGTTCCGCAACGCCTCTGACCAAATCCGTGGCCGGAGCGTAACCGGCAAAGACGAACAGGCCGAAGGTATCTCCCTCTGCCGCCTGATATTCGGTGATTTCGCCGGTCCTGCTGTTCTCGTACCGCAGAGTACGCAGAGCGGTATCTCCTGAAACAGATTTAACCTGTACGTTGGTCAAAACCGTAATTTTCTCATGATTCCGCGCTTCATCGGCCGCAGCCTTGGCACAGCTGAAATCGTCTCCTCTGATTAGAATCGTCACGTGCTTTGCATACTTTGTCAGAAAGACGCTTTCCTCTGCTGCAGCAAAACCACCTCCGACGACGAATACTTCTTTGCCGGTGAAAAACTCCCCGTCGCAGGTAGCGCAGTAGGCCACGCCGTGTCCCTTAAATTCTTCTTCTCCTGCAAAACCCACGCTGCGCGGATGGGCGCCGGTAGCCAGCAGCACCCCGAAGCAGTGCAGCGCGCCGCGGCTGGTGTGAACGGTCTTTACATCGCCCTCAAGTTCCAGGCCGCTGACCTGAGCCAAAAGAAATTCGGCGCCGAAGCTTTCCGCCTGCCTGCGCATGGTCTCTGTCAGCTGCGTTCCGCTGGTACTGAAGACTCCGGGATAGTTGACCACCTCAGAGGTGATTGTAATCTGCCCGCCAAAATGTTCCTTTTCCACCACTACGACGCGATAGCGGGCCCGTGCTAAGTAAAGAGCGGCGGTGAGCCCCGCCGGACCCCCGCCGATTACGACAACGTCATAGAGTTCTTCCTGTTTCCACGTACCCATGACTTACAGCTGTCCTACTAAATCTAAGCTCGGCTTCAGTGTTTGTGCGCCCGGCTGCCACTTTGCAGGGCAAACCTCATCACCGTGGGCCGCTACAAACTGCAGCGCCTGTACCTTGCGCAGCAGCTCATCGGCGTTACGGCCTACATTGCCTGCGTTGACTTCATAAGCCACGATTTTGCCGTCCGGATTCACTACGAAAGTACCTCTCTCCGCAATGCCGTCGCTTTCGATGAGCACGTCAAAGTCCTTTGCCAGCGCGTGGGTCGGGTCTGCCAGCATCGGGTACTGAATCTTCTGGATACGTTCGGAAGTATCGTGCCATGCCTTGTGGACAAAATGTGTATCACAGGAAACGGAATAAATCTCACATCCAATCCCTTTAAACTCTTCATATTTGTTAGCCAAATCTTCAAGCTCTGTCGGGCAAACAAAAGTAAAGTCTGCCGGATAGAAGAAGAATACGCTCCACTTTCCTAAAATATCGGCTTTTGTAACGGTCTTAAAATCAGCGTTCTGATAAGCCTGAACAGAAAATTCGCTGACTTCCTTGTTAATCAATGACATGAAATTGCCTCCTTTGTTTTCATTCTTTCGAGTTAGTCATAACTAACTCGTTACATCATGATATCATTCAAGAGTTATTTTGTCAACATCAACTTAGAATTATCCACCGCAAATCCACAAAATACATTTTCAGTCAAAGGGACCTCCGCATATCTCAGCGGAGGTCCCTTTTCACGAAACTCTATATTTTTTATTTGCTCAAATACTCGTCGATGCCTGCGGCCGCGGTCTTGCCCGCACCCATGGCTTTGATGACGGTAGCCGCGCCGGTTACGGCGTCTCCGCCGGCGAAGATACCCGGACGGTTGGTGGCCGCCCCTGCGTCAGCGCCGATACCGCCTCTCTCGTTGGCGGCAAGCTGGTTGGTCGTGTCCAAAATCAGGGTATTCAGCTTGGTGCCGATGGACATGATGACCATGTCTACCGGAATCACGTGGTTAGACCCCTCGACGACCACCGGTCTGCGGCGTCCGGAAGCGTCCGGCTCGCCCAGTTCCATGTTGACACATTCAATACCTGTTACGTGGCCCGTCTCGTCTCCCTGAATAGAAACAGGATTGGTCAGCAGCTTGAAGACGATACCTTCTTCCATAGCGTGGTGAACTTCTTCTGCCCTTGCAGGAAGTTCATCCATGCTGCGGCGGTAGATGATATATACTTCGCTGGCGCCCATGCGCTTTGCACACCTTGCGGCGTCCATAGCTACGTTGCCGCCGCCGACTACCGCAATCTTGTCGGCGTGCTGAATCGGCGTATCGTATTCAGGCAGATAAGCTTTCATCAGATTGATACGGGTCAAATATTCGTTGGCAGAGCATACGCCCAGCAGGTTTTCTCCAGGAATCTTCATGAAAGAAGGAAGTCCTGCTCCTGTGCCGATGAATACGGACTCAAAGCCCTCTTCCTCCATCAGTTCATCCACAGTAATGGCACGGCCTACGATGGCGTCTGTCACAAACTTTACGCCCTTGGCTGCAAGCTTGTCGACCTCAGCTGCTACGATGGCCTTTGGCAGACGGAACTCCGGAATGCCGTAAACCAGTACGCCGCCGGTCTTGTGCAGAGACTCGTAAACCGTGACTTCATAGCCTTTATTGACCAGGTCGCCTGCACAGGCAAGTCCCGCAGGGCCCGCGCCGATGACGGCGACCTTGTGGCCGTTGCTTTCGGCCGGCTTGATTTCTTCGTCGCCGTAGTTTTCAGCATGCCAGTCGGCGGCAAAACGTTCCAGGCGTCCGATGGCAACCGGTTCGCCTTTTATGCCGTGAACGCATTTGCCCTCGCACTGATTTTCCTGAGGACATACGCGGCCGCAGATGGCAGGCAGGCTGCTGGTTTCGCTGATGATTCTGTATGCTTCTTCAAATTCGCCCTCAGCGATTTTCGCGATGAAATCAGGAATCTGAACCATGACCGGACAGCCGCTCATGCAAGGCTTTTTCCGGCATTTCAGGCAGCGCATGGCTTCATTGATGGCCATTTCTTCAGTATAACCTGAGGAAACCTCCAGGAAGTTCTTATTGCGCACCTCCGGTGCCTGTTCCGGCATCGGGTTCTTTTCTCTTACTAAATTAATCATGGTAGCGAACACCTCCTGTTAAGCGGCACACGTGTGCTCTGTCTTCTGCTTCCTGGTCTGCGTAGTACGCGCTTCTCTGAATCAGTTCGTCCCAGTCAACCAAGGCGCCGTCAAATTCAGGTCCGTCTACGCATACGAACTTGTCTTCTCCGCCGATGTTGCAGCGGCAGCCGCCGCACATGCCTGTTCCGTCAATCATGTAGGCCGTCAGGGAAGCTACGGAATGGATACCGTACTTTTCTGCAATCTGGCAGGTAAATTTCATCATCATCGGAGGTCCTACGGCGATGACTTCGTCGAATTTCTCCCCTGCCTGAATCAGTTCCTCCAGCTTGGCAGTGGTAAAGCCCTTCTCACCGTAGGAACCGTCGTCAGTCATGACATACAGCTCATCTACACCTGCTCTGAATTCGTCTTCCAGAATCACAAGGTCTTTTGTCTTAAAGCCCTCAATCATGACGGTCTCCACGCCGTGGTCGTGCATGCCGCAGGCCAGAGGATAGGCAAGGGCGTTTCCTGTACCGCCGCCTACGACGCAGACTCTCTTCAGACCGTCCATATTGGTCGGTTTGCCCAGAGGTCCTACGATGTCAGCAAAGCAGTCTCCCACCTCAAGCTGGTCCATCAGCATGGTGGTTCTGCCTACTGCGGCGTAAATCAAATCGATGGTGCCGTCCTCTTCACTGTGTCCGGCCATGGTGAGAGGGATTCTCTCACCGTATTCATCTGTACGAAGAATGATAAACTGGCCCGGTCTTGCTTTTCTCGCGACCAGAGGTGCATAAATCTTCAGCCAGACCATGTTGTCGTTGAGTCTTCTTTTATATGTAACTTCAAACATTTTCATATTGGCTCGCCCCCTTCCTTAATTATCATAGCTCTTCTTCTGACTGAGCAGATGCTCGTATCTGTCCATAGCCATCGCTTCTGATTTCTTGAACAGTTCTTCTGCCCTTTCAGGGAACTTCAGCTGCAGGGAGTTGTAACGAACCTCGCTCATCAGGAAGTCTCTGTAGCTTTCGCTAGGCGCACCGCTGTCGATGGACAGAGGATTCTTGCCCTGAGCCGCCAGCTGCGGATTAAACCTCAGCAAATTCCAGTAACCGGCTCGAACTGCGTGCTTCATCTCCAGCATGGACTTGTTCATGCCGGCTTTCAGTCCCTGGTTGATACAAGGGGCGTAAGCGATAATCAGGGAAGGACCGTCGTAGCTTTCCGCTTCTCTGATGGCTTTCAGGGTCTGCTCAGGGTTTGCACCCATGGCTACCTGTGCCACGTAAACGTAGCCGTAGGCCATGGCAATCTGGGCCAGGTCCTTCTTCTTCACGGATTTTCCGGAAGCTGCGAACTTAGCCACCGCGCCCATTGGCGTAGCTTTGGAGGACTGTCCGCCGGTGTTGGAGTAAACTTCTGTGTCGAATACCATGACGTTTACATTTTCGCCGGATGCCAGCACGTGGTCCAGACCGCCGTAGCCGATATCATAGGCCCAGCCGTCGCCGCCGAAAATCCACATGGAAGGTTTCATCAGCATATCCTGATTGTCAAGAACGTACTGGGCGTCGCTGTTGCTGCCTGCAATCTCCCGGCAGGCTTCTGTCAGAAGCTTACCCGTTTCTTCAGCAGCTTCCGCATCGTCCATAGATGCCAGCCATGCCTTTGCCGGAACCCCTACCACATCTGTTAATCTCTCCACCACGGTCTTCAGCTCTCCGCGGCGGGCTTTCATGGACATGGCCATGCCCAGGCCAAATTCGGCGTTATCTTCAAAGAGGGAGTTGGCCCAAGCCGGACCTCTGCCTTCTTTGTTTACGGTGTAAGGTGTGCTCGGCGCGCTGCAGCCCCAGATGGATGAGCAGCCGGTGGCGTTGGCTATGAACATTCTGTCACCGAACAGCTGTGTTACCAGCTTGGCGTAAGGGGACTCTCCGCAGCCCGGACAAGCGCCGGAGAACTCGAGGAGCGGCTGCTTAAACTGGGAGCCCTTGACGGTGTTGTCTTTGAACGGAAGTTCCTTCTCTGAAATTTCGTGGAATAAGTAATCGTATTTCTCCTGGGAAGCGCTTACTACGTGGTCTTCCGCAGGGGTCATTTCCAGGGCCTTCTTTCTGGCCGGGCAGACCTGGGCGCAGGAGCCGCATCCGGTGCAGTCCAGAGCCGAAATACCCATGGTGAAGAACTTGCCTTTTACGCCTTTCATGGCAAGGTAGTCTCCGTTTACACCGTCTACCTCAGCCTCGTCCATGACAAACGGCCTGATGACGCCGTGAGGGCAAACGTAGGAACACCAGTTGCACTGCATGCAGTTTTCTTTGTTCCATACCGGAATGTCTGTGGCGATGCCTCTCTTTTCAAAGGCGGCGGTACCGGCAGGAATCATGCCGTTTGCTGTATCCAGGAAGGTGGATACCGGTACTGCGTCGCCGGTCAGGGTATTGGTCGGCACCAGCACGTCGTTGAGGTAGTCGGTGTGTACCTTGTCGCGGCCCACAAGTTTTGCTGCCGGAGCGTCATCCGGCGCTTCCGCCCATGCGGCAGGTACTTCTACTTTATGAACGTGAGTAACCCCCGCGTCTACTGCGGCCATGTTCATATTTACAATATTTTCACCCTTCTTGCCGTAGGTGTTCTTTATGGCGGCTTTCATGTAGCCGACGGCTTCGTCAATAGGAATGATATCCGCCAGTTTGAAGAAAGCGGCCTGCAGCACGGTGTTGGTCCGCCTTGCGCCCAGACCGATTTCCTTGGCGATGGAAACGGCGTCGCAGGTGTAGAACTGAATGTTGTTCTTTGCGATATACCGCTTTACCTTGGCCGGCAGATGGGTCTCTAATTCTTCGTCGCTCCAGACGCAATTGAGCAGGAAGAAACCGCCTGGTTTTACGTCCTCTACCATCTCGTAGCGGTGCAGGTAGGCGGAATTATGGCAGGCCACAAAGTCTGCCTGTTTTACGTAGTAGGTAGACTTAATCGGCTGGTCTCCGAATCTCAGATGGGAGATGGTCACGCCGCCGGACTTTTTGGAGTCGTACTGGAAGTACGCCTGTACTTTCTTATCGGTGTGGTCGCCGATGATTTTGACGCTGTTTTTATTGGCGCCTACGGTGCCGTCAGCGCCAAGACCCCAGAATTTGCAGGCCTTGGTACCCTTTGGCGCTACGTCCGGATTTTCTGTTACCGGCAGGGAAAGTCCGGTTACATCGTCTGTGATGGAGATGGTGAATTCCTTCTTCGGCGCGTCTGACCAAAGGTTTTCATATACAGCCAGAATGTCGCCCGGCTGGGTGTCCTTTGAGCCAAGACCGTAACGACCGCCGACGATGAGGCAGTTCTCAAACTTTGTTCCTCTTAGCGCGGCCACAACGTCCAGATACAGAGGCTCGCCCAGGCCGCCAGGTTCCTTTGTTCTGTCCAGAACCGCAATTTTCTCTACGGTGTCCGGCATGACCTTCAGCAGGTATTTTACGGAGAACGGTCTGTAAAGATGTACTTCGACGATACCCACCTTCTTGCCGCGGGCATTGAGATAGTCCACAAGTTCTTCTGCCGCATCGCAGACGGAACCCATGGCTACGATAATTTCTGTGGCGTCAGGTGCGCCGTAGTAGTTAAACGGTTTGTAGTCGGTGCCAATCTTGGCGTTGACCTTTTCCATGTATGTATTGACGATATCTGCGGTTTCCAGATATGCGCTGTTGCAGGCTTCTCTGTGCTGGAAGAAAGTTTCCGGCTGTTCCGCAGAGCCCATGCTGTGAGGGTGGGCCGGATGGATGGAGCGCGCCTTGAAGGCTTTTACCGCGTCCCAGTCTACCATTTCTTTCAGTTCATCGTAATCCCATACTTCTATCTTCTGATTTTCGTGGGAGGTTCTGAAACCGTCGAAGAAATGCACCATAGGCAGCTTGCCTGCGATGGTGGCAAGGTGGGCTACTGCGGCCAAATCCATGGCCTGCTGGACGCTGTTACTCGCCAGCATGGCAAATCCGGTCTGACGGCAGCCCATGACGTCGGAGTGGTCGCCGAATATGGAAAGGGCGTGGGTCGCCAGCGCTCTGGCTGCTACGTGAAATACCGTCGGTGTCTGTTCACCGGCCAGCTTATACATGTTTGGAATCATCAGGAGAAGTCCCTGGGAAGCGGTAAAGGTGGAGGTATAGGAACCTGCCGTAATAGCGCCGTGTACTGCGCCTGCCGCACCGCCTTCTGATTCCATTTCTACAATTTTAACGGTTTCACCGAATATATTTTTTCTGTCCTGGGAAACCCATTCGTCCATGCTCTCTGCCATCGGTGAGGATGGTGTGATTGGGTAAATGGCGGCGACTTCAGAAAATGCGTATGCAACGTGAGCCGCAGCTGTGTTTCCGTCCATTGTCTTTAGTTTTCTCACCGTAATCACTCTCCTTCCCTCATGCCAAGAGCAGCTCTCTGTAAGTAGTTGTACTCAGGTACTGCTCTTTCCTGAATCACGCCTCTCTGGCACATGTACTGGCAGACCTGGCAGTTTTCGCAAACTTCCGGGTCTATGACCGCATGGGCTTCTTCCATGCGGATTGCGTCGTTTGGACAGTTGGCAAAGCAGTCTTCACATCCAATGCACGCGCTGCCGCATACCTGCGCTTTGTCTTCGTAATCTGCTGTGCTGCTGCAAGGCACCATCTTGGCTCCTTTATACGGAACCATCTCAATCAGGTTCTTCGGACATGCGTAATAGCAGTCTTTACAGCCGACGCATTTGTCAGGGTTGACCTGGGCGCTTCCATTGACAACCTCAATAGCGCCGTAGCGACAGACTTTGGTGCAGTCTCCCTGGCCTGCGCAGCCTGTGGTGCACAGCCCCATGGCTTTCGGGTCTGCTTTGGCCGCCGCTTCCCTGCAGCTTGTAAATCCAGCCTCTTTATAGGCGAACGCATTGAAGCCGCTGCATTTTACAAAAGCTACTTTTTCTTTCAGTTTGGTCAAATCGTGAAGGGTATCTACGATGATTTTTTTCTTACATTTTACTGTGCAGGCTACACAGCCGACGCATTTGTCATAATCGATGACCGCATGGTTGTCGATGATGTCAATAGCGCCCTCCGGACAGACTCTGACGCAGTCGCCGCACCCGATACATCCAAATCCGCAGGTAGCTCTGACTCTGTCGTCGTCCTCGTCCGTATTGGAACACGGAATAAAATTGGTCGCGTCTCTCGGCACCATCTTAATCAGCCCCTGTACGCAGGCTTCTTTATTGGCACAGGCGCCGCAGCCGTTACATTTGTCCGCGTCGATGATAACGTCGCCGCCCGCCATCTTCATGGCGCCGAACTGACAGACCTCTGTGCAGGAGCCGCAGCCGACGCAGCCGCTCTTACATTGGCCTCTGTCAAAGCCCTGGGCCACAGCCTCTTCACAGGATTTGCAGCCTGCAAATCTTGCTTTTCCTGCCGCATCTCCGCTGCAGGCCACGAAAGCTATCATGTCTTTTGCCGGTTCGGGCGTTACGCCCATAATTTCAGCGATGGCGTTTACTGCGTCCTGGCTGCACGCCGGACACATGGCCGTGCTTCCGCCTGCCGCGATTGCCTCGGCACACGCCTGACAGGTATCTTTGCCGCAGCCTCCCAGGCCGCCGCAATCTCCGCCCGGCAGAAGAGAAAGAATCTTAGCGTTCATAACTATTACCTCCTTTGCCTATTCTTCTATAGCAATTATATTCTGTATACAACTTTAACTTCATCTTACTCTCACGATTTTTCAAAGTCAACAATAACCGGCTGAAAGCGTTGAAAAATCAATGTTTTTTTTGATGTACAATGTGATGAAAAAAAATAAAATCGCCATTTTCCAATGCTTTCCCACTGTTGGGTGCTAAAGCGCTTTAATTGGGAAAAACCAGCATTTTGGGATGTTTTTTGGACGATTCTCTCATAAAATCTCTTATGAAATAATCGGAATCCCTCTTTACCAAAATTCTGCATCGTGTATAATAATACTGGAACATTTACTACCCAGGAGGAATGATATATGAACTATACTAATTTCAAAGGAAAGAAGATTTCCCGTCTCGGTTTCGGCATGATGCGCCTTCCTATGGACGCAGACGGCAATATCGACTATGCTGCCGGACAGGAAATGATTGACTACGCTCTGGCGGAGGGCATTAATTATATCGATACGGCTTATAAATACCACGAAGGGGAGTCTGAAAACTTCGTCGGAGCCGCCCTTTCAAAGCACCCGAGAGACAGCTACTATCTGGCTGACAAAATGCCCTGTTGGCTTTGTGAAAGCCGTGAGGATGTGAGCAGAATTTTTGAAGAGCAGCTCTCCAAATGCAGAGTGGATTACTTTGACTTCTATCTTCTCCACAGTCTGGGCGACGGCGATTTAGAAACCGTAGAAAAAATTCAGGCTATAGAATATCTTCTCACAGAAAAAGAAGCCGGACGTATTGACCATCTGGGCGCATCCTTCCACTGCACGCCGGAGTTTCTCAGGGAAGTTCTGACCAAGTACGGCGACGCTCTGGAATTTATTCAGCTGCAGCTCAACTATATGGACTGGGATATCAACGGCGCAAAAGCCCTTTACGAAGTAGCCCGTGAGTTCAATAAACCGGTTATCGTCATGGAACCCCTCCGGGGCGGTATGCTGGCAAAACCCCTCAGTCAGGCTGCCTGTCAGATTTTAGATGACGCCAGCAGCTGCGGATATCCGTCTTACGCTCTTCGCTTTGTCAACGAGCAGGAAGGGATACTCTGCACCCTCTCCGGTATGTCAGAGCTTGACTGCCTGAAAAAAAACATAGAGATTTTCAGCGGTCCGGCCATGACAGACGCAGAAAAAAGCGCCATCGACGAAGCTGTCAAGGTACTGCAGGCTGACATTTTAGTGCCTTGCACCGGCTGCAACTACTGCTACGAATGTCCGCAGGAAATCAAGATTCCGGAAATTTTCAAGATGTACAACGAAGCTGCCAGCAAGGGGTTCCACTGGATTTGGGGTTCTCTGTCCAACCAGTACAACCAGGTACAGCCAAACGGCAAGGACTGTATCGGGTGCGGCAGCTGCGAATCCCACTGTCCGCAGAAGATTCACATCATCGACAAGCTGAAGGAAATTGACGCAAAGTACAAAGAGCTTGCTGAGATTGGAGAATAAGAGGTAAAAATAAGAAGTAAAAAATGGACCTTATGAAGCGGGCAAGTCCCGTCTCACAAGGTCCTTTCTGTTAATTCAGCTGTTTTCTCTAATATACCCCCGTGTCCCAGCTAATCTCCTGATTAATCTGGCTGCAGGTATCGGATACCTGATAATTATCCTGGCCGAAAGCTTTCTTGTGCAGCCACTGAACGTTGGACTCCAAGGTAGTCGGCACCACATAGGAAATATCGCCTAAATATCCCGCCCAGTAGTCCTTTGGCCAACTGATGCTGCTGCCCATATCGTACCGGGGCCCGTTTATCACTGCCGTATACATTTCGGTTCGGCTCATGTTGGTTCTGATTTGCGGAAAGACGGTTTCGGAAAGCTCTGCCAGCTTCCATGGCTGCAGCATAGCCTTCTTCATGGTCGCTGCGACAACTTCTTTATATCGCTTGCTCCTGCCCTCATCGCCGCCGCTGTTCTTTCTGATTCTGCAGTATGTGGTGGCCTGCACGCCGTCCAGGGTCTGCTTGCCGGTCTCTGTAATCGGCGTGTACTCACGGCCGACATTGGCCGCGGTCTCATTACCCCAGATGTTCATGTCTCCCATTTCGTCCTCACTTACATTGATTTCAATGCCGCCCAGACAGTCTACTGCGTCTGCTACTGACTTCCAGTTAAAGATTACAAACTCCTCTATGTTCAGGTCCAGGCTCTGATTGAGGGAGGCGCAGGTATTGACTCCGCCCAGATAGTGGTGGGCATGGGTAACCTTGTCCAAAACCGACGTGCCGTCAAAATAGTCCATTTTCAGATAGGAGTCCCGCATAACCGAAATCAGCTTAATTTCACCGGTGGACTTCTTAATACTCATAATGATAATGGCGTCGGTTCTGCTGCCGTCATATCCTTCATCAGCTCTTGCATCCGACCCCAAAATGGCGATGTTCCTGTATCCGCTCAGGTCATCGGCTACCTGCGGGTCTATGGCAAAAGCGCTCTTTTCTGTATCTACTCTATCGAAGTTTCCCGTCAGTGCGTAAAACACTCCGGTAAAGACTACCAGGAGCACCAGCAGCAGAGCCACAATATTTCTGACCAGCTTCCACGGCCTGAATCTGTATTTTTTCTTTTTTCCACCTTTTGAAGCAGCGGAAGCTGCTTTGGCTTTTGCCCGCCTTCCTCCTGCCTCTTCATAGCCTCCCCGGTGGGCAGACCTGCTGTCCACAATAGGGTAATCGCCCCCGGTTCTTCTCCTGTTCTGCCCATTCTTGCGCCGCTTTGCCTCTCTGGCGTACTGCTCCTCAGCTTTGGCGTATTCCGGGTCCGACAACTGCCGAATTAACTCCGGGCTGTATTTCATCCCTTCAAAATCACAGGTTTCCTTCTGATTCTTATATCGGTCACTTCTCACAATGATTTCCCCTTTTTCAAGTTCTGCTGTTTTTCTTTCTTTACCGTGAACTTATTATACCGTTTTTTTATTTAAATGACAATAAAGATAAGGTGATGAAAATCTGATGATTTTCTTACGGCGGTTTTATTGCTGCTCTCTGATGTAGATGGTCTTGTTGTTTGAACCTGCTACCCGTTCCTCTCTGAATTCAAAAACTCCCAGGGATTTAATAAATGGCGTAAACTTCTTGAAACCGAAGTTTCTCACATCGAAATCCGGATATCGCTTCAGTATCAAATTCCCCAGATTTGCCAGTGGGAACCATTCGTCTTCATCGGAGTTTTCCGCTACAATGCGTTTGATGGCCTTTCGCATAGTCTTTGCACTCATGGCGGCTACATCGCTGTCGCCCTCAGTGCTCTCTCGTCTGCTCTCCCTGCCTCCTCCGTGACTGTTCTTTCTGCCGCTTTTCTGACTGTGTCCATTCTTTTCATTGCGCACAGCAGCAGGTTCCTCAGCCTCGCTCTCCTTTTCAGGTTCAGATGCCTCTGCCTGCTCAGCGTCCAAAGCTAGCAGGTCCAGATACTTAAACATATTGCAGGCGGAAATAAAAGGCTTAGGCGTCTTGGTTTCTCCCATGCCGATAACGTCCATGCCGGCTTCCCTGAGCCGTGAGGCCAGCCTGGTGAAATCACTGTCGCTGGTAACCAGGCAGAAACCGTCAACTCTTCCCGAATACAGAATATCCATGGCGTCTATAATCATAGCGGCGTCGGTGGCATTTTTACCGGTAGTATAGCTGTACTGCTGAATGGGCGTAATGGAATGCTCCAGCAGCACCTTTTTCCAGCTGGCAAACTGGGATTTCGTCCAATCCCCGTAAATGCGCTTGTAGGTGGCCACTCCGTAGTTGGACAGCTCGTCCAAAATGATTTCGACATATTTATCCGATACATTGTCGGCGTCGATGAGCACCGCGTATCGCTTATCCTCTTTATTCAAGGCTTCATCCTCCCTTTTTGCTGTCTGTGAATATTATCTCACAAGATTTATATATAGTGAAGTAAAAATTTTACAAATTTTTCCCACTTGCCCCACATCTGCGACTGTAAAAAGCACGTTTCTGCCTGCAGGGGATATACCTCCAGGGGGTATGTTGCCAAAAATTTCAAGGCTCCATTTCCCGCAGCAGGTTTTCTTGAAGGGATTGCGGGACATTTTTAGACGAATCAGACGGCTTAGACGCGAAAAAACCGCATTATCATGCGTTCTTAAAGTCACCGATGCCATCTATTCATTTATTTTCTCGTGGAAAGCCAAAAAATAAACCCCTTTTCTCTCTAATTTGCCTGCATATACCCCCCTCATTTTACAAAAAGCATCCCGCAGGTCCGGTCTTTACGCTTCCTGCGGGATACGCGGTAAAGATTAGGACGGGCAGATTCAGGCTTGCACTCTGGCTGCCGGCCCAAAGACCATGGGGAAAGTCTGCTGCGAAAAAGAAACTGCCGCACAACTGGTTCTATCATCAGTTGTGCGGCAGCCTCTTATCTGGTGCGCCACGAGGGACTCGAACCCCCAACCTTCGCATTCGTAGTGCGCGACTCTATCCAATTGAGCTAGTAGCGCATGAACGGAAGCCGTCTATGCTTCATTCGTACCATATAATTATATCTAATTGCAGCTGATTTGTCAAAGGAATTTTTCATATATATACAAGAAACTTAAATCCGGAAACGGCCCGCCGCTGCGGCGGGCCGCCCGGTTGCTGTGACATTTTAGTATCTTTCTTTTAAAATACCTTTCCGGTAGGCCTGTACCAGCTGTTTCATGTTCTCCACCTGCTCTGTCAGTTCTATGCCCTGGTCCGTATCTATCACCATCATACGTTCCGGCAAAACTGCAACAGTCTTTACCTCCGGCGACTGGAACTCCTGGGTTCCGTCAGGGCGCAGAGGCTGATACGGCTTATGCTCGGCCAGCGCCATAAACCGGGAATTGAAGATAAAAGTGTAACCTGCAATGCCGGTCTGCTTCTGGTATGCCTTGGAAATACCGCCGTCAATAACATAAAGCAGCCCTCCCCCTTTGATAGGGGATTCGCCGTCCTTAATCTTTACAGGCACATGTCCGTTGAGAATCCTGGAGCGGGTCGGGTCAAGGCCAAACTCTCGGAGAATTTTCTCGCAGGGGCCTCTTTCCTTAATCAGCTTGTAATAAGGTCTTGTCGGCTCCTTGTGGGACGCTTTGTCAGCGATAAACAGCCGCTCGAAAGTAGTCATCTTGGCTTTCCCAAAAAGCGGAGAGTTGCCCCCCAGCCACAGATACCACATCAGGTCGCCCATGCGTCCAACCTCCCCGGATTCGTCCGGTGTGAAATAGGCTTTGCGGACCTCGCTGTCCAGATAGTCCATGAGCGCCTTCCCCTTAAATGTTTCTCCGTTGAGCTCTACAGCTTCAAACTCGCCGTCTTCCGTCATCGGAATACAGCCGTGATACAATAAATTACCGTTTATCCGCTTGTATAAAGCGCCGTGGCTGTACAGAAAGCGGATATGTTTCTGCAGCTTTTCCGAATTGAGAATGGAAGCTTCCAGGGAGTTCATCACTTCTTCTTCCTCTTCCGTCAGCTTATACGGGTCTTTCGGGTCCACCGTAGGGAAATTTGTATCCCGCAGCTCATAGGTTGTGCCCTCAATTTCAATGGTACCGTTTTCCCAGTTAATCTTATCAAGCAGCAGACGATTTTCCAGATGGTATTCCGGATGGGCCATAATGCGCTGTCCTTCCACCTTAAACTGGCAGATTGCGATGGCCTTGTGCATCTTGGCAGCAAGCGGTTCTTCAATCTGGTCGTACTGATTCTTTTCCAGAATATGGGGCTGAAAGAACTGGCACGGGTCGTCTCCGTAAACTTTCTCAGCAAAAGACGCCAGGGGGCGCAGGTTAATACCGTAGCCGTACTCCAGCATGTCGAAGTTGTTATAGCTGATATTCATTCGCAGGATATTGGCGATGCAGGCCCAGTTGCCTGTCGCCGCTCCCATCCACACGATATCGTGATTTCCCCACTGAAAATCCACATCGTGGTAATCCAGAAGGAAGTCTAAGATTGTGTCCGGGTGAGCGCCTCTGTCAAAAATATCCCCGATAATGTGCAGATGGTCTACCGCCAGATTGCTGATGGCGTCGGCCATTTCAATGATGAAGTCCTCAGCAATATCGCTGTCCACCACCGTTTTGATGATGGCATTATAATAATGGGCTCTGTTCTCCTCATCGTCTGCGTGGAGCAGTTCATCCATGGCGTAATCCAGATATTTCGGCAGTCTGCGGCGCACTTTGGAACGAGTGTATTTGGTTGATACAGACTGGCATATGGTAACCAAACGGTAAATCACAGTCATACACCATTTATCAAAATCCGGTTCACTCTTTTTCCGGCGCTTTATCTCCGCCTGCGGATTATAAATCAGAGCAGCCAAATCCTCTCGGTCTCCTTCACTGAGCACCCCGCCATAGTGCTCGTCAATCTTGCTCTTAATGGTGCCGGAAGCGCTTTTCAGCATGTGGATGAAAGCCTCGTGCTCGCCGTGAAGGTCGCTGAGGAAATATTCCGTACCCTTTGGCAGAGCCAGAATGGCGCTCAGGTTGATAATTTCTGCAGTAGCCGCTTTAATGTTGGGATAATCCTTGGAAAGCAGCTCCAGGAATTTAATATCAGGCATGTTGATTTCCTTTCGTCTCAAATAAAAACATTGTCCATTTTATTATATACTTTTGTGTCTATTTTGTCCACATCGGCATAGACTAAAAACAGGAGGATATTGCTATGCATCGCCGAAGAAAAATTGATCCGCGTCACGCGTTAATCTATGTGGTCGCCATGGTTCTCATCATGGTGCTTCTCCCCTACATCTGCACCAGACTCTTTCCCGGTCTGAAAAATCCGCCGCCTACAGAATTATATGACGGCAATATTCCCGAAACCATTGAAGTTTACATTACTGCAGATAAGAAAACCAAAGAAATTCCCTTTGAAGAATACGTACAGGGAGTTGTAGCCTCGGAAATGCCAGCCTCCTTCGACATAGAAGCGCTGAAAGCCCAAGCGGTTGCCAGCAGAACCTATGCCCTAGGAAGGGTCAAAGCCGGAACAAAAATCTGCGATTCCGTTCACTGTCAGGTCTACCGCAGCACCGATATTGATAAAAAGGTGGTTCGCGCCGTAGAGCAGACTGAGGGTCAGGTCCTGCTGTATAACGGAAAGCTGGCCGCTCATGCCCTTTACTTTTCCTCCAGCGCAGGCCCCACAGAAAACTCACAGGATGTTTTTTCCGGCACCTACGCCTATCTGACCAGTGTGGAC
>CBCTFZ010000014.1:0-62377 GCA_965146355.1 uncultured Emergencia sp. | reverse complement strand
CCGGTTAAATCCTGCTTGTAATAGACTTGGCCGTCCATATCGCAGGCCGCAATCCAGAAACCGTCCTCCTTCAGACGGTCAATGACCTGTCCGATGTTTGCTACTTTTACGCAGGGCATGTATTCGATAGCTCCTGCGGAGGATTTTGCCACAGTCTCGGTCAATCCGCAGGAATGGCGCTTGGGAATAATGATACCGTGGGCCCCGGCACACTCTGCAGTACGCATAATCGCGCCCAGATTGTGGGGGTCCTCCAGATTATCCAGAAGCACCACCAGCGGTGGTTCTCCCGCATCCTCTGCCTTTGCGTAAATGTCTTCCAGAGAGCTGTAGTGATAAGCGCAGGCGTAAGCGATGACTCCCTGGTGCTGTCCTCCGGCGGAAATCCTATCCAGGGCAGTCTTGTCGCTCTGATAAAGGGGAATCCCCTTATCCCTGGCCATGCCGACAATCTTTGCAATAGAGCCCTCCGCACCTTTGGCTATTAAAATTTTTTCGATTTCCCGGCCGCTGCGCAGAGCCTCCATCACAGGGTTTCTGCCGACCACGATATTTTCAGAGGTTCGTCTCTCCCCACCAGCATCCATCCCGGCTGCGGCGCTTCTTGACGTCTGGACCTTAGGTCCGTTGTAAGGCTTTCCCTTGCGGGCGTTTATAGCCGCCCAGTCTCTTTTATTCTTAGCCATTAAAACTTTCTCCTGTACTCATAGAACTGGTAGGAAATTCCGTACTCCTCCTGCAGGTCGCTTTTCCATACAACTTCAAACTCAGAGCACTGGTCCAGATCGACAAACCATGTGTCTGCAGGAAACCGACCGTAGATTTTCGTGATATAACAGGTGTCGCACTTGTCCAGAAAATCTCTGTAGACTTTGCCGCCTCCCATGATTATCACCTGGTCTGTATCCCGCTGGGAAAGCAGCCCGTCAAGCTCTTCCTCAGAATGCAGAACCACAACCCCTTCCGGTGCGGAATAATCTTCCTGTGTGGTCAGCACAATGTTCTCCCGGTTAGGCAAAGGCCTGCCGCCGGGCAGACTTTCCAAAGTCCGCCGCCCCATGACCACGGTTTTACCCTGTGTTTTCTCCTTAAAGTATTTTAAGTCGCCGGAAATATGGCAGAGAAGTTTGCCTTTGTTTCCAATCGCCCAATTTTCATCTGCTGCAAGTATCAGTTTCATAATTCCTCCAACTATGCCCGGTATCTGCCCGGCTGCACAGCTACACCGCAATCGGTATATTCTTAATCTGTTCGTTCTTCCGGTAGTCTTCAATCACGATATCGTCCACGGTAAAGTCATAGAAGTCTTTTACATCCGGGTTCAGTTTAAATTTCGGAGCCGGGTACTGTGGACGAGCGATAAGCTCCTCAATAATCGGTACGTGACGGTCATAGATATGGGCGTCTGCGATAACATGGACCAGTTCTCCCGGCACCAATCCGCAGACCTGAGCCAGCATGTGTACCAGCACGGAGTACTGAACCACGTTCCAGTTGTTGGCGGCCAGAATATCCTGAGAACGCTGATTCAAAATAGCGTTCAGCTTATTGCCGGTCACGTTGAAAGTCATGCTGTAGGCGCATGGCTCAAGGCCCATTTCCATCAAATCGCTGAAGTTGTAAATGTTCGTCATAATCCGACGGGAATAAGGGGTATTCTTCAGCTGCCAGATAACGTTGTCCACCTGATCCATTTCCCCTTGGGCAAATCTGTATTTAACGCCCAGCTGGTAGCCGTAGGCCTTGCCGATAGAACCGTTTTCGTCAGCCCATTCATTCCAGATGTGGCTCTTCAGGTCCTTGATGTTGTTGGACTTTTTCTGCCAAATCCACAGCATCTCATCCACAGCCGATTTGATAGCTGTAGGGCGCAGAGTCAGGGCCGGAAACTCCTCCTGCAGGTCATAGCGGTTCACCACACCGAAATTTTTGATGGTGTGGGCAGGCGTACCATCCTCCCATCTGGCGCGAACCTGCTGTCCCTCCGTGGAGAAACCACTTGTCAGGATTCCCTGACACATATCTACAAATAGTACATCTGCTTTGCTCATTATTTTTCCCTCTCAATTCTGCCCATGGCTTCCTCTACCACCTGCTCCAGCCTTTCCTGCTGACCGTCCAGATACAGGTACCCCAGCAGGGCTTCAAAAGCTGTAGCCAGCTTATAGGCCACCGGTCCTGCGCTTCTGGATTTGGATATGCTCTTGTGGTTTCTGGCCCGCTTTACAAGGGCTGTCTCCTCCTCTGACAAAAAGTCCTCCATGAGGGACTTCACCGCGGCCGCCTGGGCCTCTGCCCGCACATAGCTTACCGACAGCCGATGGAGCATGTCCGCATTTCGCTGACCGGTTTCCAATACGCGCTGTCTTACAAATAGTTCATAAACGGCATCGCCCATAAAAGCCAATGCCGTCGTATTGATATCTTTTGGATTCAGTTTTTCCATCTTATTCTTTAATAATCTGCACACCCTGCGGGGTGTCTTTCAAAGTGATGCCTTTTTCTTTCAGCAGGTCTCTGATTTCATCAGCTCTGGCAAAGTTCTTCGCCTTTCTGGCTTCCTGACGCTCATCGATTAGTCGCTGAATTTCCTCGCCCACAGCGTTGTCCTCTTCGGTCTGCAGCAGTCCCAGGACATCTGCAAATTCCATCAGCGTATCCAGAGAAGCCTTGGCAAATTCCTTAGTGGCGCCGTCCTTCACCGCAGTATTTGCCGCAGTAATCAGCTCAAACACAGCGCTGATGGCGTCGGCAGTGTTCAGGTCGTCGTCCATAGCCTCGATAAATGCTTTTCTATACGCTTCATAACCCTCAAGCTGCTTTTTTTCCGCGTCGGTCATAGGTCCTTCCGCTCCGGCTTCAGACAGATAAGTCAGGTTTTCTTTGCAGTTTTCCATTCTGGCAAGGCTGTTCTTCGCCTGCTCCATCAGCGTATCGGAAAAGTTAATCGGGCTTCTGTAGTGTCCGGACAGCAGGAAGAAACGCATAACCTCGCCGCTGTAGTCCTTCAGAATATCTCTTACAGTGAAGAAGTTTCCCTTGGACTTGCTCATCTTCTCATTGTCGATGGTAATATAGCCGTTATGCATCCAGTAGTGGGCAAAAGGCACGCCGCTGCAGCATTCGGACTGGGCGATTTCGTTTTCGTGATGGGGGAACTGCAGGTCCTGCCCGCCGGCATGAATATCGATGGTGGCGCCCAGATGTTTTTTAGACATGGCAGAGCACTCAATATGCCAGCCCGGACGTCCCATTCCCCAAGGAGATTCCCATGCGATTTCGTCTTCTGTTTTTCTGGCCTTCCACAGGGCAAAATCCAGAGGGTCCTTTTTGACCTCTCCTACTGCGATTCTGGCCCCTGCTTCCAAATCGTCGATATTCTGTTTGGAAAGCTTTCCGTATTCAGGGAATTTTCTGGTGGAGAAGTAGACATCTCCGTCTGCTTCATAGGCATATCCCTTTTCTACCAAGGTCTTAACGAAGTCCACAATATCAGCAATATGCTCCGATACCTTCGGATGCACATCCGCTTTTCTGACATTGAGCGCACCGGCGTCCTTATAATATTCCTCAATGTACTTCTCCGATACCTCCGGCGCGGTAATACCTTCTTCTTTGGCTCTGTTGATGATTTTGTCGTCGACGTCGGTAAAATTCTGCACGAACTTCACCTTCCAGCCTCTGTACTCCATATATTTTCTCAGTGTATCGAATACGACGAAAGGTCTTGCATTGCCGATATGAAAATAGTTATATACGGTGGGTCCACAGACATAGATAGAAACTTCCCCTTCTTTAATCGGTACAAATTCTTCTTTACTTCTAGTCAGTGTATTATAGATTTTCATCTTTTTTCCCTTTCTGTTCTTCTTTATTCTGTTGATTCAGCTTATTCTCCAGGGCAACAATCCTTCTGCGAAGGCATTCCAGTTCCGTAGCCACCGGGTCAGGCAGGTTGACCTGATTCAAATCGTCGGTGCTTTCTCCGTACCGCTTTACGATTTTCCCCGGAATACCTACTACGGTGCAGCCCGGCGGAATTTCCTTGAGAACGATAGAGCCGGAGCCAATCTTGACGTCGTCTCCGACTTTAAACGGCCCCAGCACCTTGGCTCCCGAGCTGACGATAACCCGGTTTCCGATGGTCGGATGACGTTTTCCCGAGTCCTTTCCCGTACCGCCTAAGGTCACGCCCTGATACAGGGTTACATCGTCTCCGATTTCCGTGGTTTCACCGATAACTACTGCCATGCCGTGGTCGATAAAACACCTGCGGCCGATGGTGGCGCCGGGATGAATCTCAATGCCCGTAAAGAATCTGGTTAGCTGGGAGATGACTCTGGCCAGTAGCTTCATGTTGTGTTTGTAAAGGAAATGGGCCGGTTTATGCCAGATGAGGGCCCAGATACCCGGGTAACAGACAAGAACCTCCAGGCTGTTTCTTGCAGCCGGGTCTTTCTTGAGCACTGTCTGTATATCCTCTCTCACATCTCTGAAAAATGCCATGTTTCCTCCCTCACTTAAATAGCTGGTTGCTTTTCACTGAATTGATACCCGAAAGCCGTGATTGTACGCAGCTTCCGCTTATTCTACTACGATTGTTTTAATTCTCACCGGTTCCAGCGGGCAGTCCATCCGGTCTCTCGGTACGTTTACAATCTCCTGGGCCACTTCCATACCCTCGGTAATCTTGCCAAAAGAAGCATACTGTCCGTCAAGGTGCGGCGCGTCGGCTACCATGATAAAGAACTGAGAGCCTGCGGAATTAGGCATCATCGCCCTTGCCATGGAAAGAACCCCTGTAGTATGGGCCAGGTCGTTATCCCATCCGTTGGATGTGAACTCGCCCTGAATGCAGTAGCCGGGACCTCCTGTACCGTTACCCTTCGGGCAGCCGCCCTGAATCATAAAGCCGGGAATGACTCTGTGGAAAGTCAGACCGTCATAAAAGCCTTCCTTTGCCAGTTTCTCAAAATTCTCTACGGTAATCGGCGCGATATCCTCGTACAGTTCGCCTTTCATGATTCCGCCGTTTTCCATTTCAATCGTCACTTTTTTCATTGTATTCGTCTCCTCTATTCTTTATATCTTAATTTATAATAGGTCATACCGTTTTTTTCTTCGCCCAGAATGCCCCATATCTCCTCGTTGAAGAACTTAGGAAATACGTGCTCCTGCTGTCCAATCTCTTCCTTGGACATAAATCTGACTTCTCTCAGCACCTGGTGCTGCTGGTCAAATTCCGGGTCGCTGCCTAAAGCCAGCTCTCCGCCCACAATCTGCCCAAGCATGTAATTGACAAATCTCTGTCCCCGTTCCGGAGACACTTCTTCGATATGCCAGGCGACCCCGGTCACCTCGATATCCAGTCCCGTTTCTTCCTTCGCTTCCCGCACGGCCGCTTCAATGGAGTTTTCTCCTTCCTCAATCCCGCCGCCGGGAACCATCCAAATGTCTCTTCCCTCATGGTGCTGTCTAACCATCAGGATTTTACCTTCTTCATTTGTAATCACTACTCTGACGCCGCCTACCCACATAATATCGCTCCTATCACGCCCGCACCAATCACGATTGGAATAGGGCTTACTTTAAACTTTCCTGCCAATACCACGGTAACCGCGGCAATGGCAATAGATACCGGATTCAGTTGTGCAAAAGCGCTCTGTCCCATAAAAATCACCGCCGACCCTATGAGCCCTACAGTAACCGGACGAATACCGGCAAAAGCGCTGTCCAAAATCTTACTTTCTTTAAATCTATTGATAAAATAACAAGCCAGGGTGACCAGTACAAAGGAGGGCAGCGCTACCCCGACAGTGGCTGCCAGAGCGCCGCCATAACCTGCGCAGTTAAAACCTACATAAGTAGCCGCGTTGACCGCCATGGGCCCCGGCGTAACCTGTGAGATTGCTACCAGATTGGAAAATTCATCGGCTGACATGAGGCCGAATTGTCTGGCTCCCTGATAGATAATAGGCAGCATGGCCATGCCGCCTCCAAAACCGAAAAGTCCAATCTTGGCAAACACGAAAAACAGCTGTAGGTAAATCACCTGTCATCACCTCCATTTTGCTTTTCTTTTCTCTCTGTCACTGCAGTATAAACAAGTCCTACGGCGATACCGCCCAGAACGGCCCACACTGCATTGAGAGAAAAATACACAATCAATCCAAAGGAGATGACCGCCACAGCCCATTGAAAGGGACCTGTCAGCACCTGTTTTCCTACTTTGTATGCGGAAAAAGCGATGAGTCCTGTAGCCGCCGCTTTAATTCCCATCAGAGCCCCCTCAACGTAAGGGTTGTCTCCAATGCCCTTAAGGAGAAGTACTATCAAAATAATAATGATGAAGCTTGGCAGCATCACGCCTACAGTAGCCGCCAAAGCCCCTGAAAGTCCTTTTTTGCGCTGACCGATATACGTGGCCATATTGATAGCGATGACCCCCGGCAGCGCCTGACTCACTGCGATGCAGTCTACAGCTTCCTCCTCCGACATCCACTTTTTCTGGTCTACTACGATGCCCTGAATCAGAGGAATCATAGCCATGCCGCCGCCTATGGTGAAAAGGCCCAGCTTAAAGAATGACCAAAAAAGCTGAAAATACATATTCTCTCTAATCTTATTCATTCCAAACCTAATCTAATTTTACTTTTCCTAAATGCAGGTCCTTGAAAATCGCCACCAATCTAATGACTAAAGTAACTGCAAAACAGATATTCAGCGCTTCCGTATAATTGACATTGCCGTAGCTCATTCCATAGGCCACGGCTCCCGCAATGGAAGCCGCCGCATAAACTTCTCTTCTGAAGCAGCGGGGAATTTCCTGTACGAAAACATCCCGCAGAACGCCGCCGAAAGTGCCGGTCAAAACCCCTGTGGTGATGACAAAATACACCTCCGAGTGTCCGGCAAAGGCCGCCACCTGGGCTCCCACCGCTGTAAAAGCAGCCAGTCCAAAAGCGTCGGCCACGGATACCAGATGAGAAATCTTTTTAATCCGCTTATAGAAGAAGATGACTATCACCGCCGTACCCAAACTGACGAAAGCGTAAGTCGGGTCTGCCAGCGCCGCCGGAATGGTTCTGTTTACCAAGATGTCTCTGATAATTCCGCCGCCCACCGCCGTAATAATGGCCATAAAGCAGATTCCGTAATAGTCAAGCTCCTTTTCAATGGCAACCACAGCCCCTGATACAGCAAAGGCTATGGTGCCAATCCATTCCATCACAGTAAAAAATTCAAAATTCACGTTATTTTTCCTTATTTACAGTCTCAACAGCTCTTGCGATGGCTTCGTCTGCAGTAATCTCTTCTTTGTCCGCATCTCTTCTCAGCTTATACTCCACTCTGCCTTCGCCTGCCAGCTTGCCCACAGTGATTCTAATCGGAATACCCAAAAGGTCCGCGTCCTTGAATTTGACCCCCGGGCGCTCTTTTCTGTCATCCAGCAGTACCTCTACGCCGGCAGCCAGAAGGGCCTGATAAATCTTCTCGGCAGTCTCTGCCTGCACCTGGTCGTCAGGCTTTACCAGCGTGATAATCACGTGATAAGGCGCAACAGACATAGGCCAGATGATTCCGTTATCATCGTGGTGCTGCTCTACAACAGCCGCCAGAGTTCTCGTCACACCGATGCCGTAGCAGCCCATTACGATAGGCTGTTCTTTCTGATTTTCATCCACATAATTGGCTCCCATGGACTCCGAATACTTGGTGCCCAGTTTGAACACCTGGCCTACCTCGATGCCTCTCGCGTGCTTTACCGGGCTGCCGCAGACAGGGCAAGGGTCTCCCTCTTTGAGCACCTTCAAATCCGTTACGATGTCGCCCTTGTAGTCTCGTCCATAGTTGACATTAATAAGGTGGTAATCCTCTTTGCAGGCGCCGGCACAAAGATTCTTAAGTCCCGGCAGTTCGCTGTCCACAACGATGGTACAGTCGTGCAGTCCGCAAGGGCCTGTAAAGCCTCCTACACAGCCGGTGGCTTTTCCCATCTTCTCCTCGTCGGCAAATTCAATGGTGTGCTCCGGGATTCCCAGGGCATTGACCAGCTTAATCATATTCAGCTCTCTGTCGCCGCGGATAAACGCAGCTACATAGCCGTTTTCTTGACCTGTTTCTTCATCGTAAGTGACAAACAGCAGCGCTTTTATGGTCTGATTCTGCTGAAGGCCGAGGAAGTTCGCTACTTCCTCAATGGTCTTGGTGCCGGGTGTGTGGACCTCCTCCATGGCAAGTTCAGCAACATCTGTCTGTGCCGGTGCGTCTACACACTCAGCCCTCTCTGTAGTCGCCGCCATAGAACACTTTTCGCAGTAAGCAATCTCACTTTCTCCAACCTCTGCCAGAGCCGTAAACTCATGGGAATTGCTTCCTCCGATGGCGCCGGTATCCGCTTCAACCGGTCTGAAAGTCAAACCGCAGCGGGTGAAAATTCTGTCATAAGCGTCATACATAATGCGGTAGCTTTCATCAAGACCCGCAAAATCCTTATCAAAGGAGTAGGCGTCCTTCATGATAAATTCTCTGCTTCTCATCAGGCCGAATCTCGGTCTTGCTTCATCTCTGTACTTTGTCTGAATCTGGTATAGATTCATCGGCAGCTGTCTGTAGGAAGAAACATCATTTCTGATTAAATCGGTGAAAATTTCTTCGTGGGTTGGTCCCAGGCAAAAATCTCTGCCGTTTCTATCCTTCAGTCTCCAAAGCTCAGGTCCGTATGCGTACCATCTGCCGGATTCCTCCCAAAGCTCCGCCGGCTGTACCGCCGACATGTGAATTTCCTGGGCGCCGGAGGCGTCCATTTCCTGACGGATAATATCTTCAATCTTTCTGACCGATCTCCAGCCCAGCGGCATAAAGCCGTATACGCCGGAAACCAGCTTGCGAATCATGCCGGTCCGCAGAAGCAGAATATGGCTGGCAATTTCCGCTTCATTTGGCACTTCTCTCAAAGTCTTGATATGCATTTTCGATAATCTCATATATATTCATCCTTTCGCCTTGTCATTTCCTGTCTTTATCTGTTCAGCAGGCATACTGCCTCCGCTGCGATTCCCTCTCCTCGTCCGGTGAATCCCAGCTTCTCCGTGGTCGTAGCCTTGATACTGATTCTGTCAATGGGCGCCTGCAATACCGCTGCGATATTCTCCCGCATCTGCGGAATATACGGCGCCAGCTTGGGTCGCTGACAGATAAGGGTCACATCGGCATTTCCCAGGCAATATCCTTCTCCGGAAAGCACCTGTCCAACCTTTTCCAGAAGAACCATGCTGGAGATATCTTTGAAGCTGTCGTCGCTGTCAGGAAAAAGCTTTCCAATATCGCCCAGAGCCGCAGCGCCCAGCAGGGCGTCCATCAGCGCATGAATCAGAACATCGGCGTCGGAATGGCCCAGCAGCCCCTTTTCAAAGGGAATCTCCACGCCTCCCAAAATCAGTTTTCGGTTGTCCTCCAGCCGGTGCACGTCAAATCCCGTCCCGATTCTGCTCTCCATCTGCAAGTCCTCCGGTGTCGTAATCTTAATATTGGTGTTTTCCCCTTCCACAACGGTTACAGGAAAGCCCGCCCGTTCTGCCAGACTGGCGTCATCGGTTCCGTAAAACCCGTCTGCATAAGCTTTGGAGAATGCTTTCTCGATGATATCCATGCGAAATCCCTGAGGTGTCTGCACGCAGCAAAGCTCACTCCGGTCAAGGGTTCCCTCAGTCAAATGGCGTATTGTATCCTTAGGCGCAACGGCCGGTATAGCCGCGCCGGTTTCCGCAGCGGTTTCCGCCACACGACGCATCAAATCACAGCTTGCATAAGGGCGCACGCCGTCGTGAATCAAAACGATGCTGTCATCTTCTGCCCCCATCCCGCGAAGCGCCTCGAGGCCGCGGCGGATGGAGTCCTGCCTGTGGGCACCTCCGACCGCTACCTGCAGTCTTGCCGCTGTTTCTTCCTTTGCAAAAAGGCGGCGACACAAATCCAGGTAATTCTCAGAGGTTACCAGCACAATGCCCTCCGGAGCGAGCTGAAGAACAGTTCCCACCGTCTTTTCCAAAATCGTTGTTCCGCCTATTTTCAAAAATTGTTTGGGCAAAGGCCCGCCCATCCGGCTGCCGGACCCGGCGGCGCCGATAATTACATATATTTTCTTTCCCTTTAACATAGTTTGTCCGTGAATTTATCGTTTCAGCCTTCCGAAAATCATTCTGCCTGCGGACGTCTGCAGCACGCTGGTTACATTGATGTTCGTTGTTTTTCCAATCATTTTCCTGCCGTCTTCTACAACAATCATTGTGCCGTCGTCCAGATATGCGATTGCCTGGCTGTTATCCTTGCCCTGTTTTACCAGTGTAACGGTCATCTCTTCGCCCGGCAGCACCACCGGCTTCAGCGTATTGGCCAGTTCGTTGATATTGAGCACGCTTACGCCGTTAATGGTCGCAACTTTGTTCAGGTTAAAATCGTTGGTGACAACTTTTCCGTTCATCATCTGGGCAAGCTTCAGAAGTTTTACATCCACTTCGGGTATCTCCCGCAGGGCTTTTTCGTTATCGGTATTATAAATCTCGATACCGTACTCGTCCTGAATCTTGTTGAGAATATCCAGGCCTCTTCTGCCTCTGGTTCTCTTCAGGGAGTCTGAAGAATCGGCGATATGGCGCAGTTCCACCAGTACAAATTCCGGAATTACAATGGGCCCTTCCAGAAATCCCGTCTTCATAATCTCCGCGATTCTGCCGTCTATGATAACGCTGGTATCAAAAATTTTGGGAATCCCTTCGTTTTTCTTCTTTCCTTTTGAGAACAAAGGGTCCTGCTGCTGTCCGGGCGCTGTTCTTCGACTGGCCATAAACAGACCGAAGATTTCTCTTCCCTTCTTCGTTGCAACGACAACACCCAGATACCCCATGGTTACATAGGTAATGATGGTGATAATCGTGTAGAGATACGGGTTCTTGATGGTTGCGTAAATCTGCGTCAGCAGAAGGGCAATCAGAAGTCCCAGAATGAGTCCGATAACACCGGTTAAAAGGTCGTTGGCAGACACGCCCTGCAAATCCTTGCCGATATTATCCGCCACCTTTACGCTCTGCTTTCTAATCTGAGGCGTCAGTCTGTAAAAAATAATTCCAAAAATAATAGCGAAAGCCAGCCCGATTAATATCTCTTCCGTCTGCGTGAAGGAAAAATCCGCACTGCTCTTCGTCAGCCACAATGACAGTAATTGAAATAAACCGTAACCTAAGACCGCGCCTAAAATAGTAGTCAAAAACCTCAGCATTTTCTTGAACATACTTTATTCCTCCTTTCTTTTAAGCTCATATAGAGGGCCGCACGGAGTTCAAGGGGAGGATTCCTGAATACACCCTCTACTATTCCGCACTGACAGGTGGAGCCTAGTTCCCCACTTTACATCTATATATACAATACAGTATAGTTCATTTCCTTGGACGATGTCAACCCTGCCAAAGGGGAATTTTCTTGTTAATTCGGTAGGAATTGTGTTAAAATTATATATATAGTTTTCATGGAACTGACACAAAAAAAATGTAAGATATATTTGAATATGCCTGCCAAAAGCGCAGGCCGAAAAGGAGGAACCCCCATGTACAAACTTTTAGTCGTAGACGACGAACCAAAAATCCGTGAGGTAATCAAAGAATACGCAGAATTTAACGGATATGAAGTCACTGAGGCCGAGGACGGCATGAGCGCGGTGGGCCTTTGTAAACTGAACGAGTATGACCTTGTCATTTTAGATATTATGATGCCTAAGTTGGATGGTTTTTCTGCCTGCAAGGAAATCAAAAAGATTCAGGACGTTCCTATTATTATGCTTTCTGCCAGAGGAGAAGAATACGACAAGCTGTTCGGCTTTGAGCTGGGTATCGACGACTACATCGTCAAACCGTTCAGCCCCAAGGAGCTGATGGCGAGAGTCAACGTCATTTTAGCTCGCCGCAACGCCGCTTCCTCAAGCAAGTCCGACGTGCTCTGCTTCGGCGGACTGGAAATCAATATCGCTGCCAGAACCGTAACAGTAGACGGCCAGAGGGTAGAGCTGACTCCGAAAGAATACGAGCTTCTCTTCTACCTTATCGAGCACAAGAACCTGGCTCTGTCCAGGGACAAGCTGCTGTCCGATATCTGGGGTTACGACTTCTTCGGAGACGACAGAACCATCGATACCCACATCAAGAACCTGAGAAACAATCTGGGACCTTACCGCGATTACATCGTTACGCTGAGAGGAGTAGGTTACAAATTTGAATTTGAAGAATAAGTTTGATTTCAAAAGCATAAGGTTTAAACTCTGGGTGTACTTTATCGGTTTCGCCCTGCTTTTGATTGGCCTTATCTGGTTTCTGCAGATTTTTTTCCTCAACAATTATTACGGAGAGATGAAGCGCGCCGAAATCACCAAGCTGGCTAACCAGATTATCAATGCCTACGAAGAGCAGAACAACGACCCTTTCAAGCTGACCGATATTCTGGAGGATATCTATGCCTCCAACGAGGATATCTATATCCAGGTTGAAAGTTCTGACGGAACATACCAGATTGTTCCCGACTACGAAGAGCATTTTTCCCTCTACCGTTATCGATACAATCTGCAGATTCAGTCACTGCGTACGGCCCTGGAGAGCAGCCCGCTGAACAGAGTATCCTATATCGATGAAACTACTAATCCGCTGACCGGTGAAAAAAGCAAAATGCTCAACTATGCCTGCTATCTTTCTTCACAGAAAATTTTTTCTCAGGAGGACGACAGCAGTACGAATCTTATACTATATATTTTTTCACCTCTATATCCTGTGAAGTCTACCGTAGGCATTCTCCGCGTACAGCTTGTCTATATTACCATTATCGCTACGCTTCTGGCTCTGGCTCTGGCCCTGTACCTTGCCAGCAGAATTTCCAGGCCTATCAAGAACATCACCCGTTCAGCTGCCGAAATGGGAAAAGGAAACTACGGCGTCAAATTCCAAGGAGGCCACTACACCGAGATTGTGGAACTGGCCGATACCCTGACAAATGCCTCCAGGGAGCTGGAAAAGACGGATATGTATCAGAAGGACCTTATTGCCAACGTTTCTCATGACCTGAGAACTCCTTTGACCATGATTAAATCCTACGCTGAGATGATTCGAGACCTGTCCGGCGATAATCCGGAAAAGAGGGCCTCCCATCTGGCAGTCATCATAGATGAAGCCGACCGTCTCAACGTACTGGTAAACGATATGCTGAATATGAGCAGAATGCAAAATCGTACCATCACCATCGAGCGATCCAACTTCGATTTAAAAACTACAGCGGAATCGCTGCTGGCCTCCTACGATTTACTTGCCGAGCAGGAGGGGTATAACATTAAGTTCAACTGTGCCGGTCCGATGATTGTCAACGGCGACCAGGCTAAAATCAAGCAGGTCCTTTCCAACTTGATTACCAACGCCATCAAATACTGCGGTGAGGACATGGTTATCATCATCAACATCAAGAAGACCGGTAAGAAAGTGCGCTGCGAAGTCATCGACCACGGCGCGGGTATCGCCCCCGACGAAATCAATCACGTCTGGGAGCGTTACTACAAATCCAGCACCCACCACGTGCGGCCTACTGACGGCAGCGGTCTGGGACTTTCCATCGTCAAGGAAATCCTCACACTGCACAAGGCAAATTACGGCGTTCACAGCAAAGTGGGCAAAGGAAGCACCTTCTGGTTTGAACTGGATATGGTGAAGACCAACACCAGCTTTTTTAACTACACAAAACATTCATAAAAAGGGTATACTGCACTTTTTATGAACAGGGGCGGCAGTGTTTCTTACTGTCGCCCCTTGATTACCACACAGCGGAGTCGGGTAAACTTGTCAGCTGAACAATGGGAAATTCATCAAGTTTATTCACTCCTGTTTACCTGCCTTCAACATCTGTTTGACTACTTTGTCAAAGTCAGAAGTAATTTTTTGTGTCTTGTTAAACTCTGCATATTCAGCAGCGGCCTTTTCTTTTGCCATTTTTCCGGAAATTTTTCCCTTGTCACGCAGAATATCATACCTGCGAAATTCCAGAAATTCGTTCACGCTGGCAGCAAATTCCTCCATGGTAAAGGTGTTTTCTCTCTCTATCAGGTCTTCGATATAATCAAAATAACCGGTTACTGCCCGTTCCAGCTGGCGGATTTGTTTTTCTCCCAGATAGTTTTTCGCAACCACTACATCGGATTTCAAAATGCGACCGTCCGGTGCATTTTTCCATGTTGTCAATCCCATATTTTCTTTGGTTCTGTCTGCCTTGGTATAAACAATTTCTGCTGCTGTTTGCCCCGCAATGGCATAGTGAAATTTATTCTGTACCATTGCATAAAAATCATGGGTAAGCTGTGCATCTTTATCATAGTCGATACTACATTCTGCAAAAATGTCTGTAATCTGTTGCCAAATACGACGCTCGCTGGCACGGATAGAACGAACTCTTTCCAGCAATTCACGGAAATAGTCCTTGTCAAAAGCTGTTTTCCCTTGCTTTAAGCGTTCATCATCCATGGCAAAGCCCTTAATCATGTATTCTTTCAAAACGCTTGTTGCCCAGATTCTGAACTGTGTTGCTCTGCGGGAATTGACACGATAGCCTACAGAAATAACGGTATCCAGATTGTAGAATGCAACCGGCTGCTTTACTCCATCAACACGCACTTTTTGCGTGTTGTTCTCTCTGTTCAATTCACCCTCGTCAAAAACATTGTTAATATGCTTTCGGATGGTGGATTCACTTTTGTCAAACAAAATCGCCATTTGATTTGCAGTTATCCAAATTGTTTCATTCTGAATAAACGCATTGACGGAAACATCTTCCTCAGCAGACTGATAAATCAAAAACTGAAATCCGTTACTCATACGCCCACCTCAATTTCTGCGGTAATCTTTTCGATGCTATCCAACGCAACATAATTGTTTCGTTTCAATCGTATCGTAATATTTGCACTAAAACCACTCTTTTCCATGAGCTCAGCGATAGGCATGCCTTTATCAATTAGAAGATGAAACAATTTTTTATAACTTACTGCCATTATCCCGACCTCCTTTTGTTTTAAATGTTATATATCGACGGCCTACAGGGATTCTCCCCGAAAAGCGTCGATGGCTTCGTAGATATTCTCTGCGCCTACCAGCCGGCAGCTGCCCAGCTTGGCGCTGTCAATCCTGGCCGCATTCTTTCTGGGCAGGATAATCTGCTCATATCCCATGCGGACAGCCTCCATCACAATCTTGTCCGCATTCTGCACCGACCGCAAATCGCCGGTCAGACCCACTTCTCCAATGGCAATGGTGGTCTTCTGGCAGGCGATACCCCGCATGGAGGAATAGACTGCCAGGGCAACTCCCAGGTCCACGGAAGTGCTGTCCGGCTTCATGCCGCCTACCACATTGACGTAAACATCCTGATTAATCATCGTCATACCGGCTTTCTTCTCCAGCACTGCCAGAATCATGTTCAGTCTCTGGTAATCCACCCCTACCGACGTGCGCCTTGCAAAGCCCACGTTGGCCGGTGCTGTCAGCGCCTGAATTTCAAAGAGTACCGGCCTGCTGCCTTCGTAAACCGCCGTGATAACCGAACCCTCTGCCTTGACGGAGGTACTTTCCAAAAAGGTGGCGGAAAGATTTTTAATCTCCCTCAGACCGTTCTCCTCCATCTGAAAAGCGCCGATTTCACTGGTGGTGCCGAAGCGGTTCTTAAATACGCGGAGAATCCGCAGGTCATGGTCCCGTTCTCCGGTAAAATTCAGCACACAGTCCACCAGATGCTCCACAATCTTCGGTCCGGCCAGTTCTCCGCTCTTGGTCACATGGGCCACAATAAACACCGGGATATCTCCCGTCTTTCCCAGCTTCATCAGCTGGTTTCCCACGTCACGAACCTGTGATACGCTGCCGGGAGCCGAGTCCAGGGTTTGGGTGTACATGGTCTGAATGGAATCTATAACCAAAAACCTGGGTTTCAGATTCTCACAGGCGGCAGCAATATTTTCCATGTTGGTTTCAGATAAAATATACAGATTATCGCTGAGTTCTCCGCACACCCGGTCGGCTCGCAGCTTAATCTGCGCCTCCGATTCCTCGCCGGAAACATAAAGAACCGTACCCAGGGTCTTGGCCAGATTGGCAGCGGCCTGAATAATCATGGTAGATTTACCGATACCCGGTTCACCGGAAATCAAGGTCAGCGAACCTTTCACCAGGCCGCCGCCCAGCACCCGGTTCAGCTCTCCAATCCCGGTGTCAATCCTGATATAGTCTCCTGTTTCAGCAACTTCTTTCAGTCTATTGGGTTTGGCCCCTGCAGATGCGCGGCGTCTGCTGTCGCTTTCAGGGGTTTCCACAACCTTCTCTTCCACCATGGAGTTCCACGCGCCGCAAATACACTGTCCAACCCATTTGCTGCTCTCGTATCCGCACTCCTGACATATGAATACGGTCTTTGCCTTCTTTGCCATAATTGTCTGACTCTCTCCCTTTCGCAAACATTCGTTCTTTTTATCAGTATATCAAATTCTCTTTCCTCTGTCCATGGAAAATATGCCTTTTCCAAAATTCTTTCCGGAAACCAAAAGACCCGCCGAGGGATAGGTGATTGTTCATCTATCCCGGGGCGGGTCCTATGCTTTTCTATTTTATGCGTCCTGCTGTGCAGCGTGTTCTGCGATAATCTTATCGGCTAACTGTTTAGGAACTTCTTCGTATCTTTCAAATTTCATTTCAAAAGTACCTCTGCCCTGGGTCATGGAACGCAGTACCAGCGCATAATCGAAGAGTTCTGCCTGAGGTGCTTCGGCCAGCAGCTTCTGTCCGCCGCCCACCTGAGGCTCCATACCCAGAATCTTTCCTCTTCTCTTATTCATGTCGCCCATTACATCTCCCATGTAGTCGTCGGAAACGTAAATTTCCATGTGCATAATCGGCTCAAGGAGGCAAGGCTTGGCTTCAACGATACCTTTCTTAAATGCCAGAGAAGCGGCAATCTTGAAGGACACTTCGTTGGAGTCAACATCGTGGTAAGAACCGTCGTATAATACAGCCTTGACGTTTACTACTTTGCAGCCGGCCAGAGGGCCCTTGTTCATGGACTCTAACAGACCTTTTTCAACAGCCGGTACATAGTTCTTCGGAATGGAACCGCCGAATAATTCTTCGGAGAACTCAAATTCCTGTTCGGACGGTGAGAATCTGATATGTACATCACCGTACTGTCCCGCACCGCCGGACTGTTTCTTGTGCTTACCCTGCACATCGGAACTTCCCTTAATGGTTTCTCTGTACGCAATCTTCTGCGGAACAACCTTTACGGAAACGCCGAATCTGTCTTTCAGCTTCGCCATGATGATACCCAGCTGGATATCTCCCTGGCCTCCCAGCAGAGTCTGGTGGGTCTCTGCGTTTCTTTCTACCACGAAGGACGGGTCTTCTTCTCTCAGTCTGGCAAGACCGGTACCCATCTTTTCTTCGTCTCCCTTATCTGCCGCTTCAATAGCGATATAATATGTAGGGGAAGGATAGTCAAGAGGCAGATATCTGATGATATCGCTCTTGTCGCAGAGTGTATCGCCGGAAACAGTATACTGCAGCTTTGCAACAGCTACGATATCGCCTGCCTCCGCATAATTCAGTTCTAACTGCTCTTTACCTCTCAGGAAGAACAGCTTACCCAGCTTTTCTACTTTGCCGGCTCTTTCGTTGTATACTTCTGTACCGGAATTAATCTTGCCGGTAACCACCTTCATGATGGAGATTTTTCCAACAAACGGGTCAACGATGGTTTTGAATACAAAGGCGGACATCGGCGCGTCTGTTACGGAAATTCTTTCTACCGGTTCGTTCTTGTCGTTGAATCCGGCGTAAGGGCCGTGCTGCAGCGGTGTCGGAACGTAAGTCAGCAGCAGGTCCAGCAGTCCTTCGATACCCTGTCCCAGCTGGAACGCAGATGAGCACACCGGTACGATAACGCCTTCGGAAATACCTTTAATCAGGCCGTTTCTAATCTCCTCGTCGGAGAAGTCTTCACCGTCAAAGTATTTTTCCATCAGTTCTTCGTCAGCCATGGCAATAGCTTCCTTCAGCTCTTCGTCGATATCCGCAGAAAGCGGCCAGCTGAACGGAATCAAAGTGTCGCCGAACTTTGCCTTCAATTCGTCAAATGTCTTATAGAAATCGAACTCATCCTTATCTCTCTTGTTGATTACGATGAATCTCGGCTTTTTATATCTTTCGCACGCATTCCATGCGGCTTCCGTACCTACCTGAATACCTGAACCTGCGTCGACCAGAATTACCGCAGCTTCTGCAGCGCGCAGAGCAGCGTTTACTTCGCCGACAAAGTCAAAATATCCCGGAGTATCTATGAAGTTAATCTTGCTGTCTTTCCATTCGATTGGAACAACAGAAGTATTGATGGAATATCCTTTTTCAATTTCCATTTTGTCGTAGTCGGATACTGTGTTTCCGTCTTCAACCTTACCTAACTTTTTGATAACGCCTGTCTCGAGCAGGGCAGCTTCTAAGAATGTAGTCTTACCACATCCGCCGTGTCCGAGTAAAGCAACGTTTCTAATTGTTTCGCTTGTGTAGCCTTTCATTATAAGACCTCCTACATTAAATTTACGACTGCTAATAGTATAACATAACCCGTCCCCTTTGTACAACGGCTTTTTGAATAGTCTAACTATTTCTCTCAGGATTTTTCCTGTACATGGAAAAGCCGCACCTTTCGGTACGGCTTCACCGCCTGCATACACCCTGGAAATTGTATGCAGGCGGATTATCCCTTTTTCTTGCCCAGGTAAGCTTCCTGAATGGTGTTATCCGACAGAAGCTGGGCTGCGCTGCCGCTGGCAGTAATACGTCCCTGTTCCAGTACGTATGCTCTATCTGCCACAGAGAGGGCCTTAAAGGCATTCTGCTCTACTAACAGAATCGTCTTTCCCATATCTTTAATCTCTTTGATAATGTCGAAAATCGTGTTAATCAGCATCGGTGCCAGTCCCAGAGAAGGCTCATCCAGCATAATCAGCTCAGGGGACGACATGAGGCCTCTGCCCATTACCAGCATCTGCTGTTCGCCGCCGGACAGAGTCCCTGCAATTTGGGATTCTCTTTCTTTGAGCCGCGGGAACAGATTGTATACCCTTTCAAAGTCAGCCTTGATTCCCTTTGCGTCATTTCTCAGATATGCGCCCATTTTCAGATTTTCGTGGACAGTCAGGTTGGCAAAGACGATACGTCCTTCCGGCACCTGGCAGATACCTGATTTGACCACCTTGTGAGGCTGCTTTGCCAGCGGCTTTCCCTCCAGCTCCACAGAACCTGAGTATTTTACCATGCCGCTGACAGAATTGAGCAGAGAGGATTTTCCCGCGCCGTTGGAACCGATAATTGTTACGATTTCGCCCCGGTTTACTTCCAGTTCTACGCCGCGGAGAGCGTGGATTCCGCCGTAAAATACATTTAAGTCTTTGATTTTAAGCATCCTTCACACCTCCCAGCTCTTTCATTTCCTCCGAAGTTCCCAGATAGGCTTCCACAACAGCAGGGTTGTTCTGCACCTCTTCCGGTGTCCCCTCTGCCAGGAACTTACCGAAGTTAAGAACATACACCTTATCGCAGAGTCCCATAATCAGGTCCATATGGTGTTCGATGACCAACACCGATAAGTTGAATTTGTCTCTAATTTCTCTAATCAGATTCATCAGTGCAATGGTCTCTTCCGGGTTCATACCGGCTGCCGGCTCATCTAAAAGCAGCAGCTTCGGGTCCAGGGCCAGGGCTCTGGCAATCTCCAGCTTTCGCTGCATACCGTAAGGCAGATTGGCAGAAACCATGTCTCTTACCTCCCAAAGCCCCATCAGTTTTAACAGTTGTTCCGTCTTTTCCCGCAGAGCTTTTTCCTGGGACCTGTATTTCTTACCGAAGCGGAGTATCACGGCGTCGAAGATGCTGTAGCTTGCGCTTCTGTGACAAGCAGTATATACATTATCGTAGGTAGTCAGCTTCTTGAACAGCCTGATATTCTGAAAGGTTCTCGTAATACCTTTTTCCGCAATCTGAAAAGGTTTCAGCGCTTTGAAGAAAAACCTCCGCTTCAATCCGTCGACGAAGCCGTCTCCATAAGGGTCTTTTACCGCCAGCGTATCGCCGTAAAAGCTAACCTCCCCCTCTGTCAGGGTATAGACACCGGTAATCAGGTTGAAGATTGTGGTTTTTCCCGCACCGTTAGGTCCGATAAGTCCGAAAATCTCCCCTTCTTTTATGGTAAAGGAAACGTCGCCCACAGCGGTCAGGCCGCCGAAGCGTTTTGTCACATGTTCTAATCTCAGTACATCTGTCATGACAAGTCACCTTCTTCCTCTAAAACAACGGTTTTCTGCGTTTTCTTACCGGTCAGTTTATTCTTGAACCAACGGAATATATCTGTAAATTCCATACCGCCCATGAGTCCCTGCGGTCTGGTTGCCATAATCAGAATGACTACGGCGCCGTAGACAACGAGTCTCCACGTGGAGAATGCTCTGAATAGCTCCGGAATAAAGGTCAGAACAAAAGCGCCGACCACACTTCCTCCGATGCTTCCAAGTCCTCCGAAGATAACCATAATCGTCAGCTCCGTGGATTTAATCAGCTGGAACATCATCGGCTGGAGATAACCCAGGTAGTGGGCGTAAATTGCGCCGCCGATAGCCGCATAGCCTGCGGAAATGGCGAAGGAAATCATCTTGTACCGGAATACGTTGATACCGATTGCCTGTGACGCCAGTTCCTCTTCTCTGATAGCAATCATATTGCGGCCGTGTCTGGATTTGATGAGAAGAACCATGGCGAGTACAGCCAGGGCGCAAATTACGACGACCATCTCAAAAGTAGTCACCATAGGGATTCCCGATAAGCCTCTGGAGCCGCCAAAGAACTGCAGGTTGTCGAAAATCAGTCTGACCGATTCTCCAAAACCCAGGGTGGCAATACAGAAATAGTCTCCTTTCAGGCCCAATGTAAAGTATCCTATTACAAATGAGAACAACATGGCCACCGCCGCGCCGATTAGCATGGCGATGATAAAAGGCATCTGATAATTCATGGTGCAGATTGCTGAGATATATGCGCCGATAGCCATAAATCCGGCGTGTCCAAAGGAAAACAGTCCGGTAAAGCCGGTCAGCAGAGAAAGGCCTAATACCACCATCAGATTGATGCCGACCAAAATGAGTATACCTTCTATATAAAACCAACTAAACATATACTCACCTCCTACGCCTTGTCTTCCGTAATCTTGCCCATAATACCGCTCGGCTTAATTACCAGTACAATAATCAATAATGAGAACGCGATTAAATCTCTGTATGAAGAAGAGATATATCCTGCGCCGAAGGTTTCGATAATGCCCAGAAGCAGCGAACCGATTACTGCGCCCGGAAGGCTTCCAAGACCACCGAATACGGCTGCGATAAAGGATTTGTTGGTGATAACGCCAATCTGCGGATATACGGTGTACTTCATTCCGAAGAGCATTCCCGCAACCCCTGCCAAAAGACCGCCCAGCAGGAAAATCACAAAGATAATTCTGTTTACGTTGACTCCCATCAGGTTGCTTCCCTTGGCGCTGTAGGAGCAAGCCCTGATAGCCAGACCTACTTTGGTCTTTTCTATAATAAATACCAGAATAATTAAGCTGATTGCAGCAACGATGAACATGAGAACATCGATTCTGCTGATGGAAATTCCTCCGATTGTAAACGGCTGCCTGCCGATTAACTCCGGATAGGTTCTGAATGTCGGTCCAATGGTTGCAACGACGATATTCTCAAGGAATATGGAAGCACCCATGGCCGAAATGATAAAGTACAGCGGCGGTGCGTTTCTTTTGCGCAGCGGGCTGTATGCGATTTTTTCCAGTGCTACAGCTACGAGCCCTGCCATCAGGGCAGCGATAATCAGTGCGCCCAGAAACGGCATACCGAGCAGATTCACCGCGTAAAGGCCGAAATAAGCGCCCAGCATGATAACGCCGCCGTGAGCAAAGTTTGAGAAGTTGAGAATACTGTAAACCAGAGAATAGCCTACCGCCATCAGGGCATAAATACTTCCGATGGACAGTCCGTTGATTAGCTGTTGAATAAATATACTCAAAGTTTGCCCCTCCTTTCTTCTTGTAAATTGTGGGCAAAATGGGGCAGTTCGCCGACTGCCCCATAAGGAAAAAGATGAGTTTAGTTATTTGGTGAATACTTCATAATAAACTTGTATTCATATCCATCCTTCGCAGTGTCGCTCTTGACAATCTGCTGCATGGCTGCTTCTTTTCCAACAGGGTTATGGTCGTCTGCACTCAGGGAAATGTGACCTGTTACGCCGTCAATTTCAACCTGAGTAAGCGCGTCTGTGATAGCCTGAGGGTCTGCGCTTCCTGCCTTCTCAATGGCCGCAATCAGAAGCTTGAATGCGTCGTGCACCATGTAAGCATTAATTTCCGGATTGGCGTCATACTTTTCTTTGTACATCTTGGTAACTTCTGCTGCCGCAGGGTCGTTGTAGTCGAAATGATTTACTACGAAAGAGCCTTCCAGAGCCGGTCCTGCCATCTCAAAGAGTGTTTCAGACGGCCACGTATCTCCTCCCAGAAGTACGGAGTCGATGCCCAGTTCTCTTGCCTGATTTGCGCTCAGCGCAACTTCTTTATAGCTGCCCAGAGGAAGCAGAATTACGTCAGGGTCAGCATTCTTAATTTTAGTCATCTGCGGTCTGAAATCGGTATCGCCGGTCTTGCAGCCTTCTTTCGCCACAATTTTTCCGCCTTTTTCCTCAAAGGTTTCAATGAAAAATTCCATAAAGCCCTGGGAATAGTCGCTTGCTACGTCGTATAAAATTGCCGCCGACTTAGCGCCCAGTTCGTCTGCCGCATAACCTGCCGCTACCGCGCCCTGGTAAGGGTCTGTGAAGCATACGCGGAAGTTGTACTCGTTGAGAGAGCCATCCTTATTCACCGTAATTTCAGGATTTGTTCCTACGGTTGAGATGTCGGGAACCTTTCCTTCGTTGAGGGCGCCTTTGATTGCGATAGCCGCAGCCGATGCGTTTGGTCCCAGAACGGCGCATACCTTATCCTGCGCAATCAGTCTCTTTACTGCATTTACGGCTTCATTGTTGTCGCCTTTGGTGTCGTATGTAACCAGTTCAATCTGCTTGCCCAGTACGCCGCCGGCTTCGTTCTGCTGGTCGATGTACATCTGCAGAGCCTGGGATTCACACTTGCCCCATGGCGCCATATCTCCTGTCAGCGCGCCAATCCAGCCAACCTTGATTGTGTCGCTTTCAGCGTCTCCACCGCCTCCGCAGCCTGTGAAAGCAATACTCAGAATCATAATTACGCTGAGTAACAATGCCAGTTTCTTCTTCATAAATTCCTCCTTACTTAAATAATACTAAAAAATCCTAACTTTTTTTGATTGCTCTCATTATACAGGCCCGTTTCATATTGCCTCAAAAAAAATCAGAATAATTCGCATAATATTTGAATCATTCTGAATCTTCGTTATTATAAAATTTATCTCACGATTTTAGCTGCTCTATTTTCCGGCGTTTCTATCGGTTTTCGTGATAGATAAGCAGCCCCTCGATAAAATGGCCCAGATTTACTTTCCCCTCTTCGTCGCCGGCGCCCCTCAGGTAGTCCATTTCCTTGCGCAGATTCTCAAAATCAAATACCAGCTGGGCATAGTTCTGATAAGTCTCACTGTAGGAATCCTCAATCCCCATATGGGCCATATTGCGCAGGCCCTTTTTTGCCGCGCGGCGTATTCTCTGCTTAACAATTTTATCTGACTCGCCAAGTTCTGTGCAGTAGGTTTTCAGGGCCGCATTTAAATCGGTGGTCTGCTGTTTCATACAGCGGTCGCAGACAGCCAAGATGTCCGCGGTCCCTCGTTCACCCATCATTCCCAAAATTCCAAGAAGGTACTGAATCCGCTTCAGAGACGTTTCATCCTCCTGCACCCTTTTATGAGTTTCCCCCGACGTACTGTTTACGCCCAGGATATCCCGCAGACCTCCCAGAGTCTTTTCCATTTCAATTTGTCTCGTGACCCGGTTGATTACGCTTTCCACTTCAATAATATTGATTGGCTTGTGGATAAAAAATTCCACGCCCGCATTGTAAGCCTCAGATACCATTTCTTTATTGGATACCTGAGAAATCATAATAAAGCTGGTCTGCGGACACAACTGCTTGACCTCCTTGACAATGCTGATTCCGTCTTTCACCGGCATCAAAAGGTCCGCCAGCACTACATCGGGTTTCATGGCAATAATCTCTGCTGTAGCCGTTACCGCGTCTGTGGAAAAGCCTACGACTTCTCCCAATCTTTTTTCTTCTATAATTCGGTCTAATACTTTAATAATGCTGCGTACATCATCTACAATGTAAAATCTCATGTTTCATCACCCTCTATGTATTTCTTCGGTATTTGAATATGAAAAATCGTGTGAGACCCTTCCTCCGTTTCAACGGAAACCTCCCCGTGAAACTTATCTTTCACCAGGTCCCGCACCAGCGTCAGCCCTACGCCCCGGTTGATAGCCCCGGTCTCGTCATCAAATTTAGTGGAATATCCGGCTTCAAAAATCATTTCTAAATCCGACTTGCGAATACCGCTGCCATTATCCTCGATTATGAACTGATAAGCCTCCGCCTGACGGTTTTCCTCCACCCTCAGCTGGACTACCCCGCCCCGCCGCTGGTCTCCGATGGCGTCAAGACTGTTGAGTACCAGATTTCGCAGAATAGACATAATACTGAAATGGTCTTTCACGGAAAAATCAGTGCGAACTGCAGTCACAAAACGAACTTTGGACTTTCTCTCCGCTATCTGCTCTCTGATATCCAGCTCCAGGATACTGACAATGTCCCGGATATTCATGGTGCTGATATCCATATCGGCCAGAAAGTTCTGCTGTAAGCCTCTGATTACCCGGATATAGTCCTTTTTAATTTCATGGACGTCTTTCGCAATATCCAGGGACATTTCTTTCATGTCCTCCGGATAACTCCCGTCGTTCATAATTCGGTACATTTTGAAGGCTTTTTTCATAATGTCTTCAATTTCCACCATATTCTTATTCATAAAGTATATTTCACTGCGGAATACGGAAACCATAATCATCAGTTTTTTGTATCTTTCTTCATGTTCTTCTTTGTTTAACAGGGATTTATAAAGCTCAAATCCCAGCAGTATACAGCATATCAGCGCTGCCCTGCACAGCGCAATAATGGCCAGCTGGGTAATATCCTCGCTGGCAGCAAAATGCCCGCCGTTGCGAATGAACATTTCTGCCATATTGGAAAGAAAGTCGCAAAGCAGCATACAGAAGAAATAGTTTTTCAGATTTCTCCGTCGTTTTCCTTTGTAGTAAAACAGAGCAAAGCAGAGTCCATAGGTGACATAAAACCCTATTTCCGGATAAATCCAGCCCCACGCCCACTGGCATCGATGAAGAAAGCTTGGAATATCACTTCGGACTACCAGAAGCATTCCTCTGAACAGCGGTGAAACTAAACCCACCAGAGCCCCTGCATAAACGGGTTCCAATATATTATATTCGTACATCAACACGCCGAGAACCACAACCGCCATGGCGATGATGAATCCGTCCATGAGAACATTGACTGAAACCTGCGAGCCCAGAGCCACGCATCCGGCCATAATGCATGCCCTTTTCCATTTGGTGTTCATTGCTTTCCTCCGATAATACAATCTGATTGCTTAATTGCATTATATATTTTTTCGAAGCAAATTACAAGATTATATAGAATATTTCGTAAAATGCTCTATTGGAGGGGGCCTTAAAAACTTACAAAAAACAGAGGGATTCCCTCCCTCTGCTTTGTTCCCTGTCGCATCACAGCATCCCTTTAAAAAAGGCTGCGCTCTTTTCCAGAAGTCTGTCGTTATAATCAAAATCCACAGAATGTATCGGCGTACATTCCATGCCGGCGCCCATCCAGACCAGGGCGCCGGGCGCTTTCTTGAGAAACCAGCCGAAATCCTCTGAGCTGCGGATTGGCTCGATTAAGTCCTGAGTTTTCCATCCTTTTTCGGCGGCAACTTTACGAATTTTGTCAATGCTTTCTTTATGGTTAAAGGTTTCCGGAAAAGCCTCGTAATATTGAAAAGCCACGTCCAAGCCGTAAGTCTTGGCCTGCTGCTGCGCAAAGTCTTCAATCTGCGCCTGCAGGCTGTTCATTTCCGCTTCAAGCTGTCCCCGAATGGTCAAAAGCAGCTTTCCTTTGTGGGCTGAAACGCCAAAGGCTCTTTCCCCCACATCTACCTGTACCACCGTAGCTAAAATCAATCCCCGATATTTATCCGGCGCCGCGATTTTTTTCAGCGCAAGAACGGTCTCGCTGACTGCAAAGGCTGGATTCCTGCCTTTTTCCGGCTGGCTGGCATGGGCGCTGGTCCCCGTAAAGGTAATTTCCATCCCCTTGGAGGCGCAGTTCACTGTGCCTTCTCTCAGCAAAAGCACGCCCTCTTCATAGCCCGGGAAATTGTGGAGCGCGTAGACTTCGTCAATGTGCTTCTCGGAAATGAGCTCAGCGCAAACCACGGCTCCGTCCCCGGTTTCTTCGGCGTGCTGAAAAATCAGATATACGTCCTTATCCGCCCCCTGCTGTGAAAGTTCTGCGCCAAAACCCGCCAAGGCCGCACTATGCCCATCGTGACCGCACTTGTGGGCCACACCGTTATTCACAGAAGCATAGGGGAGGGTATCGTCCTCCGGTACTTTGATGGCATCCATATCTGCGCGAAAGGCGATACTGCCCCGGCTTTCTCCCTGGGGATGATACTCGGCGTAAAACCACTTTCCCATATCGTTTATCTGTAATGTACTGTTTTCCTTTAAAAACTCCATCAGCACTTCTTTGGTGCGCTTCTCTTCGTTGGAAAGCTCCGGGTGCTGATGAATATCGTGGCGAAGGCCAATCACCTTCTCTAAAAGTTCTGGTTTCATATGTTGTACTCGCCTATCCTCTCTGTTAGATGTTTTTGTGCTAAACGGCAGATTTATTTTAATCTGGCACAAATTCTTCCCTCATTTTCGGGGCAGTTTGTGCTTTTTAAGTACATATGTCCAAAAAAGCTAAAGCCTCCCTTTGCAAATTTCCAAAGAATTTGTGCTAAAATCCCTATTAATATACTTTTAGCATAAATTTAAGAGATTGTCATCAGCTCTGGACCATTTTTTTGTGCCATCTGTTAAGGATATTTGCATTTAGCACAAAAATATCATACACAGAAGGAACTAATAATCTGACTAATCACAGCTGCATTGATATTTCCGTATTGATCGTCAAATGTAAATATAACATCTTCCCAAGGTCTATAGCCATTTTCCAAATATAGACGAATTTTCCACAAACAGCTGTCTAAATAACTCTGCTGTCCAATTAGTCCAAAATGTTCCCATATTTTATCACCCTGCTGCCCCTTTGAGCGGATTAAAAAATCCGGTGCGATTGAATGCCCGTCGATTTCTAAAACTTCCTCATAGTGGTACTCTATATTTTTACTGAATAGCGCATTAGCAATAATAACTTCTGATTTAGAACGTACTAAATCCCCCTTCAGAGTTCTATGGGTAAGCCCTTTGGGATACGCAGTATTTTTAGAATATTCCTGAGAGCCCCATTGCCGCGCCGATGTACCGGATACCATAGAAAACACTGAAGGATTCAGCGGTTTATATGCCTGCGGCAGCGCATCTATAATATCCTCGGTATCCAGAGAATGGTATTTTTTTAAAACAGACTTCAGCAGTGGTTTGTTCTTCTCAATCCTTTTTAAAGATTCGGCAGCAAAATATTTCCGCTGCAGGTTTTTTACTTCTGCATGAAACCCATCACCTAAATATACTCTTTGATTTCCGACAACTTTATAATAATAGGTTTTTCCATTGGTCGTAGTCGTGGTCAGCCTGCCTTCCGGCGCGTTCTTCATCAGCTGATTATATTTCTTCTGTAAATTTTCCTGGTACTCCAAATCGCTTTGAACATAGTCCTTAATTTCAAACATAATATGCCTCCTTTCTCCCATTATACTTTCGCCCCATAAGTAAATCAATGTAATTTTTTACATTTTCTGTATATTTCTAGGCAAACAATAAGAGAGCCGCAGAGGCTCTCTCAAGATTCTTCTATTAAAATTCCGCTGTCTTCGGTGTTCTAGGGAACGGCAGTACGTCTCTGATATTGCCCATGCCTGTCAGATACATAATCATTCTCTCAAAACCAAGCCCGTAGCCTGCGTGCTTTACGCCGCCGTACTTGCGCAAATCCAGATACCACCAGTAGTCTTTCTCGTCCAGACCCAGCTCAGCCATCCGCGCGGTCAGCACGTCAAGGCGCTCTTCCCTCTGACTTCCGCCGATAATCTCGCCGACGCCGGGCACCAGAAGGTCACAAGCCGCAACAGTCTTTCCGTCATCGTTGAGGCGCATATAAAAAGCTTTAATATCTTTCGGATAATCTGTTACAAAGATAGGTTTCTTGAATATCTCTTCTGTCAGATATCTCTCATGCTCTGTCTGCAGGTCGATACCCCACTCAACCGGATACTGAAATTCCTTTCCGGATTTCTTCAGAAGCTCTACAGCCTCGGTGTAGGTCACTCTGCCGAAGTTGGAGTTAACGATATTATCCAGTCTTTCCAGCAGTCCCTTGTCGATAAAGCTGTTGAAGAAGGCCATTTCCTCCGGCGCGTGTTGTCTTACATAGTTGATGATATACTTTACCATGGCCTCCGCCAGGTCCATGTTGTCTTCCAAATCGGCAAAAGCAATCTCCGGTTCAATCATCCAGAACTCGGAAGCGTGTCTGGTAGTGTTGGAATTTTCGGCACGGAAAGTCGGGCCGAAAGTATACACATTTCTGAATGCGAGGGCAAAGGTCTCCGCTTCCAGCTGTCCGCTTACAGTCAGGCTAGTCTCCTTGCCGAAAAAGTCCTGGCTGTAATCTATCCTGCCGTCCTCAGTCTTAGGCAGGTTATCCATATCGAGGGTAGTGATGCGGAACATCTCTCCTGCACCCTCACAGTCACTGCCTGTAATAATCGGCGTATGGGCGTAGACAAAGTCCTGTTCCTGAAAGAACTTGTGCACCGCATAGGCTACCAAAGAGCGCACTCTGAACACTGCGGAAAAAGTATTGCTTCTCGGTCTCAGGTGTGCGATTTCCCTGAGAAACTCCATAGAATGTCTCTTCTTCTGCAGAGGATAGTCGGAATCAGAATCCGCCTCCAAAACCACCTGGGATGCCTTAATCTCAAAAGGCTGCTTCGCCTCCGGCGTCAGCACCAGAGTACCCCTGACAGTCCAGGCCGAAGCGATAGGCGCCTTAGCAACCTGGTCGAAGTTATCGATTTTGTCGGCTTCGTAAACCACCTGCACCGATTTGAAAAAAGTGCCGTCGTTCAGTTCTATAAATCCAAACTTATTGGAGCTTCGATTGGTTCTGACCCATCCTCTGACAACGATTTCTTTGTCAGCGTAGTCACCGGTATTTCTGTGAAGCTCTCTAAGCTGTATGTCTTTCATTTTATATTCCTTCCTTCTGCAAATATTATATATTCCGCGGCATTCTGAACGCCGCCGGCAAGTCATAGATGCAAGTAGCTTTCCCAATATTGGAAAAGAACATACACAAAGATATCATACCACGGACAGACGGCCAATTCAAGCAGGGAAATTAAAAGGAAAAGGCTCAGCCGCTATATAAGCGGATAAATGTTGATTGTTTCTGATATTTTTTCAGCTTCTGCCTCGCTTTTGCAATTTGTACCGAATGGTCCTCCTTTTTTATCTTGTCATATAAATTAAACATAAATTCAAGTTCAAAGCTGTCGTCCTTTACTGACAGGAACATGTCGTCTGATGCCTCCATAACGGATAGAAATGCCGATAGTCCTATGCCGGGTTCATCGTTCAGCGCAAGAAAATACCCGGTATAAATGAGTTCTCCAAAGAGGGCCTCCTCGTCTATATCCAATATCACATGGCCGCCCTGCGTTTTTGCGATTTCACAAAGGACCGGATAATGTACCTCCACAAGCTGCTTCCATTTTTTTTGATTTTTTTGTCTTTCATATTGAGATTCTGTTGCAGCAATTAATTCCATTGTCAGGTCAAAGATTTCCCACTCCCACTTTGTCAGCGGCTTTTTACCCAGTTCTTCAAATTTCAGCATATCCTTCTTATATTGGGATATATAATCTACTTCTTTTCTCATTATCGGCCTCCTTGCAAACGGGGAACGGAAAAAACAAAAAACGCCTTTTTCACACATAGTTTATCACAAAATCGCCGGTTAGTACAGTTACAAGGACTATTTTTTCATTGTATCCTCATATAATAATTAGTACAGCTACAGGGACGATTGTTGGGAGGTGATGAAATGCAGCTAAACGAAGCCGTGAGCAAACGATTAATAGAACTTCTTTCAGAACGAAATATGACGCAGTATCAGCTTTTTATGAGGAGCGGCGTCCCAAAGTCTACGATTGGGAACGTGGTTAACTGCACTTACGAGTCTGTAAAGCTGCGCATTATCCATGAGATGTGTCAGGGTCTCGGCATTTCACTGTGCGAATTCTTTCAGTCGCCGCTGTTTGATGAACATCACCTGGAGCCCTAACGGAGGCTCCGTGTCGCTAAGGTTTTTCTTGTGAAATTCAAATCAAAATCCGCTTTCACGCTATACAAAGGCAAAGCGGCGTGGTATAATGTTTCCATCAATCATAGTTCGGCGTTGCCGCATTATCGCGCTGCCGTATTATCGCGCTGCCGCGAGGCAGCGTTCATTAAGTTATGACTTTACAGAAAGAACGGAGGAATTATAATGTACATAACATGTCTTGACCTGGAAGGAGTTTTAGTCCCTGAAATCTGGATTGCTTTTGCTGAGGCCAGCGGTATTCCCGAGCTGAAGAAGACCACCAGAGATGAACCGGACTATAATAAATTGATGAATTACCGTCTGGATATTCTGCGCCAGCACGGCCTTGGCCTCAAGGAGATTCAGGAAACCATTGCAAAAATCGACCCGCTGCCGGGCGCCAGAGAATTTCTCGACGAGCTGAGGACCTTCAGCCAGGTGGTTATCATCAGCGACACCTTTACCCAGTTCGCCATGCCTCTGATGGAAAAGCTGAACTGGCCGACGCTGCTGTGCAACGAACTGGTCGTGTCAGAAAGCGGTGAGGTCACCGATTTCAAAATGCGGGTAGCGGAATCCAAGCTGACAACCGTCAAAGCTCTCCAGTCCGCAGGCCTTGAAACCATCGCCACCGGCGACAGCTTTAACGATTTGGGCATGATTAAAGCCAGCAAGGCCGGTTTCCTGTTCAGAACCACCGACCAGATAAAAGCAGACCATCCTGAGGTTCCTGCCCTGGAAACTTTTGAGGAACTGATGGCCGGCATCAAGGCTGCCATGGCCTAAACCGCCGAACATATTCATGATTAATGCGAAAAACAACTCCGAAACCAGAAAGCATCAAGGTTTGCGGTGATAAGGAAGTAATTTCAGATGAGACGGTATAGCCTAAATTACAAGGACTGTACCGTCTTTTTGCGTTTCTATGTGCTTTCCCCCTTCGGTGGAATGGCAGAAAGGAAATTGATTTCCCCAACAAAATTGAAAGCAATATCCACTTTCTGCACCCGTTCAAAAACAACATCATCTATATTGTATTGATGCAAAGAAATGAAATAGCTTCTCCTTGTTTTCTTCTGTCCAGCCACCGCTCCATTTCACTTTGCCCTGTTCCATGAAAATGAAATAGTCGCAGCATACGGCAATCAGCTCAGGGTCATGAGTAATGATAAACAGCGTTTTTCCCAATTTGCTCAGCTGCCTGATACTTTCAGCAACTTCCATCATGTGGTAATAATCAAGGCCGCTGGTCGGTTCATCAAACACTATGATGTCCTTATGAGAAGCTAATGCGCTGGCAACAGCTACGCGCTGTTTCTGACCGCCCGAAAGCGAAAGCGGATGCAACTCTTTTAACGGGGACAAATCCATGCCTGCCATGATTTTTTCCGCCTCCGGAAGATTTTCTTCTTCTTTTCCAGGCATACCAATCAGAATTTCTTCTTCCACGCTCTCTGTAAAAAGTTGATGGTTCACATCCTGCATAACAAGATAGCTGTTTTTCAACCGCTTTTTTCTGTTTAACACTTTGCTGCCAATACAGATTTCACCGGTAGCTTTCTTTTCCAATCCGCATAAGCACCGTGCAAAAGTCGTTTTACCGGCGCCATTATTACCAAGAATACCAACAATCGCTCCTGCCGGAATTGACATGGCTGATACATCCAGGTCCAGTACATCTTTATAAGCGAAATGGAAATTTCTTATTTCTAATGTTTCTCTCTCTTGACAGATGGGTTTTATTTCCTGAAAGGTCACTGGAACAATCGAGCGCAGGCCTCTCTCTTCAATCGTATCAGGAGAGGTGCTCCAAAATTCCTGTGCAGGCACATCTTCAACAATCTGACCATTTTCCATATAGATTACCCGGTCGGCAACCTGTTTCAGATAGTTCAAACGATGCTCCGCAATCACTATGGTTTTTCCTCTGCGTTTCCATGAGGCAATTACACCGACAAGCATCTGTATGGCCGGGCAGTCCAGATTCGAGGCGGGTTCATCCAGCACCAACACTTCCGGGTCTGACATGGTAACGGAAGCACATGCTATTTTTTGTTTTTCTCCACCGGACAGATGAAACAGATTCCGTTCCAGAAGCCCATCAAGGCTAAAATCGCATGTAACCTGTGCCAGCCTGCGTTCAATGTCCGGGAGAAGCCATCCCATATTCTCACAACCGAACACAATCTCACTGGTGGAATCCACGTTAAAAAATTGAGAGCGAGGATTTTGAAATACCGAGCCGACTAACTTTGCTGTTTCATATATGGGCTGATTTGAAACATTTTTTCCGGCCAGCATGACGTCCCCTTCTAAGGTTCCCTCGAAATAATGGGGAATCAGTCCGTTGATTAACCGGGTGATGGTTGTTTTTCCGCATCCGGATTTCCCACACAAAAGGACAACCTGCCCTTTGGGGATTTGAAAGCTAACGTGCTTCAGGCTGTTTGATTGTTCGCTGTCCTTATAACAAAACGACACATTCTTAAATTCAATCATAGCGTTTCTCCTAAAGGGCAAGGTATACCAGGAATATCCCTGTCATTAACACACAAAGCATCACATCCCAAAAACCAAAACCGATTTTGCAATAATTTGACCGTTTCACCTGTCCACCCAGGCCTCTTGTAACAGCGGCAGCGGACAATTCATCTCCTATCTTTACAAGTGATACAATCAATGGCACCAGACGATATTCTGCCATCGCCACAGGCCCCTTCCTGAATCCAATTCCTCTAAGCCGCATCGCATCCTGGATGGAACGGTATTCCTCACTCACAGTTGGAAAGAACCGGAACATGACGGAAACCGGGATAATCAGTTTCTGGCTGATGTGCAGGCGTTCCATAGCCGCGACAAATTCGCTTACCCGTGTTGTCCGGAGCATATAGTACGCAAACATAAATCCAGGAACAATCCGTGTAATCATGTGACTGAAAAACCGAATCAGAAATCCAACGAAACTCATGCCTGATATATACTGTAAGAGAAATTCAGCATGATAGGAAACAACATATAACGCAAGGTAAATCACCGCCATTTTGGGCAGTCTCCCATTCAGCAAAAATATAAACGCAAGAACTGCCAGAAATGGTTTTAAGTAAACAGAGGCGCCTTCTGTCAGTGATGTCAGCATAATGAGATTAAAAATCAGCAGGGTATAGAGTTTTGTTCTTGGGTCCAATGAAATGACGGATAATTTATCCCTGTTGTCTGCTGTATTCACCATTATATAATCCCCGCACGTTTGAAATGCTTCTTTAAAACAGCCCTTCCGATATATGCGCCCACAACCGCGCCTACAATAACACTCACAATGTCTACCGGAATCATATAATTTTTCACTACGGCTGACACGGCTTCTACATAAGCATCTCCCTGGGTGGCGCGGTAATTGTCCAGATAAGCGTCTTTATACAGGAACATGATGACTTGGGAACCAATGACCCATTCGCTGAATACACAATAAGCGGCAAGCATGTGTTTCCAGCTTTTATATTGGCCGGCTCTCAAGATGAAATCTGCAGCAAGTCCGCAGATTAAACTCGTTCCAATCGCATAAGGGCCATATCCCATCACAAAGGTAATAATCCCCATGAGCAGGCAAAGAATGGTGACCAGCCCAAATTTATCTGTTTTGGTGAAAAACAGGATGCACGGGATTCCTCCAAGAACAGCAAGTACCACGGAATAAAACACTGTCATGACCGGTATGAATCCGGTGACTCCTGAAATAAAAAATGCGATAAAATAAATCACTGCAAAAATACCGGTGTTGACGAGATCCTTGACTCCAATTCTTTTCTTTTCCATTTTGATTTTCCTTTCTGTTTCAATAAGATTTATAGTTTCCAGCCGATTGCCTGTTTACGGAGGCCGATAAAGTCTGCATAGATGCCTTTCTCCTTTATCAGCTCCTCATGTGTGCCTTTTTGGGCAATCCGGCCTTTATCCAAGACCAATATCTGATTGGCATTCCGAACCGTTTTCAGACGATGGGCAATCATGATGATTGTCTTGTCTTTCGTGAGAGCTTCAATCGCCGCCTGCAAACGATCTTCGTTTTCCGGGTCAACATTTGCTGTGGCCTCGTCAAAAATAACGATAGGCGCGTCCTTCAGCATGGCCCTTGCAATGGAAATGCGCTGCTTCTCACCGCCGGACAGAGAAGCGCCGCCCTCGCCAATCACAGTATTGTATCCATCTGGCAAAGCGGAGATAAAGTCATCACAACACGCTTTTCTCGCAGCTTCTACTACTTCTTCATGTGTTGCGTCTGGCTTTCCGAATTTGATATTATTCTCAATCGTGTCAGCAAAGAGGTAGACGTTTTGGAATACCATGCTGATGTTTGACAGCAGGCTGTCAAAGGTATATTCTCTCACATCATGTCCGCCGATAGAAACGCTACCGCCATTTACATCCCAAAAACGGGCAATCAAATTGCAGAGCGTTGTTTTGCCGGAACCGGAAGGGCCAACTATGGCGGTCAGGCTCTTATCCGGGATTGTCAGCGAAACCGACTTTAGAACCGGACGCTTTTCGTAAGAAAATGTTACATCGTCAAATTGAATGTCATGGGCTTTCGGCGTGATGCTCCGGCCTTTTTCATCCATGACCGGAACTTCGTCAATCTCATTTGCCCGATTAATCGAGTTTTCCGTAATACGCAGATTTGCCATGCTGCTGCCTGCAATCTTAAGCTGCTCATATACCATGAAAGAGGCAACCATCATGGTCAGGCAGTAAACCTGCGATAGGCTGCCCTCCAGATAGAAATAGATGGAAGCAAAAATAACCAATATACTGAACAGGTACAGGATAATCTGCTGCATGGCCACATAGGGGTTCATCGCTTTCTCCAAAACCATATTCTTGCGGCAGCTTTCATCAATGGCTTTGTCAACTTTTTTGCCTTTATTGAAATCAAGATTAAAGGCTTTTACAACGCTCATTCCCTGAATGGTTTCAAGTACCGTTTCTACAAGCGCAGCCTGTGCAGCCTGCCGCTTTGGTACATCCAGTCTGGATTTTTTCTCCATAAGAGAAACAACCCAAAGGAAGAAAAACATACCTGCAAACACAATCAGACCGATTCGCCAGTCAAAAATTAAAATGGCCAGACTGAACACGAGGGAATTGAGAAATCCGCCCAGGGAAGTAACCAGAACGACAGGAGCAGCATTTTCCACATCACTCAAAATGGTGGTAGCAACTGCGGTAATATTGCCCAAACTGTTTTGATTGAAGTACCCCATCGGTACAACTTTGAGTTTATCTCCAATGTAGAGGCGTTTCTCAGCAACCATAAAATATCCGGCATGGGTTCTTTGAAGCTGTGATATATACTGTGTTACAATCTTCCCTACAATGCTCAATACCATGATTCCAAACGCTGCCAGAGAAGCTGATTTGTCCGTACTTCCTGTTACCAGCGCATCGAGGATGACAAAGAGCGCGCCCAGTTGTGCGGCATAAAAGATTGCATTGATAAAACCCCAGATAATAGAATTACGGATGTTCTTTTGCTCTGATCCGGCAAAATCCCAAATTTTCTTAAATACACCAATCATCTTTATTCACCGTCCTTTGCTCCAATGTGTGCGCTCCACATCTCCTGATACAGCGGAGATTTTGTGAGCAGTTCATCATGGGTTCCAATCGACTGAATCCGCCCATGGTTAATCACTACAATTTGATCAGAGTTTGTAATGGTAGAAAGCCGGTGCGCAATTACAATCAGCGTTTTTCCTGCAACCAATTTGCCGATTGCCCCTTGGAGAACGGCTTCATTTTCGGGGTCAAGATATGCTGTTGCTTCATCCAAAATTACAATAGGGGCGTTTTTCAGTATGGCGCGTGCAATGGCAATTCGCTGACGCTCGCCGCCGGACAAATGGCCTCCGGCACCGCCGACACGGGTATCATATCCTTTTTCAAGCCCTCGGATAAATTCGTCACAACCTGCTTCTTTTGCCGCTTTTTCTACCTCTTCGTCTGCAGCTCCCTTGCGCCCCATGCGGATATTTTCACGCACGGTATCATCGAACAAATAATTATCCTGAGATACATAGGCAATGTTTTCTGCCAGCTGCTTTTGTGGAATCTCTTTCAGACTGCACCCGCCAAGCGTAATGTCGCCGCCGTCTACATCCCAAAATCCGGCAATCAATTTTGCAATGGTACTCTTGCCGCTGCCAGACGGACCGACCAGGGCTGTGACCGTTCCAGGTTTAATCTCTAAATTGATTCCATGCAAGATTTCTTCATGGCTTGCATGATACGAAAACTTTACTTGATTCAGCTGTATGGTCAAGTCCTTTATCTTGACGTCCTTGTCAGGACGAATCAGTTCTTCTGCATCCAAAACCTGGCAGACCTCCCCAACTACTGTCCCAAGGGCGGCAACACTGTCCACATAATTACTTGCGGCAAGAATAGGTCCAATAATACCCAATGAAACGATAATCACTGTAATAAAGTCTGTGATGGTCAGGCTCCCACTGGCATAGAACAGAAATCCAAGAGGAAGAACCGTCAGTAAGGTTGCAGGGCAGATTGCCGTATAAGCCGACATGGGCCACTGACAGCTCTTCATCCAGTTATAGAAATAGGACGCATCGTAACCTACCGCATCCGTATATTTCTTGTAGGACTTGGCATTTTGATTAAACGCTTTAATGACCTCAATGCCATTTACATATTCTACAACGGCATGATTCATCTGCTGGCTTGCCTGAATGGAGCCTTCATACTTTTCCGGATATGTGCGGAACATAATCATGACAAAGCACATTCCCAGGGGCAAGGTAATCAATGCAATCAAAGCCATCCGCCAATCCAGTACGAAAAGATAAATTAGCAGGATAATGGGAATCAGCAGATTTGCCGAAATTTCCGGTATCATGTGCGCCAGAGTTGTTTCCAGCCCTTCCACACGGTCAACAATCGTATTTTTCAGACGTCCAGAGGGCGTATCTAAAATGACGCCCATCGGCAGGCGGGACAGTTTCGAGAGCAGCTTTTTGCGTATCTCTTTCAAAACCTCAAAGGTAGCAGTATGCGATACAGATGTAGACCAAATAGAAAATATCACTTTCAGCAAGTAGCCCGCTGCAGCTACCAGGCAGCATCCGGCATAAAAGGAAAGCTCGTTATTGCCATCAATCAACGCAACCAACATACGAGCCACAGCAAAATAAGGGATGATTCCCGCTGCTACTCCTAAAATAGCCAGAATAATAGATACAATATACTTTTTCTTTTGTTTACCGGCCAGTCCCATCAATCGGGTCATGGGATTTTCTGACTTTCTTTTTTCCATGGGAACCTCCTTATCATCATTCGAGTTAGAGACGACTAACCTATATGTAGAAAAAGAGCCGATAATTTGAGGGCTTCAATTCCTTCAAATTATCGGCTCGGTGTCGGTGCATCTGGCTCGGATGATAATTTTACAATCATGTTTTCAATACTTACAATGTTTTCACGGCTGCATTTTCGACAGTACAGCGGCCATCGGCTGGCAACCGTATCGGGATGAATTTTAATTCTTGTTTTTGCTCCACAAGAAGGGCAGTATACCCATCCATTTTCATCTACCAATTTTTTAGAATTTCTCAAGAGGACTCCTCCTTCCTAGCCAATGTCATCACCCTCAAAAATGTGTTTCCATCCAGTATTATAGAATTTCCGTAAACGCTGGATATGCTCTTTTGCCCGTTCTTTTGACATATCATGTATTACAATCTCAAAGAGACCGGAATAAAAAGCGCAGGACAATATATGTGCCAGTTCCGGTGTCAGTCTCCCGGAAGTGTAGGCATCATTCCCAATCTGCTCAATAAATCGGTTTGTACAGGCAACATCAAGATCAATAATTCTATGCAGGGTTTCCTGATAGATTCTGGTTTCACCGCTGGTCAAAAGTATCTTAAACAAGTCAAAATTCTCATAGATATAGTCTATCAATTTAGAGACGCCATCATCTGCATAGGATTTTTTTTGAGCTTTTTGTTCTTCCCCCGGCATCTCACTAAAGCTCTCCAATGCCTTTTGCAAAAAACTACACATACCGTCTGTTACCGGCTGCAGCAAAGAACGATATAAGCTTTCTTTATCGGGGTAACGAATATAGATAACTCCTTTCGTATATCCGGCTTTTTCCGCAATCACGCGCAGCGAAGCATTTTCGTATCCATTTACTAAAAATTCTTCTTTTGCACATTCCAGAAGCTTTTCGGTTACACCTTCGATGCGCTTCGCCATCAGTCTGCCTCCTTTCTCGCTTGCTTATTGATTCCACCAGTATCAATTCCATTGGAATCAATATATCATAAAAAACTTAGAAAGTCAATACGAGTAAAAAAGAAAAATCCGAAAAACTGATGTTTTCTGACTTTTCTTCAATGCTAAAACCGGAACGGGCAGACTACGGGAAGCAGACTTTAAGACAGCTTTCAAAAGAATTGACAAAGGAGTTTGGGAAAGGTTTTTCACGCTCCAATTTACAGAATATGCGGGCGTTTTATCTTGCTTATCCAATTTGCCAGACACTGTCTGGCAAATTAAGCTGGTCGCATTATTGCGAACTTTTATCTATTTCCGACGTGGATAAACGCAGCTTTTATGAAAAGGAAGCGGTCAACTCCGGGTGGTCGATACGGGAATTGAAACGCCAGATTTCCACATCACTCTATGAACGGCTGTTATTGTCAGAGGGGAAAACGAATAAAGAAACGGCGTTCCTGTTCTTCCTGTGATGTGCTATACTGGTCTTATCCGCAGCAGCTTTGAAGCATATCAAAGTTCTTTTCGTTAAAAGTAGTAAATAAGTAGTAAACTCAAGCTGCAAACTTGCGGATATGCCCGCAAATCAAGCATTTTTCGGGATAATCAATTTATTTTATCAGATGTCATTAAAAACAGAGGGATTACAATTAAAATGTAATTCTCCCTCTGTTTTTTATACTGTTATAACCTTATTTGTTTACAGGCCCTTCTGTATCGTTCTCTGAATAATATTATCCTGAATTTCTTTACCCAGCTCAACGAAGTAAGCGGAGTAGCCTGCTACGCGGACGATGATATTCTTATACTTATCCGGCTCCCGCTGGGCAGCCAGCAGCGTTTCGTCGTCCAGCACGTTAATCTGAATGTGGTAGCCGCCCTGAGCAAAGTGGGCGCGGAACACGGTTTCGATAATATCCAGACCCTTTTCCCCTGCAGCGATAGTCGGGTCAAATCTCTGGTTCAGCAGCATGCCGCTCTGCGGAATGCACTCGTCGCAAGCCGCCAGAGAGTTCACCACGGCAGTAGGGCCGTTGACATCCATACCAATCATCGGGGAAGCGTTGTCGGCCAGCGGCGAATAGGCCAGTCTGCCGTCAGGCATAGCGCCTACGGTCTTGCCCATAGCCACATTATATACTACCGTCGCGTGAAGGCTGGTCCACTGGCCGCCGTGGGCGTCCTTGAACCGCTTCATAGACCGGTCGATGGTGTCTACGAACCATTCGCCGTACTTGTCCGCCTGCTCAATATCGTTGCCGAACTTCGGCGCCTTGTTAATCAGCAGCTGGCGCATATTCTCCTGACCCTCAAAATTGGTATCCAGCAGATGGAGCAGTTCGTCCATGGAGAGATAATGCTTGTTGTACACACATTCTTCCATGGCTGCAAAGGAGTCGATGAGATTTGCCATACTTGCGATAGAAACCGTAGTATAGTGGTGGTCAGAGCCTTTCTGCTGCAGCATCTTTCCCTTTTCAATACAGCCCACGGAGAAGCAGGACGCAGTAATTGTAGGAAGAGTAAAAGCGTGTCCCGCCAAAGTCGTATTTGCCATATTGATGAACTTTTCCATGAAGAAATCCAGCTGGGCCTCAAAGGCGCTCATCACCTCTTCAATGGACTTAAAATTCCGCACATCTCCGGTCTTGATACCCAGCTGCTTGCCGGAAACAGGGTCAAAACCGTTATGGAGCGTAATCTCCAGAATCTTATTCACATTGAAATTACCTGAGTTGGTCTGGAAATCCGTGATGCCGCATACGATAGGCTCAATACAGCCGCAAATTCCCCAGTTTCTCGCTTCCTTCAGGGTAAAGCCCAGGCTCAGGAGGTAAGTAATGGCCGCCGTATCGTTGTAGAACGCAGGATGGCCGCCGGTATCCCTGGCCGCCCTAATCGCCAGGCGGAAAGTTTCCTCGTTGACATTTGGATGGAACCGGAAGGAAATACACGGCTCGTCGGTCTGCAAATCCAGAAGGCACCGAAGGAACACATTGGTCAGTTCATTGCAGGCGTCCTTGCCGTTCTCCTTGACGCCGCCCAGCATGACGTGCATCCACAGAGGGCAGCCGGGAACAGCGATGGACTCCTTGTACTGACGAATATTCCACAGCTCCGCAATCTTCAGCTTAAACTCGTGAATCAGCTCCTGGAAGTAAACCTCGTCCTTGCCCTCAGCAGTTTCCTTTTCAAAGAACGGATACATATACTGGTCGAAACGGCCCAGGCAGTGGTCGCCGCCTACGGCTTCCAGCACAATAGCCAGATGGGTAAACCATACCAGCTGAACACCCTGCAGGAAAGTTTTCGGCGCAAATTCAGGAACAGTTCTGCAGCACTCTGCCATAGCTAAAAGTTCGGCCTTTCTCTTCTCGTCGGTGCAGGTTTCAGCCTGCTGCTGGGCTAAATCCGCATAGCGGTGCGCAAAACTGATGATAGCCTCCATGACGATAATCATAGCTTCCCAGTTAATTCTCTGTTCCATATCGTATACATCTTTGCAGGTGTGATTTGCCAGCTTTTCCTTGCACTGGTCGATATAGTAGCGATAGCCCCGCTTCATCAGATTATCGTAGTCCGGCGAATGGTTCATGGTAGACTGGTTGGATACGCCGTGGGTAAACACCAAAGCGTCAATCATATCCTTTACATCCTCGTCCTCCAGCTTAGCTGCGAAATCGCCGAAAGTATTTCCCTGCCATCTTCCTACCAGCTCCCGAAGTTCTTCTCTTTCCTCTTCACTTCTGAAGGAAATGTGGTCGGAAACTCTCTTATCCAGCGTATCAAAATCGTCGTACAGCCACTTGGTCACATCCGGATGGAGCGGCACCGCCTGGATTCTGTCTCCTGCGTGACCGGCAATCTGAGAATCCTCGTCGATGAAAATCTTTTTATTTTCCAGGAAATACCGGAAAGCCTTTGCCCTCCGCAGTATATAATTGTCCATGGACGGCTGACTGTAAAACTCCGTAATCAGCTTGGCCCGATCCAAATCGATGGTCGGCTCCGTATTACGAACTTTATCGTTCAGCCTCATAATTCTAGGTGTTAACATATGATTCCCTCCTTTTTATTATCTTTCATGTAAAAACACTGTTTTCCATATTGGTTTAAAATGCGGTTGGCCATGTGGGCCAGCGCAAGCATTTCCTCATCGGTCGGCGGTTTCAGTCCCTTCAAGAGATAAGGCTTTCCAAGGGCTCCGTATTTGGACTCTCCCAGGTTATGATAGACCAGAAGTTCATACTCCGCCGCCGTAGGCAGTGAAGCGACAAAGCTGGCGATGCCGGCGATATTCTCCGGGTCGTCAGTATAGCCCGGAACTACAGGCGTCCTGATGGTAAGGGGAATCCCCAGCTCAGATATCCGCCTGATGTTGTCGAGAATCAACCCGTTGTCAAAGCCGGTGACTGCCTTATGTTTCTGCGGGTCTATGACCTTGACGTCCATGAACATGGCGTCGATATAGGAAAGGGCCTCCCGAAAGGTCTCAAACTTACTGTATCCGCAGCTTTCCACACAGACATTGATGCGGTTTTCACGACACTTCTTTGCAATCTCTGCAAGGTATGCGCCGTGGGTCAAAGGCTCCCCGCCGGAAAAGGTGACGCCGCCTCCGTTCATATCGTAAAAAATCTTATCTTTTTTAATTTCCGCAAAGAGTTCATCCACCGTGTAATCTCTGCCCACCTCTTTTTTAGCCTCAGCGTAGCAGATATCGGTGCACAGGGTACAGTCCGCCGGGCAGAGACTTCTGTCTATGTGACCATCCGGGCCGATGGCATGCTTGGGACATCTCTTAATGCAGAGGCCGCAGCCTATGCATTTTGACGGATACTCGGTAATTTCACGGCTGTAACTCTGGGACTCAGGATTGGCGCACCATGGGCACCTGAGAGGACATCCCTTGAAGAAAACCAGGGTCCTCAGCCCCTCGCCGTCGTGAATCGAACATTTTTGAATATTGAATATCATCTGCGCCTCCACTAAACTTGACTTCAGTATTTATAAAAGCAAATTCCATGCCAAGACAAAAAACCTGTAAATTCCCGCAAAACAAGCGGCTTTCCTGAAAAAATCACAGGGACAAAGGGCTTCGCCTCGTTTTTTTGTAACTTCTTTTACACAACCTGCGGAATCACCTCGGCTGACCCGGTAAAATCGTATATTTTTTTACCCGTCTTTTTCCGGTTTGGGTAAGTTTTTACGCAAATCCTGATACAGCACGCCGCTCTCTATCCCAAATACATACCTCCGTTGCTGTGAATGACCTGGCCGGTAATGAATCCGGCTTTTTCAGAGGCCAGAAAGATGACGGCGTCCGCAATATCCTGAGGCTGACCGATACGGCCTACAGGCAGCTTTTCCAGATACTCCTGCAGGCCTTTGTCAATTCTGTCTCTCGTCATATCGGTTTCCGTAATACCCGGCGCCACGCAGTTGACCCGAACACCCAGAGGCCCCAGCTCCCGGGCAAGGGTTCGTGACAGGCCCACCACGGCAGCTTTGCAGGCGCTGTAGTGGCTGTAGCCGGGACAACCGTAAAAGGCGTCCTGAGAAACGATATTGACCATAGAACCTTTAGCTTCGATGATATGAGAAATCGCCGCATGGGTAACATTGTAGACGCCGGTCAAATCCACGTCCACCGTCTCCTTCCACTGCTTCGGCGTCATATCCAGAAAGAACGCCTCCTTGAAAATGCCGGCACAGTTGACCAGTACATCTATGCCGCCGGCTTCCTGCGCCAAAGCCTCCACCGCCTGCCGGACTTCTTCATCGTCGGCAATATCCATGGTTCTGATGTAAACCCGACCCCCTGAGCGGCGAATCTCCTTCGCCATATCTGCAAGAGGCTCCTCGGTGCGGCCGGCTCCCAGGATTACTGCCCCTTCCTCTGCCATGGAAATGGCCGTCTGTCTGCCGATGCCCCGGCCCGCGCCGGTAATCAAAACTTTTTTATCTTTTAACAGCATCTCTGTTTCCTCCCCGCTGCTTCAATATCCAGACAGAAGAAGAGACGGCGGAGCACCGTCTCTCGTTCTGCGATAATCATAAGTATTTATGCCTTTGCCTTCTTGTTCAGAGCTTCAAAATCCACTTTTCCTCCCAGCGGATTCCACAGCTCTTCCAGAACAGGGTCCGGTCCTTTTACGGCATTTCTTATCAGGGTTACCGCAAAGAAAGCGACCACAGCCCAGATAACGCAGGCGCCCATAGCCCAAGACCAGCTCTGGCCCAGAATGTTGGCGTGAACGATGTATCCTGCCGGACCTGCAATGGCGCTGGCGATGGCGCCTTCCTTAGAAGCCTTCTTCCAGAGAGTTCCGCCCACCAGAGGCATAACGCAGGCGCTGCCGATACCGGACATGCCAAGGTAAATGAACAGCTGCAGGAATGCAGGCGGGTTGCACATATTGAAGATTACCACCAGAATCATGCAGCAGGTAGTGGCGATTCCGGTAACCTTAACCTGACGTTCAGGAGTTGCCGACTTCTTGCAGACCTGTCCGTAAATATCGCGGCCTACGCTCTGTCCCACTACCAGCAGAATGGATGTAGCGGTGGAAAGTACCGCCGCGAAGAATCCCAGCATCAGGGCGCTGGCAATGACAGACGGGAACTGGTTGGTAACAAAGGTTACGGTCATATAATCGGCTTCTGCATCCGGATAGAGGATTCTTCCGATAGGGCCCAGGACGAACATCAGATTGAAGAGCCAGCCGCAAACCAGAGAAATGATGAGGAATCTGCCGATGCTCTTTCTGTTTACATCAGGCAGGGCCAGGAAACGAGCTGCGATGTGAGGCTGTGCAAAGTAAATGGCAAAGCCAAAGAGCAGGCATCCAATCAGCCCGTATGCGCCCGGTATGTCATATTGGTCGCCTGTAGGCTGAAGCATTTTGTTCATTTCAGGGAAATTGGCTTCGATGGCTTCGTTAAGGCCCGTAAAGCCGCCGATGGCATTGAGACCTACAGCCAGCAGCACAACGCACATAACGCACATGAGGATTCCCTGGAAAAAGTCAGTCCATGCTACAGAGCGAAGGCCTCCGATGTTTACATAGACCAGGCAGACTACGCACATGATGATGAGTCCGACAGAAAAATTCAGTCCCGTAAATTTCTCCAGCAGGATAGCCGCCGCTTTAAACTGGGAAACTAACATGAATAAGTAACACAGTACGATAACGAAAGAGAGATACAGTTTCAGGCCGGGGCAGTTAAAGCGATGGCCGACATACTCTGTGATTGTCATACTGCCGTAACGCTCAGACTGCAGTCTCATCTTTCTGATGACGAAAATGCCCGGAATGGTAAGGCCCGGCACTGCGAAAACTGCCAGCCAGTAGTAAGGCCAGCCTATTGTGGACATCATGCCCGGGTCGCCCATGAAAGAACCGGCGCTGACTGCAGACGCGCAGTAAGATACGGCCAGTACAATCAGCGGCGTCGTATTTCCGCCCAGGAAATACTCTCTGTCCGCGCCGGAAGTACCTTCTTTGTTCTTCTTGGCGGAAAAAATCGAAACTACGATTAAAAATACAATAAATGCAGAAAAGAATATCATACCAATTGTGGTATTCATTATCACACCTCCCTCGTGTCTTTTTCTATCAACTATTTGCCTTCTTCTTCAGATTGTTCTCTGCAATCCTTGCCAGCGCTTCATCATATTCGTCGTTGTCTCTTGACATCCATACGCCGACGCAAATGGCGCAGATGACGAATATAATCAATTGGATTCCCATCATAATCATCCATGTCTGCATAGAGTTTCCTCCTTCCACTTATTTTTATATTGTCTGTAATCGTCCTTTCTTATGAAACGGAAACTACGGAACATAAAAATTGCAATTTGTGTGCCAAGTCATTTTGAGCTAAAAAGTCGAAAAATATCGAATTTTGTCGGAAAACCCGGGGAAATTTTAGGGGGATTTGACCTATTTTTCTCGACTCCAACCGGTCAAAAATTGTGTTTCGTATCTTTTTTTACACGTCTTAAACCCCCTCGAGGGGTAAATTCGGCCATGCCGCCCCTGTTCGTATAAAATATTTTACATCATTTTTAAATTTCGTGTATTTTTTTATACAGACAGCAGATTTTTAACTGCCCCAGCCAGCCGGGAAAGAATTTTTATCTACGAAAAAACCGATACTCCGCCTTCAGAATATCGGTTTTTTTCTCTTTCGTTTACAGCACCCCCAATTCCGTCAGAACTTCCCTTACATATGCTGTATTGGTTCTGGTATCGGCAACCAGGAAGGCGATGTCCTCTTCTGTGGCCTTATGAACGCCTGCGTTCTTTACCGACCGCTGAATCAGTTTTCTTCTCATGTGGTCCAGGTCGGTATCTTTGCACCGGAACAGTCCCGGATTTTCCGGAAGGATGATGTTTTTGCCCGGAACCTCTTCCTTTGCAGAATCGCCGAAGCGGATTTCCACGCCGTTTTCACGGGCAAAGGCCAGCTGCGGCTGGATATGCTTTCCGGCGCCGGTATATTCCGTCTCGGTAACCACCAGGATTTCGTCCTCCGGCAGTTCGCGGGCCAGAGAAAAGGCGCAGGCCAAGGCTGTATTTCCGGCCGGGCCTCTTTCCATGCCCTCCATGATAGCAAGCATTTCCGTCATATACATGACCTCTCCCTGGGTTGCGGTCACATAGCGGTCCATGTAGCGAAGAGGCCGTCCCGCGCTTCTTGGAATGTCGCCGCTGTCAGGGTTCATGGCGTGGGGAATGCCGAAGCCTGTATGGCCGGTTGTGCAGGACTTCATGTTGAACTGGGTATCCGAGGCCATGTGGAGGCCGGTCAAATCGATGGACGCCCCTACAATCTGCGTATGGGTACAGCCGGCCTTTTCCAGGCCTCTGGCCGCGCCGGTCACCATGCCGCCGCCGGCGTAAGTGCAGACTACCATGGCCGGCTCTTTTCCGCACATCTGCCTTATTTCATTTCCGATTTCGTAACCCAGGGTTTCAACGCCGGCCATACCGAATGGTGAATAAAGAGACGCGTTGAAGTATCCCGTATCCTCCATGACGGAAAGATGCTCATAGAACAGCTCAGGCCCTACGGTCAGCTGAATGACCTCAGCGCCTAACGCTTCGCATTTTCTCGCTTTTTCAATGATTTCCGGCTGTCCGACGCCTCTGGAATCGTAGCACTCCTGCACGATGATAGACCGAAGTCCCCGCATGGCCGCCTGAGAAGCTACGGCCGCGCCGTAATTGCCGGAGGTGGCTGCAATGACCCCTTCATAGCCCAGCTTTTTGGCGTGAGCTACGGAAATGGAAGCCCGTCTGTCCTTAAAGGAGCCCGACGGATTTGCCGCCTCATCCTTGACGAAAATTCTCGCACCAAAGCCCGGTTTTGCGTATTTTCGAGCAAGTGCTGTGATATTTCTCAGCTCCAGCATAGGCGTATTTCCGACGCCTACTTCCTTCTGCATCTCAATGATTTCCTCCAGGCTGTAGACTGCCGCCTTCATCAGACCCTCGTAATCAAAGGCGACAGAACCGCTTTCAAACCGGCTGTAATCCACGCCCAGAGCCTTCTTCATAATTTCCTCTGCTCTGCCCATGACAGAGTTATAGTCCTTTGCCAATGCCATTATTTTTCACCTCCAAACATAAACTCCCTCAGCTGCTTGTCCACCTCTATTATCTCCGGCACGAAAACGCCGTAACTGTGGGTATAGTAAGAGCCAACCTCTACCAGAGTGCCCTGCTGCAGCCTTCCCGTGGCCGTCTCCACTGTGACGAAATTGCCGATTTCCGCACTGTCGTCCACCAGGGCGCCTTTCACCCACATTTCCAAATCACACTTCTGCGTATCTTCAGGTATTTTCGCAGTTCTTTCCTCCGCTTTCAGTACCGCATTATGGATGCGTACCCAGTCTCCTTTGTTTGCCATTTCTTTTCTCCTTTACTCTGTAGTTTTCCCAAAGGCCCTTTTTATTCAAGTAACGCAAAATCTGTGCCAGCTTTCCCCATTCTGCTTTGGCACAATAATTGCGTAATATATGGGCAGAGAGATGCAGGCCGGAGGAACAGACCGCCTCGATTCCGGAAAACTTGACATAATTCAATGTAAATATGGTATACTGAGTTTAACCGGAACGGCTCCCAACCAACGGGCTTTCATTGAAGGGAGAGCCTTGCATCTCTGGTGAGAATATCATGAAAGAATTGGGAGGTATATTTTTATGAATGCAAAGAAAGTCTTCAGAACCGTAGAGACCCATACCCTGGGTCAGCCAACCCGCAACGTGGTCAGCGGCTTTCCCCGGATTCCCGGCAAAACCATGGCGGAAAAATTCGTCTATATGAAAGAACACGAGGACTGGTTCCGCAAGCTCTTATCCTATGAACCCAGGGGAAACGAGTACATGTCCTGCACCCTGATTACCGAGCCATGCACCGAAGGAACCGACGTGGGCGTGCTGTACTTTGAGACCAGCGGCTGGCTGCCTATGTGCGGCCACGATACCATCGGCGTTTCCGTGGCCCTGATTGAAACCGGTATGGTTCCGGTCAGCGAGCCTGTTACCACCATCAAACTGGACACGGCGGCCGGCGTCATCACCGTAGAGGCCAAGGTAAAGGACGGCTCCGTAGAGGAGGTTTCCTTTGTCAACGCCCCTGCCTTTGTTCTGAGGGAAAATCTTACGGTGGAGACAAAAGACTTCGGCGCTCTTACCATGGACGTTTCCTGGGGCGGCAACCTTTACGCCATTCTGCCTGCGGCCTCTGTGGGTATTCCCATCGAGCAGAAAAACAGCAGCCGTCTGGTAGACGCCGCCCAGTCTATTGCCAGGGACATCAACGCCCAGGTAGACTTCCGCCATCCTGACCTTCCATTTGTCACAGAGGTCACCCATATCGAATTTTACGGAGACCCGAAAACTCCCGGCGCGGATGTGCAGAACTGCGTAGTCGCTCTTCCGAAGACCGTAGACCGCTCTCCATGCGGAACAGGCACTTCGGCGAAATCCGCCGTGCTTCACCGCAAGGGCAAACTGAAGGTGGGCGAAAGCTTTATCCACGAGAGCATCATCGGCTCCCTTTTCAGATGCGAAATTGTAGAGGAGGCGGAAGTGGCGGGCTTTCCTGCAGTGGTTCCAAAAGTTACAGGAAACGCTTGTATTGCAGGATTCGCCACATGGATTCTGGACCCGAAGGATCCTTTCCCGGAAGGTTTTTTACTGGCTTAATACCCGTTTTACAGTGTATTTTGGATAATAAAGATGAAGAAAGAAAACACCATGGTGCACTTTCCTGTCAAAGTTGGACGGGAAAGGGACTTGCTGCAATTTAACGATAAAAACGCCATTGCTAAAAAACTCTTTGCTTTTCTGGCGGAGGAACGAGGTCTTTCAGAGGCGGACATGACCCTGCGTACGGGGGACGGCAATGTGCTCCTTGCTTTCCCCGACTCCGGCAGCCGGGCCGGGGCAGAACCTTCGGTTCTCCATCAAAACCCCGGCGGTTCCTTTGACGGAGCGGAGTTTGTCATCACTGCAGGGCAGGACGCCGGCAAGGCCCGGGAGATTGAATCCCTGGCGGAAAGCTTTTCCATGCTGATGTCCCTCTTCTGCCATAATGAACGGGTCAGAGACTTTATCTTTCAGGGGCTGGATTCCCTTCCAAACTCCATCCATATGTACGATAACAAGCTCCGGCTCATTTACGCCAACTCCGATTTCTGCGCCTACGCTCACATCAAAGACCGGGACAGCGCCTATGGACGGCCCATCGACGATATTCTAAAGGAAGTAGGTACCAGGTTCGTCTCCATCAAGAACCCGGGCGGCGACCTGAAGGTTAAAGAAGTGCTGAAGTACGGCAGGCCGGTGGTGGACTGGGAAGTGGAGGTCAAGTCGGGAACCAACGCCAACGAGTATATGTTCGCGTCCAACGATATCTATCCCCTCCACGACAGTCAGGGGAATATCAGCGGCGTTGTGGAAATTTCCAGATCCCGCTCAAAGCAGCTGAAACAGCTGCGTAAGGCTCTGGGGCTGGTAGCCGACTACACCTTCAGCGATATTATCGGCGACAGCAAGCCCATGGTAGAAGCCAAGCAGCTGGCCATGTCCTTTGCCGTCAGTCCCTATAACATCCTGATATACGGGGAAAGCGGCGTGGGAAAAGAGCTTTTCGCCCAGTCCATTCACAACTACAGTCCGCGGCGGAAGGAACCCTTTGTAGCTATTAATTGCGCCAGCATTTCCCCTGAGCTCATCGACAGCGAGCTGTTCGGATACGAAAGCGGCGCTTTTACCGGAGCGTCAAAAAAGGGCCATGTGGGTAAGTTCGAGCTGGCAAACGGAGGCACTTTGTTCCTGGACGAGGTGGCCGAACTGCCCCTTTCGGCACAGACAAAGCTGCTTCGCGTGCTGGAAACCGGCCAGATTTCCCGAATCGGCAGTACGAAAAATGTGGCGGTGGACGTCAGGGTCATCGCTGCTACCAACCGCTCTCTGGAGAAGATGATTGACGAAGGGCTTTTTCGGGAAGACCTTTATTACCGGCTCATGGTGCTGAACATCACCATTCCGCCCCTGAGAGAACGGCGGGGAGACATTCTTCCGTGCAGCGAGTTCTTCCTGGGTCAGGCTATGCGAATCAACAATTTCGGGGAAAAGACCCTGGACGCCGACGCCAAAAGGCTGATTCTGGATTACGACTGGCCGGGAAATGTCAGGGAGCTTCGGAACGTCATAAACCGGGTCTATGTCCTTTCTTCTTCCTCTGTTATCACCCGAGACGCCCTGCTCTCTTCCCTGCAGTCCGGCAGGTTCGGCGAGCAGCTTCCGGTCATCGACGAAGACCCGGAAGTCCGCCTTGCCAGGAGGCGGGACGCAGTAGAACAATCTCAGGCGGAACTCCTGCGGGAAGCCCTGCTCATCACCGGCGGCAATAAGACAAAGGCCGCGGAGCTCCTCGGGGTATCTCGGAAAACCTTCTACAATATGTGGGAACGGTATAAGGCGTTTCTTCCGTAAGACGAAAAACAGGAGGCGATAAACATGAAAGTGCTGTTCATCGGCGGCAGTCCCAGAAAAGGTAATACTTCCGCCGCCCTCGACGCACTTAGGCGAGGCTTTTCAAACATAGACGGTATTGAGCTGTCGCAAATTAACGCAGCTGAGATGAGGATTTCTCCCTGCACGGCCTGTGACGCCTGCCGCGTCCCCGGCCATACGGGCAGATGTTCCGCAGACGACGATACCAACCCGGTTATGGAGGCGGTTATGGACGCAGATTTTCTGGTCTTTGCAACGCCGGTCTACTGGTGGGGCGTCACGGCCCAGCTGAAACAGCTTTTGGACAAGTTTTATTCCCGCACCGGCCAGCTGGCCGCCTGCAAGAAGCATCTTGGCCTCATTGTGGTGGGCGAAATGCCCGTGGATAATCTGCAATATGTCCTCATTGAAAAACAGTTTCGCTGTATCTGCGACTATCTAGGATGGGACATGGTCTTCTGCAAGACCTACTCGGCCAAGGCAAAGGGCGAGCTGGCCGAAAACAGTCAGGCCATGGCGGAGCTGGAAGAGCTGTGTGATATTTGACACAGCTCTTTTCAATGATATGTATGGATTTAATACGGTCCGTAGTTGGTGACAACGGCGACAGCCAGGATGATGAAAGTCCAAATGACCCATTTCAACACCAGCTTCCAGGAATATTTAAACCAATCGGTAAACTTTACACCGCCCAGTCCGCAAGCCGCCAAAACGACCATTTGAGTCGGTGTAATCATGTTCCAGAAACCGTCCCCGCACTGATAGGCCAGAATAGAGGTCTGTCTGGTAACGCCGATGATATCTGATAACGGCGTCAGAATCGGCATAACGGCAGCGGCCTGTCCGGAAGATGACGGGATGAAGAAGTTGATGATGCCCTGAGAAATGAAAATGCCCCAAGCCGCAACAACGCCGCTGACCTTGGACAGAGGAATGGACATGGCGTGAACCACAGTATCCATAATTTCTCCATCCTGCATGATAATTAAGATTGCTCTTGCAAACGCAAAGTAGATGACTGCAGTGCACATGTCACATGCGCCGGAAACAAAGGCTTTGCCGGTTTCGTCCAGGCTTCTGAAATAATACAGACCGCAAATCAGACCCATAGCGATAAACAGAGCAGAAATTTCTTCAAAGTACCATCCGAACATTAGAACACAGGCTATCATGGCAAGAATGCTGACTGCCAGAATCAAAAGAACTACCTTCTGCCTTCTGTTTAACGGTTCGATGTTGGTTTCTTCAATAACTTCAATATCATCGTTTAAGGTCATTCCCTCTCTTTGGATTCTCTTGCCGTTTGAGATTACGTGATGAACACCAATTGCCACGGCGCCGGCCATCAATATTAGACGAAGTCCGATGCCTGAAAAAGTCGGCAGTTCTGCGATGCCCTGGGCGATTCCGGTATTAAACGGATTCAAAGGGCCTGCGGAGTATCCGCTGTAAATACCGATAACTACGATGGCAACGCCGGTAATGCGTCCCATCTTCATTTTCCTGCTGGCTGCAACCAGAATTGCAACAAAAGGCAGTGCTTCTTCGCCCATGCCAAAGGTTCCGCCGCAGATGGCCAGAACAATCATGATAGCTGCAATCAAAACGGATTCGCGACCGGAGAATTTTTTAATCAGAGTGTCCAGGCCGGATGCGAAGGCCCCTGTTGCGCCGATGATGCCGAAGGAGCCTCCTACAACAAAGATAAATGCGATAATGTCAGCGCCGTCAATCATGCCGCGGAATACGCAGGTCAGAATCTGCTCTATACTGATGTTTGCCACATCGACCAGATGATAAGTGCCGTCAACGACCAGAGTTCTGCCGGTTTCAGGGTCGGTCATTCTGTCAAAGGCGCCGGAGGGAATGATTAACGTCAGGACTGCGGTGATAACAATCATAATCATGAAAAACGCTGCAGTGTCCGGCATCGTAAATCTGAATTTTTTCTTCTTTATTTCTTTTTCCATAATTTCGCTCCTATCTCAACTAAAAGAGTAAGCGATATTTGCATCTCCACCGGCTATTCATTGCAAAGCTTATGCCAATTCAAAAAGTCTCTAATTCTCCGGCTTTTATCGATGTTCTGGCAGGAATTTATCCCAAAACGGGACAAAACACCGGCGACAGCACGTCTCGATTCGGGACAAAAGACGGAAAATTTAGAAGATACCCTCTTTTTTGATGTCCCATTTTGGGATACCCTTAACTGTGATACGGACTTTCTTCCCTCCCTCCGTCGTTATTTTTTACAAAATATCCCATAAGCACTATAATTTTCTTTAAAAATGTCGATTTTCTATGATTTCTCCCCCTTCATTTTTGGCATGGGTTTTGCTTTTTATCGCGGTGTCGCGATATATTGCATCTCCACAAATGTTTTAAAGTTGACTGTATAGAAAGAATAAAAGGAGAAAAACTATGGAACTGAAAAAACAAGAACTGCTGTATTTGAGCGACGCACAGGTAGAGGAACTGGTGCCGGCGGAAAAGGTACTGGAACTGACGGAGGAGTCTTTCCGCCAGTATGCTCTGGGGAAGGCCGTAAATCCGATTAAGCTGCATCTTCCAATCTATCCTGACTACGAGGGCTACATCAATTCCATGCCGGCCTATTTAAAGGAATTAAAAATTGCGGGAGCAAAGCTGGTCAGCGTTTATCGGGACAATCCGTCCAAATTCCAGCTCCCCGCCACCATCGGCACCGTAGTCCTTCATAATCCGGAGACCGGAAAGCCTTACGCTGTCATGGGAGGCACTTATATCACCTCCGCCAGAACCGGCGCTGTCATGGGTGTTATGGCAAAATATACCGCCAGGAAGGATTCCAAGGTTCTCACTGTAGTCGGCGCAGGCGCTCAGGGATTCTCCGGCTCCGTTATGGTTAAGCTGGCTATTAATACTGTAAAAGAAATAAGACTGGTGGATATTAATCCTGCTTCGCAGGAACGTTTCGCCAAGCAGATGTCAGAAAAATTCCCTGACATTACCTGCGTAAACTATTCCGATATTCAGACTGCCTGCCGCGGTGCGGATTTGGTTCTCGCTGCCGCAACCTCAGAAAAACCCCTTCTGGCCAACATTGAATTCGACAAGGGAACGACTGCTCTCATCATCGAAGAAGACCTCAGCAACAGCTTTGTTTCCCGGTTCAGTCAATTTATTGGGGATTTCAGGGAATGCCTGGTGGAAAGAATCAACGAGGACAGCAAGCATCACTGTGCACTGACAGGGGAAACCTTCGAGGAGCTGACTATGGAATCGGTGACCGGTGAAATCGGTGATATCATCGTAGGCAAGAGCGGCGGACGCAGAAATGATGAAGAAATCATCCTCGACGCTTCCGTAGGAATGGGTATCCAGGACATCATCGTTGCCCGCGAAGCCTTTGACAAGGCCCTGGCCGCCGGTGTTGGCACTATCCTGCCGCTGTAATTTTCTCCGGAAGAATTATATTATCTGACGGAAAAGGGGAAAACATAAGGGACAGTTTGCAGAGTAAATGGTCTGCATCTGTCCCTGTTTTTGCTTTAACTTATGTATCCTTTTCCTCTTCGAGGAAGCCCAGCTGAGAGAGCTTGCGGTAAAATGTGGAACGCCCCATGCCCAGAGCCTTGGCTGCGGCGGTCTTCCCGGCGGACGATGTCCCGAACTGACGAAGCGCCTCTTTGATGTAAAAGGCTTCGATATCCTTCATCGGCTGCAGGTCCAGCGGCTTTTCCGCCGCGCCTGCGCCGGTCAGAACCCTTTGAGGCAAATTTTTCGGCGTAATATACCGATAGCCGCAGTCGTTGACCGCATATTCCACCACGTTCTGAAGCTCCCGCACGTTCCCCGGCCAGTCGTAGTGATATAGTATATTCTTGGACTCCTGGTCGAAATCAACGACATTCTTATCCAAAATTGTGTTGTATTTCTCCAGAAAAGCGTCCAGCAGCTCAAAAATATCCGTCCGCCGTTCTCGAAGTTCAGGAACGTAGAGAGGGATTACGTTGAGCCTGTAGTACAAATCCTCCCTGAATTCACCCGAAACTACCATCTCCTCTATGTTCTGATTGGTAGCCGCAATGATGCGAATGTCCACCGGAACGGCGGTGTTTGAGCCGATAGGCTGGATTTTTCTCTCCTGGATTGCCCGCAGCAGCTTGGGCTGCAGCCGGAGAGGGAGCTCGCCCACCTCGTCGAGAAACAGGGTTCCTTTGTTTGCCTGCTCGAATTTGCCTACCTTGCCGCCCCGCATGGATCCGGTAAAGGCGCCTTCTTTGTGTCCGAACAACTCGCTTTCCAGCAGGTTTTCCGGAATAGCCGCGCAGTTGACTGCCACAAAGGGGCCCCCTGCGACCAGGCTGGCGTTGTGGATGGCGCGGGCGTACATTTCCTTTCCCGTACCGCTCTTTCCCTGGATGAAAATTGTAGACGGACTCTTTGCGAAGTGCTTTGCAGAGTTCTTCAGCTTTTGAAACGCCTCGCTGCTGCCGATTAGGTCGTCAAAGGAATTGCTGTAATAGTTGTTTTTCACATTGCGGGCCTCTTTATAGATTTCATCGCTCTGTTTAAAATAGATTATCCCTCCCATATATTTGTTCTCTGCGATAACCGGCTTATAGGACAGAACAATCGCTTTCCCCTTCATCTGCATCATGGTCTTCTGGGGACTCTTTTCTTGAAAGCACAGCTTTAGAAAATCTTCAAACTCCTTGCTGTCCAGCGCCTCGTAAAGATGACTTTCGCAAACCACCGACTTCTTCGGCACAGAAAAAATCTTGTAAAACTTGGAGTTGATGTTAATGATGTTGTTGTTTTCATCGAAGCCGACGATGGCGTCGTCCAGGGATTCTATCAGCAGGCGCAGTCGTTCGCTCATGCTTTGAAAGGCAATTCTGTTCTCTGTCTCTTTGGCCTTTCCGCACAGCATGTCCGAAATCTTACGGACAAACTGGACCAGCGTGTCGGTCTGGTCCACCAAGAGCTTCTGGGAAGATTCACTGGTGGCGTAAAGTCCAATACCTCCTATGGTCTGGCCATGATCGATGATGGGGCAGGCGATAATGGAACTGATGTTGCAGGTCTGAGCATTGACGCACTGCCTGCAGGCGGGATTCGTTTCCTTGGAATCCATCAAAATAATGGTTTGGCTTTTGCCTATGGCTTCCCTGACGATGGAGTTGTGGGACAGAAGCTCCTGGTCCTCTCTGAAATCCACGTCCTTGGTCTTCTCATAGTTGCTGTCTCCTAAGACGCGGCAGTCAGCGTCGCAGATGATGACCTCCATGCCTGTAGCGATGGCCAGGACATCCGTAGTTTCTTTGATGTAATCTTTTACTGATTTTAAATCTATCATAGGAGACTCCCTTTCTGCTGCCTGCGCAGCATCCTTTTATCTCTTTTCAATACCGCAGCCAATTCCAAAGTTCATCCTCTGGTTCTCTCTACTACCAATTTAATTTCGTTTACAGTATATCACTATCTTCCAAAATAGTCACTACCTGGCCTCACTTTCTTACGCAGATGGCACACCCCAGAAGAGTTTGAAACCCCCTTGACAGTATATGCCTCCTGTGTTATATTTAAATCCTAAAACCCATGTGAATTTTTGTGAGCTGATATAAGCTTATTTTTCGTCACATAATCTTCGGCAGATTATGTGACTTTTTTTATGAGGAGGAGGTTTTACCTATGGAACAAACTTTTATGAAAGAAAAGCCTGTACTGCCCCTGGTGTTGTCTATGTCCCTTCCTATGGTGTTGTCCATGCTGACCAATTCCCTTTACAACATCATCGACAGTTACTTTGTAGCAAAAATCAGTGAGGAAGCCATGACTGCCATCTCTCTGGTTTTCCCTCTGCAGCTGCTGGTAAATTCCGCAGGTGTAGGCTTTGGTATCGGTATCAACGCCGCAGCCGCCTTTTTTCTCGGCGCTCAGCAGCATGAAAAAGCAAACGACGCCACTTCAGCCGGTCTTCTGCTGAGTCTTTTTCATGGTATCGCCCTGACTGCTCTGTGCGTCACAGTAATTCCTCATTTTCTGCGGCTCTTTACAGATACTTCTGCAATCTTAGAATACGGCCTGGATTATTCTTATATTGTCTTTTCCTTTGCACCAGTCATTACGGTAGGTATCGCCTTTGAAAAGGTGTATCAGGCAGAGGGCAAAATGACTATCTCCATGGCCAGCATGCTGTGCGGGTGTATCACAAATATTCTGCTGGACCCGCTGATGATTTTCGGCGTCGGTCCTTTCCCTGCTATGGGCATCCGCGGCGCTGCATGGGCTACCGCCATCGGTCAGGTGGTCACCCTGATAATTTACATAGTGGTCTATTTTCTGAAACCTCTGCCCCTGCGCGTCTGCTTCAGACGGGAAATGTTCGATTCACAGCTTTGCAGGCAGCTGTATATTGTCGGCATCCCTGCCGCGCTGAATATGGCTTTACCGTCTCTGCTGATTACCTGCCTCAACGGTATACTGGCCTCCTTTTCCCAGACCTATGTCTTCGTTCTGGGCGTGTACTATAAGCTGCAGACATTCATCTATCTGACCGCCAACGGCATCGTTCAGGGTATCCGCCCCATTGTCGGCTATAACTATGGAGCTAAGGAATACGAAAGGATTCATAAGGTGGTCCATACTGCTTTGCTTTTAACCGTCGGCGTCATGGCTGCAGGCACTTTGATTTGCCTCACTGCCGCAGGTCCCCTCATGGGGCTGTTTACCGAAAACACAGCCACAATTCAGGCGGGCCGCTCTGCGCTGCGCATCATCAGCCTGGGCTTTATCGTCTCCTCAGTATCCGTCATAGTCAGCGGAACTCTGGAAGGACTGGGAAAGGGAATCCATTCCATGATGATTTCCCTCATGCGCAATATCGTGGTGATTCTCCCGGCGGCTTTCCCGCTCAGTCGTTTTTTAAGTGCTGCCGGCGTATGGCACGGTTTTTGGATTACCGAGGCTGTCACCGCACTGGCGGCCTGGACCCTCTATGAAAAATATGTACGTAAAAAACTGCTGCGCCAATAATAACGGGCGCAGCAGCCACTGATTTACAAGAAGCGTTGCGAAATCATACAAGGTCATAATAGGGAGTGGCCTTTTTCACAGATTTCGTAAATTTCTTCCCGCTTTGCTTCTATCATCAAATCCATTTCCTTCGTCTTGGTTCCGACAATCCGCCGATAGAGGAAATAGGGCAAAATCCAACCGATAAATCCCGGAACAGCCAACAAAACACACAGCCAGATTATAGGCGGCTCATGGACCACAGCGAATGTAGAGCCGGCCATGAAGACGGTTCCCATAAAACCCACTGTCAGAGATATCCCGCAGGCCTTAGAGGTTTTGGATTTCTCCAACCTTTCAATTTCATCGGTGCAGCTTTCAAAATGCCGCTGCAGCCGGGTCAATTCCATCTTATTCAGTATCTTTCTGTCCCGTTTCATACGAAGCTTTGTCAAATGAGCGCCGGAAGCCTCGGCAAAATTTGCGTCCTGCTGCCACCCAAAATTTTCATAGCAATCCAGGTAAAAGGACGCCTCCCCCGATGGAACGGTCACTTCTTTATATTCGTAACCGGTATAATCGGTCTTATTTCCGTTCATTGCAAAATCTCCTCTCTTTTAAACGCCACCGGCAGCCTGACGGTAAAGACGCTGCCCTGGCCCGGCGTACTTTTTACTGTAATCGTTCCGTCGGACAGCTCCAGAATCCGCCGCACCAGGGCCAGTCCCAGCCCGTTGCCTTCGGTGGAATGTGAGGTATCCCCCTGATAGAATTTATCGAAAATATGCTTTACAGTGTCTGCGTCCATACCGCAGCCGGTATCCGCAACCGTCACCGTTACCGTATCGGTATCCCCATCAGAAATCTGCCTAAGCGTTACTGTCCCGCCGGGAGCGGTAAATTTTACAGCATTGGAAATCAAATTAGTCCAAACCAGAGCCAGGAGTTCCTCATCTCCTTCTATATATGCCCGGTCCTCCATGTCCGCTTCAAAATCGATTTCTTTCTTTGCCCAGCTGCTTTCAAACTGAAGAGCGCATTGGCTCAGCTGCGCGCACAAATCAAACCCTTTTGGCGCCGGATAAATCCTTTGTTTTTCCAGCTTGTTAAGCTTCAATATATTCGTAATCAGATTGGATAGCCTTCGTGAAGCGTGGAGAATCGTCTCCGCATACTCTCTGCGCTGTTGTTCCGTCAGCTTTTCCCTCTGGAGCAGTTCCGCGTTATTGTGTATGACAGCCAAAGGAGTCTTAATCTCATGGGAGACATTGGAGAAGAAATCTGTTTTCAAAGTCTCAATACTGCCCAGTTCCTCAACCATCTTATTGAAATCCATAATCATCACGTCCAGATAATCCTGCTTATCCGCAGTGTGCAGCGGCGCAACGTAAACGGAAAAATCCCCTTGCGCTACCTTGGAAGTCGCTTTGGCAAATTCTCGCATAGGTTCCTCATAATTTCGTCTGACCTCAAAGCGGGTGTACAGCGTCAGACCGGCGGCAACCAAAGCCCAGTAAGCCATCGGTATGATAATCTGCGTCAATGTGCTCCACTGCGTTTCATTGGCTAAAACAATAAGGCCCGTATGAATACCCGACATCAGAAGCAGCGTAATCCAGAATACCGCAAACAAAAAGACAGGAAAGCGGGATTGGCGGACTCTATACCTTTCTGTAGTTATTTTCTTTCTCATCGCAGCACCGCCTTATACCCCAAACCTCGAACCGTCTTAATTTCAAATCCGTCGCAGGCAGAGAATTTGTCCCGCAGCTTTGTAATATACACATCTACAGCCCGCAGACCGGTTTCCGTTTCAATTCCCCAGAACTCGTCCATCAGCTGAGCACGGGAGAAAGTCTTGTTGGGATAAGATAAAAGCTTATACAGGATGTTAAACTCTCTGGTTGTCACAGGGATTTCTTCTCCTCCCACTGCAGCGGTTATGGCGTCTGCGTCCAGTGACAGGTTTCCAACTGTCAGTTTCCGTTCCAGCTCAATATTTGCCCGGCGCAGCAGCGCCCGAACACGCAGAAGCAGTTCACCCAGCTCAATGGGTTTAACCATATAGTCATCAATGCCCAGATGAAACCCTTTCTGCTTGGAGGGCAGGTCGTCCTTCGCCGACATAAACAGAATCGGAACATGCTTGTTGACTTTCCTGACATTCTCCGCAAATTCAAAGCCGTCCACCTCCGGCATCATAATGTCGGAAATTATCAGCTCATACAGATTATTATACATCTCATCATAGGCGTCTTTAGCGTTCAGGCAGCCTTTTGCCTGAAAACCGCTGTCGTTCAAATAGGTACAAACAGCTTGGTTCAATTTTGAATCATCATCCAATACGAGAATCTTCACCATAGAAATTCCTCCATATTCTATATTTTCATACTACCCTGCCCGTCCAGCTGCCTGGTCGCTCTAACAATCATAATCACCGCTATGGCAAGTACCAGCACGCACACTGTTCCCCCTGTGGCAGCCGTCATAACCTGACGGAAGTGTTCCCCATCCGCTCTGTCATTAAACTGCATCAGCATGGCGGTTTCCAGCGACAGCATGGACACCAGAGCCGCAGCCAGTTTCACGGCTTTAGCGGCAGATATAATCGGACTTTTATACTGCGCGTACCTAAAAACGTCCCGCACCGCTGTGATAATATTGTAAAAGGCATACAGCGCTACGACATAAATCAGATAGCCGTCATATCGGAAGCTTTCATTTTTTGTCACCACAAGAATCACAACGCCGGACAAAGCGATATTCATCACAAGCAGAATGACGCCGCACAGACGGTATTGCATCCACTCTGTTAAAATTTTGCTGCCAATCGGTTTTCGACTGACATGGCGCAGCAGCAAAAATCGCATACCGGCCAGCGTCCCAAACCACACGGAACCATACCAGACGCCGAACAGAAGTTTCATGGCGGCAAAGAGCAGATTGATTCCCAGGGATATGTACAGGGAAACATGGGTTTTAAACACAATATCGGTCAGATATCTGCGGACATATTTATTTCGATACAGCATATCCGTCAATACCTGTTTCGGAATCCCGTATATCCTTGCACACACAATGGTCAGTCCATAGGCTGACAACACGTAGGAGATATAAGCGGTCGGACTGTACTGACTTCCATATGTAAAGGTATAAGTCAACAAAACTGCAGCGGTTGGAACGGTGACAGAGATAACAACCCATCCGGGAAACAGCAGCTTTTTCAACATCGCTTTCAAGGTTTCCATCCTTCCATTCCTCCTGCATACTCGCACCCTCTACGATTTATCATAACATAACAGGGGATTGTTTGCACTCTGTTAAAAAATTGTTTCTATAATGTTAATTGGACGAAGCAAGGTTCGTAAATAAAATAGGCGGGCTTCCTTTCCGCAAAAAAAGCCAACCAGTTTTGCGATTTATAACCGCAAAACCGATTGGCTTTTTATTTAATTACGGATTCTTTTCTTCTATTCTGTTTAAAAAAGGGCAAACCCGCATAAATACTGTGTTTATTTCTCCGGTTTCATGGTCGGGACGGAAAAGACATCTCGGTTATTGGGTTACTAAAGTGGTATTCACTGTACTACCCCAAATGATTTGCCGCCCTATTGTGTTTGTTACAACCTTTCTTTACTACCCCATACGTGCTATTTGATGTTGTATTTGGTGTAAATGGTGTAAATCACTTTTCGTCGCCAACAATAAAACTGCGTCAAATACTTGCCGCTTTATTATACTCATTTTTGAAGTACGAGTCAAGACCTTCAAATTCAGACCTCCTTAACTCCTTCGTTACATCGGTATAAATGTTAAGGGTAGTAGAAATATCTTTGTGACCAAGCGTATCTTGAATGACCTTGACATTAACCCCTGCCTCACACATTCTTGTCGTGAATGTATGCCTTAATGAATGGCAGCTAAAATGCGGAAGCAAAACCTTTGCATTTTCATCTTTCAAAAGCTGTTCATCATTGCAGTCACGGATGATACGACGGATTGCTTTGTTAAGGGTTGCCTGATGTTGCGGCTGTCCAAAACGGTTAAGAAAGATAAAATCAGTATATCCGTCCACAACAGCTTCACAATGAATATCAAGCAACTCCTGTCTTTCCTTTTCCATAAGGAATGCTTCTTTGACGAAATCCAACATCGGAACTTGGCGTTTTCCAGCCGGAGTTTTCGTGGTATTGATATTAAAATAACAGCCACGCTTACTACCGTCGGTTCTATGGTCATAATATACCAGCGTGTGATTAACATTGATAATTCCTTCGTCCAAATCAATGTCGCACCATCTGAGACCCG
>CBCTFZ010000013.1:0-65729 GCA_965146355.1 uncultured Emergencia sp. | reverse complement strand
CGGGGCCCCGAAGCACCAGCAGTCTGCTTTTGGAATATCGGAAGCACTAACTGCTCTGATGTCTGTTGCGCTCCATTCTCCATTTTTGTAAACATCTTTGACAATCTCCTTTACTCTTTTACTTTTGGGCAGCGAATTTACATAATTTAGCTGTTCTTTTGTTGCTAAATGCATAGCCGTGTATGAGGCTATTGCGAATTTATCAATTTCACAAAAACCAACGCATTTGTGTCCGGCATCTTCTAAGCCTTTTCTAAAGCCTCCTATTCCTGCGAAAAAATCTATAAATTTCATTCGTGCACTCCATTCTTTTCAGCTTATTTAAAACGGCACATCTTCATCTATTTCCTGGAATGAGTCCGGCATTTCTTCCTGCAGTGGTTCCTCTTCCCACCTGTTGTCTGCTCTCGCTGAATTTCTGCCGCTGCTCTGTTGCGGTCTATCGCCCCACTCCAAAAATTCTACTCTGTCTGCTACAACGTCAGTTGTATATACAGTGACACCGTCTTTGTTCTGGTAGCTTCCGGTTTGGATTCTTCCCTGAACACCGACTAATCTTCCTTTAGCCAGATACTTCTCGCAGTTCTCCGCTTGTTTCCCAAAAACGGTAACCCGCGGAAAATCTGTCTGCTTTTCACCACCTGGTCTGACAGGTCTGTCAATGGCAACGGTAAAGGTTGCCACTGCCATCTGCGTGTTTGCGGTATATCTAACCTCTGGGTCACGAGTAAGTCTCCCGATTAATACTGCTGAATTGATAAGTCATTCCTCCTTCTATTCATCATCTTCAACTTCTTTAAATTCTCCGTTTTCGAGTTTATAAAATGTGTTTGGCTTGATGAGGTCACCATCAACTTTGACACTCTTTACATCCACAATGTGTAATTCGTCGTCTTCTTTCCATTCTGCCAATACTAGATAGCAACCAATCGCACCTTTTGCTTTGCTATGACAACCTGTCGCAATCGCGATAGACTCTTTGCCATCTACAATAGCCGCGCTCTGGTAGCCGGTATTAGTCGCCGCGCTCCAGTCTCCGGTGTTAGTTGCTGCGCTCCAGGCTCCGGTGTTTGTAGCCGCGCTCCAGTTGCCAGTGTTAGTCGCTGCGCTCTGGTTGCCAGTGTTAGTCGCTGCGCTCTGGTTGCCAGTGTTAGTCGCTGCGCTCCGTTCTCCGGTGTTAGTCGCTGCGCTCTGGTCGCCGGTGTTGGTAGCCGCGCTCTGGCTGCCGGTGTTGGTAGCCGCGCTCCGGTAGCCGGTGTTGGTAGCCGCGCTCTGGTAGCCGGTATTAGTCGCCGCGCTCCAGTCTCCGGTGTTAGTTGCTGCGCTCCAGGCTCCGGTGTTTGTAGCCGCGCTCCAGTTGCCAGTGTTAGTCGCTGCGCTCTGGTTGCCAGTGTTAGTCGCTGCGCTCTGGTTGCCAGTGTTAGTCGCTGCGCTCCGTTCTCCGGTGTTAGTCGCTGCGCTCTGGTCGCCGGTGTTGGTAGCCGCGCTCTGTCTGCCGGTGTTGGTGCGCTTGCTATTCTCCCAGTCAACTTTATCAAAAGTCAACTTTATAAATGCATCCACAATGCCTTTAATACCAAGCTCGGTTCCTATTTTTATCCGCCGGCCGCACCTTTTGCTATCTGAATCTTCCTCCTTTGTTACATCATCAAGCTCAACTTCACAATATCGGCTGTCTGCCGGAGGATAATAACTAAATGTATCTAACGGATTTTCACAAGCATGGAATCCGCTGTCACATAATTTCGCGTCTTTTTCTTCGTATTCCTTTCCTATCTCGTACTGGAATCCTCGGCATTTTAATTTTTTGTCGAATCCTTTGTAACACTTCATTTTCTCTCCCAACTTTCGCATGTCTTTTTTGATAACGTTTGCTCGCTCACTGTGTTCTTTTTCTTGGTGCACAGGTACACTTTCGGGCACCATTGCACAAGATTTTTGCAACTATTACAGGTCTTTTCCATCGCTATTTAAAAATCTCCTTTGTCGTTTTTCGTAAATGTGCCAGACACTCCGATGTTCTGTTCTCATATTTAGATTCGTGATTCATCCTAGCCGGGATGTCCTGCAATTCCGGCCGTTTCTCTTCTGTCCACATAGCGCCCATCAGGTTCCAAGCGGCAGCGCACAAGTGGTCTTCATCTACCTGCCCGTCCAAATACTTCATCAAGTGCCGCAAGGCGGAATCTATAAAGCTGTGGATATTGATTCCTTTTTCCCAGTTTCTCTCCTCATACTTGGCGGCCCCGGCTTCGTAGTGCCGAGCCAGCCTCAGGATTGCGCACGCTGGCAAGAGGTCTAAACGGCCTTTCCCTTCCTGCATGTCTCTCACCGCACCGGTTTCAAACTCTCTCCGTTCTCCGCTGTCTTTGATTTCCATCTTTCCTCCTATTTCCAAACTCGTTCAAGTCCCAGCGACTTAAAATCTTCAAATACTTCCATGACTTCTTCCTTGATTCTCGGCTTCAGCAGATTAGCCAGCTGCGGTACCTCATGGATGGGGCAAAATATAGCGCCATCTCGCTGCAGGATTGCGAATTTGCCGTCCGAAAAACCGTAAACAACACTTTTTTTAACGACACTTTGGACTGTGTAAATGTCCTTAAAGTTTGCAAGTTTTCTGTCGATGTTTAGCGGCTTTGTGAAAAAAATCTTGCTAATCATTCTGTCGTTCCCCCTGTGTCAACCATCAGTCCATTCTTAAAAACTCGTCCGCACTCTCCGCACTTACGGCACATTCCGTAGTGCTTGCTCTTGCATTCTTTAGCGACCCAATAATCTATCAGCATTCCGCCGGTATTTGTTCGCCCTATCTCCTCCGTCGCCGATTCGGCGGGCCGCCACTCGTTGTACAGCTTTATCCAGTCATCAAGTAGCATAGTCACCTTCCAGCTGTCGTTGTTTCTGCGGTGGAATACTGCAGGAAATTCTCCGGTATTTGAATCCCCGATGGCCTGGCTCATGGCGTCTTGCAAGTTTAATCTCTCAGTCCTTTTGACCTCAATATGTATGCCGTCAAGTCCTACGACATCAGCGTCTCCGTTGGCTCCACAATATTGCTGCCCGCGTCTGCAGTCGTATCCGTATTCCTTGAGCTTTCTCGCCAGCTCACGTTCTCCTCGTTTCCCTTTTTCTTTGCTATTCATTGGTTTCACCTTCCTACTTGCTTAACAAATCCGACTCCCAACAGTTTTCTTGCGCTTTCTGGCAGGGCGGCCTGCGCCTTTTGCCTCTCCACGATTACTGGTATGGTTTTTAAAAACTGCCCTCGCGTGACGCTGTTAAACGTTGCGGCGTCCATCTGCGACAACTCCCTTATTTGCGCAATGTCTCCGCACCATGCCTTAATCGGTGCAGGAAGTTCGTCGAATTCTTTTTGGGTAAATATGCTGCCTCTACTGCAGGCCCTGCAAAATATGTTCCAAAGCTCAACAGCGTCATCTTGTTTCGGTTCCAACAGGTTGATTTGTTTCTGCAGGCCCGCTATGCTTGGCGGGTATTCATTTGCCTTTATGTAATTCTTCAGCGCTACTATCACGACTTCTACCGGGTATTTGCCAAACATATCTTGGTACAGCCTAATCTGGTCGATTTTGTCTTCTTTGCTCATATCTGCGAAATACATAGGATAGGCGGTTGACAGTATTTTTAGCACTTTCTTTATTTCTTCTCTGTTCATCTTCGCTCCTTAAAGGTCCATGAAGTCATTGCCCCGGCCCGCTCGTTCTTCGTCTTTTCTCGACCAAGTTAGAATTGTCGCGTAATGGCTCTTGTACCGTTTGCCTTTGCTGCTCATGTAAGACGATAGGCGCTCGATTCGTTCCTGCCAGTCATATGGGAATCGCTCTTTCAGCTTTTCCAGTTCTTCCTCCGTCAGTTCCACGTTCTCAAACTCGCCTAGGCGGGGTAAAATACATTCTTTTACCTTGTTTACATTCTTTGACCTTCTTTTACTTTCTTTAGTTATGTCCGTCCGTTGTTCTGTCTCATGTCCGTCCGATGTCTCTTCGATGTCCGTCCGTTGTTCTATCTTATGTCCGTCTGATGTTCGCCCGTGCTGGTATTTTTCGTAATTTTCAACGGTTATGGTTGTCCTGTTTTTTGACACATTCAGTTTCACCATCCCATCAGACTCTAGACAGTCAAGGAAACGTTTCACCTTTCCTCTGCTCCATCCCCACCTACCAGATAATTCCAGCAAGCTTATATTGACGTCTCCTCTCTTGCACGTCACCACATTCCCGCGATGCGGGGCCTTTTTCTCTGTGTGATTCGCCAGGGCAAGCAGGTCTACCCACGCCTGACCTTTCGCAAATGGTTTGTCTTGCCAAAGCCAGTGGTCTAACAGGTTTCGATTAAGGAGCAAAAAGTTTTTTTCTGCCATTTCATTCTACGCCCCATTTCTGCTTCATCTCTTCTATTTCGTTTGGTGTTTTCGTCTCTATCCCTTGCTCTTTGCACTCTGTAACAACAGCGTCTATCAGCCTTGCCATTTCTTTGGTATTATATGTACTACTGCCGTAATAGCATTTAATATTATGATATCCGGGTATATTTCTACACTCTCCCAAGTCGTCACATACCCAACCAATACCTTTACTGCCCCATATCGCTATCCATCGTGCCATTGCATCCGTTCTAATAGGGATAATTTCAAACACTCCATTGTCCTTTAATTGTTCCCTATAGATTTCAATGTCAGATTTATTAAGTCTCTCTGCCAATTTTCCTATCAACACCCATAAATAAGCGTTTGCGTCAAGAGAACGTCTGCGCTTTTTCGGCTTGATAAAGATGTCATAATCTTTGTTTGTGTCTATGGTGTTAATATCCTGCAAAAGATGCTCTATCGCTTTGTTTTGCCCCCTCTCGCAGGCAATAACGATATTGGTATGGTACGGCAAGGCTTCCATTCTCACATCTTTAATCAGCTTCAATGTAATTCCTCCCGAAAATCTCCATAAATTCTTCTCTACTATGAGTTTCCTCGAATACTATCTGTCCATGTCGGCGCAGCGACTTCATAAGTTCTCCATTGTGATGCACTCCATGCGGCGGTTCGTTGTGGCAGTTATGGCAAAGTCTTGCCATCAACCCGTACTTTTCGGAATCCTTCTTATTGGCGGCTCCAAAGATATGGTGCCATTCCAACATTCTTAAGCTTCCACAAATAAAGCAGCGTTCTGTATCCTCTTGCAGTTTGCTTATATATCTATTGTATTTGCTCATGTTTTGGCATTCTCCCTTCTTCAAGGCACTTACCAAGATACTTTAATCTTGGTAGATACATCTGTATAAAAGACACGTCATAAGGAATCGGAATATGCGATAATCTATTGGGGTCGATTGGATTAAAGTAATTTAAATAATCGGCTGGTGTAAGTCGGTATGCTAAAATTTCAAGTTTCGGAACAAACCCATTTACATATTCAAAAGCAAACATTTCAACTTGCGATTGTCTGCGATATCCAGCAGTAACTTTAAACACTTCATGCTTAGATGTCTTGACTTCATATATCTTTTTTTGTGTATTCCCATCAAGGTTTACCCGTAAATGCAACTCTGGAATTAGAATCTGATTATCCATTTCTACGCCAGGAATCGTTTCAAGAATCTTATGCTCATAAGCGTTTCCTACTTTCATTGCTTTTGTCTGCAGTGTGGATTCCGCAAGTCCTAGCTTCACAAGCCACCACTTTTTAAAACTGGCGGTTTCCCAGTTTCCAACCACCATGCTGGTATCTGAGGCTCCAAACCAACCCGACCGGTCTTTATTCGTAATCATATCTTATTCAGCAGTTCTTCAAAGCCGTAAATCTTGTTGCAGTATCTTACAATTTCACGAATATCTTCGCCTTCTTGAAAACCTGTTTTCTTTGCAATCTCATCAAGAGATATACCTTCATCAAGTTTCTTGGTTATCGTTTGATTCAGTCTTTCTCTGATTTTGAGTATGCTGTGAAAATACAGGTTTTCCTCCTGCTCTGTTTTTGCGGTTTCATCATTCGCAACCCAAAGTCCAAAGCCAAGACCTGTGCGAATTGCAACTCCTTTTACAAACGCTCTTGCCTGCGCATTAGACAGTCTGAGTTGATTTACCGTGTCTTCTCTCACAACATACATCCCGTTAAGCAACGGATAATTTTGAATAAATTCAAGGTCATCAATTACAATCTTCACTCTAACTTCAAAACATCTGTTATGATTCCCCTTGCTGTCAGTAAACGGAATATCTGTCATGAACAAGGTCGAGCCATTGTCATTCACTAACGGTTCAAAATAGACAACCTCTGCCCCATTTTCGTGAAGTAGGTCTTTGCATTTTGCCCAATTTAGATACGGAACTTTAACCGTTTTTCCTTTTTCATTTTTCGTTTCTCGTTCTTCGCAATATGGCAGAACATCTATTTTTCTCAATTCACTATACGGCTTTAACATTCTTTATCCTCCATATTCAAATCTTCCGGATTCATTTTTTCCACTCTTGCTTCAACTCTTTTCTTATCACCTTCTTTGTCTTCAACTATTCCGTGCTTGATTGCTATTTCAACAAATCCAAGCGCCCAGCTCATATCATTGAAGCAAAATCCGATATCGTTGTACCCTTGCTTTAAAGTGATTTTATACATTTCTCATCCCTTCATATCTAAGTATTCTGCTACGCCGTCCAACACCTTGTTAAGCGGCAAATCCAGCTGCATTAACACCAAAGTTATTGCTGTGTCTATTTCCGTGTAACAATTACTGCACAGCGATTTTCCCGGCGCAGTATATTCTCCACACATTACACAGCATCCAGCCTGCAAATACGCCTCTTTCCCGCAATCTGGGCAATGGTAAGTTTTAATTTTCTCAAATCCACCTACATTGGGATTTGGAATGTCGTATGTAACATGTTCTTGCGGCTCCGCTACTGCTTTTTTACAGTGTTTACACCAAAGCATTACATCACCTCTTCCCATGTCATCTGCCCATCAAGCTGAGAGTCCATCGCATTAGCCGTCTTAAGCATGTCATAAGCTCGGCTACGGAGTTCTCTCGCCATTGCCTTGGCTTCTTTCTTTGTCCCAAGTCGATAGCCGTGCCCGCTTGACTCAGATATGATGGGATGACCTTCCCGCCGCAAGGCTCTTACGGTTTCTCTGAATGTTCTCTCGCTGATTCCAATCGCCGCAGCTAATGTGAATCTGTCCTGCGGCCTCGTTGTCAGCATTGACAATACCATCATTTTTGTGGTATTATCTATTTGGTTTTTTAGGTCGGCTGCTTTGCAGTCGGTCTTTATTTTTTGCTTTCTCACTGTCTACTTCTCTGCTCCTTCCACAAACCTGCAAATCCAATATGTAATCACCCCTGCCATAACCATCCCGCCTCCGCCAACCGCAAAGTACGGCCTACTAACGATATCTGCTGCAAGGAGTGCGATAGCGACGGCGAATGAGACGATAATTTCACGCCTGTGCGCCTTCCAAAATGCTTTCATTGTCTGCACCTCCCACAAATTCCTCAAACTTCTTTCGGCTGATGTAGTAAGACCAGGTTTTGCCGCCCGGCGTTAGGAAAGCCCACCCAAACGGAAAAGCTCCTTGCCGCAGTCCGTTTCTGACAAATTGTGGACTGGCACCCATCAGCTTTGCAGCTTCTTCAACTGATAGTCTGTTACTCATAGTCCCACCCCTATTCCAGAAAATACTCGACAGGTACATCAAAGTATTCTGTGAGTAGTTTCAGCGTCTTTGCAGATGGCATTGACTTTTTCCATTTACTGATTGCGGATGGAGACAAATTCATATCCTTCTCCGCTTTGTAAATCGAAACGCCTTTTTCCTTGCAAAGTTTTTCAACTTTCTCGTAAATCATTCCGTCCTCCTTTACATGAAATTTATCATTTTGTATTGACAGATACATGAAAATGTTCTATCATAAGGGTATAAAAATAGCAGAAAACTTTCATGCCCCTTATCCCGGTTGCCGCCGGGGGATAACGTGTTTTCATGTGTTGTTCTTACAAGTATATGATACATGATTATTTTCTAGTTGTCAATAAGTTTACATGATTTTTTTCTAGTTATTTTAGAACACAGAAAGGAATGGTAGAAAATTGACATTGGTAGAAAAGATTCGCTCATTGGCGAACCAAAGGAATATGAGCCTTCCTCAACTTGAAGTTGAATTAGGGTTAGGTAATGGAACAATAAGCCGTTGGAAGAATTCTTCCCCCAGCACAGAAAAGTTATCAAGGGTAGCAGATTATTTTGGTGTTTCTATAGACTATCTATTGGGAAGAGATATAGGAAACTATTACATTGACCCTGACGTTGCTGAAATAGCAGAGGAGATGGCTACCAGACCAGAGCTAAAGGTTCTATTTAAAGCAAGCCGTAACGTATCAAAAGAAAGCATTGAAGCTATCAACAATATGATTAAGCAGATGAAAAAATAAGGGGATGATGCAAATGGAGAGGGTAAAGGTTATTTTTAGAGATTGCCCATGTGACATAGACGGCTATACCGTCCAAGGGTTTGATGATGATGGACAACCATGCTATACCATTATTATAAATGCCCGTCTGTCAGATGAACGACAACGTGCCGCATACTACCATGAAATGCTACATATAGAAGATGGTGATTTTGACCGGGTGAAAGAGGTCGGTGTGAATGAGGTTGAAAACGATGTTAGAAAGGTAAAGTTTGATTTTGCAATTTAAGGAGGAACATGTGAAAAAGAAATTTCGTGTAGCGCTGTGCCTATTGCTGGCACTTTCAGTTATTGCAATGCCAATAACAAGTCTTGCAGCAACAAGCACCATCAAGAAACCTGTGGTTACGGTAAAGTCGGTGGACGACAATTACCTTAAAATCTCATGGAAGAAATGCACCGGTGCAACAAAGTATGCAGTCTATCGTGCCACATCCAAAACGGGCAAGTACAAAAAGCTGACAACTACCACAAAGCTGTACTATTACGACGATACCGGAAAAAACAAAACCACGTACTATTACAAGGTAATGGCACTTGGTAAAAACTCCAAGAAAAGCGCATATAGCGCAATAAAGTCCGGTAAAATCAATTTCACTGGCAAAATAACTGTCAATCTGGAATATCCAGAACTATCACTCGGCCTGGGTGAAGTTCGCATGGCCTATGTCAATGTAAAGAATTGTGATGATGATATTATCGCCTATTTCGATGGAAACTATATTGATGTAGTATGGAATCAAGGGGTTGACGGGGAATATCCGTTAGAAATCTGGGTAGAAGATTGTAAACCATTCCCATTTGAAACGAAGATAGTGTTTAAATTCGCTAATCATGAACGTCTCTACTCTAAAACCCTATATGTTACTATAGAATAAAAAAGCCCCCGCCGTGGCGGGGACAAGGGCTGCATGATACAGCCAGTGTAGCAACTTAATTGTATCATGCCAGCCTTAAAAAATCAACATTTTTAAGGAGGTATAATATGAGACTACCAAACGGATACGGTTCTGTATTCAAATTAAAAGGCAATCGCAGAAATCCGTGGGTTGCCAGAAAGACCATCGGATGGACAGATAACCACGAGAAAAAGACTTCATATCCCAAGTATAAATCTATCGGGTATTATCCCAGCAGAAAAGCAGCAATGGAGGCTCTTGTAGAGTACAATAAAAATCCGTATGACCTCGACAAATCCGGATTAACCTTTGCACAGGTCTTTGACAAGTTCATTACATACTGCGAAGAAAAAGGGCTTTCCGGGGATACGATAAAGGGTCACAACTCTGCATACAAGCTGTGCGCCGGGATGCATGGGGAGAAATTTGCCGCAATCACCTTTGAGCAGTGGCAGCAGACTTTGAGGGAATCCGGGAAAAATAAGCCGATGCTTTTAAAGGCAAAGAACATGATATCCAAGCTATACGAATACTCATACGTGCATGGCATCCATGCTGTGACCACGCAAGAACAGATATTGTACTTAGATGTAGACCTGACGGAAAAGGACGGGAAAAGCGTACCTTCTGACATGAAGAAAGACAAAATCCACCGAGCATTTACGGCAGCAGAGGTCAAAAGGCTATGGGAGAATCTAAACTACAATACAAAGTGGGTTCTAGTGCTTATCTATACCGGTATGAGGTCAAAGGAATTTATCAACGTAAAGAAATCTGATGTGCATATAGAGGAAAAGTACATCGACATACCGAAGTCTAAGAACAAGCCCAGCATTCGGAAAGTCCCGATTGCTGACAAGATTCTGCCCTTTGTGCAAGAGTTTATAGACGGCGATGGGGAATACCTCTGCCCGTACCGGACGTACAGTTCCTTTAAATCGTCCGTATGGAGATACACCGCAACGGAACATCAGATACACGACACCCGGCTGACATGCGTGTCGATGCTGACCGCCGCAGGTGTGGACGAACGAATTGTAAAAAAGATTGTTGGTCATGCCGCAGGCAATGTGACGGAAGATGTGTATACAGACCTTGAAATCTCCGTTCTGTTGGCGGCAATAAATAAAATCTGATTTGTTACTAGTATGTTACTAGCGTGTTACTATCTAATTAAATCTGAGCGAATTTTATATTGATTATTTGATTTTTGACAAATTTATACATTGTCCCAAAACATTGCAATTTAGCCAAAAACAGACCAGAAGCCCCCACTTTTCAGTGGGGGCTTCTGGCTGCGATATTAATTAAGAAAGAACGTTCAAAAGAATCATCTGTAACCCTATCTCCTTTTGACAGTTTCAGTATAGCAGGTTATTGTGACAGTTCTGTGAAAGAAAGTTATCGCTATTGTGTTGAAAATCTTAAGCTTTCTTAATGTTCTTTTAGAACAAGGACAGCTGGTCTGTCTCCGGCAATCCCTCGAAAACTCCGTGGGCTCGGAGCGCTTCGGTGGCAGTCCTGTTCAGCTTGGCACGGTTTACGGCCTCTTCAATGGTAAAAAACGGTTTTTCTTCATAGGCGTCGGCAAGACCTTTGGCCGCCGTATCACCTACGCCCTCCAGTGCAACGAAAGGCAGCAGCACTTTGCCGTCGTCGGACCAAAATTTCAGAGCCTTGGATTTGCCCAGCCGGGCCGGCGCGAACTCGTAGCCTCTGGAATACATCTCGTAAGCTACCTCCAGCACCAGAATATCTTCCTTTTCCTTGGCCGAAGCGCTGTTTCCCATGGCCTGAATCATCTCGATGCGGTCTAAAATAGCCTGGGGCCCTCTGAGGATGGTATCGGCGTCAAAATTTGCCACTACGCTGGTGAAATGAGTTGCGTAAAACTCTACCGGGTAATAAACCTTATACCACGCCATACGGAAAGACATCATCACATAAGCCACGGCGTGAGCCCGCGGGAACATGTACTGAATCTTGATACAGGAGTCAATATACCAGTCGGGAACTCCATGGGCTTTCATAACCGTCAGCTGCTCTTCTTTCAGCGGACGGTTTTTACGCACGTCCTCCATAATCTGGAAGGAAGTCTTGTTCTCAATACCTTTCAGAATCAGATAGTTCATGATGTCGTCTCGGGTGGAAATTACTTCTCTCATGGTGGCCGTTCCGCTTCTGATGTAATCCTGCGCGTTGTTGAGCCACACGTCAGTTCCGTGAGAGAAGCCGGAAATGCGCACCAAATCTGCGAACTTGTCCGGCTTGGTATCGTCCAGCATCTGCCTTACGAAGGAAGTTCCGAACTCAGGAATGGCATAGGACCCGTGGGTATACTGATAGTCGGGATTTTTAATGTCCAGAGCCTCAATGCCGTTGAAGATGGACAAAACCTTGCGGTCCGTCAGGTCGGCCTTCATAGGGTCTATGCCGGTCATATCCTGCAGCTGCCTTATCATGGACGGAATATTGTGTCCCAGAATATCCAGCTTCAGCAGGTTTTCATCTATCTTGTGATAATCAAAATGGGTGGTAATGATATCGGATTTCACATCGTTGGCCGGGTGCTGCACAGGGCAGAATTCGTAAATCTCGTGGTCGTCGGGCACGATGATAATGCCGCCGGGATGCTGGCCGGTGGTTCTCTTGACGCCGGTACATCCCTGAGTCAGGCGGTCCGCTTCAAACTTGTTGATGGGACGCTTAAACTCATCGGCAAATTTCATCACATAGCCGTATGCGGTTTTATCTGCTACCGTACCTACGGTTCCCGCTTTGAATACGTTTTTCTCACCGAATATCTCACCTACGTATTTATGGGCTGTGGCCTGATATTCTCCGGCAAAGTTCAGGTCGATATCGGGCTCCTTATCGCCGTTAAAGCCCAGGAAGGTGGCGAAAGGAATGGTATAGCCGTCCCGGTTCAGCGGGGTACCGCACTCAGGGCAGACCTTCTCCGGCATATCGATTCCGCAGTCGTAAGCCTGCATATCGCCCCACTCCAAATATTTGCAGTTAGGACAGATATAGTGAGGGTCCAGAGGGTTTACTTCAGTGATGCCCGCCATGGTAGCTGCAAAGGATGAACCTACTGACCCCCGGGAGCCTACCAGATAACCGTCCTCCATGGACTTGTGCACCAGCATCTGGGCCGACACATACATCACGGCGTAGCCATTATCGATAATGGAAGAAAGCTCCTTCTCCAGTCTGGCGCCTATGACCTCCGGCAGCGGATTTCCGTAAATGCTGTAGGCCTTTTCCATACAGGTGGTGCGCAGGGTTTCTTCCGCCCCTTCGATTTTCGGCGGAAACTTACCCTTAGGTACCGGCAGGATACTTCCGTCTATCATATCCGCAATGAGATTGGTGTTGTCGATGACTACCCGCTTTGCAGTTTCCTCGCCCAGATAACTGAACTCTTCCATCATCTCATCGGTAGTCCGCATGTAAAGCCCCTGACCGTTTTCTGCGTCCTTAAAACCCATTCCCGCCATGAGGATATTTCTGTAAATAGCAGATTCCGGTTCGTCGTAATGGGCGTCTGTAGTGGCGACCACAGGTTTTCCCAGCTTGTCCGCAAGGGCTACGATACGCCGGTTATATTCCCGCAGCTCTTCCCGCCCGGAAACCATCCCCTGGTCTATCATGAACTGATTGTTGATGAGAGGCTGAATCTCCAGATAGTCATAGAAAGATGCAATCTCTTCAATCTCCTCCTGGCTCTTGCCTCCTGCAACGGCTCGATAGACCTCTCCGGCTTCGCAGGCGGAGCCTATGATAAGACCTTCCCTGTGCTCCGCTATGACTGACTTGGGCAGTCTGGGCCTTTTGTAGAAATATTCCAGATGGGAGTAAGAAACCAGCTTATAAATGTTTTTCAGTCCCTCCTGGGTTTTCGCCAGAAGGATGATATGGTTAGTATTCTTCTTTTTAAAGTCGATGGTGCCGTCGGGATTACGGCAGTCCCTGTCGTCGAAGACATATCCCTCCATCCCGTAAATAATCTTGATATTGACAGGATTCTCCTTGTCCGAAGCCAGCTTTTTGGCTGTCTTGGCAGCGTCCGGAAAGCTCTGCACTACGCCGTGGTCGGTGATGGCTACGGCAGGCTGCCCCCAGGCCGCGGCAGTCTTCACAAGGTTTGACACCTCGTTGAGGCCGTCCATGGCGCTCATCTTGGTATGGGCATGAAGTTCTACTCGCTTGCCGCCCTGATAGGTGTCCTGCCGCCGCTTCATTTTGCCCTTGTTGATGTCCTTCAACATCACTACAAGGCAGTTGTCGTATCTGTCCCATTCGGTCTCGCCCCGTACTTTTATGTAATCACCGCTTTTCAGAAGGGAGTCTATTTCTTCCCATTTGTTGTTGGAACAGAAAGCTTTCAGGCAGACGGAAGTTTTCTTATCCGTTATCAAAAGGGTCACCAGTTTCTTTTCGTTCTTAATGGCCCTGGCGTCCTTTTTAAAGAGAATCCCCTCCAAAATCACCGTTCCTGAGCCCGCTTCAATGGAGGACAGGGATACGGACTCTCCCTGAATGGTCTTTCCCATGATGCGGTTTCCCTCTGCCGACAATTCTTTTTCTCTTCTCTTAAAACCGCCGGGGCTGGCCTTAAGGCCTCCTCCGGCACTTGCGCCTGCCGCCGGCTTACCGGTACCGCCGGCCTTTCCGGTCGGGGCGGCCTTCTGCTCTCTTTGGGCCAAAGAGGCTCTGATGTCGGCCTCCTCAGAAGACCTCCAGTCCTCCGCCGCCTGATGATAACTCTCTTCATCGTTGACGAAGACTACCTGCGCAGCAATCCCAAAGTGCTGCCGCAGAAATCCTCTGAACTGGTGGGCCACCTTGTCGTTAAGCTGCTCCGCAGCCAGCCTGCCCAGGGCATAGATAGTCAGCCGCTGCCCGTCGTAACTGAATTTATCGGTTTCAATGGTCTTGGTAATGGCGGCGAATTTTCCGTTGATAATCTCAATCATGTGAGGAATGAACAGCCGAAGAATTTCTTCTTCCGAAAGTATCACATCCTCGTAGATATACTCGAACTTCACATCAGAAAGCTCGGCAAACTGATGGAGTAAAATTCCCCGCAGCCTGGCCATATCCACCGCAGGCATAACGAAATTAAGCCGGAGTTTTATCGTTAAAACTCCGGTGTCCTTACCTATGGCCGCTTCTATAATCTCATATTTATATTCTGTTGTCTGGTGGTTTCCGATGGAATCCCACGTAATATTCTGCTGAATCAGTTCTCTCATTTGCTGCAAATCACCTTTATCAGTTCTTCTGCGATTTCCTCTTCTCTGACAGTCTTTAATACCTGCCCTTTGGCAAAGATAACCCCTTTGCCGTTACCTCCCGCTACGCCGAAATCGGCTTCTCTGGCTTCGCCGGGCCCATTGACCGTGCAGCCCATGACGGCTATCTTCAGTCCATCGGGGAGACAGTCAATTTCCGAAAGACGCCTGTCCACCTCTTCTGCCAGCCCCTGCAAATCCACCCTGGTTCTGCCGCAGGTAGGGCAGGAAACCAAATCTACTTTGGGACGTCTTAAACCGGCGGCCTCCAGAATTTCCCTGGCATAGAGCACTTCTTCCACCGGGTCTGCCGTCAGAGAGACCCGCATGGTATCTCCAATACCGGAAAGCAGCAGCGCGCCGATTCCCACGGCAGATTTCACCTTGCCCCGCTTCAAAGTGCCCGCCTCCGTAATGCCGATATGAATCGGGTGCCGGGTTTCTTCGGCTACCAGCCGATGGGCCTGGTAGTTCATGGCTGCGTCAGAGGATTTTAAGGAAAGAACCAGATTGTCATAGCCTAAATCTTCTATGTACGCGGCGCTTCTCAGGGCGCTTTCCGCAAGACCCGCCGCGGTAACGCCGCCGTTTTTCTCAAGGATATCCTTTTCCAGAGAGCCGGAGTTGACGCCGACGCGAATGGGAATATTCCTTTCTCTTGCCGCGTTCACTACAGCTTTAACCCGCTGCCGGCTTCCGATGTTGCCCGGGTTAATACGAATCTTATCGGCGCCGGCCTCGATGGCCGCAATGGCAAGCTTATAGTCAAAGTGAATGTCTGCCACTAAAGGCACGGAAACCTGTCTTTTAACCCGGCCGAAGACCTCTGCCGATTCCATGTCCGGCACAGCAATGCGGACGATGTCGCAGCCCGCCTCTGCCAGGCCCTCAATCTGCGTCAGCAGAGCTTTCTCGTTTCTGGAGTCCACATTAGTCATGGACTGAATGGAGATGGGCGCACCGCCTCCGATTTTTATGTTTCCGCAATAAACAGATTTTCTAATCATGCAAATAACCTCGTAATATCGTTCCAGGTGACGAAAATCATAAACACGAGGAGAAGCACCATCCCCGCGCCGTGTATTTTCCCCTCCAGATTGTCACTAATCATACGGCCCGTTATCTTTCTGATAATCACAAAGAGTATCCTGCCTCCGTCCAGAGCCGGTATCGGCAGCATGTTCATAAGAGCCAGATTGAGACTGATTAAGGCAAGGAGATAACCGAAGTAGACCAGGCCGTACTGGGTGGTTTCTCCGGCCATAGTCACAATTCCCACAGGACCGGTAATGTTATCCGCAGAAACCTGGCCGCTGAAAAGCTGACCCAAAGCGCTGAACATGGTCTTCGTCAGATTCCACGTCCCTTTCACCCCGTTTTCCAGAGCCTTAATCACGTTGTGGGAGACCGCCGAGGTAATGCCTATCACGTATCTTCCGTCCTCTGCCTCCTCAGGGGTCACCGAGAAGGTCAGAAGATTTCCGTCTCTTTCTACGGTCAGTTCCACTGCCTCTTTATCTGCGCCGATAATCTCCGTTAAGTCAGCCCATTCTTCAATGTCCCGGCCGCCGGCGGAAAGGATTTTGTCTCCGGACAGGATTCCTGCTTCGTAGGCAGGTGTTCCCTCCTGGACCTGGTCTATGGTGGTAGTTGCCGTACCCACATATCCCATTACAATGGTCATTGCCAGAATCGCAATGAGCACGTTCATGGCAGAGCCTGCCAGCAGCACGGAAATCTTGGCCCAGCCGGGCTTGTTGTTAAATGCCCTGCTGTTGTCCGATTCCTCGTTTTCGCCCTCCATGGCGCAGTAGCCTCCCAGGGGCACCAGTCTGATACTATATAGAGTCTCGCCTTTCTGTTTCTGAAACAGGGCCGGACCCATTCCGAAAGCGAACTCGTTGACCTTAACGCCCACAAGCTTGGCGACCAGAAAATGGCCCAGCTCATGGGGAAAAATCAGGAGTACGAATAAAATAATTGCATAGATAATTGTCATCCCAAAACCTCTTTGCGTATTTCTTTGTCAATATCCACAATATCATTTAACCCTAAATTATATGAAGGTGTGTGATGTTCTAGTATGTTTTCTATGTTTTTCTGTATATCGGTAAAGCGAATTTCCCCTTTCAGAAACCGGTCTACCAGCACCTCGTTGGCGGCGTTGAGCACCACCGGATAGCTTCCCCCCGCTTCTGAAGCCTGATACGCAAGGTCGATACACCGGAAAACAGAGCGGTCCGGTTCCTCAAAGGTCAGATTGGCCCCTTCTCTGAAAAAATCCAGCCCTCTGCCGCCGTAAGGGATTCTGTCCGGATACCCCAGAGCTACACTGATTGGGATTCTCATATCAGGCAATCCCAGCTGGGCGATAACAGAGGTATCCTCAAACTCCACCGCCGAGTGGACGATGCTCTGAGGATGGACCAGAATTTCAATTCGGGAGAGGGGCACATCGAACAGCCATCTGGCCTCGATGACTTCAAGCCCCTTATTCATCATGGTCGCCGAGTCGATGGTAATCTTTTGGCCCATCGTCCATTTTGGATGACGCAGGGCCTGCTCTAAAGTCACCTCTTCCAGTTCCTCTCTGGTAAATCCCCGGAAAGGTCCGCCGGAAGCGGTCAGAAGAATCCGTTTGATTTTCTTATCCCGGTTTCCCGCAAGGCACTGAAAAACAGCGCTGTGCTCGCTGTCCACAGGCAGCAGCTTTACACCTTTTCGGCCTGCCGCCTCCATGATAAGTTCTCCGCCGGCAACCAGGGTTTCCTTATTTGCAAGGGCTATATCCTTGCCTGCCATGACAGCGTGATAGGTGGGAACCAGCCCCCGCATCCCCATCAGGGCGTTGAGAAGAACATCACTGTCGTCCTCCGCAGCTGAAATCAGCCCCCCTTCTCCCCATAGGAATTCCACCCCGGGGTGTTTTCGTGAAAGGGCTCTTGCGTCCTCCGGTCTTGCCGTTACGGCGAGCCTGGGCTGAAACTCTTCTATCTGCTGCGACAAAAGCTCTGTATTGCTTCCGCAAGCCAGAGCTGTCACCTGAAATTTGTCTTTATTTTGTCTGATGACATCCAGCGCCTGGGTTCCGATAGAGCCGGTGCTGCCCACAATGGTCACTTTTTTCATAGAATTACTGTCTCCTGCTGCAGTACAAAGATTATATAATAGTATACCACCGGCGCCGTAAATAAAACGCTGTCAAATCGGTCCATAATGCCGCCGTGGCCGGGAATCAGATTGCCGTAATCTTTGATTCCCATTTTTCGCTTATACGCCGAGGCGGTCAGGTCTCCGCACTGGGAAAGTACCGCGCCGATACAGCCTATTATCAGGCAGTGTATCAAAAGTTTCGGTACAACAAAATAGCCGAACAGTCCGCAGCAGATGATGCTGCCCGCAGTACCTCCGATTGCTCCCTCGACGGTTTTTTTCGGGCTCAGCACAGGGCAAAGCTTGTGTTTTCCCAGAAGATATCCGCTGAAGTAAGCGAAAATATCGGTGCAGAAAGCTGACAGCAGCACCAACCAGATAAGTACGGCGTACTCTCCGGTCTGGTCCACCAGCACCACGTGATAGGAAAAGAATACCACGTAAATAATGCCCAGCATGGTGGCCATGCCGTCCTCCAGCTTCCGCTTGTCGATTTTGAAAATATAAATTGAGCTTGCCATGACGCTTGCCGCAAGCCATCCCAGAATATATTCGTGCTGTCCCGGGAAGAAGCCGTTGATTAGGTAAAGCACCAGCATAGCGGCGTAGGCAATCTTTTCCGACGGATGAATATCCATGGCTTCAAAGCCGCTGAAAAACTCTCTGACGCCGACAAAGCCGACTAAAATACAGGCGGCGGTCAGCCAGTAACCGCCCAGGTAAACCACTGCAAGCAGCGGTACCATACAAAGTCCCGAAATGATTCTTGTCTTCATAAATCGTTACTTCCTTCCTCCGAATCTTCTGTCCCTTTTTTGATAACTTTCAATGATACGCTCAAGCTCTGCCGGCGAAAAGTCAGGCCAAAGTACATCTGTAAAGGCAAACTCGCTGTATGCGCTCTGCCACAGCATAAAGTTTGAGAGCCTTTCCTCGCCGCTGGTTCTGATAATCAAATCCGGATCCGGAATATTGCCGTTTTCAGCTCCGGTGTATAAATATGAAGAAATCATAGCTTCTGTGATTTCCGTACCCTCTCCGACAAGTCCGGCCTCAATATCCTGCTTCAGACGATTTACGGCTCTGACGATTTCCGCTCTGCTTCCATAGTTCAGGGCTATATTAAACTGAAGTCCCGTATTATGTTCGGTGGTCTTCAGTGATTTTTCAAGACTTCTTCGGGCGGGTTCAGGTATTGGGCTGTAATCTCCCAGCACCCTGACCCTGACATTGTTTTCGTGGAGCTCGTCAAGCTCGCTGCCAACGTATTTTACAACCAGCTTGAAGATACCTCCTACTTCTTCCTCAGAACGCTTCCAGTTTTCTGTGGAAAAAGCGTATACGGTCAGGTATTTGACGCCCAGTGTTTTGCACGCTTTTACAATTTCTTTCATTGCCAGCATGCCGGCATTGTGCCCTGCCAGCCTCGGCAGGCCTCTCTTTGCTGCCCATCTGCCGTTGCCGTCCATGATAATGGCAACGTGGGCAGGAATCCGATTCTTGTCTATCATAGTTTCCTCATAACTTGGGGGCTATCTCAAAACCGAGACAGCCCCTTGTTTGAAATGGTTCTAAATTGTTACAGTTCCAAGATTTCCTTGTCTTTTGCCGCTACAACATCGTCGATGTCCTTGACAGCTTTTTCGATAACCTTCTGTACCGCGTCTAATTCTTTCTTCAGGTCATCTTCTGTCAGCTCGCCCTCTTTTTCCTGCTTCTTCAGCTGTTCATTGGCGTCTCTTCTCAGGTTTCTGATTGCAATCTTAGCATCTTCGCCCATTTTCTTGGTGGTTTTCGTAAGTTCTTTTCTTCTTTCTTCTGTCAGCTGCGGAATACCCAGTCTTATGCACTTGCCGTCGTTGGACGGAGTAATGCCGATGTTTGCAACGTTGATTGCCTTTTCAATGTCGCCGATTGACTTAGGGTCAAAAGGTGAAATCAGCAGAGTTCTAGGGTCAGGCACGGAAATATTGGAAAGATTCTTAAGGGGCGTCGGGCTGCCGTAATAATCTACCATAACTTTATCCAACAGTGCCGGATTTGCTCTGCCTGCTCTGACAGTGTTTAAATCCTCTTTCAGAACGGAAATGCTCTTAGCAATTCTTTCCTCTAAAGCTTTTTTTGAATGACTCATATTGTTCCTCCTATTTAATTATCGTACCGATTTTTTCGCCGTAAACCGCTCTCATCACATTGCCTTCTTCGGAAATGCCGAAAACGTGAATCGCGATGTTATTATCTTTACATAAAGTGGCTGCTGTCAGGTCCATAACCTTCAAATCCCGCTCCAAAACCTCCATATGGGTCAGCTGGTCGTACTTAACCGCGTCAGGATTGGTGTTAGGGTCATCTGAATAAACGGCGTCTACATTCTTAGCCAGCAGAATCACATCTGCGTCAATCTCCACCGCCCGCAGAGCTGCCGCCGTATCGGTGGAAAAGAACGGATTGCCGGTTCCTGCCCCGAAGATGACGATATCCTTATGCTCCAGCTGGCTGATAGCCTTCCTTCTGGCGTAAGGCTCCGCAATTTCTCTCATCTCGATGGCGGTCTGAACTTTGGCCTTGACTCCTTCTGCCAGAAGGGCGTCCTGCAGCGCCAAAGAGTTCATAACCGTGGCCAGCATCCCCATATAGTCTGCCGTTGCCCGGTCCATATCCTTGCTTGTCCTTCCTCTCCAGAAGTTGCCGCCGCCGACTACGATAGCTACCTCCACACCCAGTTCGTGGATTTCTTTTACCTGTCTTGCCACCTTCTGGGTCATAGCCTCGTTGATGCCGAACTTGTCGCTGCCTGCAAGGGCCTCTCCGCTGATTTTCAGAAGAACACGTTTATATTTTGGTTCCATTCTATGCTCCTTTGATACTGTTCTTCGGCTGCGCCGATATAATTACGGTATTATGCCGTAAGCACTAAGCGCTGTCTTCGCTTTCGCTCGCCACTCACCGTGTGTAAACATTATACCATAAGCTCTAAGCTCTGTCTTCGCCTTCAGCTTGCCAATCGCTAAGTGCTCTGGGCATCTGTCACACATCGGTTCTGTCTTCGCCTCCGGCTCGCCACTCACCGTGTGTAAACATTATACCATAACTTCTTGTCAGGGTGAACTCTTTTTTATTACGTGCCGGCGGCAAGTTGTTATTGCAGCTCTTTTGATTGCTCTCACGATTATATGTGAGATGTTTTTGTGCTAAAATGAAAAAAAGCTACAGATTAGCACAATTTTTTCCGTAGAATGAGCAAAGATTTGTGCTAAATCCACGTTTTACTGCGTTTTAGCTAAACACTCCCTTTGCTTGAAGAGGCCGCTTTTATGCTAATTGGATAGCTGAGGCCATTTTAGCATAATTTTTTGCTCTTCTCCCGCTTTACATCACTGTGTTTTTGTGCTAAATCACTCCTAAAACGGCAGTTGGCACAAAATTATCTACAAAAGTCAACTGATATACTCTGTGCTAAACTTTTTTCTATATTTTCTCATATTGTTAATTTTATATCAAATGCTTCTCTTATTTTTAAGCAGTCTGTTGAAAAAGTTTTAATTTAGGGCGAATTTCCCTATTTTTTTGTAGGTCAATTTGTCATAATAAACTTGAGGTGAAGATTTCCATGAGCAGACTAAAAGAGCTTCGTTCAAAAAAGGGAATTACCCAGATTAAAGTTCAAATAGAAACAGGAATCGACCAGTCAGATTACTCCAAGATGGAAAAAGGTAAGCGATTTCCTACGCTGGAGCAAGCAAAGGAACTTTCCTATCTGTTTGAAACCAGCGTGGATTACATCTGCGGCGTAACCGACGAAAAGAAACCTTATCCGAGGTCTATTGAAAGACCGGCCGCGGCGAGCACAAAGGAGACTTCCTTTTATAACAGAACGCCAAAAAAATAATAAACAGGAGTCACTTCGCTGCTGGTGAAGCTCCTGTTTATTTTTTGTGTTATGCATTCATGCTGTTGATATAATCTACTGCTGCCAGGGCCGCAACTGCGCCGTCTGCTGCAGCTGTAGCCAGCTGTCTTACCTTCTTGGTTCTGCAATCGCCGGCTGTAAAGACACCCGGCGTACCCGTCAGACAGTCCTCTCCCGCCGCCACGTATCCTCTGTCATCCAGAGCCGCCACATCGGAAAAGTCTTGGTTATCCGGCATCTGTCCTATGGCTACAAAGACGCCCTGTACTGTCAGGATATTTTCCTCTTCTGTTTTCACATTGCGTACTTTAAGGCCGCTGACCGTGTTTTCTCCCAGAATTTCCACAGGGACATTCTCAAGAACAAACTCCACGTTATCCTTAGCCAGAAGCCGCTTTACGCCGGCCTGTTCTCCACGGAGCTCCTTTCTTCTGTGGACCAGATATACTTTGCTCGCCAGACCGGAAAGCACTTCCGCATCCTCCAAAGCCGTATTGCCGCCGCCGATGACTGCCACGGCTTTTCCCCGGAAAAACGCACCGTCGCAGGTGGCGCAGTAGGACACGCCCGCACCTGTAAATTTTTCTTCTGACGGAATGCCCAGGGGCCGGTTTTTGGCGCCGGTTGCGATAATCACAGTTTTAGCTTGGTAGCTTCCCCCTTCAGTTTTCACAATCCTGATACCGCCGGAGTTTTCAATGCCTACGGCTTTATCGTAGACAATTTCAGCGCCCAGCTCGCTGGCCTGTTCATAAAGGTCTGACGCCAGTTTAAAACCTGAAATCCTTTTAATACCCGGATAGTTTTCCACTTCCGACGTGTTTAGAATCTGTCCGCCGAAGCCCTTTGCGTCAATAAGCAGTGTCTTTTTTCCGGCTCTCTGGCCATAAACGGCAGCCGTCATACCGGCAGGACCTGCTCCGATGATAATTATATCGTACATAAATTTAGTTCTCCTTCCTTGAAAACCCGCATCATTTCCCTGGTCAGACTGATACCGTCATCGTGGACTTCCATATCCGCCCGGCTGACCCACTCTGCCATGGACAATTCTTCCTCATCCAGGGTAATGGCATCGTCTCCGTCCAGATGACAGAAAAAACCTAAAAGCAGATTACAGTCTGTTCCCCAGGGCTGGCTTTTATAATAGGTAATGTCCTTTACTTTAAGCCCCGCCTCTTCCATGACCTCTCTCGCCACGGTTTCCTCTGCGGTTTCGCCGATTTCCGTAAAGCCGGCAATCAGCGCGTATTTTTTATATACCCTGCCCTTGTATTTTGTAAGCAGAATTTTATCGTCATTGATAACTCCCACAATCACCGCTGGTGCAATCTTAGGATAAACCGTATTGCCGCAGACCCGGCATTGCAGCGCCCTTTCCTTGGAGTCGTGAACAAGAGGCTGACCGCATCTGCCGCAAAACCTGTTATCTCGATACCACTGATAAAGATGGTGGGCCGTAGACGCTGCAAAAGCCAGCTCCTTAAAAGCTAGGTTCCGCAGATTGCGGGTGGATTCCCAGAAATATCCTTCTCCTGTCAGTTTGGCAGTTTCGGTATCTGCGGGTTCCCGCAGCAAAAAGTAAGCATCTTCCTCTATCCGGAACAAATACTGCAGTTTTTTTCCAAAAAACAGTTCTGCCGGCGGTACCATAAGCTTGCCGCCGTCTGTCTCCTTTACAAGAATCTTGTTATCCTCAAAGCAGAACACTCTGTCACCGAAGCCGCTCTTTCTTTCTTCATACTGATTGTACAACTTCCGTTCTCCTAAATCCTGAATCATTATCACACCTCTATAGTATTTCTCCTGCATGATATTTTATCACGAAAATAAAGGTCAGTATAGAGAAAAACAGGAAATCTTCCCCCGCAGTCAATCCAAAGACCGAGGCATGCTTCTGTAACAAATCTCATAGCTGGCCATATCTCCCACCTCTTTCTTTCCTATGAGAAAGTAACTCTCGCTGATGCCGTCCGGACTCTGCGGACCCATCTGTTTCAGACTCTGCGTATATTCTTGATTAGTGACTACCCTGCAAACTCTATAATCGTAAATATCATAGTAATCGATTTCCTTTCTCATCTGCTCAAAGTCATCCAGAGCCCGGTACTCTTCTTCTGAAAGCCATGTAATTGAAAGGATTTCAATCCGTCTGATGTAAGCGTCGGAATACGCTTTTCCACCGTGATTATGCGCAAGCTGCTCCAAGTAATAGTCTATAAGCAGCTCTTCTCTTTTTTCCGTGAAAGGTACTTTCACAGACAGGTTTCGTCCGCCTGTGGAAAAGTCGTATGGACCTTTGTAAACGTATGTCTGCTGCTTTGCGTAATCTTCGAGGATGCTGTACAGTTTGTCGTAAATATCCTGCGGACAGGTATAATAATTCCGGCTCCGCTCATCAAAATATCCATCCTGATAAAAAGTTCCTATCCCTTCAAATTTCACCCAGGCGTTTTGAAACGCGTATTGCGGCCGGTCCGCCTGCTCCATTCTGCGGGTTTCCCGCAATATGTCTGTGATTTGCCCAGCCACCGACTGGTCCGAAGCTCCTGAGAAGGAAAACCATTTCTGTTCCCCGTCTTGAAACTGTATGGCCGCCGATTTTATTTTTAAATCTGCTTTCTCAAAATCCACCGGTTGTTTCTGCTTCCAGAAGGCTGCGGCCGCCAGGAGCAGAAGAAAAATAAACACTGCCAAAATCATTCGGTTAAGTAATTCCTTTTTTTTCCACCTTGCGGCGTAAGTGTTGATTCCTCTCAGAGCAGCTTCATCAGTTTCTTCTCTTGTAAAGTGCTGTCGACAGCTTTCCTCTCCCTCTAAAAGCTCTGCCACCGAAACATCCAGGACGGCGCAAAGGGGTTTCAGCATCCCAATATCCGGAAAGCTCTTTGCTCTTTCCCATTTTGATACCGCACGGTCAGTAACACCTAGAAGTTCTCCCAGCTGCAGCTGGGTCAAGTTCTTCTCTTTTCGCTTCATTGCAATAAATGCGCCGATTTTTTCATAGTTCATAGTTTCCAAAGACATTTCGTTTTCCTCCTGATTATAGGGTATCATATCTGCCGGAAAAAGCAATCAACCTCTGGTTGAATTGGGGAAAAACGTGCAGGACTTGATGACACTTTCTTCCCAATCTGCCGCGATGTTTTGCAAGCTATTTCCCGCAAGTTGCTCTATACAATATCCTGCGGGAAGTTTTTTTGAAATTGCAGGGGGTATATGGCTCTTTTCTTGCGGGCAGACGGCGATATGTCAGCCCTTTTGCGAGAAAAGAGTAGTCTCTCCATCCAAATTCGACAACATATAGCCTCTGTCAAAAGCTCTCCCACGCTAATTTACCAAGAAACACATAAAAAAGTGTCCCGCAGCACTGTGCAAAACTCTATTTGCGGGAAATGCACCTTTAAAAATATCGTTCATATACCCCATAGGGGTATATGAAAAATGTAAAAAAGCATTGACAATTCTTTTTTAATATGATTAAATAAACATATGAACAATTATTCATATTTTGATTTTACCAGGAGGAATCGCTATGAAGTCTATTTTCAAACACAACATGATGGAGCCAAGGTTCCATCAGCATGATGAGCACTGCGGCTGCGGCCATGTGCATCACGACCATCACGAGGAAGGTGTTCACTGTGACGGCAATCATGAACACCATGAACATCAGCACAACCACGACCATCATCACCACGACGATTGCGGCTGCGGCCACGACCATCATGAAGAAGTGCATACTCATGTCCATGGGGAGGATGACAGCGGCGGAGAGGATGACGAGGACAGCTGGCAGCTTCACCACGATAACGACTGCGATTGCGGCTGTGAGCATGACCATCACGAGCATCATCATCACGACGATGACTGCGATTGCGGCTGCGGCCACGACCATCACGAGCACCATCATCATCACGACGACGACTGCGATTGCGGTTGCGGCCACGACCATCACGAGCACCATCATCATCACGACGACGACTGCGATTGCGGCTGCGGCCACGACCATCACGAGCACATCCATGAACACCATCATGTAGATGAAGCCGTTCTGGCAAAGGCAGACAAGAAAGTCTTTATTCTGGAAAATCTTGGCTGTGCCCATTGCGCCGCTAAGATGGAGGAAAAAATCAATCAGCTTCCAACTGTAAAGGACGCTACCATCACCTTTGCTACCAAACAGCTTCGTCTGGCAGCTGACGATTGTGAAGCCCTTTTGCCGGAAATCCGCAAAATCTGCACCACCATCGAATCTCAGGTTCAGGTAGTTCCCCTTCCTGACAGAAAAAGCAAAGCTACCGGTGAGAAAGCCGGCGCAGAAACCAATCAGAAAAAGATTTCAAAAGATACGTGGGAGTTAGTCAGCATTATTGTCGGCGCACTCCTCTTTGCAGGCAGCGTTATCACCCATCATATGGATTTGGACCCGAGAATCATGATTACGCTGTCCGTTCTCTCCTATATTATATTAGGCGGTAAAGTCGTTTGGGAAGCTCTTCGGAATATCTCCAAGGGACAAATCTTCGACGAAAATTTCCTGATGAGTATCGCTACCATCGGCGCTTTCATCATTGCGGAATATCTGGAAGCCGTCGGCGTTATGCTGTTTTACCGCATCGGCGAATTGTTTGAGCATAAAGCCGTTGAGCGAAGCCGCGGACAGATTATGGATGCAGTGGATATGCGTCCTGAAACAGTCAACCGGATGCAGCAAGGCAGCATAGAAGTCATTCCGGCAGAAGACGCAGAGATTGGCGATGTTCTTCTCATTCGTCCCGGCGACAGAATCCCTCTGGACGGCATGATTGTGGAAGGCGAAAGCAGAATCGACACTTCGCCGATTACAGGAGAGCCTGTTCCTGTCAGCGTAAAAACCGGAGATTCCATCACATCCGGCTGCGTCAATACCTCCGGCCAGCTGAAAATCCGGGTCGAAAAACCGCTGTCGGAATCCATGGTTTCCAGGATATTAGATTCAGTGGAAAACGCAGCTGCCAGCAAACCTAAAATTGACCGCTTCATCACCAGATTTTCCAAGGTCTACACTCCTTGCGTCGTCATTGCTGCGCTGCTCCTTGCCGTAATTCCGTCTCTGGTTTCCGGTAGCTGGAATTACTGGGTTTACACCGCTCTGACATTCCTGGTTATGAGCTGTCCTTGCGCTCTGGTACTCAGCGTACCTCTGGCCTTCTTCTCCGGTATCGGCGCCGGTTCAAAGAAAGGCATCCTTTTCAAAGGCGGTGTTTCTATAGAAGCGCTGGGCAGCCTGAAAGCCGTCATCATGGACAAAACAGGAACTATCACGGAAGGGAATTTTCAGCTGCAGCAGGTAGTCTCCGCAGGAGATTACACGGAAGACCAGCTACTCTCCCTCTGCGCCGGCTGTGAACAAAACTCTACCCACCCTATCGCAGTCAGCATTGTAAGCGCTGCCAGAGACAAAGGACTTGAAATTCCAAGTCCGCAAACCCTGGAAGAAATCGCAGGTCACGGTATCGCTGCAAAGCTGCCCCAGGGAGAAATCCTCTGCGGTAACAGAAAGCTTTTACAGAAATATAACGTTGAGATACCGGAATTATCCAATGCCGTTTACGGCGCCGAAGTATTCATGGCCGTGGGAGGAAAATTTGCAGGATACATGGTTATCTCCGATACCCTGAAAGAGGACGCGGCTTCTGCCATCAGAAAACTGAAATCCATGGGACTTCATACAGTCATGCTGACCGGCGACGCGGCAAGCAGTGCCGAAGCCGTTGCCGAAAAAGCCGGCATCGATGAAGTTTATGCAAAGCTTCTTCCTCAGGATAAACTGACGAAGCTGACAGAAGTTCGCAATCGTCGCGGCAGCGTCATGTTCGTAGGCGATGGCATCAATGACGCCCCCGTACTGGCTGGCGCCGATGTGGGCGCAGCCATGGGAAGCGGCGCCGACGCTGCCATCGAGGCTGCCGACGCAGTATTTATGAATTCCAACGTGGAAGCCATTCCCGACGCAGTTTCCATTGCACGGGCCACATGCAGAATCGCCATGCAGAATGTGGTCTTCGCCCTGGCAATCAAGGCCATCGTCATGGTGCTGGGCGTTATCGGCTTCGCCAACATGTGGCTGGCAGTTTTCGCCGATACCGGCGTAGCCATGCTGTGCGTCCTGAACTCAATCAGGATTTTATATAAGAAGTAAACTAAAACAGAACATGGAGGACCTGACATGCAAGATTATCAGATTTCACCTGAAACCCTGGTGAGCCTGGCTGAGCTTTTTAAAGTTTTCGGAGACCCTACTCGGGTACGCATTTTGTACACCCTGTTTCAGGAGGAAAAATGCGTACAGGATATTGCGGATACCCTGGGCATGACCCAAAGCGCCATCTCCCACCAGCTCCGCATTTTGAAACATTCCGATTTAGTCAAAGGCCGCAGGGAGGGAAAAACCATCTACTATTCTCTGGCAGACGGCCACGTAACCACCATCATGGCGCAGGGCCTCGACCATGTGCTGGAATAAACCCGATTTGATTAAAAATCCCCGCCAAGGCGCGGGGATTTTCTTTAATTTGAGTTGATAAAAGCAGCTGATTTTTTTATAATATACTTGATTTATCAACTGTAATCAGCAGCGTAATGAGCATATAAGGAGGATTCAGCAATGTTATATTTTGAGAACGATTACGGTGAAGGCGCCCATCCCGCCATACTTCAGAAATTTATGGATACCAATATGGAAAAGCTGTCCGGATACGGCATGGATAAGTACTGCCAGTCCGCCAAAGAAAAAATCAGGGCAGCCTGCAGATGCCCCGAAGCGGAAATCTATTTTTTAGTAGGCGGCACTCAGACCAACGCGACGGTCATCTCTTCCCTGCTTCAATCCTACGAAGGAGTTGTAGCAGCTTCCACCGGCCATGTCAGCGTCCATGAAGCCGGCGCCATAGAATATACGGGACACAAAGTCCTTGAGGTTGCCGAAGAACAGGGCAAAATCACAGCTTCCGCTCTGACAGACTGTCTGGAAACCTTTTACGGTGACGGCAATCACGACCACATGGTGTTCCCCGGCATGGTGTATATCTCACATCCAACCGAATACGGCACCCTTTACACCAGGGAAGAGCTGAAAGCTCTCAGTGAGATTTGCCGCTGCTACCGGATTCCTCTCTATCTGGACGGTGCAAGATTGGGATACGCCCTTGCGGCAGACTCAGACATTACCCTGCCCGATATCGCCGCATATACCGATGTTTTCTACATCGGCGGCACCAAGGTAGGCGCACTGTGCGGAGAAGCCGTAGTCTTTACAAAAAAAGCGCCTGCCCATTTTATCACCATGGTAAAGCAGCACGGCGCCCTCCTGGCAAAAGGCAGACTTCTGGGCATACAATTCGACACCCTGTTTACAGACGACCTGTATATGAAAATCAGCAAAAACGCCATTGAAACCGCAGATTGTCTGCGTAAAGCCCTCCACAGCAAAGGCTACCAGTTTTTCATCGAGGCTCCGACCAATCAGCTGCTTATCGTTTTGGAAAATGAAAAAATGAAAGCCCTCCAGGAGAAGGTATGCTTCAGCTTTTGGGAAAAATACGACGATACCCATACGGTTATCCGCTTTGCCACCAGCTGGGCCACCGACATGGAGTCGGTAGAAGCACTCATTAACCTGCTATAGAACCTTTATCACCATGAAAAAACCATGACCTGCAGACGATTTCAGGTCATGGTTTTTTTGCGGTCAGCGCCTGACAGGTGCAGCGGACAAATTCCGCCAGCATATCTCTGTCCTCCAGGTCCTCCACCAGAAAAGACGGCTTTGCACCTTCGTAGGCCGGCTCCAGAGGAAATTCCGTCCCCAGCAGCTGCGCCGCTTCGGTAACCTTGATAAAAAGCCTGTCGTCACATATCACTGCGAAAAATTTTCCGTCACAGTATAGTCCGTATTCGCCGAACATTTTTCGATAGGTAATCTCACCTGCGCCGGAAAGCTGGTCCGCCGCATACTTGACAAAATCCAAACTCGATGCCATATTGCGCTCCCTTCTTCATCATTTCGGTCTATCTCTTCTATCCCATCAGCCCTACGCCTACAGGCAGCCACACGGGAACTACGAAAGTCAGAATTGTACCGCTAATCAGTGCAACCATGGAAAGCTCGGGGCCTACAAAACGGCTTACAGGTACCAGCATGGAATCCATACAGCCCGCAGCGCCGGAAGCGATGGGACTGCCCTTGCTAACCTTAATTAAAACCGGAAGCAGCGCAACCGTCAATACGTCCCTGAGGATATTTACAATAAAGCCGTAAGTCCCCGCCTCGATTCCAAAGGACTCGGTCATGGCAGCGCCGGTCAGACTGTAATAACCCATGCCGCTGGCAGAAAGGGCTGACCAGGACACAGGTACGTCCAGAACCATCCACGCCCCCAGGCCGCCCAGCAGGCAGCCTGCGAAAATCCCTACAGGCATAAAAAGCACACGAAATCTCAGCCTTCTGATATAACTGAAGACCGATTTATTCTCGGCAAGGCTGACGCCCACACCGGTATACAGACAGACCAAAGAGGCTGTGAGAAGGTTGTCTAAAAGTCCCTTATCGATATCTCTGAGTAAAAAATATCCGCCTGCAATCCCTATGGCGATGCAGCCCGGCATGATAATTACCAGAGGGGAAAACCCGCTGCGTCCCTCCTCTGCCGCCGCTATCTGCAGCGGCGTTTCACCTTTCTCCATATGCAGCTGAAGACGAATTTTCTCCAGGGGCATAACGGTCTTCTCCAGCAGAAACACCACTAAAACACTGCAAAAGACTGCGGACAAAGAAATCAGAAAGCAGTTGAGGCCGATGCGGTCAAGGTTTCCCATGACCTCCCGGCTGGTGCCGATATTGATTCCGATAACCACCATCAGCATATAGAGGGCAAGACTGGTGATTCTGTCGGCCCACCTGAGGGCCGGGGCAGGAAGTCCCCGCCAGTTGATTGCCGCTCCCAGGGCCAGGCAGACAAAAGGTATGTAGATATTCATGAAAGGTCTCCTTCCAAAAAGGGGCTATTCTTTTCTATTATTATATCCCATATATACCTTAACCACAAGAAGAAAAGGAGTCCCGGCATGAAACCGAGACTCCCTGTTGCTTCTTTTTCAATTACAGCGCCCTTGCTACTGCTCCATAATACGGGCTTTAACATCCTCTACCGTATAGCTTTCCGTCAGGACTTTCAGCTTACCCGCAGAAGCGTCTTCGCTGAAAACCTTAATAACACCCATCAGGTCCTTGCAGCTGTAGGCATTCTCATAAATGCCCTGGGTATATCCGTAGAGTTCTACATAGGACTCTTTGTCCTTTGCCATCCAGAACCCCTGATACAGACGCACCGCACTGCCGCTTTCGCTGTTGGCCTCCGGATGTCCGGACATGGCATTGTACAGCATGGCAAAGGCCGGACCTACCATGGAGGCGTACTTTCCTTCGATAAAGTTAATCTGCGAATTGCCGTAAGCATCCTTGGCCTTGAAAGCTTCAAAATTCTCCTCGGAGAAACAGTCTACAGCAGCGATTGTCATATCTTTGCCCTGAGCCTGTTCCTTTTCCAGAAGCTGTTCCAGTATGGAAGTCACCCCATAGGACATCATCACCGCGTCGTAATCCTTTTCTTCCAAAGCTGCCGCCAGATTCTCCTGCACTTCCTCAGAAGACAGGTATCCCGGACACAAGGTCACAGACATCTGTCCGATGGTCAGCTCAGAAGGCTCTGCAGAGGCCAGCAGTGCGTCCACATCTCCGGTATAACCCAGCTGTTCCAGCATGCCTTTGGCACGGGACAGATGCATGAAGTTTCCTGAAGGCGCACCGCCGGTCAGAATGAGACAGGACTGGGCGCCGGTTTCGTCGATGTAGGTTCCCATAGAAGTTCCGGCCTGATACTCAAGGGCCGGGTCGGGACCTACCGTACCGACGAACCAAGGATTATCCTTCACCGCGTCAAAATCCTCATCGCTGATGGTGCCGGACCCCAGGATATAGTACAGCTCTTCTTCCTCGCAGACTTTCACTGTACTCTGCACGTCCAGACCGTAGAAGGAGATAATGCCGTCGGCACCCTTTTCCTTCATAGTGCGGATAAAATCATTTTCATCCTCCGCAGAAGACAATTTGTCGGAGAAGTAAAACTTCACAGGAAAGCCTGCCTGAATATAGTTTCTGTAGTAGTTCATAAACATCTTCAGTTCCGGATCCTCCGGATCGAAGACCGCCACACCGACGGTATATTGAATGTCTTCATCATGGCCGCTGATTTGGCTGTCACCGCCCCTGCACGCGGCCAGCGATAAAGTCAGAAGTAAAACGAGCAGGACAGCGATAATCTTATTGCTTTTCTTTAGCATTTTTCTTCCTTTCTGTTCATCACCTTACTGCCGGGCTTTATACAAATGGCAGGCCGCCAGATGACCCGGCCCCAATTCTGCCATGACCGGTTTGTCTGTTTTACACTTGTCCATGCAGTTTTCGCATCGGTCCTGGAATGGGCAGCCGGAAGGAAGATCCAGCGGGCTGGGCGCTTCAGAATCAATGCTTTCCAGCACTTTTCCCTTCTCCATGTGAACGGAGAACAGGGCACCGAGCAGGGCCTTCGTATACGGGTGAGCTGCGTCCTTTGCCACCGCTTCTCCAGGCAGTACCTCCACCAGATTTCCCAGATACATAACTGCAATCTGATGAGCCATAGACTGAATCATGGCGATATCGTGGCAGATAAATACTATGCTGATATTTTTTTCTTTCTGCAGCCGCACCAATAACTCGATGATGCTCTTCTGAATGGAAACATCCAGGGCGGAAGTCGCTTCGTCGCAGACCAGAATTTCCGGTTCCAGAGACAGGGCCCTTGCTATGCTGACTCTCTGCCGCTGGCCGCCGCTCATGTTGTGAGGATACCGGTACAGGAAAGATTCCGGCAAATCCACCATTTCCAGCAGTTCTTTTGCCTTAGTTTCCTTTTGTCCGGCCTTCAGACGTCCGTAGTTTTCCAGGGGCTCCGTCAGAATATCGATAATCTTCATTCTCGGATTAAAGGAAGCCTTTGGATCCTGATAGACCATCTGCATGTGCTGCCGGTTCTCCCACTTTTCTTTTCTGGACAGAGAAACGATGTCTTTCCCGTGATAGAGAATTTCACCTTCTGTCGGTTTCTCCAGCTGCATCATCATGCGGACAAAGGTGGTCTTGCCGCATCCGCTCTCGCCGACGATGCCCAGGGTTTTGCCCTTGTACACATTGAGAGATACATTGTCGCAGGCTGTCAGCTGTCTGCCTTTGGATGCGGGGAACCGCTTGGTAATGTTCTTGGCTTCTAATATGATATCTGCTTCATTAAACAAAACGCTTTCCCTCCATTTCCGGTACTGCATCCAGCAGCTTTCTCGTATATTCACTGGTCGGATTGTTTACCACATCTTCTGTCCGTCCGCTGTCCATGACCTTGCCGTGCTGCATGACGATAAGCTGGTCAGACATGTACGCCGCTACCCCCAGATTGTGGGTGACGATGATAATACTGGTATTGTAGTCTTTGCGCAAATTCATCATCTGGCGTACCACCTGTGCCTGAATGGTTACATCCAGGGCACTGGTCGGCTCATCGGCCAGCAGCAGCTCCGGCTCAAAGGTCATGGCCATGGCGATGCCCACTCTCTGCCGCATACCGCCCGACAGCTGGTGGGGATAGCTGTTCATAATATTTTCTCCGTCAGGCAGACGCATATTCTGCAGCATCTGCAGCGCCCGCCCTCTGGCTTCATCCTTTGACATATTGCTGTGGGTGCAGATATATTCCACATACTGACTTCCGATTTTGCGTATCGGGTTCAGAGAACCGCCGCAGTCCTGAAAAATCATGGACATCTTGGTACCCCGCAGCTCTCTCCATTCCGCCAGGCTAAATTCGCTGACATCCCGTCCGTCCAAGACGATGCTGCCGCCTGAAATGCGGCCGGGCGGCTGCAGAGCGCCTAAAACCGCTCTGATAGCCGTGGTCTTTCCGCTTCCGCTCTCGCCCACAATGCCGATAATCTCGCCTCGCTTCATGGAAAGATTGAAATGCTCCAGTACAGGGGCGTTGTCCCCGTATTGAATCTTTAAATCTTTAATTTCAAGCATTTTTAGCTCCTTACTCTGCGAATTTAATGTCCTTGGTCAGCCAGTAGTAATCCATCGGGAACATGGTCACGCCGGTCAGTTTCTTGCTTGAGAACAGGAATGTGGTCTCGTATCCGAAGAATACCGTCGCCGCGTCATCCATAATCTCCTGCTGAATATCGATGATTAAATCTCTTCTCGCCTCTTCATCAAAGGTCTTCGCCAATTCATCCAGCTTGGCGTCAACTGTCTTGTTGCTGTAGCCAGCGGTGTTGTTAGGAGAAGTGCTGTACCAGTTTTCTCTCAGATAGTTTTCAGGATCGCCTGTATTGGCAACCAGTACGTTCCAGATAAGAAGGTCGTAGTCGCCTGAATCTCTCATATCCAGCAGGGTCTCATAGCTGACTGTGTTCAACTTCAGGTTGATGCCCACATCCTTACAGCTTGACTGTGCAGCCTGTGCATATACATTCAGCTCTTCGCGGCTGGTGTAAATGACGAAGTTCAGTTCCAGTTTTTCTCCGGAAGGCGTTTCAACAAATCCGTCGCCGTCGATATCTTTATAGCCTGCGTCGGCCAGCAGCTTCTTTGCACTTTCCGGATTGTAAGCGTTTTCGTCGACCAGCTCGTCAAAGCCGAAGTCCAGCGTCGGCGGAACCGGTGCTTTTCCGGCAGTTGCACCGCCGTCCAGCAGGGTTTCACAGTAGGTCTCTTTATCCAGGGCTCTTAGCAGTGCCTGACGCAAAGCCAAATCTCCCAGTGCTCCGTTCTGATTCATAAACGCATAGGTAGAGCGCAGAGATTCCAGTTCCTGAATTTCAATATCATCGTTTCCTTCAAATTCAGCAACGTTTTCTGTTTTCAGATTGATGGCGATATCAATTTCACCGTTCTGCAGCGCCATACTTCTGGTGGTCTGGTCGTCGATAACCTTCAGGGTTACCTTGTCAAACGGTACTTCGCCGTCCCAGTAATTCTCATTTCTAACAACGACGCAGCTTTCTGTCGGACTAAAGCTTTCTACTGCATAAGGGCCTGTACAGATTGGACCGTTCATGGCGAAAGAATCCTGGTCAACGCCTTCACTGGTATCCACGATGAGGAACAGCGGGTCAGCCAGACTGCCCGGAACAGATGCTGTTGGTTCGGAAGTGGTGATAATCAGATTTTGTCCGTCCACCTCAATGGATTCCGGCTTGAAAAAGGATTCCGCTCTGTCGCTCAGTTCATAAACACGCTCAATGGACGCCTTTACCAGTTCCGGCGTCAGTTCATCTCCATTGGAGAACTTAACGCCTTCGCGAATCTTGAAAATCCAGGACTTCTGGTCTTCGCTTGGTTCCCAGCTTTCAGCCAGACACGGTGCTAATTCGCCTTCTTCGTCGAATTTAACCAGGTTCTCGCCTACTCCGTATCTGCTGACAACCCAGCTGAAATACTGTTCTGTCGGTTCCAGAGTGTCGGCAAAGCTGGTTACGCCAATGGTTATCTCGTTGTCTCCGCCGGAGGAACTGCCGCCTCCTCCTCCGCAGCTGAACAGGCTTAGAGCCATCACCAGCACCAATGCGCCGGTCAATAATTTCTTTATGTTGTTTTTCATTTGATTATTCTCCCTTCTCAGTTTTTACCGGGTCCAGAATATCCCGGACGCTGTCTGCCAGCATGTTGAATACGACCACTACGATGACGATGGCGATACCAGGATAAATCATCAGCCATGGAGCCGACGCGATATAGGTTCTGCCTTCGTTGAGCATCAGTCCCCATTCCGGCGTCGGAGCCTGCGCGCCGAAACCCAGGAAGGACAGGGACGCGATTTCCAGCATCATCGTACCGATGTCGGTAGCTGCTGTGATAATCATCGTGGTAATCATGTTTGGAATGACGTGGCGCCACAGCATCTTCAGCGTTCGAGTACCGGACACCATAGCAGCCTCTAAAAAGAGTTCGTTTTTGATTTTCAGTACCATGCTTCGTGCAAGTCTGGCGTACTTGGTCCAGCTGACCGCCGATATGGCGACGACAGCGTTGACCATATTAGGTCCCAGCAGTCCCGCAATGGCGATGGCCAGAACTAATCCCGGGAAGGATATCATCATGTCGGCGATACGCATGATAACCGCGTCCACAATGCCGCCGAAATAGCCGGCGATAATACCCAGCACAGTGCCGATTACAAAGATAACTACTACCAGGCACAGAGCCATGACCAGAGAGGTTCTGGTTCCGTAAATGACCCGGGACAAGACGTCTCTTCCCAGCTTGTCCGTACCGAACAGATTTTCACCGTCCGGCGCCGACAGGGACTTGGACATGACCGCCTCATAAGGGTCTTTGGGAGCAAGCCACGGCGCTAAAACAGCAATTAAAACGATAATAACGGCCAGAAACAGGAAGACTGTAAACTGTTTGTGTTCTTTCATGAATTTTATCATTTATCAGCGTCCTCCTCTCAGTCTCGGGTTCAGCCTGTTATAGGACAAATCCACAATCAGGTTGATGCACATGTAAAGCAGCGCAATCCAGAGCACATAACCTTGTACCAGCGGATAGTCTCTGCACGAGATGGCTTTGACGGCCATATTTCCCATGCCAGGCCAGTTGTATATGATTTCTACCACCGCGGTTCCTCCCAGCAGGCTTCCGAGGGAAAGTCCCAGCAGTGTTACAAGGGGCAGCATGGCGTTAGGCAGCACATGCTTCCACAGAATATCTCTCTCCTTAATGCCCCGCATTCTTGCGCCGGTCACATAGTCCTGATGCAGCTCCTCCAATACGGCGATTCTAACCTGTCTGGTATATTTTGCCGACATGGAGAAGGCCAGTGTAACGGCCGGCAGAATTAAAGATTTTAAGTCCGTGCTTCCTCCCGATACGGAGACCCAGTTCAGTGTAACCCCAAAAAAACTGAGCAGAATCAAACCGACCCAGAAACTTGGAATGGAAACGCCCAGAAAGGTCACGCCTCTTACCAGATAGTCCGGCAGCCTGTTCTGATACACAGCAGACAGGATTCCAAGGGGAATGGAAACTACCAGCATGATAAGCAGAGACGCCAGGGCTAACTGCAGCGTCGGCCAAAATGACGATACCAGCTTGTCGACTACCGGAGTCTTCATGGAATAGGACATTCCCATGTCTCCTGTTACCACGCCTTTCAGCCAGCTGGTGTACTGGGTCAGAAAGGGCTGGTCTAAGCCTAAATCTGCCCGGGCCTGGGCCAGCGCCTCCGGAGTCGGCAGATTTCCGCACTCGGTCAGCATAATCTCCGCAGGATCTCCCGGAGATAGGTATACCAGGCCGAAGGTCAAAAGGCTGACGCCGAAGAGCACGATGATGATTTGAATCAATCGTTTGGACAATTCTCTTCTGTCCATTCATTCACCTCCAAAGATATAAAAAAGCAAATAAAAAACAGCCCGCTTTCTCACAGACTGTTTACTCTCAAAAATACGCAAAATCCGCGCACTAAAAATACCGCAAAAATGATATTTCAAGAGTTCTCATCATCCGTGAGAATCATCTCAAAGATAAAAGCAGGTCTCCTGACTTCAGTTCTCCGCACCCATGCCAGCCTTCCCAAGACGTCTGTCTCAGTGACCAAAAGGCAGGATGCTCCCTGTCACAGTGGCGGTACCGTACCGGACTTTCACCGATTTCCCTATTAATGTACGAATACAACTAATATCTTATTTTTACTACGGACTATATTGTATACCCCTATTCGACAAATTTCAACTCTTTTTTTTGTTTCATACAATAAAATTTTTTCCAAACACAATTTTATTTTACAAAATTGGTTCTTTATGTTATTCTTACTGTCGACGATGAAATATTTGTAAGAGAGGAAAATGAGATGAAAACAATCATGTCTTTCGGCGGACTGACCGCAGAACCCGGCCAAAAAGTGCAGGGAATGGCCCCCCTGTATCCAACCGCAGAGACCTTCCCCATTACACTGATTAACGGCTGCCGTCCGGGCCGCACCATATTAATATCGAGCGGTATTCACGGCAGCGAATATCCGGGTATCCAGACGGCCATAGAGATGGCCGCAGAAATCCGTCCGGAAAACCTGTCCGGACAGCTGGTTATCCTGCATCCTGTCAATGTGGCCGCCTTTTATGAAAAATCCTGCTACATCAGCCCTGTTACAGGCACCAATCTGAACCGCAACTTTCCGGGAGATGAGAAGGGGCCTCTGCCTCTGCAGATTTCCCATTATCTCCTTCACCACTACGGCATGAACTGCGACTTTGTGTTAGACCTTCACGGAGGCGACCTCCACGAGGCTCTGCCGCCTTATGTCTACTATCCGGGCATCGGAGACGCGGATGTGGTCGAGGCCTCCCGCCGCGTTTCTGAGCTGGTTCACTGCGACTACATTGTAAAATCCCAGTCCACCACAGGCTTTTACAACGCCTGCGCCATAGCCGGAACGCCGGCCGTTCTCATCGAGCGAGGTTCTTCCGGACAGTGGATACCGGAGGAAGTAGTCCAGTATAAGTCCGATGTCTACAACATTCTGCGCTATCTCGGCGCCATAGAGGGCGAAGTCGTCCTGCCCGAAAAACCGGCCATGAAGATTCAACGAGCCGCTTATCTGGATTCTCCTGCAGCCGGCTGCTGGTATCCTCTGGTCAAGCTTCACGACCCCATTACCGCAGGCCAGAAAATAGGCGAGATTCGAGACTTTTTCGGAAAGCTGCAGGCGGAAATTCACGCCGAATACGACGGCGTCATTCTGTACATGAAGGACACCCTGTCCATTACGAAAAAAGAATTTCTCATCGCTTACGGAACCAACTGCGAAGCGGATTAAAAGGCTGCCGGCAAACTGAAAAAAGGACTATAAAAGGGAACCTCCTCTCGGGGACGGTTCCCTTTTCTTTCACATTGAATAAGTTGCCTGTGCATCGGGGTTCAGCGCCCGGAAAACAATCTTTCTTATAGAAACCGACGGAAACGTTTTTCTATACCAAAGCGTCTCGGAACACTTTTTCCATGCTGCAGTTTACCCCTATGCCCAGTTTTTCCAGTGCGCCCTGCAGGGCCGCCAGAGTCTCCGCCACCTTGTCGGGATAAGCGTTTTCTCCCATGTGGCCGATGCGGACCACCTTTCCGGCCAGCACATCGAAGCAGCCGGAAATCATGATGCCGTAATCTTCTTCCATGGCGCCAAGAAGCTGTTTGTCAGTAATGCCCTCCGGCACTTCCAGCACGGTAACTGTATTGGAATAGCCGGATTCCAGATACAGCTTCAGGCCGCCTTCTGTCAAGGCTTTTCTGGTGGCAGCCGCCACCTTGCTGTGACGGTCATAAACATCTTTATCCTCAAAATAGTTTTCTAAAGCAACCCGGAGGCCTTTGATGTCGCTGATTGGCATGGTGTACGGGAAAGCCTGGTTTTCATAGTAGTCCCGGAAGACCAGAATGTTGGCGTAAAAGGACGCGATAGGTGTTTTTCTGCTCGCCATAACGTCAAAAGCACGTTCCGATACCCACAGCATCGTCAGTCCCGGAGGCGCTGACAACGCTTTCTGTGAACCGCCGCAGAGAATGTCAATTTTGCTGTTTCCTGCGTCCAGGGGCTGACCGAACATGCCCGCTACGGAGTCTGCCACAGTCAGGATGCCGTAGGAATCCAGAAGTCTGCTGATGGCCTCTACATCGTTTATGACGCCGCTCGGCGTATCGCAGTGAACAACGGTAGCGTATTTAAAATCGTGGTCTTTTTCCAAATAGGCCGCCAGTTCCTCCAGGTTCACCGGATTGTGATAGTCCGTCGTATAGACCACCGGTTGGCCGCCGTAGATTGTAACAAAATCTGCAAATCCCTTACCGAAGATGCCGTTATCGATGACCAGTACCCGGTCCCCTGCTTCCGTCAGGGACGCGCAGGCAGCCTCCAGGCCTAAAATACCCTCGCCGCCCAGAATCAGGGCTCGGTTCTCTGTATGCATGGCCCTGGATAAAAGGGCGCACGTCTCCTTATAGAAGTCAAAGAATTCTTTATCCAGGTCCGGATTGGTACATTCCAAGCTCCTGGCTAATCTAACGTTTTCTCTGACCTGGGTCGGTCCTGCTGTCATGATTTTGTACATAGTCTTACCACTCCTATTATTTTACAATTTTTCTAAGCTGCTGTATGAAGATGAGCACTACGATTCCTGCAAATCCCACCTGAATTACATTGCCAGGAATGGATCCAAGAGGCGCCGCCCAGTTTCCATACAGGATTACTTCGGCAAAATAGTATCCTACCACTTTGATTGCCACAGCCAAAATCACGGATAAAATATTGTTGGCTGCCATGCTCTGAAACGGCTTCTTTTCCGCAATCCAGCCGATAACATAACCCATAGCTCCTACGATAACGAAGGTGAACGGCGCCCATGCGGTCCATCCGCTCATCAAATCAAAGAGGGCCATACCGAATGCGCCCGCAACTGCACCGGTCTTTCTGCCGTAGAGCATACCGGCGACGAAGAGAGGCACATTGCCCAGGTGAATCAAGCCGCCGCTGCCCACAAGAGGCAGTCTGATATTAATCAGCCAGGTGGCGACAAAGGTCAGCGCGATAAACAGCGCGTCGATGACCAGCTCATAAGTTTTATTTCTCTGTGTGTTTTGCATTGTAGTCATAGTTTTTTCTCCATCTAAAATATTTACCGGCAAATATAGGATACCGCAAAATTGAATACTTTAAAATATACAATTTTATATTTTTTTAAAGATACAGTTTGGTGTAAATCGGGTTAAATAAAAAACTGTATCTATATGTTTTATAGATACAGTTTTGTTCCGTAACAGTTCTGCCTATTATTCTTTCTCAAAAATATTATTTAAAGTTTTCTCCATATCCTCTATTAAATTAACTACCAGTGCGTTTCCCATCATAAATCTTCTCTTATTTAGCGGCATTTCAACCACGTTACCATCTACCAAACAATATTTAGTATGGTCCGTGGGAAATCCCTGGATTCGCTCTGTTTCTGCCGCTGTGAGCAAACGAATTCTTCCGCTCTTCTTATCTTTTACAATATGGGTTGTACGACTAAAATTACCTTCTGAAGTCAATATGGTACGAGCCGGTTTATCATAACTATCCAACATGGATATGGCCCCCTCTGAGAAGATATATTCATGACCATTTGCAGATTTTCTTGGAATTTTTTTTCCGCCCTTCAGATACTGCCATGTTTGTCGCTCTTTTTTGGGAAGTTTCATCTGTGTTTCATCACTCTTTGTCACTGACGAATCCGTATAAAAAAGTCTTTCTTCCGGTATGAAATATCCTTCGTCCACGTCGCCTGTTTCCATAATATCTCCCAATGTAATCTGCTGACCATCATATTTAGGTGATGTCTTAAGAGTACAAATAATACCATCTTTCATGATACCGGTGTTCTCAAAGCCAAAGATAAAACTTTCCGATAATTCTTCAATATCGTCCGGCAACTTTTGAATAGACATTTTCTGAACATCTGCTTCATTCACCGGAAAGGTTTCAGCAAAAAAACCTTCCTCAAGTAATATTCTTCCCATAACAGCACGATATTTCTCTAAATCATCACTTCTTATATAATTTACTTTTTCTTGAATCCTCGTACAGTATTTTGTGTCGTCTTTGTACGCAAAAATAAACGTACGCCGTCTCCGCTGCTGATATCCATAATCTGCAGCATTAATCACACGCCATTCTACTGTATATCCTTGATTTCTAAAGCACGCTAAAATAATTCCAAAATCCCGTCCTCTTTGTTTTGCCGGAGATTTTAAGAGCCTGTCAACATTCTCAAGCAGTACAAACGGCGGTGCTTTAGCCTCTATCGTATCTCGGATGGCCCACCACAAAGCGCCTTTTTTCCCCTTCAGGCCTTTGGATATAGCCAAAGAGGAAGCCACCGAATAATCCTGGCATGGAAACCCCCCAACCAGCAGATTAAAGTCGGGTATTGTTGACTTATTGACTTTTTTTATGTCGATATTTGTAGTATCTTTGCCTTTTAAATCTTTTCTAATTCCAAATCTATATACGTAACAATCATGAGCATACTGCGTTTTCTTTTCAATAGGTTCCCATTGATTAAACCAGACCGTTTCCCATTTTTCCGTTTTTTTGATGTCTTCTAAATTTTTTATATGATTTAATCCGCATCGGAAGCCACCCACTCCCGCAAACAATTCACAAACCGTCTTCTTCACGTCATAGCAACCTTTCATTCATTGAACAATCGTGATATTATCATACCCTATTTTCTCTATCTTGTAAAGATCTTTTTAAACTTCTTAGGAATCAATGAGTTTAGCACATCCCTAACATCTGTCCCTTGTTATAACTCTTCAAAAAAACTCTTATTTAGCTGTTTCAATATATAGGTATTATTTAACCAAAAGCATTGTTTGTGGTACTGCCTTCCATCAGGAAGCTCATATGTATCATGAATATTTCTCGCATGAGGCCTCACATGACACACCGGGTTATCGGCGGCTTTAGGAAGATTATTATAATTCCTTCCATTGCGAACTTCTATTTTCAGACCCTCCAGCAATACTTTCTTCGTCTCTTCCCATACCGCCCGGACATTCCCTTCCAAATCCTCATACGGAATGTTCCAGAACTGACAGCCTCTCAATCTCAGTTCCCCCTGTTCATCATACTTATAGACCACGAACAAAAATCTCGTTTCCCGAAGATAATTTCCAAAAGTAGAATCATCCCACTGTTCTTCTACCAACTCTTTGAACTTAAACGCAGGAAACGACATGCTCTCTTTGATTTTATTATTGTTTCCTATCCGAATAGTCTTCACTGCAATATTTGCTTTTACAAACTCTTCTGCATGGTTTCCTCTTATTCCTAAAATCCTGTATGCCAGCATTGCTTCAAGGTTTTTCGGCTTTTTCTGAACATCAATCTCAAATTTTTCACATAGTTCTTTGACGGTATATCCATAATGGGTATTAATCTTTTCAATAACATAGTCTTCAAAGGATGCTTTTGACGCTTCTTTAACGATTGGCTCGTATGTCACCGCTACCGGGATAATATAGTGATTCAGAACATATGTCATATAAGAACTCTTAAATGCAAAGGCTCTTGGTTTTGCCAGTTCTTTGCTAAAGGGCTGTTTTCTCCTGTTTTTGGAAGTAGCAGCCTTAGGCGCAGCACCGAGATAAAGTGTATCGCTTTCTGATAACTCGTGGGCTTTACCGGCTTTTATTTTTTCAGTTATTACAGAAAAGTCGTGTTCGATAATCTTAATATCCTGTTCCGGCGGAGAGAATAACTTTACATAATCGATTCTATAATCCAAACGGTTTTTGACTTCTTTTTGGTACAGATAGTATACCAGCAAGATTAAACGGGCTTTCTTCCACATATGGCTTTCTGCAAAGGTTTCATTTACCACAGAAAAGTAATCAATCATCGTGATAACGAGTCTTTCTTTCGCCGCCAAAGTGCCATTCTTATTCTTTTTATACGGCGTAACTTTTAATTCAACTCCTGCTTTATCAAAATCGGGTCTGGCATCGTTATTCGGCTTATAATGAAAAAACCTTTCTTCAATAAGTTCACCCAGTCCGCCTTTACGTTTCTTGTTTTCGTGGCTTTCTTTGTAATCGGATGTCTCATTAACTGCCGTGGTATTTGCCATATCATCGTTTTCACAGACTTCTGCAAATGTTTTTCCTATCAGTTTTTTTCCATACTCCTCTATGGATTTTGGATTTGTCTCATCATATTCCAACTTATGTTGCATCATTATACCTCTTATGGAAAATATCAATTCCCCTCAACTTCTTAATATAATTCCGTTCTTTTTAAAATCGTAAATAAATTGTGCCTGCTGCCTTCTAAAATAAGCTTTTTAACAAGCAAAACCCAAATCCTTATCGTAAGCTGTGATAACTTCCACTTTAAAAACTTTGTAATTCAGCTGTTCATCAGCACTGTTAAGTCCTCAATAGAAACATCCATTTTGGCAGATACTTCTTCCATAGTCATACCGGAAGTGAGAAAACGATTTACAACCATTTTCATATCTTCACCAACTTCTATGATGTGACCATCTAAATCGTAAAATCGAATGACACGTTGTCCCCAACTATGTTCAACCATATCCCCCAGATACTCAATATTTGGATATTTCTTCAGCTTGTCCAGGAAATTGTCAAAGTTCTGCTCTTCAAAACATAATTCCATATTATTAGATTTATTTAATATAGAATTTGAGGATATGCCAACAAGCCAATCAAAGTCCTGTTGTAATGCCAGGCCACAAGTAAAAGCGATATTTTTTCCATAATCTTGAAATACTTCTAATCCGAACAAATCTTCATAAAATTTTCTTGCGGCATTTACGTCTCTTACTGATATAACTGTATAAGAATATTTCATGCTAAAAGTCCTTTCAAGTTTCGGGTTTCCCCTGCCATACAACTATTCTACCAAAAGCCACCATCATTTTCTACACATTATCAAAAAAACCTTACCGACTCTCAGTTCCGTTTCTGAAAGTCAGTAAGGTTTTTCTATTATTGAAGTATGTATCGCTTTTATCTGCTGAGAGCATAGCAGAAATAAAATCAATTCCATCTTGTTCTGTATAAGGATAGGGCAACCCATCACGAAGATTGTCCTGCACTTTTTTATTGGACAGTGCCGCCGCTAAATTTGCCGCATCCGATAATTTCCATTCTCTTATTTTACAAATCATTTTCTTTTCTCTGCCGCTTTAACAAGTACAAATTCAAGAAATCACATTCCAACTATCTTTCTAACGGTATTCGCCGTTCTTATCGTCAATTTGCTGCTGATATTCGCACTCGCAGTCTTAGACCACCAATTTGTTTTTTGATAATCTTTCCGACTGAAAGACCAGAATACTGCTTCTTTATAATCTTTTATTTTCTCTAACTCCCCTTTAGGCTCTCCTATCTCACTATATACCTCTGCAAATGTAGCAGGAGGTATAATAAAAATTAGATTATCATAGATTTCCTTATTTTCAGTCCCCCACCAGTCGGGCGCATTATGCAAAATATCCACAAGTTCTTCTCTTGATATAACAAAAACAGGAATATCTAGATTAAACTGTTTTTCTATCATTTTCTCAATCTGCTTTGCCAGCTTTTCTGTATTATCTTCAACACTAAAAAAAACCGCATTGCCGCTGTTCAGATATGTCTTAACCTCTCCAAAATCAAGTTTTTCAAATTCTTTCTTTAATTCTGCCATTGGAACTTTATTTTTGCCGCTTATATTAACGCCACGCAAAAATGCAATATATCTTTTCATGTTCATCGACTCTTTTCTACAAAAATTATTTTCTTACTCTAATTCATTATTTTTAATTATACAAGGAAAGCTGAACGTTTTCAATTCCCCAGCGGCTTTAGAGTGACTTTCCTGAAAAATACGACACTATATCAGCAGCCTTTTCTACAAACGGGATTAAGGACTGAAAGAAGAGTTCTAGTAACTGACTAAATTTATTTTTATATGCTTCTCACAATCATCCATACTACACCCTTCCTCAAAGCATTTTGAAAAACTTCTGGCATTATACTCGCGATAAAATCCATTGCAATCCTAGAAATCTCAATAGCAAAAGATAACACTGTACTGTTTTTTACGCATTTAAAATACATTCCTGAAAAAATGCATAGCTTGATGTCTTCGACCGCCACCACAATTCATTCCTAAAAACATAGGGCATAATAACCCGCAATTCAAGCCACAAAGAGAGAATAATTGATTTTTTTGAATACTTTCATAATATCAGTCTCCGCAAATTCAATTTATCTCTTGCTATACAAACTGGAATTTGGGGGTTACTATTCTGCTTCTATCAGTTGCAGAGTGACCCTGTAATCATCTTCAGACCAGTCCGTAGGACCGTCAATGAATGTATAGCTATGGCTGAAAGAATATGTTTCACCAACTTTTAATGTAAATTCTTTCCACCCGTAGTTAAAACCATAGCCATGTCCTTCGTCAGCCAGGGCTTTTATCCCACACATATTCCCCGTCTTATCAAGTAAGTATTCCATTAACTGTATATCGTTAAAATAACAATGTGTTTTTATATACTCATCTATCTCGTCTGCTGATAGTTCAAAAGGAATATCTCCACGCTTGCCAATTATCCTTAATTTCACAGTACACGCCTCCTTAAAATCCCGATTTATTGTTTTCTATGTTTTTCATTATATCACTAGAAAAATAAGCAGTCATTCTTTTTCGATTATCTAATTAAATTTGTTTAAAATATAGAAAAAGGCACTATATTACAAGTGCCATTTTCTTATATATCATATTTTGCAAGCAGGCAAACACAGGTTATTTCTTAATATCTTTTTGTTTAGGAAACTCCAGTCTCCCAACGTGAAACAGTCTTATTTGTAACACCGAGGTAATCACCCAATTCCTGTTGTGTAACCCCTTTTTCCTTTCTCAATGCCGCAACAAAATCGCCAATTCTTTTCTGATTCATGTTTCCCCCTCCAATCTTACATTCATTCTATATTAAATTGTCAGTTTTGTATTTACCATAAATAGCGATTTTGTATAATTCTTTATAGGTCATACACCAAATATGATGAGGATTTTAAAAAATCCCTTGTCTCACTCCACAAGAATGGAAAAACTCAATTCCAGCTCTGCAAAGAATACGGCGTTTCCTAATCCGCCCTCGGCAAATGGGTCAAGCAATACATTTTTTCTCTGATTCTCCATATTTACGCCGACTACAACAAGCGGCTCGGAGCTTATAAGATTGCCTTTGTTCTAAAGCGTGATTACGGCATCCATATCAGTGTCGGAAAAGTGTACCGCCTAATGAAAACTTTGCGGTTACCCCAAATGTCTACTGCAAAACCTCCGGTTCATAACAGACACACGCACAACGGAACCTGTACCAATCATCTGCAGCAGCAGTTCCGGCAAAAAGCTCCCAACCTCGTTTAAGCCAGCGATATCACCTATATCAAGGCTGGCGGTAAATGGTACTATCTGTGCATTGTGATGAGCTTATGTTCCACTATCTGGACATGTTCGGGACTTGCACCCTCTAGAGCGCGCCCATGGCGCGCAAACGCAAAAAGCCCTTAGCCATGAGTTACTACCCACAGCTAAGGGCTTTCTAAATAATACGGATTTATTTGTTGCACAACTGCTTATCAATCATTCTCTAACCATAAAACCACTGGATTCTTTCAGCATTTCAGCTTACTCCCACTCAATTGTCCCAACCGGCTTCGGTGTCAGGTCATAGCACACTCTGTTAACTCCTTCTACCTCCGCCAGAATACGGTCTGTAATCTTGTGCAGCACCGGCCAGTCGATATCCTCGATGGTGGCTGTCATAGCGTCTACCGTGTTGACGGCACGGATAATCACCGGATAAGCGAAAGTACGCTTTCCGTCTACAGCGCCTACGGACTTAAAATCAGGCACCGCTGTAAAATACTGCCATACCTTTCCTGCGAGACCGTTCTTCGCAAATTCCTCCCGGAGAATCGCGTCGGATTTGCGAACGCATTCCAGTCTGTCCCGGGTGATGGCCCCAAGGCATCTTACGCCAAGACCGGGACCTGGGAACGGCTGACGGTATACCATATCGTCAGGCAGGCCCAGCGCCTTGCCCACAACTCTGACCTCATCCTTATATAAAAGCTTAACCGGCTCGACCAGCTCGAACTGCAGGTCTTCAGGAAGGCCTCCTACGTTGTGATGGGCCTTTACGCCGTCACTTTCTAAAATATCCGGATAAATTGTGCCCTGTGCCAGAAACTCGATGCCGGAAAGCTTGCGGGCCTCTTCCTCGAAAACCCTGATAAATTCAGCGCCGATAATCTTTCTCTTCTGTTCAGGCTCAGCCACACCTGCCAGCTTGTCCAGAAAACGGTCCACAGCGTCTACATAAATCAAATTAGCCTTCATCTGGTTTCTAAATACCTCTACCACCTGTTCAGGCTCACCTTTTCTAAGCAGGCCATGATTTACGTGTACACATACCAGCTGCTCTCCCACAGCCTTAATCAGCAGCGCCGCAACAACAGAAGAGTCTACGCCGCCGGACAGCGCCAGCAGGACCTTCTTATCGCCCACCTGCGCCTTAATTTCCTCTACCTGCTCTGCAATAAAAGCCTCTGCGAGAGCCGGAGTTGTGATTCTTTCCATTGTTTCAGGACGTACAATTTTATCCATTCTAGTTCCTCCATATATTAAAAAATTATCATATCAACAGAATTTACATCAAATATTATAGCCTACAAATACCCCTGGCGCAAGAAAAAATATGTGTAATTTACCAGGGATTTTCAAAAGGATTATCAAAGGTTTTGAAAACAAATTTACGCTTGGCACGCCAGCTTTTCAACAGTCATGCACACGGTCTCGATTCCCTTCTGTAAAAGGTCGTAGTCAGTCCATTCCTCCGGACAATGGCTGCGGCCGCCTTTGCTCTGAACAAACACTAAGCCGATGTCTGTAATATCCGCCATCACCATGGCGTCATGGCCGGCGCCGGACAACATCCGTCTGCTGGAAAAACCTAGGGTTTCCGCACTTTCCTCTAAAAGCCGGGAGACCCGGCCGTCAGTGTTCACAGGCTTTGTTTCCAGCATGACTTTCAACTCATAGGAAAGCCCGTCGTTTTCTCCCGTCAAAGCGTCCAGCTTTGCGGTAATCGCCTCTCTGACGCCGTCGATACACTCCTGTTTTCTGCTGCGGATATCGATAAAGAAGTCCACCTCCGCCGGTACGATATTAAAAGAACCCGGCTTTATTTCCAGTTTTCCTACCGTTGCTACAGTGCCCTCACCCTGGGTAACTGCGGCCTCACCGGCCGCAACGGCAACCTTTGAAGCCGCCAAAAAAGCGTCTGCCCGCATGTCCATAGGCGTAGTCCCCGCATGGTCCGGGCGACCTTTCACAATAACCTCCAGTTCCTGAATCCCTACGATGGTTTCAACGATGCCTACATCAGTACCCGACGCCTCCAGGATAGGCCCTTGCTCGATGTGCAGTTCGATAAAATTTTTAATATCTCCCTTTCTGCGCACAGCTTCTTTATACTTTGCGGGGTCAAGACCGAACGCATCCATGGCTTCTCCTGTGGAAATACCCTGTCCGTCTCTGTTTCCGCTCAGTTCTTCAGCAGAAAGTTTCCCTACCATGGCGCGGCTTGCAAAAAGTCCGCTGCCGAACCTTGCGCCTTCTTCCTCAACCATAGCGATAAATTCCACCGGGCGAACCGGTTTAATGCCCTCTTCCTGAAATACCCGGGCAATCTCAAGCCCCGTCACAACTCCCGCCGGACCGTCAAAATTGCCGCCGCACCGTACAGAATCAAAATGACTTCCGGTCATGATGGAAGGGGCCTGCGGATTGCTTCCCGCAAGTCGTCCGATAATGGTGCCGCAGGGGTCTATCCGAACCTCAAGCCCTGCTTCCTCCATTTTTGCCATAATATAATCCTGCGCTTTCTTATGTTCCTGTGTAAAGGACAATCTGGTAAGCCCCTGTCCCGGTGTTGCGTTAAAAGCCGACAATGCTTCTATGTCCTTTTTAATTCTCTCTAGTTTCGTTCTCATGAATTTCCTCCCGCTGTAAAAAACCGCTGGTTCCTCCAGCGGCTTCTATGACTTTAACAATTTGCCTTTTTCTCCAGGAAAAGCTCTATAAATTTTATCAGCACTTCCACGCTGGCGTCTATCCCCAGAACACTGGAATTGATTACTAAATTGTACCCCCTGGAATCTCCCCATTTGGTATCGCAATAGTAATTGTGGTAGGACTTTCTCATGGCATTCTGCAGCTTCATCGCTGCCGCCGCCTCCTGTTTGCTGCCATAGCCCTGACTCTCCATCAGTCTGCTGATTTTCCACTGGTATTCTCCATTGATGAAAAAATGTACTGCCGTCGGGTTTTCTCTCAAGACATACTCAGCACACCTTCCCACAACTACAAAGGATTCGCCTCTGCCCGCCATTTGTTTTAAAACTTCAAAAGTCCGCCTTGCCACATGCTCCGGAATGGAGGTGGAATATTCATCAAAGCGCCTGGAAAACAGTCGGCTGATAGGCCTTTCGTCCATTTTTTTCACCAGTTCCAAATCGTAGCCGCTCTCCTCGGCTACCAAGCTTTCTATCTTTTCCTTGTCATAAAGGGGAAGCTGAAATTTTTCCGCCAATCTTTCAGCGATTTCATGGCCGCCGCTTCCGTACTCACGGCCTATTGTAATGATAAGCTGCTCTTCCATAGCAAACTCCTTTCCATAAACGCTGTATTACAGATACCGTGCGTAAAGGCACAAAAGTGATATACCGATAATTATGATTGTGCCGGGAACGCAGTATTTACAGTAGGTTCCCCAGCTGATTGGATAGCCGCCCTTTGCGGATATAGAAGTTCCCACCACGTTGGCAGAAGCGCCAATCGGCGTCGCGTTGCCGCCGAAGTCGGTTCCAAGAGCCAAGGTCCAGGCAAGCAGAGACAAATCGATGCCCTGTGTTGCTGAGATAGACTTGATAACCGGAATCATGGTAGCCGCAAACGGGATATTGTCTACTAAAGCGCTGCATACAGCTGACAGCAGCAGGATTACCAAAATCACAATCTTAATATTACCGTTGCTGACCAGGGTAATTCCGTGGGCCATCAACTCTAAAATTCCCGTCTCTTCCAGTCCTCCCACGGAGATAAAGAGTCCGATAAAGAAAAGCAGGGTCTTGTAGTCCACTTTTTTCATCATTTCTGCAGTTTTTTCTTTACCTCCCAAAAGGAGCATTCCGATAATTGTAGCGATTGCCATAATGATACCGATAGTTGCCACCGATAAACCTGTTTCTGCATGGGTTACCAGCAGAATTACCGCAGCGACAAAGATGACTACCGCATAAGCGAACATGATTTTGCTTTGAATGGCTGTGGACGGCGCAGGACAGGACAAATCGCTCCGGTCCACAGCAGCGCTGTCCTTCAGCTCTTTTCGGAAAACCAGGGGAAAATAGAACAGGATAACGATAAAGCAAATTAATGCGATAAATCCCGTATTGGAAGCGAAATCCATGAAAGTATAACCCAGCGCCGTTCCGATAATGATATTGGGCGGGTCTCCGCTCATCGTAGCCGCACCACCTAAATTTGCACAGAATATTTGAGCAAGAATCATAGGAACCGGATTAAACTTCAGCAGCTTGGCTAAATCCAAGGTCACCGCCGCAAGGAACAGAACCACGGTAATACTGTCGATAAACATGGCAAGCACAGCAGAAATGCACATAAAGCATATCAAAAGCGGTGTTATGCGGTAATGGACCGCCCTTGCCATCAGCAGACAAAGCCAGCGGAAGAAACCTGCTTCTCCAAGGCCCTCTACCATAATCATCATACCTGCAATAAAGATAATCGTCGCCCAGTTAATACCCACCGAGCTAAGCTCCCCTTCGCCAAACCAGAACAGCGGCTCTATGAAGCTGTGGAGGCTCAAAACCTCCATTATCGCGCCCATGTCCTGCAAACACAGTCCTAACACGAAAACGATTACCAGTCCGCCGCTGACCAGTGTAATATTGTGTCGTTGGTATTTGCCCTGAACAATCATCACAAACATCCCAATAAAAATTAAAACTGCCAAAATTGACGCTAAATTTTCCATGCTCATTACCTCATTTAGAATATAGTGCTGGAATACTCTCCCTTGCTTTGACTCCACTGCCTCTGCAGTCGTTATAAGTATCCATTCTTATTATGACACGTTCCATGAATATTTGCAATATTTTTAAAATACAGTTTCAGGAAATAATAGAATTTGCTTTAAATTTGTCAAATTATGGGTAATACTACCTTAAAATTACATAACAAGGAGTCATTCTAATGGAAAAATTACTAACCCAGCACATTGAAAAATATCTCTATTACTGTGAAACGCAAAAAAATTTGAACTACAAAACCCTGAAAGCTTATCGCATCGATTTAGCCCAGTACGCGGCTTTTACATCGGAAAAGTTCCCCCAGCCCCTGTCAAAAGAAGCCCTGTCACAGTACATATCGTTTCTTCACATACACTGCCAGCCCAAAACAGTGAAACGCAAAATTGCATGTCTAAAAACATTTACGCATTTTTTGTTCATGGAGGAGATGATAGAATCAAATCCATTTCAAAAAATCAACACATCCTATCGGGAACCCCTGAGACTTCCAAAGACTATACCCCCTTCAACCATAGAAAAATTTCTATCTCAGCTGTATATATCAAGGTCTGCCGCCAAAACTCCATTCCAGAGAAAAAATGCGCTGAGAGATATTGCGGTAATCGAGCTGCTTTTCGCAACAGGAATGCGCATTTCTGAGCTCTGCTCACTGAAAAGACGGGATTTGGATTTGCAGGAAAAGAAAGTTTTAATCTATGGAAAAGGCGCGAAAGAGCGGGTAATATGTATCGGCAGCACTGCAGTTATCGCACTTCTAGATTCATACATTACTGTATTTTCCGACCAACTGATTGATGAAGGCTGGCTATTTTTAAATCAGAGAAAGAATCGTCTCTCAGAGCAGTCTGTGCGAAATATGATTAATAAGTACGCGCGGCAGGCTGAAATTCAGCAGCACATCACACCTCATATGTTTCGTCACTCCTTCGCCACCCTTCTGCTGGAATCCGATGTGGATATCCGCTATATCCAAAAACTGCTTGGCCACAGTTCTATCACAACAACAGAAATATATACCCAGGTATCCACACGAAAACAGCGCGAAATCCTCTGCAGCAAACATCCGAGAAACAAGATGGACATTGATGCAGGATAATATATAGTTATATATTAAAAGAGTACTATGAGAATATGGCAAAGAATTTAACAAATATCGATTTTTTTATATCACATAGTCGAGAAATCAAGCAGAATATAGCCATTCCTCTTGCGCAAACATTATCTGCTCTTGGTTTTAATGTTTGGTTGGATAAAAAAGGAATCCTAACTGGAGACGATATTTTTAAAGAAATCAAGGAGGCTATCTCAAAATCGAAATATTGTATTGCTCTTATAGATACTTCTTTTTTATCGCGAGAATGGCCTAAAAAAGAGATAGAACTTTTTTCTCACAGGGAAAAAGAAGAAGAACGTATAATTATATTCCCTATCTATATTGATACGAAGACAGAATTAGTTTATAAAGCAATACCACATCTTAAAAATCGCGCTTTTGAAATGCTAAAAAACGAGTTCTTTAATAGAAAATTAAATTTGGATATTGTAAGTAGAATTATAGAACGTTTTTTTGATGATTCATCTATCGCGCATTTAGAAAAAGCAGGGAATGAAATAATCAATTATTCATTCCCTTGTAAAGATACATTATTCACACTGTTAAGTTGTAAGCAATATTATTCTAATGATTTGCGATTAGCAACCATGGAAATATGCAATATTGGCGGACTTGTAATAGCTATTTATAATGCACTTGCTCCATCAAAGAATAAAACTCTGGAAATCTGCTTAAATTTTTGTAATACACTTCGTGACGGATGTTTCAATGTAGATTATCCAATCTCTTATTCCATGTATAATGCAGCAACTAAAGTTGTCATTTCCTCAATGAACCAATTAAAGAGTATTTTGGATGTGAAGTAATATGTTTTTAATTGATTGTATAATTCTTTGAGGATTCGTGCTATTTTGGAGTGTCATGATTTCAGAACTTAAATATGGGTAACTATCTATATTCTCATAGACATCATCCCATATTTCTTTTGCGGTGTAACCTGTTGAGCCAATGGGAATAATAAATGCATTTGCTTGTTTTGCTATTTTATATTCTTCATATACCCCATCAGCCAGAGTAATTTCACCATCAATTAACTTATTTCCAAACATAAAAATAGCTATTCCTGCATATTCAAAAATGCCTTGTCTATATTCTGTTTTTATCAATTCATAATCATCTCTATCTTTATCTTCATAGGGAAATGCCTTTATTATCAGACGTTTTTCTAATTTTGTAACATCTGATTGACATTCTTCAATGACAGAACTAATGATATAACTTCCAATTCCTCTGGCATGACCAGTGATAATTCTATAATCTAAATAGTATAATTCCCGTACTAATTCTTTTATAAAATTTAGAGCCGTTTTGTTCCAAGTTTCACCGTATTCTTGAGCAGAACCTGAGATAAAAATGCTATTGCTCTTATAACCTACAAAAATATCTTTTAAAATAGATGTAATTTCATCATAACTATTTAACAATATTGCTTCAATGCCATATCTTTCCAGGTCATGAATACGTAAAGATTGTTTATTTAAATCATAATAGTAATCTTTATCATTAGAATAATCGTTTCTATCAAGTCTTTTGAAAAAACAATAGTGTGTGCGTGCATTTTCATTTAAAAGAACTCTTATTCTAGATAGTATATATTTTAGGTTTGGGTCCTCAAAACTAAATCCAATAAATAAGAAAGTCTTAGAAACTAAATCCCCTTGAAGAGCAGTTGTAAATAACTGGCGCTTTTCATTATACATTTCGTAGTCATCTTTTGTAATAACACATTCCGCAGGATTTGTATAATCCCCGTGCATTTTATAAACAGTTACATCGCTTCCGGATAGTGATGTCGCAAGGCTTTCGGGCGTTATCTTTACATCTACACGTTTTTGATGCTGTTTCAAGATTGTTTCTAATGTACTATCATAATTTGTTGTCCAATATGTATGTATAGGCATCCTTGCAAGTAGATGTATATTTATATTTTTTTGAGAATCAGTGACAAAAGAGTTAAGAATTCTATCATTTATTTCAAAGCGTCTGCCTTTTTCATTGCAATAGTATTGCGCTACTTCCACTAAATCGGCTTCCTTATCAACATCCAACTGCACGGCTTCCGCCAAATCTCTGAGAAGGTCTTTCCAATCAACAAAACCTGAAGAACGAGATAATCCGGCGCCTGCAAAAATAGCAGCATTTCCATTTTGAATAGCTTTTACATATCTCCGCTTAAATTCTAATAAACTTCCCATATTTGTCCTTTCAAAATTTAGAAATCAATATATAACTATATATTATCCTGCAAAAATTATATCAGAAATATTATTTTCTGTCAAAAATAATATCTTCTTACCTATCCATTCATATTTCATACCATAAAAAAACTGAGTGCATTTGCACTCAGTTCTGGAGGCGACACCCAGATTTGAACTGGGGAATAAAGGTTTTGCAGACCTCTGCCTTACCACTTGGCTATGTCGCCATATATATGGGATACTGCGAACCCAATACAGTATCCCATTCTAGTTGGCTAGGGTAGCAGGATTCGAACCTGCGCATGATGGAATCAGAATCCATTGCCTTACCGCTTGGCGATACCCCAACGTCATTAAATTAAATGGGGTGGATAGTGGGATTCGAACCCACGTATACAGGAGCCACAACCCTGTGTCTTAACCACTTGACGATACCCACCATATAATATATGCAAAAGAGCTAAAATGATGCAATTCGCTGTCATATTTAATATGCTCAACATTTGCAATAAATATTTTAGCATATTTGTCTGCATAAAGCAAACCTTTTTAAAAAAATTGGCGACCTGGAACGGGCTCGAACCGTCGACCTCCAGCGTGACAGGCTGGCATTCTAACCAACTGAACTACCAGGCCGCAATTGGTGGGAGTTATAGGGCTCGAACCTATGACCCTCTGCTTGTAAGGCAGATGCTCTCCCAGCTGAGCTAAACGCCCATAAAAATGGTAGCGGCGAGAGGAGTCGAACCTCCGACCTTCCGGGTATGAACCGGACGCTCTAGCCAACTAAGCTACACCGCCACATGCTTTTTCAAATCACTGCAAGAAATATATTATCAAACCCGGCTTAGAATGTCAAGAACTTTTTCAAGTTTTTTCAACTTCTTTACGGGCGGTATGCCTCTTATGACAGGCCTTCGGTGCTGCTGCATGCCATTTCTGTCTTGCGGCAGCTTGACTAGAGTAACACGTTCCTGTCACTTTGTCAATAGATATTTTAGACTTTTTTCCAAAATCCGGTACTTTTTCCGGATTTGTCCTCCATATCCCCATTCTCTCGGCCGTTTCCAAACTCCGCATTCATATCTTGTATAATTCCCAGCGGTACTGTCCGACAATATACTTCAGCTGGTAAATCTTCTCTTCCCCGCAAAACAGGGACTGACAGGTGTAAATCAGCGCGTCAATTCCGGCCAGTTTGCTTTCCTCCACGCACTGAATCTTCTCCACTAAAACTTCTACTCTTTCTCCCGAATCCTGGTAAAACTTAAACTTGTATGGTACTGGTTTCTTCTGATTGCTGAAAGTTGCAATCACGTCTATGGGTTTTGCCACAATCTTCACTGCTTATACCCTCCCATCATCATATAGTTTCCGTCATTGACACCGCCCTCCAGGGGTTTCAGAGGTGTGTTGACAAAGGTTCCCCTGTAAATGGCGGTCTGTCCGAACCTCTCTCTAATCTGGTCCACCACCCGGTTCAGAGCCTCTTCCTCTCCAATTCGCTGCAGGTCATAAAAAGTAAGCTGATACTGGTCTGCCCGGGTAAACTCGGTCAAATGTACGCCCAGCTGCCGAATAGGTTCTGCCCGCCAGCATTCCCGAAACAGCCTGCACAGATAATCGTAAATTCTGGTGGTATCATCCAGAAAAAAAGGCAGCTGCATCTGGTGACTGTATCTTACAAAGCTGCTGGTTTTGACACTGATACCCAGCAGAGAAGCCTTGCAGCCGTGACGTCTGAGCCGTCCTGTCACCCTGTCGGTCAAGGCCAGTATATAGCGCTCTGCCTCTTCTCTGTCGGTCACATCGTGGGGCAGAGTCATACTGTTGCTGAGACCTTTCTGTACAATCTGGTCGTTGGGCACTACCCTGTCTCTGTCAATACCGTTGGCATATTCCCATATCAAATGGCCGTGGCTCTTCAGGACACTGCGCAGAAGCAGCGGGTCGCTGCAGGCCAGTTCCCCTATCGTATTGATGTTCAGTTTCTTCAGCTTCTTTGAAGAAGCTCTGCCTACCATGAAAAGTTCTTCAACAGGCAAAGGCCACAGCTTATTCTCAATGTCCTGTCTGGACAGCAAAGTATGCACCATATCGGGCTTCTGCAGTTCTCCCGCCATCTTTGCCAGAAGCTTGTTGGCGCCTACGCCGACATTTACTGTAAAACCCAGCTGCGCTTTAATCCTTTCCTTAATGGCGAAAGCCGTTTCCACAGGTGAACCGAATCGTTTCTCGCACCGGTCAAAGTCCATGAAACACTCGTCTATACTGAATCGCTGTATAGCCGGCGAATATTCCAATAAAATTCCATACATAGCTTCGCTGCAGGACAGATATAGGTCATAATCCGGCGGAAAAATCTGTAAGTCCGGGCACAGCTGCAGTGCCTCAAAAAGACTGGCCCCCGTACCGATACCCAATCTCTTAGCCGCAGGGGACTTGGCCAGAATAATACCGTGGCGGTTCTGAGGGTCTCCCGCAATGACCGCCGGAACCGTGCGGATATCCTCCGGATATCCCTTCTCCAGCATGCTTACCGCAGTCCAGCTGAGATAAGCTGAATTTGCATCCACGTGTAAGACAGTCGTACTGCTCACCTCCCTCGCTTCGTAAATAAGAACACATGTTCTTATTTAATGCCAGTATACCACTGTTCCTCCGCCATTTCAATAAGAAGATTTTGGAATTTTAAAATACGCGGCAGGTTCCAAGATGCCGAAAGCCATCAAATCTTATCAAAAAAGAAAAAGATTAAGCGGCAAATCTGACGCTTAATCCAGCTTTACGGGAATCATATCTTTCATATCCAGAGTATCTGCGGTTACTTGGCAGTCGCAGGCGAGAACGTGAACGCCTTTTTTATCCGCCTGCCGCAGAGCGTCGCCGAAGGCTTTGTGCATTCTGTCGTTAGGCTCAAAGTATCTGATACCGGTCATTTGAATGACAAAGAGCACATACCCGTGATAACCCTCCTCCACTCCATGTATGAGCTCGAGAATATGTTTCACACCCCGTTCAGTGGGCGCGTCCGGGAATCTGGCAACGCCGTCCTCTTCTAAAGTCACTCCTTTGACCTCCAGCCAGCCCTTTTCTCCAAGCTCATCCTCCACATAAAAATCAAATCGAGATGCGCCGAAGGTTTTCTCCCTTTTCACCGCAGTCAGCCTGCCCATGCCGGGCAGTGAAAGGCGTCCTGACAAAAGAGCCTCTTCACAGACCTTGTTGGGCGCCTGAGAATCCATATTGACCAAAAGGTTTCCTTTCTCTACGCCGATTAGGGAGTACCGCAGTTTGCGGTTTCCCATTCTTTCAGAAAAGTCCTCAAGATACACCTTTGCGCCGGGAAGCAGAAGTTCTCTGCAGCGCCCCGTATTCTTCACATGGGCCCGGGCCGGGAAGCCGTCTATCTCTACCTCAGCAATAAAGCGGTTGGGTCTTGCTATAAAATTTCCTTTGCATATATTTTCGTATTTCATGGATTGTATTTTAACAGATTTTCCAGTATAATGGAAGAGCCTATCTGCGGCCCGAGCCGCAACTGTTAACTAAATCACCATAGGCGCAAGGCCCGGACCACAGAATACACCAGAAGTCCGGGGCTTTAAAATAACTGATACAAAGGGGAGATTTTATGAGAGCACCTAATCCGGTAGCTTTTACACTGTTTGGGATAGATATCATGTGGTACGGCCTGCTCATCGGCCTGGGGTTTGTTCTGGCCATCGCAATTTCGTACAAGCGGGCGCCGAAGCACGGTATTGAAAGCGAACATATTCTGGACTTCGCCATCTGGCTGATTCCCATGTCAATCATCGGTTCCAGAGCGTATTACGTGATTTTCAGCTGGGAAAACTATGCCGGGGACCTGGCGAAAATCATCAACATCAGAGGCGGCGGCCTTGCCATTCACGGCGGCATCATCGCGGGCATTATCACAGGCTATTTCATCTGCAGACATTATAAAATCAACAAGTTGGAACTTGCAGACCTGATATTTCCGGCAGTAGCCCTGGCCCAGGCCATCGGCAGATGGGGAAATTTTTTCAATTCAGAAGCCCACGGCGGGCCCACGGATTTACCATGGGCCATTTGGGTTGACGGACAATACGTCCATCCAACTTTCCTGTACGAATCCATCTGGTGTTTCGCCCTGTTTATTTTCCTGATATGGCTGGACAAGCGCAGAGCGTTTCCGGGACAAATTGCCCTTCTCTACGGCATGCTTTACTCTCTGGAAAGAGGTTTTGTAGAGCAGCTGCGCACCGACAGCCTGATGCTGGGTCCTTTGAAGCAGGCCCAGGTTCTCAGCTTATGCGTTTTTATCGCCTGCCTGGCAGGATATATATATTTAAGCAAGAAAGAAAAAGAAAAGAGGAGTATATAGAAGTATGAAACTAGGTATCGTAGGCCTTCCCAACGTAGGCAAAAGTACGCTGTTCAACGCAATTACCAAGGCCGGCGCTGAAGCGGCCAACTATCCGTTCTGTACCATCGAGCCAAATGTAGGCGTGGTTACCGTTCCGGACCAGCGGATTACCCGTCTCCATGAAATCTACAATTCCAGAAAAACCATCTATACCACCATCGAATTTTGTGATATCGCAGGATTGGTAAAGGGCGCCTCCAAGGGCGAAGGTCTGGGCAACAAGTTTTTGGGACATATCCGCGAGGTTGCGGCCATCGTACACGTGGTAAGATGTTTTGAGAACGAAAATATCGTCCATGTGGACGGCAAAATCAATCCTCTATCCGATATTGAAACCATCAACACAGAATTGATTTTAGCCGATATGGAGGTACTGGAACGGCGCATTGCCAGAACTACTAAGAATCTGAAAGGGGATAAATCCCTGCAGAAAGAATTGGACGTTCTGAAAAAGGTCAGCGATTTTCTCGCCGAGGGAAAATCCGCCAGAGCTATGGACTTAACCGATGAAGAAGCCGACTTTATCAAGACGTTAGACCTGCTTTCCTATAAACCTATCATCTACGTTGCCAATGTTTCCGAGGACGATGCTGCCGACGGCGCTGACAACGAATATGTAGAAGCAGTGCGCAGCTTTGCTGCCACAGAAGACGCCGAGGTGGTTGTCATCTGCGCTGAAATCGAGCAGGAAATCTCCGAACTGGAAGAAGACGAAAAGGCCATGTTCTTAGAGGAACTGGGTATCAGCGAATCCGGTCTGGACAAGCTGATTAAAGCGTCCTACAGCCTGCTGGATTTAATCTCCTATCTGACTGCCGGAGAAGACGAATGCCGGGCATGGACCATCAAACGCGGTACAAAAGCGCCTCAGGCAGCGGGAAAAATTCACACGGACTTTGAAAGAGGCTTTATTCGTGCCGAGACCATCGCCTACGACAAATTCATCGAGTGCGGCGGCAATATGGCTGCAGCCAAAGAAAAAGGACTCCTCCGCTCAGAGGGAAAAGATTACGTAGTAAAAGACGGGGATATCATCACTTTCCTGTTTAATGTGTAAACCGATTACAGCTTCGCGAATTTCCCCATAATCCTTTTGCGGATTAGCGGAGCGGCAAGTTAACTTTTTTTGCTGGAAAACACAAAATCATGTATAACAAAATGACCCAAATTATACGTGAAATTGCAATTTTAATATAAATATGTATAACTCGTAACTGGGCCATAGGCGAAAAACCATTATAATCGGGAACGCAGGTTTTGAAAAAGGTAATTATCGTACGTTATTTACCATAAAATTCAATGAAAACACAAAAACATGTATAACTTTTACTTGCACACAGAAAAACAGTTATACATGTTTTTTGATTTTGGATTGATTTAAGTTAATTCATCCCCCTTCCATATGAAGAAAGCTGCCAAATCAGTTCTTCGTCAGCCGGCAAGGATACCTGAAAAAACCAGCCCTGCTTCCGCAGAAGCAGGGCTTATGTAATGGCTTTCATACAGCTTATTTCGTATGGCTCAAAATGATATCTGTCAGGTCAACAGGGTCTACGATTTTTCCATCTTTATAAACTCTCATGTTGCCGCTGGCAATTTCGTCGATTAAGATAACCTCGTCGTTATTGTAGCCGAACTCGAATTTGATGTCCCACAGCTCAAGGCCCATGGTTGCCAGGTCGTCAGCAACAATTCTGGTAATCTTGAGAGTCTGCTCTTTCATCTTCTCGAACATTTCACGGCTCATAACACCCAGAACTTCCAGACCTTCGCTGGTTACCAGAGGGTCGCCCTTAGCGTCGTCTTTGAAAGTGGTTTCCACGTATCCGTTCTCAAATACAGCGCCGTCTTCAATGTAGTTTCCGTATCTGCGGATAAAACTACCTGTCGCTCTCAGTCTGCAGATTACTTCAAGGCCCTGTCCGAAAGGTGTCGCGCGCAGAACCTCCATAGTAGCGTTATCCACGTCAGCGCTTACATAGTGGGTCTTGATGCCGGCTGCATTGATTAACTCAAAGTATCTGATAGAAGTTCTCAGGTTGGCTCTGCCGATACCCTCGATGGTCAGACCTACAGAGTTTTCGCCCGGGTCAAAGACGCCGTCTTTTCCTGTGCAGTCGTCCTTGAACTTCAGCAGTACATTGCCGTTGTCCAGCGCGTAAACATCTTTGGTTTTTCCCTGGTAAATTTTTTCCATTAGTGTTCCTCCATTTTTTATATTGCAATATTCTTTTACAAAATCAGTGCCTGAGGTATTTGCAAAAATATCCCGGAAATATTATACAACCATCAAAGTCCCATGACAAGAAAAATTTTTCCATTGAAGAAATCCCCTTTCTCTACGGACTCTTCCCCCATCCACACCGGATTATCAGTTTGAAAAATGCTCCGCAAAACCGGACTTACTTCTGCTTCTTGCCGTCGGCCTTAGCCTGGAATTTTTCGTTTTTAACGATAAATCTTTCGTGAGTGCCTTCGCCGATAGGGCCTGCCTCATCGTAAGCAGCAACCTTAAACACCAATTTCCGCCCGTCAATTTCTATCAGCTCACTTTCGCAGCGTACAGTCATGGAAAGAGGTGTGGCCGAGAGATGGGCTACATTGAGCTGGGTGCCTACAGTACCCTCACCCTCCTCAAGGTAAGGCGCCACGCTTTCCCACGCCGTCTTCTCCATCAATGCAATCATTGCCGGCGTTGCAAAGACCTGCAGCGTGCCGCTTCCCATGGTAAATGCAGTATTGGCCTCCGTTACGGTTACTTCCTGCTGCCCTTTTATTCCAATTTCTAACATAATTACCTCCTATCAATGAAATCTATATCTTACTGATAAGTATACCGCAGCATCTGCTCTGCTGCAAGGAAAAACACTCCCGTCCAGGATTCATGATTTCTTTTACTTTTTTTCTATTTTGGTATATAATAATTTAGTCACAGAACAAAATATACCGGGAGGTTAAAATTTATATGGATTTTATCACGAAAAACGGAAGAGGTCTGCTGCTCTGTCTGGTGATTGCCGTTCCCTCGTGGTTCTTGGGCAAGGCTTTCCCTATTATCGGCGGCGCAGTCATCGCCATACTGGCGGGCATGGTCGTCACCTTGTTCTTTAAAGAAAAGGGCGCTTTTGAAGCAGGCATCAAATTCACTTCCAAGAAGATTCTGCAGTGGGCGGTCATTCTTCTGGGCTTCGGACTCAATCTCAGCGTTATTCTGGAAACCGGCAGACAGTCTCTGCCCATCATCGTGTGCACCATCGCCACATCCTTAATCATCGCTTACATTCTGCATAAAGTTATGAAGATTCCCGCCAACATTTCCACCCTGGTAGGCGTAGGCTCGTCTATCTGCGGCGGCTCTGCCATTGCAGCTACAGCCCCTGTCATTCAGGCAGACGATGAAGAGGTCGCCCAGGCAATCTCTATCATATTCTTCTTCAACGTGCTGGCAGCTATCGTATTTCCTTCTTTCGGAAGCGCCGTCGGTTTTGATACAGCCTCCGGCGAGGCCTTCGGTATCTTCGCCGGCACAGCAGTCAACGACACTTCCTCGGTGACTGCCTGCGCCTCCACCTGGGACAGCATGTGGAATCTTGGCTCTGCCACTTTGGACAAGGCTGTTACTGTAAAGCTGACCAGAACCCTTGCCATCATTCCCATAACCCTGTGCCTGGCATTTTGGAAAACAAAAAAAGGACAGACTGCTGATGGAGAAAAAGTCAGTATCAAGCAAATCTTTCCTTTCTTCATTTTATACTTTATCGCCGCTTCAGTCATCACCACTGTGGCCGTATCAGCCGGCGTTTCACCAGATGTATTCGCACCGATAAAAGAACTATCCAAGTTCTTCATCGTGCTGGCCATGGCCGCCATCGGCCTTAATACCGATATCGTCAAGCTAATCAAAACCGGCGGCAAACCGCTGATTATGGGACTTTGCTGCTGGATTGGCATTACCGGCGTCAGCCTGCTCCTCCAGCACCTCATGGGAATCTGGTAAATTGTGATGTTTTCTTTCAGACAGAGGAAATATCAAAAATCACCTATGCCTCACCAGCATAAATTCTCCCGTCCATTTATCAAAATTGAACGGGAGGATTTGTTTATATCAGTTCTGCTTCAGGATGTTCTCTATCCAGTATTTTGATTTCGCACTGACCGCCCAGACGGGTTTCCACTTCCCGCTTCAGGTCTGCAAGCACCTGCAGCAGTTCCTCGTACCGGTCCGTATCCACCAGTTCGCAGCACAGCATGGCGTTTCTCGTATTCTCAGTCAGCATGGTTCTCTCCGCCTCTCTCCAGGTCCAGCACCGGCATACCGCACCGGCGTCGTCTTTATAGACCAGTTCCTCAGGGAAAGGAGGCTGATTTTCGTCGCTGCCGATGACGCGAAAGGACTCGGTTCCCTCAGCCTTTGTCAGCAGCAGGTTGCCCTCCATACAGTCGATATCCTCTCCGCCGCAGGGCATAGCGTGACTCAGGGAAACGCTGTTGTAAATATCCACGATGGGATTGATAATTCCCAGATGATTCTCCTTAGAAATTCTCTTCATCAGAGCCTCAATAGAGCATCTGGCGCCTTTCTTGGTCTTAAACTTGGTGTAGGCTTCTCTCCACACCTTGATAACCCGGTTGTCCGTAAAGCCAGGTTCTGTCAAAAAGGTCAGAGCCTTCTGTTCGCCCTGGCGAATCATGGCTTCGTACTCCGCCTGATTGTCACGGTACTGGTTGGTAATACCTTTACATACTACAATACCGATTTTACAGTCCGGAAACATTTCCCAAAAGTCTTCCTTGCAAATGATTTTCTTCATACCGCATCCTCCCTGTCTCATTTCTGCTCCAATTATACGCCCGGGCGCAGAAAGTGTCAAGAAAGCGCCCTGCGAGCCTGTCTTTAAATTTTATAAAAGCTGGGTTGATGCTGGCGAAATACAGTGTAATATTTGATTCCGCAATCTCTTACCAGGTCTCCTACCTCTGTAAAGCCTTCTCCCAGTCGCGAGGATACATGGGCGTCGGAGCCAAAAGTAATGATTTCTCCTCCCAGACGGGCATATCTTCTGATAATATCCCGGTGGGGATTTATCATATTTTTTGCCGCAAATTTTGAGGTATTACATTCAATTCCTCTTCCCGTGGAAATCAGCTCTATCAGAAGTTCATCCAGCACATCTGCATATTTTTCGTAAGTGAATTTCTCCAGCGCTCCCGGTCCGTAGCGCAGCACAAAATCCAGATGACCGGCTGCATCGAAGCCCTGAAACCCTTTGACATTGCGAAGTTCCTCCTCAAAATACCGTCGAACCGCAGTTTCAATATCTATCGCCTCATAATGCCTTTTGTCCTCAGCGTCCATCTTCTCAAAGGTATGGGTCGAGCCTATCACAAAGTCAAAGGGGTATAATTCTACAAATTCGGTTAACTTCCGGCACAAATGGGGCTGCATGCCCAGCTCTATTCCCAGTAAAACCTCGATTTTGTCCCGATAACGTTCCTTCACTGCTGTCAAATCAGCCAGATAGGCCGAAACGGCCTCTTCATCTCCTCTGTCGTCGATAAGAAAGGTGAAGTAATCCGGCGGAAATCTAGGGGCGTCAAAGTCCTGATGGTCTGTAATACAAATGCTCTCCATCCCTAAAGAAATGGCTCTTTCTATCTGTTCCTCTACAGGAACCGTCGAGTCGCTGGACCACCGTGTATGTACATGCATATCTGCAATCATTGGGCCGCACACACTCCTTCTTCCTGTTCATCCTCAAGGGGTTTGATGCAGGCTCCGGTAGCTGCATAAACTAGGGCCAGTACCCATACTGCGTAGCTCATAAAGCAATACGGAAGATAGCTGCTGATTGGAACCCCCAATACTGACGGATAATAAACACCTGAGCCGGACCACGGAATAAAGCCTGCCATGCCGGTGCCGAAATCTTCCATGGTTCTGGACAAGTTTAGAGTTGACAATCCCATCTGCTTATATTTCTCCGTATACATTTCGCCGGTGAGAATCAGTGCCAGAGAAGAGCTTCCTCCGATGGCGACCAGAACGACTACGGAAACCGCTGTAGCCAGAATTAAACTGAATCTGGTCTTTACGGACAGAAGCAATTTTCCAAGCAGCACTTCGATGGCGCCAATCTGTTCCATAATACCGGCAAAATAGAAGCATATATAAATCAGAATAAAAGATTTCAGCATGGAGGACAAACCGCCTCGGTTTAAAAGGGTCATGGCGTCCTCCCCTGCGTCTGCGGCGCTGAAGCCTTCCCTTGCCTGCTCTGCCATTTCCAGATTAAAGCCGCTGTAAAGAGTTGTTACACCATCTTCCAGATTGAATCCCTGATACTAGATACCAATCAAAAGTGCGATAACTGCGGAAATAAACATAAC
>CBCTFZ010000012.1:0-66141 GCA_965146355.1 uncultured Emergencia sp. | reverse complement strand
CCGGGCGCACCAAAAAGGACAGCGCCTGAAAAATCAGGTACTGCCCTCTGCAATTGTTATGATATGATAGGCAACAGCGCTATTTTAAAGCTCCGTAATCCTCATCAGCTACCGGTTCCAGCCACTGGCTGCCGCCGTCTTCTCCCGGAACTTCCACAGCCAGATGGGAAAACCAGCTGTCCGGCGCAGCGCCGTGCCAGTGTTTGACCCCTGCAGGGATGTTGACCACATCTCCCGGGTGCAGCTCCTGAGCCGCCTTTCCCCACTCCTGATAGTAGCCTCTGCCGGCAATGCAGATTAAAATCTGGCCGCCGCCTTTTTTTGCCTGATGAATATGCCAGTTATTACGACAGCCCGGCTCAAAGGTCACGTTAAAGATGCCCACCTGACTGCCGGAAACCGGAGCCAGATAGCTCCTGCCGCTGAAATACTGTGCAAAGCCGTCGTTGGGTGCGCCGATAGGAAACAGCATAGAGGCTTCATGGGCCCGCATCCCATCTACCGCCGCTGTTTTCTCATCAGCTTTCTCATCAATTTCCTCCGTCCAGACCTCCTTTGCCATGCGAAATGCGGCCCACGCCTTAGGCCATCCCGCATAGAAAGCGCCGTGGGTCAATATCTCCGCAATCTCCGATTTGGTGATGCCGTTCTTTTTTGCGCTCATCAGATGGTATTGAAACGATGTATCTACCAGTCCCTGGGCCATCAGAGAAACCACCGTTACCAGAGAGCGATCCCGCAGAGAGAGCTTGTCGTCTCTGCTCCAAACCTCTCCAAAGAGTACATCGTCGTTAAGCTCTGCAAACTTCGGAGCGAAATCGCCCAAAGCATCTCTTCCTGCAGTCTGTTTTATCTTCATTTTTCGTTTCCTCCTCTGCTATTTTCCAAAATATTCCGCAATCTCTTCCATTCGCGCTTCCTGTTTTACGCTGAAAGGGCATCTGTGCTGACAGTGACCGCATTTGATACAGTCCGCCGCGGTCTTTTCCAGTTTTTGATAATGACTGGCCGCCATGGCGTCTCCGGCCTTTGCCAAATCATAATATTTATTAATCATACCTACATCAAGGCCCGCAGGACAGGGCTGACAGTGATTGCAGTACACGCAGACGCCGTCCATGCTCTGCGCTGTAAATTGGCCTATGGCGGAATAATCCTTTGCTTCTTCATCGGCGTAGGTATAGGCCAGGATATCCGTCAAATCCGCCCGATTTCGGATTCCCGGGAGCACCGTCAGTACTGCCGGACAATCCAGAGCATACTGGATACACTGAATCCGGCTCAGAGATTTCTCAAAGGGTGATAGTTTATCGTCCAGCAGCTGGCCGCCGGCAAAGGGTTTCATGACGGAAATTCCCACACCCAGGGCTTCACTTTCCCGATAAAGGGCAGCTCGCTCGCCGGCGTCTCCCATCGCGTAATCGCCTTTTTGAATGTCATAGGCGGGATTCAGGCTGAACATGAACAAGTCGATGAGCTCCGTATCCAGCAGGCGGCGGGCGATGTCCGGATTATGGGTGGAAAAGCCCAGATGACGAATCTGACCTTCGGCCTTCAGGTGTTTCATGTAATCCCACAGACCGCTGTCAAAGGAATACTGCAAATCCTCTTTTTCATCTATGCAGTGCAGCATCCCGATATCGGTATAATCTGTGCCGAAAAGATTCAGCTCCCACTGGAACGTCCTCTTGATATCGTCCAAATTCTGCGTCCATCCGTATTTGCCGTCATCGTAGACTGCGCCGAAGTGCATCTGGGTCATGACCTGTTCTCTGCGCCCCTCAAAGGCTCTGGCATAGGCCGCAAAGGGCGCTTTTTCCGACGCCGCCAGGTCAAAGAAATTGATACCGGCTTTGATGGCTGCGTCCACGGTTTCCGTAATCTCCTCCTGGGTTCCTGAGATATATCCCATGCCAAGTCCCAAAACGCTGATTTTTTCTCCTCCGTGGGGCAGTGTACGATATTCCATAGGTATCCTCCTTCCCTTTACATACCCAGTCCGGCTGCAAAGTCAGACATAGCCTGGGAAATTTTAATCTGCTGCGGACATACGGCTTCGCAGCTGCCGCATCCTATGCAGGCCGACGGCTGTTTTTCCTTTTCCACCGCGCTGAGGGCCATGGGCGCGATAAAGCTCATGCCGCCCGCCAGAGTCGTCGACCGGTGTTCGTTGTGCAAGGAAAGCAGATAAGGGATATCCAGTCCCTGCGGACAGTGGCCGGTGCAGTAACGGCAGGCAGTGCAGGGCAGCGCCACCTTTGCCGCCATGGCGTCCGCGATCTCCTGCAGCGCGGCCTGTTCCTCACTGTTCAAAGGCTTCGCTTCTTCAAAGGTCCTGATATTGGCTTCCAGCTGCTCCATATCGGACATGCCGGACAGGGTCACGGCCACCTGCGGAATGGACTGGAGGAAGCGGAAAGCCCATGCGGCGGGAGTCTCATCAGGACGGAGAGCCGTCAGCTTTGCCGATTCTTCCTCTGTCAGATTTACCAGTCTGCCGCCCCGCAGCGGCTCCATGACCCACACCGGAAGTTCGTATTCCGCCAGCAGGTCCAACTTGCTCCGGGCGTCCTGAAATTCCAAATCCAAATAGTTCAGCTGAATCTGGCAGAACTCCATGGCCTCGCCGTATTTTTCAAGAAAACGTCTCATGACCGGCGCTTCACCGTGGGCGGAAAAGCCCAGATGTCTGATGCGGCCGTTTTTCTTCTGTTCCATCAGATAGTCGAAGATACCGTGACTCTCGTCCAGATAGGCGTCGATATTCATTTCACAGACGTTGTGGAACAGATAGAAATCGAAGTAGTCTACCTGACATTTTTCCAGCTGTCTTTCAAAGATTTCCTCCACTTTATCCATATTGGACAAATCGTAGCCTGGAAATTTTGTCGCCAGATAAAAGCGGTCCCTCGGATAGGCCTTCAAAACCCGGCCCATGACCGATTCCGAATTGCCTTCGTGGTATCCCCAGGCGGTGTCGTAGTAGTTGATTCCACTTTCCATGGCCTTTGCCACCATGGCTTTGACTGCGTCTTCGTCGACGCGGCTGTTGTCATCGCCGATTACCGGCAGCCGCATGGCTCCGAATCCTAGGGCGGACAGCTCTAAGTTCTGAAATTTTTTGTATATCATATTGATTCTCCTCTCTACAGTTTATTACTTTATCTGCAGGCCCTTATCACATATTTCACCTAAATCAGATTATACAACTTAAAGTTAACTTTAAGTCAAGAGGTTTTCAAAGGAGTTTAGACCATGTTTTATACGGTTGGCAAAATGGGAAAGAGAGTAGACGTGGAATAAGATTTGAGCCGTCGGGACTTCCATTTTTCGGTAAACTGTACTATAATATGTATATCAATGCCATAGGAAGGGAGAAACTGTTATGGACAAAGTATTAGAATTTTTGAAAGAGGCAAGACCTTGCTTCGTTACTACTGTAGACGGAGATGAACCGAGAGTAAGACCTCAGGGTTTCCACATGGAGTTTGACGGCAAGCTGTGTTTCTGCACTGCCGACGGAAAGGCAGCCTCCAGAGAGCTGAAAGCCAATCCTAATGTAGAGGTGGCTGCAGCCAATGGCACCAAATTTATTCGGGTTCGAGGGAAAGCGGAATTTTTAGGTGAGGAGGCCTGTGCAAAGGCTCTGGAAATCATGCCGGCGCTGGCACAGATGGTACAGCCGGGAAAATTTGAAGTCTTTGCCATTGACGCGGCAAAGGCCGTCATCGCCGACCTTGCTACCGGAGAAAAAGAAGAAATCCGGCTTTAATAGGCGGAAATGCCGTAAGATTACCTAAACGAAAAGCTTAGAATGCTAAATTATACTAAAGTTCAATAGAAAAACCTGATATCGCGTGCTACAATTACCGACGCCTGGTAAGCAGCACGCGGTTTATTTTTTTGAAAAAGGGGGATAAGATACATATGCAAATAACCGATTTTTTTAAACTGCTTGGCGGCCTTGCGCTGTTTCTCTTTGGCATGCAGCTGATGGGGAGCGGACTGGAAGCGGCGGCGGGAAACCAGATGAAAACCATTTTGGAGAAGTTGACGGCAAACAGAGTCAAAGGCGTTTTGGTGGGCGCCGGAATTACGGCGGTTATCCAGTCCTCCTCGGCGACTACGGTCATGGTGGTCGGATTCATATCGGCGGGACTGATGACGCTGAATCAGGCCGTCTGGGTCATTATGGGAGCCAATATAGGAACCACCATAACAGGACAGCTGATTGCGCTGGATATCGGTATGCTTGCGCCTCTGATTGCTTTTGCCGGCGTCATTATGACGGTCTTTGTTAAAAACGAAAAGGCGCAGCACATTGGAGGGATTATCGCCGGCCTGGGGATTTTATTCATAGGCATGGATATGATGAGCGCCGCCATGGAGCCCCTTCAGAAATCAGATACCTTTATACGTATCATTTCAAATTTTGACAATCCTGTCATCGGTATTCTGGCAGGAGCTGTATTTACCGCCATTATCCAGTCTTCATCGGCGTCGGTGGGGATTTTACAGGCGCTGGCTCTAAGCGGCATCATCGGACTGCCTCAGGCAGTTTACGTTCTGTTTGGACAGAATATAGGCACCTGTATCACTGCCATTCTTGCTTCCGTCGGCACTAAAACCGATGCCAAGCGCTCTACAGTGATTCACCTGATGTTTAACATGATTGGGACGATTATGTTCACGCTGATTTGTATGACAACGCCATTTGTGTCCTTTATGCAGTGGCTGACGCCGGGAGACCCTGTAGCGCAGATTGCCAACGTACATACGGTATTTAACATTGTCACTACTTTGGTACTGCTGCCTTTTGGAAACGCCATGGCTTCGGCAGCCGTGAAAATTCTCCCCGATAATGACCAGGAGGAAAAGGAGAAACACACACTTTTATACCTGCCTCAGGAGGACAGCAGGAGAACTTACCAGATGGGGCAGATTTCCATGGATATCAGAAATATTGAAAATGAAATGGAGAGGATGTTCGATATGGCGGTAGAAAATACAGAGTTGGCGTTCTGTGCTGTCATGGAGAAGAATCCCGTTTATCTGCAGGCAGTCAAGGACCAGGAGGAGTATATCGATTATCTCAACCGGGAAATCTGTAAATTCATCGGAAAGGTCTCCGCTGCGGAGATGCCGGAAAGCGATGCGGCGCGTCTGGCGTCCTGCTTTAAGATAGTGGGAAATATGGAGAGAATTGGGGACCACGCTATGAATATTGCAGAGTATACCCAGCTATTGAAATCCGGAAGCGATGGATTCTCGGCTTTCGCCAGGGAGGAAATCCGGGAAATGAAGGAGCTTACGATGGAAACGCTGCAGCAGCTGAGAGGGGGATTTCAGGCTGCGGGGACGGAGCTTCTGACAAAGACTGCCCGCAACGAGCAGAAGATAGACGATATGAGCAAGCGGCTGCGGGACAATCAGATAGACAGAATGCGGAAGAATCTCTGCAGCGCCGAGGCGGGCATTATTTTCTCGGAAATGATAACGGACTTTGAACGTATCGGCGACCATGCCCTGAATATCGCTGAACAATACGTCCCGGGAAATAGTTGAAGAAAAAATCAGACCAAAGTATGATGCCGGCAGAAATGTCCGAATTTCAACGGAAAGAAAAGGACGGTCCGGGAAAAGAGTTTTTATCAAGGTATTTGTCCGTTGCATACAATATGAAGAAGTGCTAAAATCCATGTTGGTTTAAGAAAGAGATTAGATATATAGATAAGAGGTGGTATGATTTATGGAAGAGATATTTGCTATTGTCATTTTCTTGGCTGTAATTATTGCCATTATGACAGAAAAAGTGCACCGTACAGCGGCGGCTTTGACCGGAACGGTGCTTTTACTTTTGACCCATGTTCTTTCCGTAGAAGAAGCAGTTGGGTACATCGATTTCAACACCATTGGCGTTTTAATCGGCATGATGCTCTTTGTAGCTATCGTAAAGAATTCCGGCGTCTTTGAGTATATCGCCATCAAAGCGGCGAAGCTGTCGGGCGGCGACCCATGGAAGATTATGATGACCTTCATGGTTATCACGGCGGTGCTCTCGGCTTTCCTGGATAATGTCACAACGGTGCTTTTGGTGGGGCCTATGACCATTACCATCGCGAGAATGCTGAAGGTAAATCCGGTGCCGTTTCTCATGACCCAGATTCTGGCCTCCAATATCGGAGGAACGGCGACCCTGATTGGCGACCCGCCTAACATTATGATTGGAAGCGCGGCGGGACTTGATTTTATGGATTTTCTATCTAATACGGGAATCGTTGTAGTCATTATCATGGTGGCTATGGTCATCATCATGCGGTTCCTTTACGGAAGCCGGCTGTCAGCAGACGGTGAGGCCATTAAAGCTGTCATGGAACTTGATGAGACCAAGGCCATAGAGGATAGACCGCTGCTGATGAAAAGCGTCGCGGCTATGGTTCTGGTGGTTATCGGCTTCATTTTTCACAGTCAGTTAGGAGTGGAATCCTGTACGGTTGCTCTGACTGCAGCCGCAGTGATGATGCTTATCGGCAGACAGAATATCGACCACATCATAGGAGAAGTGGAATGGACTACAATCCTGTTTTTCGCGGGGCTCTTTGTGGTAGTAGGGGGACTTGACGCCACAGGGGTCATCGGTCAGCTGGCGAAGATGGTGATGGGCCTGACCCAGGGACACATGGTAATGACCATGATGGTGCTGCTGTGGGCGTCGGCGCTGCTGTCTTCTGTACTGGACAATATTCCGTTTGTAGCAACTCTGATTCCGCTGGTCTTAGCCATGGGAGAGAGCGGTTTTGATATCGTGCCTTTGTGGTGGGCCATTTCCCTGGGCGCATGCCTGGGCGGAAACGGTACCCTGATTGGCGCTTCTGCCAACGTGGTTCTTTCAGGCATCAGCGGAAAACACGGATACCCTATTACTTTCAAAGAGTATACCAAGCTGGGATTCCCGATGATGCTGGTCTCTGTGGTCATTGCCATGGCTTACCTGCTTCTGCGGTACGGTATGTAAAGGAAAGGAAGTGTAGATATGATAAGAGATACGATTTCTGATGATATGATTAATGTTTTGCTTCGGCAGATGGGAGCGGCGTCCATAAAGACTACGCCGGCCCATGTAAATATCGCAAAGTTTGAGATGGGACCGGACGTGAAGGTTACCTATCTGTACGAGATGCATGCCGATGAAATCTATCTGCAGCGGGTCAGCCCCTATCCGATGATGATTGGAAAGCTTTACAACGAGCAGCAGGTGGCCGACATTATCGAAGCGGACCTGGCTAAGTTCAGGGCAGCCTACGAAAGCAGCAACTTCCCTAAGTTTCTGGAAACTGCCAAAAGTGTATTTTGCGTCAATAAAGAGCTGGAAAGCCTTTTTCTGCATCACAATGTGGAGGGCGACGACCTGGAGAAAATTCGCAGGGGCCTTGAGGAACTTCACCGGTTAATCGGTCAGATAGGAAAGGAATCACCAAAATTGGACTAAAACATAAAATCTGCCTCCGCTAACGGGGGCTGATTTTTTGAAAGGGGAGAGTGAGGCGCCCCGCAGAGTAGCGATATGGGGAATGTGCGGGACGCTTTGCATGCGGAAGGGAGGAGCGAAGTGACCCGCAGAGCAGCGATATGGGGAATGTGCGGGACGCTTTTCATGTGCAAGGGGAGAGCGAAGCGACCCGCAGAGTAGCGATATGGAGAATGTGCGGGACACTTTGCATGAGCAAGGGAGGAGCGAGGCGCCCCGCAGAGCAGTGATATGGGGTAGGTGCGGGACACTTTGCATGAGCAAGGGAGGAGCCAGGTGACCCGTAGAGCAGCGATATGGGGAATGTGCGGGACGCTTTGCATGAGCAGGGGAGAGGGAGGTGACCCGCAGAGCAGCGATATGGGGAATGTGCGGGACGCTTTGCATGTGCAGGGGAGAGCGAAGCGACCCGCAGAGTAGCAATATGGGGTAGGTAAGGGTCACATGCTTACGAATTAGAAGGAATCTGTTATGAAAAGTCTTCGGATAATCATTTCACCGGCTAAAAAGATGAACGTGAATACAGACATCTTTTCCGCCCGGCAGCTGCCGGAGTTTTTAGATAAGACAAAAAAACTGCTGTCCTGTCTGCAGGGGATGGATTACGAAAAAGTCAAGGCAGTTTGGAAGTGCAGCGACTCCATTGCGTCGCTTAATTTCGGCAGAATCCGCCAGATGCATCTTACCGAGCAGCTGACGCCTGCCATTTTATCCTACGAGGGGATTCAGTACCAGTATATGGCGCCGGGAGTTTTCACTGAGGGGGCCTATGGATATTTAGAAGAACACCTGCGCATCCTGTCAGGATTTTACGGAGTTTTGCGTCCTTTTGACGGGGTAAAGCCTTACAGGCTGGAGATGCAGGCCAGACTTGGCACCGGGGAAATAGATTCTCTCTACGATTTTTGGGGCGACAGTCTGGCAGACAGTATCTGCAGGGAGGCAAGCTGCGTCATCAATCTGGCGTCCCGGGAATACAGCAGAGCGGTCAGCTCTTATCTGCCGCCGGATATGCCTTTTATCACCTGCGTGTTCGGCCAGCGCATCGACGGAAAAATAAAGGAAAAGGGAACCATGTGCAAGATGGCCCGAGGCGAAATGGTCCGCTATATGGCGGAGAACCGGATAGAAAATCCTGAAGAGATTAAGAATTTCGACCGGCTCAATTACAGCTTCTGTGAAGAACAGTCCGACGAAAAGACCTTTGTATTTTTAAAGGATGCCAGTGAAGGCAGTCTGGCAGGACAAAGGACTGAAAAAGTAGCTGAAAAAGTAGAATAAAAAAGTGCCTCCGCATTTGAGCCATTATGTCCGCACCCGCATCTTGCGGGAGTTAAGCTAAACGGCCGAGAAACTGGCATTTAGCTTAACTTTGCCGCAGCCCAACTCCGCGCCAGCCCCAGCTTTTACAACGCTTTTACAAGGCCTCCGTCTACTAAGATAGTCTGACCTGTAATGTAAGTATTGGCTGTAGAGGACAGCAGGAAGGCTGCCAACTTGGCGTATTCTTCAGGTTTGCCGTAGCGGCCCAGAGGAATGGTCTTAAAGGTATTTGCCTGCAGCTCCTCTACTGTGATACCCTGTTTTTCAGCCCGCAGCTTGTCAAGGTGGTCGATACGGGCGGTGCCGATGCGGCCAGGGCCGATTACATTGACTAAGATGTTATATTTGCCCAACTCCTGGGAGACTGTTTTGGACCAGCCGACTACACCGGAACGCATGGTATTGGAAAGCCCCAGATTGTCCAGTACGGCTTTGACAGAAGAGGAAGTGGAATTGACAATTCTTCCGCCTCCGTTTTCCATCATAATGGGAGCAACCTCTCTGACTACCCGCTGATAGGAAAGCAGGGTCAGCTCAAAGGCTTTGTACCACGCCCCATCGTCAAAGGAATTGACAGGACCAGCTGGAGGTCCTCCGGCGTTATTGAAGAGCGCATAAATCGGCCCAAAGGTGTTGCAGGTAACTTTGACCAGCTCCTTGATGTCTTCCGGCTTTGTCAAATCGCCGCAGAAATGGGCAACATTCTCGTTGCCGGTGGCTGCTTTGATTTGGGCCTCTGCTTCCTGCAGCTGCTCTTTCAGGGGACTGAACAGCATAACCTTTGCCCCTTCGGCTGCCAGCTCTGCTGCAACTGCTTTCCCCAGACCTGAGCTGGAAGCCAGCACCAATGCACATTTATCTTTTAATCCTAAGTCCATAATGTACCTCCGTTTAACTTGAATTTTACTAAATTATTTTTTCAACTTCAAATCGATTACAGGGTTGACAAGGGGTTCCATAGCGAATCCGTCAGGCCCGAAAATTCGACACTCCAGCGTATCTCCCTGCTGAATATGTACTGCTCTTGGGGTGCCGGTGGACAGGACATCTCCCGGCAGCCATCCCTGCATATGTGAGACCAGAGAAACCAGCCTGGAAGGGCTGTGGGTCATATTGGACACCGTATTGGCGGCGTATACCTGACCGTTGAGGACTGTCTGCACCTCTAGCGCAGAAACATCTTCCACTTCGTCAGGGGTCACCAGCTGCGGTCCAAAGGTCATAAAAGTATCGAACCCTTTTACCAGAGTCAGAAAGCGGGGATTCTGGCGGAGTATGGACTCTTCCGTCATATCGAGAATGGTGGTGTAGCCGGCTATATAATCCTGCCAGTCCTCTTCCCCGATGAATTTACATTCTTTCCCTAAAATAATGCCAAGCTCTGCCTCTCCGGTGGTCTTTTCCGCTTCCTTCATTGCCGGAATACAGATTTCGTCGCCGGGCCCTGCGATACAGGAAGCCGGTTTGTAGAAGCTTCCGGGAAAGCCTGCAGGGGCAGCTTCTCCCAGGTCGCCGGCATGGTCTTTATAGTTGAGACCGATGCCGAAAATACGCCGGGGATTTCTGTACAGCGGGCCATAGACTACTTCGCTGCGGGAAATGCAAGGCATCCCTTCCAGTTCTTCCTTTCCGCCGCTGCGGTACCACTGTGTCAGCAGGGGAAGCTGCTGGGTACAGATGAGAGCATATAGCTCCGTTTCCCAGGACGTCCCCTTCTCCCTGTTCAGGGTTTCTATGGTTACAACGCCGCCGGAAGTTACGACGGCGGCAATTTCTCTGCTTTCGTATTTTATAGTTGCTAAACGCATATCAGTAATCCTCCTGTGCCGAAGAGACGCCGGTTAGAAACGGTATCCTCGGTGAATGTTGACAATATCTCTCAAAATGGAAGCTGCTGCCGGGATCACTCCGGAAGCGCCTCCCATAATCATAAGCTCTCCCAAGGTATCGGAGCTGTAGCGGACAGCCTTGTTTTTGCCGTCTACGGCATATAACAGGTGATTTGAGGGAATCTCCCTGGGACCGACTTCCATGGAAAGTCCCGATTCTGTGCGGCAGGTTCTTCCTACCAGCTTGTATTTGCAGCCCCTTTCGGCAGCGGAACGCACTGCTTCTGCAGTCAGATGGGTAATCCCCTCCACCTTTATATCGGCAAGGGTTTTATCCTCTCCCATGAGGACATTGGTCAGAATCAGAAGTTTTCCCGCAGTGTCCCAGCCTTCTACATCGAGAACAGGATTGGTCTCGGCAATCCCGCACCGCTGGGCCTCCTTCAGGGCTGCTTCGTATTCGCAGCCTTCCTCTTCCATGTATTTCAGAATAAAATTGGTAGTGCCGTTGAGAACACCTTCGATGGAAGTAATCTCGGCGCCGGCCATATCCATAATACCACCGTTAACCGATGGAAGGGCGCCTCCCGTCGTACAGCCGATACCCAGCTGAACGCCGCTTTTCCTAGCCATTTCCTTCAGCCTGTGGTAAGCCAGCATGACAGGCCCTTTGTCAGAGATGACCACATGCTTTCCCTCCTGCAGCAGAGCGCCTGTGTAAGCAAGCCCGGGCTGACCGGTTTCCTTGTTGGTAGGAGTCATAATGACGGCCAGGTCAATATCAGAATCTGTCGCCATGTCCCAGACGGTGAGAGAAGTGCTGCCGCCGATAAAATCCGTAAGGTTTCCCTGAGAAGCGGTAAACTCTATGAGAGAGGGCAAATCAATGCCGCCAGGCTGGTATATGCCGCCGCCGCAGTCCACAATGTAGTCGACCTCGATATGAAGACCTTCCTTCTCAAGGACGCTTTTCTGCATTTCCAGCAGGCGGACGAAGGCTTTTCCTACGCCGCCGTATCCGATAAGTCCGATTTTCATACATATCCTCCTTTACACAATCCCGATGGCCATCAGATTGTCTCCCCGGCGGGCGGCGAGCGCTGCCATTACCCAGAGAATTACTGAATCCTTTTCGGCGAAAAACTCACAATAGATTTGCTGCCCGTGATAATCGGTGATATAGGCCAGACGCTGTCCTGCTTTTACGACTTCACCGGGAGAAACCAGACAGTGAAAAACACCGTCGTACTTGGACTGCAGGCGATAGAACCGTGAAAGCTCCTTTGGAGAAGTATTTCCCGTTGAGACCCCTTCCAGCATACCCAGGGAGGAAAGTACATTTTTCGCACCATTGTAGTGGAGGAGTTTCGTTTTCTCTTCAATGAGGCCGATGCCGCCGATTTCCGGCTGAATGCTGGGGATTCCCAGTTGGGAGACGGCAGAATAGAAATTGCCTCTGTCGGTAGCGCCGGCACCGTCTGTTTCTGTGTGGGAGACATAATCCAGACCGTAGCAGATAGCCATCTGCCTGGAAGCCTCTGTCACCTGGGTCTTCTCATCGTTAATATGATAAAAGGCGTAGGGGTGAAGATATTCGATGCTGTCTCCGCTGTGCATGTCGATATGGTAGTCCGCTTTTGCCGCAATCTCATGAACCAGGGTGTAACAGAGTCTTTCCGTAATGGTTCCTTCCCTGTTTCCGGGGAAGGTGTCGTTGAGATTTTTTCCGTCCAGGGGATTGACAAAGGGCACTCTTTCGCAAAATGACGGGAAGTTGCACTGGGGAACGCCTATAATCGTACCCCTAAGGTCTTTTGGGTCGATATCCTGATAAAGCTTCAGATTGGCGCCTATACCGGGGTACTCGGTGCCGTGGACACCGGAAGTAATGCAAAGGCAGGGACCTGGTTTCTGCCCGCAGATTACGTAGTAGGGTAAAATCGTTTCTCTGCCTGCACTGTCGGAAACCCTGTGGTTTTCGATGAATTTATCTCCCGGCTTGATATCCCTATTAAATATGTTCAAATGAAATACCTCCTTACTTGTTCAGCAGTTTTATAGTGGCGTCTTTGATTTTCACCATGGCTTTTTCGATGTTCTCATAGGAATTGGAGAAGGCGATTCGCAGATAGCCGCTTCCGTATTCTCCAAAGGCTGAGCCCGGAATCATGGCCACACCCGCCTCGTTCAGATAATACTCCGAAGCTTCTTCATCGGTGATGCCAAGGTCCTTGATGTTGACGAAGCAGTAAAAAGCGCCCTTAGGGCAAATACAGCTCAAACCCTGAATTTTGTTGATTTCCTCATAGACCAGCTTCCTTCTGGCGTCGAACTGAACCCGCATTTCTTCGATACAGGACTGAGGGCCGGTAAGAGCAGCCTCCGCAGCGTACTGGGATACAGAAGCAGCGCAGGTTACGGTGTACTGCAGAACGCGAATCATGGCGCTGATAAAAGCCGGGTTTTTAGAGGCGGCAAAGCCGATTCTCCAGCCTGTCATGGCATAGGCTTTGGAAACGCCGTTGATAATGATAGTTCTTTCCGCCATATCGGGAAGGGAAGCGATACTGGTGTGGATACTTCCATCATAAAGCAGTTTTTCATATATTTCATCAGAAAGTACGATTAAATTATGCTTTTTTGCAATTTGTGCAATCCTTTCCAAACTTTCTCTGCTGAGAACAGAGCCGGTGGGATTGTTAGGCGTGTTGACGATAATCATCTTGGTCCTGGGCGTAATCAGCTTTTCAATATCCTCAATCTGCGCGTTAAATTCATTTTCCTCCAGGAGGGGATAGGATACGGTCTTGGCGCCTGCCAACTCCGCACAGTAAAAATAGTGGAGCCAGGAAGGGTTTGGTACCAGAACCTCATCGCCTGAATCCAAAAGTCCTGTCATGGCGATGGAAACCGCCTGATTGGCGCCTACTGTTACGATGACATCCTCCATGTTCATGTCAAGGCCGTTGTCCCGCCTGAATTTATCGGCAGCCGCCTGACGAAGCTCCTCCGTGCCGTAGTTGGAAGTATAGTAGGTATATCCGTCGTCCAGGGCCTTTTTTGCTGCATCTTTAATAAATTCCGGGGTGTCGAAATTGGGACGGCCGATACCCAGATTGATGATTTCCCTGCCCTGTTTTTCCAGCTTTCCTGCAGCTTCAAAGACTTTCCGTATTCCTGAAAAAGGGATGACCTCCATCTTTGCGCTTGGTATCATTTTATTTGTCATATTGTGAACCTCCTTAGTAAAATTTATTTTCGTACTAAAATTATTAGCAAGGATTGTGCCAACTGAATCTCCTTGCACAGAAGGGCGTTCTGGTATATGATTACTTTAATCAGGTGAAGGGAGTTAGAATATGAAAGACAAGTACACGTTTTTGCAGGAAACCTGCGAAATTGTCTCAGAACTGTTTAATGTAGTAATTACCACCATCGACACTGATTTCATCAGGACAGCAGGTACCGGTGAGTACAAATCCGAGGTTGGGAAAAAGGTTGTAAATCCAAATGTTTTCCGAGAAGTTATTGAAAAAAATCAGACAATCATTATCAGCAATCCCAGTTTGGATCCTATCTGTGCTTCCTGTGAAAATCGGCTGCACTGTAATGAGAAAGCGGCGATTTACGCACCTTTGCGCATCAAGAAAGAAATCCGCGGCGCACTGGGCATTATCGCCTTTACAGAAGAACAGAGGAACAGCGGCTTGTTTAACCGGGACGCCTTCATCCACTTTACTGAAAAGCTTTCCGAGCTCATATCCGGCAAGATTGAAGCGGCGGAGTATGCCGACGACCTTATGGTAAATCTCAACGAAACTCTGGCGATTTTAAACTCTGTCCACGACGGTGTTATTGCAGTGGACACGGAGGCGCGGATTTATCGAATCAATCAGTCGGCCGTCAGGAAGTTCGGGGTGAAGGAGAGCCTGATTGGACAGAGAATAGATACGATTCTGCCCGATGATGCAGCCAGGAATATTATGATGCAGAAGGAGTGCATAGATACAGAGGTAACCATCGGCGGTCAGACAGAGAAAACGGACGTTTTGATGACCTCCAAGGTTATCGAAAGCGAGGGGCGAAAGCACGGCATGATTCTGATTATGAAAAGCATTACAGACGCCAGCAGCATTGCCTCTAAGCTGGTGCACAAGTCGGATTACAAGGTTGATTTTTCAGATATCATCGGGAATTCTAAGGCCATATCCGATGTAATCTCCTTTTCTCATAAGATAGCTGCCAGCGATTCGACTGTTTTAATTCGGGGAGAAAGCGGCACGGGAAAGGAGCTCTTTGCCAGAGCCATTCACAATCAGAGTAGCCGAAGGGACGGTCCCTTTGTGGCGATTAACTGCGGCGCAATTCCGGAAACCCTGCTGGAAAGCGAACTTTTCGGCTATGAAGAGGGGGCGTTTACAGGTGCTAAGAAGGGTGGCAAGGTGGGAAAGTGTCAGCTGGCAAGCGGAGGCACTTTGTTTTTAGACGAGGTTGGAGATATTCCCATCTTTCTGCAGGTTAAATTCCTGCGGATGCTGCAGGAGAGAACCATTGAGAGAGTAGGAGGCAGCAAGAGTATACCCATCGACGTCAGGGTAATTGCGGCTACCAACAGAAACCTGGAAACCATGATAGAGCATAACGAGTTCAGAAGCGACCTCTATTATCGTCTCAACGTAATCCCCATTTTCATTCCGCCTCTGCGGGAGCGAAAGGAGGATATTCTGACTATTTCAAGGCATTTTATGGAGAAATACTCAGGGCTGCTCCACAAGCATATCTGCGATATGACGCCTCAGGCGGCAAAGGCGCTGACCGATTACCAGTGGCCCGGCAATATCCGGGAGCTTGAAAACACCATAGAATGTGCTCTCAATGTGGAGAGTCAGGACATTCTGACCAGCTTCAGCATTCCGGAAAGGATAAAAATGCAGTCAGAACATGTGCAACCCGGCGGAAAACCGGAATCTCCCCAGGAAGAACTCTCAGAGTATCAGCAAGGGGAAGGAACTTCAGGCTCTTTAAAAGAACGGAGAAGAAAAGCAGAGATAGATGAAATACTCCGGGCCCTTGATAAATATGGGTGGGATACAAAGGGAAAGAAAACTGCCGCCGCCAGTCTCGGCATCGGAATCGCCACCTTGTACCGTATCTTAAAGGATTATCAAAAGTGATAAAAAATATTAAAAATGATAATTTTTATCAAAAGTGAGAATTGACGCCGGAAATGGAATAGATGGTAAAATGTGCTGTACAGCTGACAGTCTTGGGAAGATTGTCAGCTGTATTTTTGTGGCATGATTTTTGCTATTTTATCTGGACAAGAATACACGTAGTAGAAAGGAGATGTACAATGGATTACGGTATTTTATCATTATTTCCTATTGCTTTGACTATTCTTCTGGCCATGTGGCTGAAGAATATTTCCATCGCTTTGTTTGCAGGAGCCTTTGCGGGTACGCTGATTATTGCGGGAGGAAATCCTTTTGATGCAATGATGTCTTATGTAGTTGATCATCTTGTACCCAATATGACGGACTCTTATTGCGCAGAGGTGCTGGTCTTATTGATTTTTATCGGCGGCTTCGTGAAACTGCTGGAAGTTTCCGGCGGCGCTCATGCCTTCGCTTCTTCTGTGACAAAGTTTGTCAACAGCAGAGCCAAGGCACAGATGGCCGGTTGGGTGGCAGGCATCATGGTGTTCTTTTCCGATATTGGAAGTCCGATTATCGCAGGACCTATCGTTCAGCCTCTGACCGATAAGATGAAAGTTTCAAGAGAAAAGCTTGCTTGGATTTTGGACACCACAGCTTCCCCGCTTTCTATTCTGGTTCCTTTCCTGGGCTGGGGCGCATATATTATGGGACTCATGGGCACAGAGTTTCAGGCTGTAGGATATCAGTCTACAGAGTGGGATATGCTGCTGAAAGTGTGGCCGTTCCAGTATTACGCACTCTTATCCCTGCTGATGGTTCCTCTGGTAGCCTTTACAAGGAAAGAGTTCGGACCTATGTACGAAGCGGAAAAGCGTGCGTTGGCAGGTCAGGTGGCTCCGGAAGGAGACGCAGGGAAAGCGGTGAAAATTGACACCGATGCCAAGCTGGAAAACAGCAGACCTATGGTTATGCTGATTCCCCTGGTGGTTATGATTGGAACCCTGTGCATCATGCTCTGCCCTCAGGGCTTTCCCTTTAAATCCGTAGACGGCGACCAGCTGAGAGGCGCTTTAGTCGCAGGCTTTGTTTTCGGAGCCGTTGCCAATATTATATTGGTCGTAATTCTGAAGATAAAAAGCTTTAAAAGTATATGTGCAGATTACGTGTCCGGCCTGGAAAGCGTTGCCAGCGTGTTTATTACGCTGCTGCTGGCGTGGGTACTCAGCAGTGTGACCAAAGCCATGGGCGGCCCTGAATTTGTAGTTAATTTACTGCAGGATAATGTTCCGATGTGGATTCTGCCGGTCATCATCTTTATAGCCAGTGCGGTTATTTCTTTCTCTACCGGCTCTTCCTGGGGAACTTTCTCCATTATGATGACTATCGCAGTTCCGGCTGCTGTAGGCCTTGACGCGCCGATGCATCTTGCCATCGCTGCAGTACTTTCCGGAGGTCTGTTCGGAGACCACTGCTCCCCTATTTCAGATACTACAATTCTTTCTGCCAACGGAGCCCGCTGCGATTTGCTGGCGCACGTGAAGACCCAGCTGCCGTACGCCCTCATGGTGGGAGCTGTGACAATAGTCACTTATGCGGTGGCAGGTTTGACAGGAGGAAGTGTAGCGGTTCTCGCCGTAGGCATTGTGCTGCTGATTGCTACCGTTATGATTCTTTCCAAGGTGAAGGGACAGACTGTGACAGAAAACTGAAACCATATTACATACCGACAGGTGCGCGCCGTTTGAATCAAGTATAAATGCAGCTGCACCGGGATGATGAGAGGAGAAGTAAATGGCTTTTTTAGAATTGAGTAAAGACAAGAATCTGAGAAGAGACGAAACCCCTTTTGAAGAACAGATGAAGGAGTACTGGGGCGATTTTGGCATCTGCTCCCAGGTGGCGCCTTTGAAAAGCGTCATGCTGAGAAAACCGGGCAGAGAAATCGATGACTTTCAGTGGGAGGAGGCCAGGTTTCGCCAGGGTATCAATCCGGATAAATTCAGAGAAGCGCATCAGAGGCTGGTAGATTTATATGTGTCCCAGGGGGTGAAGGTCTATTTTATGGAAGAGCAGAGAGAGGACCGGCCCAACGCAGTCTACTGCAGAGATTTGATGTTTATGACACCGGAGGGAGCCATTATCTCAAGACCGGCCCTTCCCGCAAGACGGGGAGAAGAAGCGGCAATGGCCAAGGCCCTGGCTGATTTACATGTTCCTATCGTGAAAACCATCACGGGAACGGGGACTTTTGAGGGGGCGGACTGTCTCTGGGTGGACAGAAAAACTGCCATTTTAGCCCGCAGTTCCAGAACCAACCAGTCAGGCTATGAACAGGTGAAGCAGGTTTTGCAGGCCCAGGGGGTAGAGACGATACTGACGGTGCCTATTCCGTATACCAACGCCCATCTGGACGGCATCATGAATTTTGTTGATACGGATAAGGCCATCATCAATACGAGACAGGTGCCTTATGATGTGGTGGAGTATCTGCTGGAGCACGGTTACCATGTCATCGATGCGCCAAGCCAGGAGGAAGCCAGGTTTTCTCTGGGGCTTAATATCGTAGCACTTCGGCCCGGCGTGGTGATTCAGGCCCAGGGAAATCCCAAGACCAGAAAGGCCCTGGAGGAAAACGGCGTGGAGGTCATCAGTCTGGAGTTTGATGAAATTTTAAAAGGCTGGGGTTCGGTTCACTGCTGCAGTGCTACCCTGGCCAGAGGATAGAGGTGAGTCATGGAAAAACACAATACTTTTTTACAGGATATGCCCAAAGTGTGGGGCGATAACTGGAGCGTGACGTCGGAAATCGGCAGGCTGCGGGCCGTGCTGATGCACAGTCCCGGCAGGGAAATTGAAAATATTACTGACCCTGCTGCCGTCTATTTCAGAGATTTTATCGACGTGGAAAAGGCCCGCTGGGAACACGAGCAGCTTGTAAAGACTTACAGGGAGAACGGCGTAAAAGTACATCTGATAGAAGAGACTGACAGCACCTGCCCCAACGCCATGTATTGTCACGATTTGATTCTGGGAACGCCCGAGGGGGTAATCGTTACCAGACCCGGCATAAAAATAAGACAAAAGGAAGTCAAATATGCGGCGCAAACGGCGTCTTCTCTGGGAATCCCCATTGTGAAAACCATTCACGGAGAGGGTATCTTTGACGGCGCCTGTGTGGTCTGGGTGGACCGGGAAACGGTCATCGCAGGAACGGGCAGCCGATGCAATCAGGCAGGCTTAAAGCAGATTTCCGACACCTTCACCGATATGGGCGTAAAAAATATCATTACCTTAAGCATTGCGAGAAATCAAAACCATCTGGACGGTTTTCTGTCCATCGTGGACAGACATCTGGCAGTAACCTATCCTTATATCACGCCGGATATCGTCTACGAGGAGCTTGAAAAGCGGGGCTTTGACTTTGTGGAAATTCCTTCCTTTGAGGAAAAAATCAATTTTGCCGCCAATTCTGTGGCCTTAGAGCCGGGAAAAATTATTATGCCTCTGGGCGCACCGAGGACGGCGGAGATGCTTCGGGAAAAGGGGGTTGAGGTCATTGAACTGGATTTAGACGAGATTAAAAAGGGCGGCGGATCGGTTCACTGCCTGACGGCTTTTCTGAAGAGAGACGACATTCCGGTTTATCCGGTTTCGGGAGTTTCCTCATGCTGATTGGTGGATTTTACAGTGTAGACGGCAGCCTGCTTTGCCGAAGAGACGAGGGAAAGGATTTCGACCTGCGTTCGGATTTTGACGGTATTTACCGAAAGGTTTACACAAATAACGGGCGCACGGCCTCTGTGGCGGCTCTGGCCCACTGCAGAGAGCATATGCAGGGTAAAAAGGTACTGCTTCCCGATTACCTGTGCCTGTCGGTCATTTCGGCCATGGAAGCCGCCGGAGCAGAGTATGACTTCTACCAGGTTAAAGGGAATCTGGAAATTGATATGGAAAGTCTTTTGGCTAAGATAAATGACGACGTAGGTATGATTTACATCATCCACTATTTCGGTGTGCCTCAGCCGGCAGAAATTGTGAAGAAGCTGCGGCAGACAGCCCAGGCCGGGAGCATCCTGTTGATGGAAGATGTTACCCAGGCGTTGTTTTCAAGGGACAGGCAGAGTATGGGCTTTGGCGACTATATTGTGGCCAGTCTGCGAAAGTGGCTTCCCATGACTGATGGAGGCCTTCTTGCCGTCAGGGAAAATCTGACGGCCGGGCGGCAGCTGCCTTGTCTGAAGGATGCCTATGATGAAAGCGTCTATCGAGAACTATTGATTTCGGTACTTCGTCTGCAGTATGAAATCTGCCCTGAGGCGGACAAAGAGGTGTATCTGCAATATGAAAGAGAAGCCAACGCCAGCAGGTATAAGAATCTGACGCCCCGGAAGATGACCGAGGCTTCCATGGGCATACTGCGCCATGGGGATATGGACGCACTGATGGATAGACGGATTGAAAATTACAATTACCTCTATGAGAGACTGGAAAAAATTCGGTGGCTGAAGCTTTTGAGCAGACCGTTTTTCGGTCAGCGGGAATATGTCCCCTTTGGTCTGACCCTTTTGGCGGAGGACAGAGACGGGCTGTACCGGTATCTGACAGAGCACAATATCATCCCTGAGATTCAGTGGATTCTGCCGTCAGAATACTATGAACCGGGGAAAGAGGCCCGGTTTATGTCCGCCCATAATCTGATGATTCAGTGCGACCAGAGATACGGTCTTAAGGAGATGAAGTACGTAGCCGATGTGTTAGAAGCCTATGGGTGAAAATACTGAGGATAATTTGAAAACGGCTCGAAATAGAAATACTGTTCCTATTTCGGGCCGTTATTTTTTCGGAAGCTGCCGCGTTCATAGGGCAGCTTTTGAGGCTATTTAGATAATGTCTGCGATTTCATCGAAGGTCTTTTTCTTCAATACAGGGAGCTTGTAGTCCGGGTTTGGCTTGCCCACAACCAGCACCATAACTGGAACTTCTCCTTCAGGGCGACCCAGCAGGTCTCTGAGGAAGGTAGGCGGCGCAGGGGTATAGGTCAGGCTGGCAAGTCCGGCGTTACGGATAGCGTTAATCAGGAAGCCGATGGAAATACCGGCAGATTCGTTGACATAATAGTTCTTGTCCTTGGTTCCGTCATCCAGAATCCGGTACTGTTCTTTAAAGATGACGATGAGACATGGCGCTTCTGTCAGAAAGGGCTTCTCATAGTTGACGGCCAGTTTTGCCAAATCGGCGCGCCACTCGTCGGTAATCATGTCATCGTAAAATTTCTTTTCTACTTTTTCTGACTCTTCCCGAATTTTTGCTTTCATTTCAGGGTCTGTTACGATAGAAAAATGCCATGGCTGCTTATCGGCTCCGCTGGGTGCGGTACCGGCCGTCAGCACGCAGTTTCTGATAACTTCCATATCCACAGGCTCTGGCAAAAACTCTCTGTAAGTCCGGCGTTTGCGGGATTCTTCCAGGAGCTTCTTCGACTTTTCTCTCATAAAATTGTTCCTCCTGTTTCATAAAAATCTATCAAAAGGATACCACAATTTTTTTAAAATCGCAATAAATTTGCCGGAGAGTCGGGACGTGCAGCCGGACTGCACACCAAAAATACACAAAAGCCACATAAAAAAATGTGAAAATCCTGTTGACATTCGGGCCGGCAAGTAGTACATTATATATAGTGATTAGCACTCGAAAGGAGTGAGTGCTAATAAACAGGAGAAAGCTTATGGAATTGACAGAAAGAAAACTTAAAATATTGCAGGCGATTATCAGCGACTACGTCAAATCTGCAGAGCCTGTCGGTTCGAGAACTCTTTCCAAACGGTTCGATTTGGGTATCAGTCCCGCAACTATCAGAAATGAGATGAGCGATTTGGAGGAGATGGGATATTTGACCCATCCTCATACCTCCGCCGGAAGAGTGCCTTCCGATAAAGCTTATAGACTTTATGTCAATCATCTGATGGAAAAGCACGAGCTGACGCAGGGAGAAAAGAATTTGATTGCCGAAAGGCTGAGAGCCAATGTCAGCGCCTTTGATGAGACCATCAAGCACGCGGCAAAGATTCTTTCCGAAATTACGAATCTGACATCTTTTGCGATGACGCCAAGCCAGAATGAAGATGTCCTTCGGTTTATCAATCTGCTGCCGGTAGATGACAACACCGTGGTACTGATGATTGTTTCAGAAAGCGGTAAGATTTCCAATACCGCCCTCAGACTGAAGGTGCCGTATACAGAGGAAGGTCTTCAGATTCTGGCGAAGAACATGACATATAACTACAATGGTAAGAAGATTACAGATGTTTTGACCAACCATATTATTTCGAACTTTGAGTCCGACATCGAGGCAATGAGTAAGCTGGCAGAGAATATCATGCCAAACTTTATGAAAACCCTCGAAGATATGCTCAATGTAAACCTTTATATGGACGGTCTGACGAATATCTTCGATATTCCTGAATATAACGACCTGGAAAAGGCCAAGAGCTTCCTGTCTCTGTTAGACAAGAAGGAGGATCTGACCAGGAAGCTGATGGAGAGAGAAGACGGTATCATCGTTACCATTGGAGATGAAAATGCTGACGATTTGATGAATGATTGCTCGATGATTACGGCAACCTATCATGTAGACGGTAAGATGGTGGGTAAGATTGGTGTAATAGGACCGACTCGCATGAAGTACGGCGAGATTACGTCGATTATCGAATATCTGACGGATAATCTCAGCAATACCTTCCGATTAGAAAGCGGGGATGAAGAAAGTGAATCATGAGGAGAACAAGGTGAATAACGAAGAATTAAAAGAAGAAATCAATCAGGATATTCCGAATACTGAAGAGACCCAGGAGCCTGACTGCGGGCAGGAGAAGGCCGAAGCAGAGGCAGAAACCGGAGAGGAAGCTGCCCAGGCCGCCGAAGAGGCGCCCGAAGTTTCTGCAGAGGAGGAAGCGCTGAACACAAAATACATGCGGCTTATGGCGGACTTTCAGAATTACAAGAAGAGAGTCGAGAAGGAAAAGGGCGATATTTACGCTTACGCCAATGAAAAGCTGGTATCAGAGCTTCTAATCGTCATAGACAACTTTGAAAGAGCCCTGATGCACCAAAGCGCAGACGAAAGCTTTGCAGAGGGCATGAAGATGATTTTCAAACAGCTCGCCGGGGTTTTAGAGAAAGCGGGACTGGAGGAAATAAATGCGGAAGGAGAGGAGTTCGATCCTAACTTCCACAACGCGGTAATGACCGAGGATAACCCGGACTTTGAAAGCGGTAGGGTTACCGAGGTGCTGCAAAAGGGGTATTTACTGAATAAGAAGGTTATCAGGCCTTCTATGGTAAAAGTCAACAATTAGCCGCCTTTTTTCGAGCTTATGCGGAAAAATTCAGGCTAATCGCCAAAATAAAAAGAGGTATATAAAAAGGAGGAATTTAAAATGGCAAAAGTAATAGGTATAGATTTGGGAACAACAAACAGCTGCGTATCCGTACTGGAAGGCGGAGACCCGGTGGTAATCGCCAACGCAGAGGGTAACAGAACCACTCCGTCCGTAGTGGGCTTTGCCAAGAACGGGGAAAGATTAGTAGGTGAAACGGCCAAGAGACAGGCAGTAACCAATCCGGAGAGAACCATCGCTTCCATCAAGAGACATATGGGCGAGGATTACACTGTAGAAATTGACGGCAAGAAATATACGCCGCAGGACATTTCCGCTATGATTCTTTCCAAGCTGAAGGCTGATGCGGAAGCCTATCTGGGCGAAAAGGTATCAGAAGCGGTTATCACCGTACCTGCTTACTTCTCCGACGCGCAGAAGCAGGCGACTAAGGACGCCGGCAAGATTGCGGGTCTGGATGTAAAGAGAATTATCAACGAGCCGACCGCTGCGTCCTTGGCATACGGCCTAGACAAAGAAGAAGGCTCCCACAAGATTCTCGTATACGACCTGGGCGGCGGTACCTTCGACGTATCCATTCTGGAACTGGGCGACGGCGTATTTGAGGTACTGGCTACCAACGGCGATACCCACCTGGGCGGCGACGATTTCGACAACGCAATCATGAACTTCCTGGCAGACAGCTTTGCCAAGGAAAACGGCGTAGACCTGAGAAACGACAAGATGGCGCTCCAGAGACTGAAGGAAGCTGCTGAAAAAGCCAAGAAAGAGCTGTCCAGCGCCCAGACTACCAACATCAATCTGCCGTTCATTACAGTAACAGCAGACGGTCCTCTCCACCTGAATATGGACCTTACCAGAGCAAAATTCGACCAGCTGACTGCTGACCTTGTCAATAAATCCATCGAGCCTATGAAGAAGGCTATGGCAGACGCCGGCGTAACCAACGCAGACTTGGCGAAGGTAATTCTGGTAGGCGGCTCCACGAGAATCCCGGCGGTACAGGAGGCTGTTAAGAAAGTAACCGGTAAAGAACCGTTCAAGGGTATCAACCCTGACGAATGTGTATCCATCGGCGCTGCTATTCAGGCCGGCGTACTGACAGGCGAAGTACATGACGTACTGCTGCTGGACGTAACTCCGCTGTCTCTGTCCATCGAGACTTTAGGCGGCGTAGCTACCAAGTTAATCGAGAGAAATACGACGATTCCGACAAAGAAGAGCCAGATTTTCTCAACTGCTGCTGATAACCAGACTGCTGTAGACATTCACGTTATGCAGGGCGAAAGAGAGATGGCAGCCGGCAACATCACACTGGGACGTTTCCAGCTGACCGGCATCGCTCCGGCTCCTCGCGGTATTCCGCAGATTGAAGTTACCTTCGACATCGACGCCAACGGTATCGTAAACGTAAGCGCTAAGGACTTGGGTACCGGCAAGATGCAGAACATCACTATCACTTCCTCCACCAACCTGTCCGATGAGGAAATCAATCAGAAGGTAAAGGAAGCTGAGCAGTATGCTGAAGAGGATAAGAAGAGAAAGGCTGAAATCGAAGAGAGAAATAAAGCCGAGAACTTAGTATACGAAACAGAAAAGGCCCTGAAAGAGCTTGAAGGAAAGATTTCTGAAGACGAAAAGAAATCCGTAGAGGAGGCGAAAGACGCCCTGAAGAGCGCTTTGGAAGCCAACAATCCGGATGACATCAAGGCTAAGACAGAAGCTTTGACAGAGAAGTTCCACGCAATCTCCACCAAGCTGTACGAGCAGGCCGCACAAGCCCAGCAGGCAGCAGGCGGCGCAGGTTTTGACCCGAACATGGGCGCAGGCGCGGCAGGCGGTGCGGGCGCAGCAGGTCCTGCAGACGACAACGTGGTAGACGCAGATTATGAAGTTGTAGACGACGAAAAATAATCGCAGCCCAGTGCAGGTGCGTTTCGGCGCTGTGATTGTGCAGGCATGAAAGACGAAGTTTGCTCGCGGCGGTCATTCCGCCAAGAGCAAACTTTCATGTGTGTTAGATTACTTTTATGGAAGGTGAATAGCTATGGCAGAAAAAAGAGATTATTATGAGGTCCTTGGCCTGAAGAAAGGCGCAAGCGACGACGAAATAAAGAGAGCCTTCCGAAAGATGGCTATGAAATACCACCCGGATAGGAATCCGGGAGATAAAGAGGCCGAAGAAAAATTTAAAGAAGTCAACGAGGCATACGGCGTCCTGTCAGACGCCGATAAGAAGAGCAAATATGACCGGTTCGGCCACGCAGGAGTAGACCCTAACGCCGGTTTTGGCGGAGGAGGCTTTGGCGGCAGCGGCGGCTTCGACGATATCTTTGATATCTTCGGCAATATGTTCGGCGGTGGCGGCGGCTTTGGAGGAAGCGCCAGCAGAAGGAACGGCCCGATGAAGGGCAGGGACCTTCAGAAAGCCATTACCATCGACTTTGAAGAGGCCGCTTTTGGATGCAAGAAAGAAATCAGTCTGACGAAATATGTCAAGTGTTCTACCTGTAACGGCGAGGGAAATGCTCCCGGAACAGAGAAGAAGTCCTGCCCTAACTGCGGCGGCAGCGGCCAGGTGCATACTGTACAGCGGACGCCTTTCGGGCAGTTCCAGAGCACGGGACCGTGTCCGCAGTGCGGCGGAAAAGGTACTATTATTGAAACCCCTTGCTCGGATTGCGGCGGTACCGGAAAGGTTCGCAGGAATATCAAGATTAACGTGGACATTCCGGCAGGGGTGGATAATGACAGCGTAATTCCAATTCGGGGTCAGGGAGAGCCCGGTGAAAACGGCGGTCCAAGCGGAGACCTCTACGTGGTTATCACCGTAAGACCGCACAAAATCTTCAAGAGAGACAGGGACAATCTCCACCTGGATATTCCGATTACTTTCAATCAGGCGGCATTGGGCGACGAGATTACCGTACCGACTCTGGACGGCAAAGTGTCCTATAAGGTTCCGGCCGGAACACAGCCGGGCACGGTTTTCCGTCTTAAGGGCAAAGGCGTAAGGAATGTAAGAAACGGACGTATGGGCGACCTTTACGTCAAGGTTATCCTGGAAGTGCCGACCAAACTGAACGGCAAACAGCGAAAGGCCATTGAGGAGATGGGAAAAGCAGTGGATACCAAGTGCTACCAGAAGAAATCCGGCTTTGCAGAAAAGATGAAAGAGCTGTTTAAATAAAGAATTACAGGCTGAGGCTGCGGGCCTCGGCTTTTCTTTTACCGTAATCGTTGCGAAAAAAAGATTTTTACGGTAGAATAGTACAGTAGAACGCAGGATTAGAATCCTTATGGCTGTTTTACGATTTCTTTGCGGGAGGAAAAGGACTTGAAATATTTTGAAATTAATATAGAGACTTCAGCGGCCGGTATTGAGGCTGTTGTTACGGAGCTGATGAATCTGGGGATTACCGACACGGTAGTGGAAGACCCCAGAGACATCGAGGATTTGATGGACAAGAAACAGACTTATGACTGGGATTATCTGGACGACAGCATTTTGGAGAAGATGAAAGACTGTCCTAAGGTGACTGTTTATCTGGAAGATACAGAGGAAAATCAAAGTCTGGTTCGGCAGATTGAGCCTGCCATAAGCGCCCTGAAAGACAGAGCAGATTCAGGCCAGTTTGGCGAGGACGTTGATTTGGGCAGCCTGCATGTTACAATGAAGCTGGAGAACGACGAGGAGTGGAAGGACAGGTGGAAAGAATACTTTAAGCCGTCCAGAATTTCCGCTTCCATCGTGGTGAAGCCGACCTGGGAGGAGTACGAAAGACAGGAGGGCGATTTGGTTATTGAAATTGACCCTGGCATGGCTTTCGGTACGGGGACTCACGAAACCACGTCTCTGTGCGTAAAAATGCTTGAGAAGTATCAGAAAAAGAGCGACAAGGTTCTGGACGTAGGCTGCGGCAGCGGTATTTTGTCCATTGCAGCAGCTCTTCTGGGTGCTGACGACGTACTGGGCGTAGACATCGACCCGGTAGCAGTGGAGGTGGCCTCGGAAAATATCGCTCTCAACAAAGCTGAACATCTGGCCAGAGCCCAGTACGGAGATTTGACCAAAGGCATCGATTACAAGGCGGATATTGTTGTGGCCAATCTGATGGCCGACCTGGTTATGATGCTTTCTGAGGACGCCGCAAAGCATATGGAGAAAGGCGGACTGTTTATTTCTTCCGGTATTTTGGTGGAAAAGGAAGAACAGGTGGCCTCACATCTTCGCGGTAAGGGTTTTGAAATTCTGGAGATAAGAGAGGACGGCGGCTGGTGCTGCATCGTCGCAAAGGTTCGGCAGGCCGTATAGGCTGAAACTGCGGAGGTTCATTTACTCTGCAATGGAAAAGAAAACTGACAGAAAAGGGAGGACGCCCACTTGAAAAAGGGTAACGCAAAGAGAAAGAATAATACGGTGTTCATACTGTTTTCCCTGGTATTGGGGCTTTTAATGGGCTGGCTGGCGAGAGACCTAATGAGCATGTGGGTCATCGGAGTCATTATTAGAAATATAGGAATCTGGGTTTTCGTGTCGGCCCTTTTGGCTGTATATTCGCCGGAAGCGTTTCGGGCGGCGCTGCACGTATTTATCTATTTCGCCGGCGTTATCGCCGCCTATTTTGCCCATGATATCTGGCTTGGGGGAGCTGTTTCCGGAAGAACCATGGTCTACTGGCTGATTTTTGCAGCCGTTGGCGCTCTGATTGGTTTTATCGACTGGCATACCTATAGTAAAGAGTGGCTGGGGGCGGCATGTACGGCAGTTCCCGTGTCCCTGCTTATTGCAGAGGCCTATCCGATTTACAAAGGATTTTCAGTTCCTCTTGCCTTTGACATTGTCTGCGCTGTGGCGCTGTACATTATCATGGCGCCGGGCAAAATGCAGAAACTGATGGCGCTGCCTATCATCATTGTATTTACTTTTGCGCTGGTGTATTTTGACGTACTGTCAGGCATCTTTGGAGGATGGATATGAAGATTTTTACAGACCCTGCCAACATAGAAGAAAGATTTATCCGAATTACAGATAAAGGCGATATCCGCCACATGCTCAAAGTGATGCGCATGAAAGAGGGAGACCGGCTGGAGGTTTCTGATTCGGTAAAATGGGAATATCAGGCGGAAATCTTCTCGGCCCAGGAGGATTTGGTTTTGCTCTCCATTTTGGATAAACAGGCCTTTGCCAGAGAACCGGGGATTGCAGTGACTCTGTTTCAGGGGGTCCCAAAGGCGGGAAAGATGGAGACCATCGTTCAGAAATGTGTAGAATTGGGAGTCCACGATATTGTGCCGGTCTTTATGGATCGGAGCGTAGTGGTAGAAAAAGGAAATTTCCGCAAGAAGCTGGACCGATGGCAGAAGGTCTCCGACGAGGCGGTAAAACAGTGTAAGCGGGGCGCAATTCCGGAGATTGGCAGTCAAATTAGATTTTCCCAAATGACAGCCCGCTTTTCCGGGTACGACCTGGTGCTTTTCCCCTATGAAAACGAAACCGGCTATTCCATCAAGGATTGCCTGCGCGGTCTTTCAGAAAAACCCGGGACTGTTGCCATTGTCATAGGCCCGGAAGGTGGATTTTCCGACAGCGAAGCGGCGCAGATGGATGAAGCCGGCGCTGTGCGGGTAACCCTGGGCAAGACCATTCTCAGGACGGAGACGGCAGGCATGGCTGCCCTGGCTATGACTATGTATGAGCTTGAGCTGTAGTGAAGGCTGAGAGGAATCAATCCTCTGCCCCGGTTGTAGGTGTTTTTGTGCTGATTGCAGCTTTAAGAGGAATTTAGCACAAAAACCCAGCCCATCCATGAGGCAAGAGAGCGAAAAATTGTGTCAAACAGCCTGCTTTTATTTAATTGGCATAAATCCACCCTGCCCGTGCAAAGGGAGTGTTGTGCTAGAACACGGAATCACGAGTGTTTAGCATAATTCTCTCTTCTTTTTTTGAAAAAAATTATGCTAACTCACGGCAATTTTCCATTTTAGCACAAAAACATCTCGCAAGAGCGATAAGCAGCTCAGCTATTCCTGCAGACAGGACTGGATGGAGGTATAGGGCTTTCGGATATTGCGTTTCAGAAGATAAAGGCCGTCCGTATCCCCTTTGACAATCTTATTGACGCCCTCTTCGCAGCCTAATGTGGCCTGAAAGCCTATGGATTTTAGGAGCTTCCAGGACTCCACGGTATGGATTCCGAAGGGCCAGGTAAAGGTATTGGGGTATATGCCGGTAACCGCCTTCAGCTGTTTTTGAGCCTTTGTCAGGTCCTCTTTCAGGAGGGTTTCGTATGCACTTTCGTCTTCTCCGGCTTTGCGGCTGGCCCCTTTTCTGCCGTTTTTGTAATCGTGAAGATTGTAGGTGTGGTTCTGAATTTCCCATAGGCCGGAATCTGTCATTTTGCGCAGCTGGCTGAAAGATACGGCGCAGGTTTTTTCATTCTTGTACTGCACTTCTGACATTTCCTTTGTAGCGCTGACGATGATGGAGATAACCGCTTTCATTCCGTACTTTTTCAGTACTGGTGTGGCAAAAGTGTCATTGTTGAGAAAGCCGTCGTCGAAGGTGATGATGACCGGCTTTTTTGGAAGCCGGACCTGGCCGCTTTTATCGTAGACATAGTCGATAAGTTCAGTCATGGTGATGGCGGTATAGCCGTTTTCTTTCAAATACTTCATATCTTCCTCAAAGGTCTGTGCAGGCACATAATAGTCGCCTACCTGGCTGGCCTGGTCTGTCAGGCCGTGATACATGAGGATTGGCAAATCCACAGCCTCCTCCTCAGGCTTTGCAGACGCTGCGTCAGTGACTGCAGCCGCGGTATCTGCACCCAATGACGCAGCGTCTGTAACCGGCTCGGCGCGATTTTGGGACAGCAGACGAATCAGAGGATAGGTATTAATCCAGATTTCGGACAGACATTCTTTCTGAGACTCATCGAAGATTAGCTGCATGCCGAAATGCAGATGAGGCACGTTAATGTTGTTGACATTTTCTTTTATACTGTATCCGGTCTGGCCCGAGTAGCCGATAATTTGACCGGCTTTGACGGAATCGCCCAGCTTTAGCCCCTTGGCGTAAGGGGAATCCTTTCGCAAATGGGCATAATAGTAGTAGCGCTGCCCGTCGGCGGAGCGCACGCCGATACGCCAGCCACCGTATTGGTTCCAGCCCAGTGCTTCTACTCTGCCGTCCTCCACTGCCGCGATGGGCGTACCCACCGAACAGAACATGTCGTGGCCCAGATGTTTTCTGGCAAAACCGTAGCTGCGCCCATTGCCGAAGTCGTCGCTTTCCGTATACCAATAGCCTGCGGCCACGGGAGAATAGGCGACAAGTCCGTAGGTACCGTCTTCTCGCAGACCCAGCATACCGCCAAGGACTGCAGAATAGGCCTGATAATAGTAGTCGTAGTATTTGACCTTCTCCGTCAGGTCCTCTATAGAGCTTCCCGAAAGACGCTTTTCGGCAAAAGCATCCAGGTCGCTTTTGCTGTAGCCGGAAAAACTGCCGCCGTTATGGCTCGCCAGATATGCCAGACTTTCCACCCAGGGCAGATGTAAATCCTGCTCATAAGTTTCGATATCCAGTTTCATAGCGTCCGCCAGAGCTTCATATGTGACTGTAAAATCCACCCACTTGATATAATCCTTTTCTTCTTGGCTGCCGCTGGCTGCAGGTACGGTGAGTGTCACTTCGCTGACGGAGACGCAGACCAGAAGGCACAGGAGAAAAACCGAGAGAAATTTCTTTGCCATGATTTGTCGTTCCTTTCTCCAACAATATATCTGCGGAGAGGGAAGATTATTCTTGAAGTAAAGGGAAAAAGGTTGTACTATTTATATATATCAAAAATGGAAAGGAACTTTATGAAGATAGCGTTTCACACTTTAGGCTGCAAGGTCAACCAGTACGAGACAGAGGCCATGAAGGAGCAGTTTGCCGCTGCTGGTCACGATATCGTAGGGGAAGAAGACTTTGCCGATGCCTATGTTATCAATACATGTACGGTAACCAATCTGGCTGACCGAAAATCCCGTCAGTACATCCGCAAGATGAAGCGGGTTAATCCGGCTTCTGTGGTGGCGGTCACCGGCTGCTATGCTCAGGTCAGTCCCGATGAAGTGGCCCGGATAGAGGGCGTTGACGTAGTGGCAGGCACAAATGAAAAACAGAAACTGCTGGGCTATATCGAGGAATATCTGCGTCTGCAGGAGCCTTCCTGCCATGTGCGGGCCTACGAGGAACTGACAGAATATCAATCCTCCGGCATTATCACTTCTATGGAATCCAGAACCCGCGCTTATATTAAAATTCAGGAGGGCTGCAACCGCTTCTGCTCTTACTGTATCATACCCTTTGCCAGAGGGAAGGTGAGAAGCCGGGACCTTGAGGAGATTGCAGGAGAAGCACAGCAGCTGATTGACAAAGGATTTAAGGAGATTGTTCTGACCGGTATCAACACGGCTCTCTATGGAGAAGATTTAGGGTATGGAGGGATTGCGCCCCTCATTGCCAAACTGAACAGCCTGCCGGGAGACTTCCGGATAAGGCTCAGTTCCCTGGAACCGACGGTTATCAATAAGGACTACGTTAAAGGACTTCTGCAGTATGAAAAACTCTGCCCCCATCTCCACCTGTCCATACAGAGCGGCTCGGACAATATTCTCAGAGCGATGAACCGCCGGTATACCAGAGCGGAATATCTGGAAATTGTCAGAGTGCTGCAGAACTTCGACCCGCTCTATGGCATCACTACGGACATCATCGTAGGATTTCCAGGAGAGACGGAGGAGGATTTTAAGGACAGCCTCAGTCTGGTAGACGAGGCAGGATTCTGCAGAGTTCACGCTTTTAAGTATTCGCCCCGCAAAGGGACGAAGGCTGCTCAGATGACGAATCAGGTAGACGGCAGCATAAAAAATCTCCGCAGCCGGCAGCTCATTGAAAAAGCAGAAATCGACGCGGGCAGGTTCTACCGGAAATGTCAGGGTGCAAGCCGCCGGGTTTTATTTGAAGAGGAAGTCGGAAACGGCATGATAACCGGCTATACGGACAATTATATCAAGGTATACGCGCAGGGGAAACCTGCGCTGCTGAATCAGTTTTCTATGGTAACATTACTAGAGGAATATAAAGACGGCATGAAAGGAGAGATTACAAATGGCTGATTGTTTATTTTGCGGCATTGCGGGACACGAGATTCCGTCGACTGTAGCCTACGAGGACGATAAGCTTATCGCGTTTCACGATATAGACCCTCAGGCTCCTGTTCACGTTCTGGTGATTCCCAAGAAGCACATCGGTTCTCTGGACGATGTAAAGGAAGAAGACAGAGAGCTGCTTGGCTACATCATGTTCAAAATCCATGAAATTGCAGCTGAACTGGGACTGGAAAACGGTTACAGGGTTGTAAGCAACAACGGTGAAGACGCATTCCAGACCGTGAAACATCTGCATTTCCACATTCTCGGAAAGAGAAAGATGGCCTGGCTTCCAGGCTGATGAACTGACAAACAGGGGCGAACCGCTTGGGAACGCCTCTGTTTTAGCGTAAAGGTTTACTACAGGCGGATTTTTAAAAAATTCAGAAAAAACTATTGACTTTTTCTGAAACCGTGGTATACTTTAGTTACAAAAAGCGATAAAGCAAATCAAAAAACGGAGGAAGCAGTTCCGCTAAGAAAGAGGTGAGACCGCCAGAAGTGTTTAGCGAAGTACAGAAGTAAGTACCGATTGTTGAACCGAGTTGATAATTTCACAAAGAACAAGCTTAGAAGACTGAGACTTACGGGGCAGCGTATTCCGCAGGTTTCAGAAGAAGACTAAGACGGAAGCTTTGAAGAGAAGGAATTACAGGTACGGTTGAAGAACAGTCGGTACTTTATTTTTTTGTGCTTTTTTGCCTTTCCATTCGGAGATTTTTCCAGTATAATATAATAGCGTTAACGCTCCCCGCTTTCATACAGGAGGCGGGGAATCTTTCAGGCTTTTTTCGGGCGAGGACTTTTAGTGGAGAAGGATTATGGGTGATTTGATACTGTATTTAGCCATGGCGGCCATTGGCTATTTTGCAGGAGGCAGACTGCGCGGCCAGGCGGCATTGATTCGGTGGACAGGCAGGCTGCAGACTGCCGCAATTATGATTTTGATTTTTACCATGGGTATGCGGATGGGCGCTAATCCTGAGGTCATAGCCAATTTAAATTCCATCGGCCTTTATGCCCTGGTGATGACCGGATTTATCATGTTTTTTTCAGCGGCGGCCATGACTCTGGCAAGAAAGGTCATGGGTATTGATAAATATGGAAATCTGCAGGGAAAGGATTGTGGGTCAGAGGACAGTGTGAGAGAAGGCGGCTGTGACGGACAAGGACCGGATGCCTCTGAAGATGCCAAGGGCAGCAGAGTCAGCACAATGACGATGATTATTCTTCTGTGCGTCGTTTGCGGTCTTGGTTTTGGCCATCTGGGAGTGCCTCATCTGTTCAGCGACATGGAAAGGTTTGCCCAGATTGCCGGGAGCCTGATTCATATCGGTCTTTGCGTACTGCTGTTTTTTGTCGGCTTTGACATGGGAGTAGACGGCACAGTGATACAGCATTTCAGGCAGGTAGGACTGCGGGTCCTGGTTTTTCCGCTTATTATCATGGCAGGAACCTTATTCGGAGCGGGCCTATGCGGGCTGTTTCTGCCGAATCTGTCTCTGCGGGAAGCCTTGGCCATTGGCGGCGGCTTCGGCTGGTACAGCTTTGCGCCGGGAATCATTCTGGAGGCGGGGCTTGTGACTGCCAGCGCCATATCTTTTATGCACAACGTTATGCGGGAGTTTATCTCTGTTCTGATTATCCCTTTTGCAGCCCGCAAAGCCGGCTATCTGGAGGCGGTGGCGCTGCCGGCCTGCTCATCCATGGATGTGTGCCTTCCCATCATTGAAAGGTCCACAAGAAGCGATATTGCCATGTACTCCTTTATCAGCGGTGTTATCGAAAGTGCGGCTGTGCCAATCGTAGTACCTTTTATATTGGGCATTGGGTAAGACGAGGAGAATCGAACTATGAGAGATTTGATTATTTACATAATACTGGCGATAATTGGATATTTTGCCGGATGCAGATTGAGAGAGCATAATAGGCTGAGGCAGTTTGCGGGAAAAGTGCAGATTGCCGCTATTGTCGTACTTTTGATATTCATGGGCATGCGGATGGGAGCCAATGAGGAGGTTACTGAAAATCTCCGCTCCATTGGACTGATTTCTGTGTGCCTGACCTTGCTGGTCATGCTGTTTTCAGGTATCGCCGCCGGAGCGGCCAGATATGTGCTCGGCATGGACCGGCGGGCGAGAATACGGCAGGGGAAACAGGACGGAGAACCGCTGCCTCAGGTGGGAAGCGGCTCAGGCGGGGAGTCCGAAACCGGAGGCTCTCAGAAACTGATGGCAGTTTTGATTCTCATTTCCGTGACAGCGGGAATGCTGACGGGTTATTTTCTTGTTCCCGATATCTTTACAGGAAAGATGGACTTATTCGACAGCTGTGCAGGCCTTGCGGTAAACAGCGGTCTTTATATTCTGCTGCTTCTCATCGGCTATAATATGGGCCTTGACGGCACGGTCATTGAGAACTTCAAAAAAGTAGGCGCGAGAATCATCCTGTTTCCTTTTATCGTCATGGCAGGCGCTTTTCTGGCAGCATGCGTTTGCACGTTTTTTATGAATATCAGTGTAAAGGAAGCCCTTGCAGTTACTGCCGGATTCGGCTGGTATTCCCTGGCGCCGGGCATTATTTTAGAGGCGGGGCTTGCCAGGTGCGCGGCGATTTCTTTCATGCACTGTATTATGCGGGAATATTTTTCCCTGCTGCTGGTGCCTGTTGTGGCAAAGAAAGTCGGATATATGGAGGCGGTAGGCATCTGCGGCGCTACGGCTATGGGCGTATGTCTTCCCATTGTGGAGCGGTCAACCAGAAGTGATGTAGTCATCTATTCCTTTATTTCGGGAATCATTCACACTGTATCGGTTCCAATCCTCATTCCACTGCTGGTGGGATAAAACATGGGCAGGGCTTTCAAAATTTATTTATTTTTGGTCTTGCCTATTGTCCGCAAAAATAGTATAATAGTTCCGTTATAGGCAAAAGACTGTTCACAGCTAATTATTTTCAAGTTAGTCAGGAGGTGAATTGGAATATGGCACAAGTTATCGTAAGAGAAAACGAGAGTTTGGAAAGCGCTCTGAAGAGATTCAAGAGATCATGCGCAAGAGACGGCGTTATGAGCGAACTGAGAAAGAGAGAGCATTACGAAAAACCAAGCGTAAAGAGAAAGAAAAAGTCTGAAGCCGCTAGAAAAAAGGCTAAGAAATACTAAGTCATTTAGAATCGAGGTGATATAAATGGCTCTGAAGGAACAACTGATGGCTGATTTCAAAGAGGCTATGAAAGCCCACGATGAAACAGCTAAGAATACAATCAATCTGGCTCGGGCTGCAATCAAGCAGTACGAGGTGGACCACAGAGAAGAACTGGACGATGCAGGTATCGTCGCTATTTTATCCAAGCAGGTAAAGATGCGCAAGGATGCCCTCGCTGATTTTGAAACTGCTGGCAGAACAGATTTATTAGACGCATATAACGCCGAAATAGAAATTCTGAACAGATATTTACCGGAGCAGTTATCCAGAGAAAAAGTTCTGGAAATTGTCAAGGAAACTGCAGCCTCACTGGGAATCGAAGGAGGCAAGCAGAACATGGGTAAGCTGATGGGTCCCGTAATGGGTAAGGTAAAGGGTCTTGCCGATGGAAATCTGGTAAAAGACGTTGTCATGGAATTTCTTGGTTAATTGAAACAGGACAACCTGGTAGAAATACCAGGTTGTTTTTATGAAAAAACATTCTGCAGTATTGCGACGAAGAAGGAAACATGGGAAGATTATTCAAAAAAATATTTGTATTTGAGATTTTTTATAAATTGTTCATTATCTGTCTGGCAAATCCGCTGCTCAATGAGATTTATCAGACCTATGTGGCGTCGAGGGGGCTCAGCTTTAACAAGGATATCATCGCTACCTTTATCAGTGTCAAGGGCATTTTTATTTTTATCGCCCTGTTTTTATGCGCGGGCCTGCTGGTCTTTTACGAATACGCAGTAATCATTCATATTATTTCATTTTCCCGGGAAAACAGGCAGCCCCGCCTGATGGAAGTGCTCAAAGGTTCGGTATGGAATTTCAGCGCCATGAAAGGCTGGTCTATCGTACCGGCGTCTTTTGTCTTTGTACTGGCAATCCCTTTCAGCCGCATGGCCTGGAAAAGCACTATGGTACCGTCCGTAGAAGTGCCGTGGTTTATTCAGGGCGAAATGACAAGAAGTCTTATCGGCGTTATGGGTGTGGCAGCCATTTTAGCGGCCTATTTCCTCATTTTCCTCCTGACGATGTTTGTACCCATCTACATGGTACTGAAAGAACAAACCATAGGGAAGGCCTTCGTCAGCAACCTGAAGCTGCTTTGGGCGCTGCCTTGGAAGTGGAAGCTGGTCTTTGGAGCCATTGGGGTAGTTTTCTACACTGTGACGCCGTACCTCTCCTGGATTACCAGCAGAAAGCCGCTGACTTACAAGGATTTTGACCTGGACTTCGCCAAATATCTGGTGCACACTGAGTCCTTTGCGCTGGATTTTGGGATTTGGCTGGCAGCTGCGGTGATAAATGTGATTCTGATGACGGCCTTGGCATATTTTCTGATTTTTCTATGGGGAAAGTATGAAACACGGAACCAAAATCCTTATCCGGTCTGGGAAAGCGATTGGGCGGAGGTCCTGAAAATTCTGGCACGTCACAGCAGAAGTGCCGGAAAAAAGCTGGCTGCAAAAATGAAGAAGAAAAGGTATAAAGCATTGACAGGACTTCTCGCCGCAGGGCTTGCGGCATATGTGGTTGTCAGCGCCGCAGCGCCGGTTCCGTATATTCACAGGCCTTGGGTTATCGGCCACAGGGGCTCCTTTGAAGGCATTGAAAATACCATGGAGGCTGTCAAAGGGGCAGACCGCCTGGGCTGCGATTTTGCCGAGGTAGATGTCCAGCTGACAAAGGACGGCGTGCCGGTGCTGGTCCACGACACCAATCTCTGGCGTCTGGCAGGAAAGAGGGTCAATGTGGCGGATTTGACTTTAGAAGAATTACAGGCTCTGGAAATCCGCGACCGCAACCATCCCGGCAAGGTGAGCAGCGTTCCTACTCTGGAAGAGGCCATTGCCTTTGCCAAGGATTCGGGCAGCGATATGGGACTGCTGATTGAACTGAAACCCTCCGGTACAAACCACGAGGAGTTGGCTAAAGCAATTATAGCACTGGTGGAGGAATATGATTTTGGAGACAGAGCTATGTTTATGTCCCTCTACTATGAGTGCATTTATCCCATTATTACCGCTCATCCCCAGTGGTGGGTCGGCTACTGTATTTTTGGAAGTTCCGGAGACATCAACGATTCCGTATGGCAGTACGATATTGACTTTATCGCGCCGGAGGAGAATCAGGTCAGTTACTCTCTGGTGTATCAGGCGAGAGCCCACGGCTTGCCGGTCTATGTGTGGACCGTGTACGATGTGGAACGAATGGGACAATACCTGCAGATGGGGGTCACAGGTATTATTACCGACTATCCTTCCCTTGCTCGTCCGGAACTGGAAAAATTTATTGACAAATATGGGATAGAAAGATATAACTGGAAAGAAAAGGGCTATCCGAAACGATAAATGTACAAAAAAAAAATCTTTTTGCTAAATTGTATACAAAAAAGCTTACATTTTTCTTCCAAAGCGTGTTATAATATTAATGTAAGAAAAGAGTTATAACACAAAAATAGTGGAAAGGAGATGAAGCCGAAATGTATGAGGTAAACGACCTGATTATGTACGGCAATACTGGAGTTTGTAAGGTTTCGGGTATTACAAATCAGGTTTTTGACAATGAGGACAAGCTGTATTATGTGCTGGAGCCTCTGTATCAAAGTGGTGTAATCTATGCGCCCATAGACAACGACAAGGTTTTCATGCGGCCTGTTATCTCCGAGGAAGAAGCAAAGGATTTGATTGATAATATTCCGGAAATTCACACGGAAATATACAGAAACAGCAGTATGCAGCAGCTGACCAAATATTATCAGTCGGTTATCGATACCCATAGGTGTCTGGATTTGCTGAAATTAACCAAATCCATTCATCTGAAAAAGATGGACGCCATGGCGCAGAACCGCCATTTAGGACAGATTGACAAGAAATTTATGAAACGGGCGGAGGAACTTCTCTTTGGAGAGTTTGCTGCGGCGCTGCAGATTTCTAAAGAGGATGTGCAGGAATATATTCGGAAGAGATTAGAAGAATAATAAGAGAAGCAGACAGATGTGGAAGATGACAGCCGGCTGTCTGCTTTTTGATTGCAGTCTTTGGCCGCGGCGCCCGGCATTTTTTGTCGATTTATTGCAGGCAATTTACCGTTTTCTATTGACATTAGGAAGAAATGCTGTATAATTTATTTTGCACTTGAAGTTTAGAAATACTAAACTGGCAGTTTACAATGTTTGCGATTGAAGAAACACAGGAGAATACCATGGAAATTGGTTCTAAAATTAAATCACTGCGTATTGTCAACGGGCTGACTCAGGAGGAGCTGGCGGATAGAGCGGAGCTTTCCAAGGGGTTTATTTCCCAGCTGGAGAGAGATTTGACTTCGCCGTCCATTGCGACTTTGTCCGACATTCTGCAGTGTCTGGGCGTATCCGTGGCGGAGTTTTTCGCGGAGGACAGCGACGACCAGATTGTATTCACCGACGAGGACTATTTCGAGAAATTTGACAGTGAACTAAAGAATAAAGTGGAATGGATTATTCCAAGCGCGCAGAAGAACGTTATGGAACCCATTCGCCTGACACTTTCGCCGGGAGGGGAGACCTATCCCGACAATCCCCACGAGGGGGAAGAATTTGGCTATGTGATACGGGGCGAGATTACCATTCACCTGGGAAAGAAAACCTATAAGGCGAAAGCGGGGGAATCCTTCTATTATACCCCGGCCAAAAAACATTACATCACATCTAAAAAAGGTGCGGAGTTGATTTGGGTAAGTTCCCCGCCCAGCTTTTAGAAATTATTTTAGGAAGTTTATAGGAGAGGACGCGAAATGGCATCATCACTCATCGAACTGAGAAGTATCTACAAATCCTTTGAGGATACATTGGTTTTGGACGATTTTAATCTGACCGTCAATGAAAACGAATTTATTACGCTGCTGGGACCCTCCGGCTGCGGCAAGACTACTACCCTGCGTATTGTAGGCGGTTTTGAGAAGCCGGACCGGGGACAGGTGTTTTTTGAAGGAAAGGATATTACCAATGTGCCGCCTAATCAGAGGCATCTGAATACCGTGTTTCAGAAGTACGCCCTGTTTCCAAACATGAACGTGGAGCAGAACATCGCTTTCGGACTGAAAATCAGCGGAAAGAGCGAGGAATATATAAAAGACAAGGTGAAGTATGCTCTGAAGCTTGTAAATCTGGACGGCTACGAGAAGAGAAAAATCCATCAGCTTTCCGGCGGCCAGCAGCAGAGAATCGCCATGGCCAGAGCCATCGTAAACGAGCCGAAGGTTCTGCTCCTGGACGAACCTCTGGGAGCCTTGGATTTGAAGCTTCGTCAGGACATGCAGTACGAGCTGATTCGCCTCAAGAATGAACTTGGCATTACGTTCATCTACGTGACCCACGATCAGGAAGAGGCCCTGACCATGAGCGACAAAGTGGTGGTCATGAACGGCGGCTATATTCAGCAGATGGGCACTCCGGAGGAAATCTACAACGAGCCGGAAAACGCTTTTGTGGCGGACTTCATCGGGGACAGCAATATCATAGACGGCCTTATGGTGGAGGACTACGTGGTGAAAATTTGCGATACTGTATTTCCTTGTATTGACGACGGGTTTGGCAGAAATAAACCGGTGGATGTGGTTATCAGACCGGAAGACCTGATTATCGGAAAGCCGGGCCAGGGACGCCTGGACGGAGAAGTCGTTCATAATGTATTTATCGGCGTTCACTACGAGATGGAAATCCAGGCCGGCGGGTTTACATGGCTGGCGCAGAACACCACCAGCTATCCGGTAGGTACTAAGGTGAGTTTGGATGTGATTCCTGAAAATATTCAGATTATGCATAAGCCGCAATCTAAGGATGAGGAGGCTATAGAAGTCGATGTCTAAGAAATTGTTTGCAACTCCTTTTCTTCTGTGGATTGCCTGCGGTACCGTCATTCCTCTGGCGGTCATCGCCTTTTATGGTTTTACAGACCGCAGCGGCGCTTTTACAGCGGACAACATCATGGCAATCTTCAGCGCCGAGCATGCCCAGGCTTTGGGGCTGGCTCTGCTGCTTTCTCTGCTGAGCACTGTAATTTGCTTTGTGCTGGCATTTCCCCTGGCCCTGGTGCTGAAAGACAGCAACATCGGTCAGAAAGGTTTTATGATTTTTATTTTCATTCTGCCTATGTGGATGAATTTCCTGCTGCGCACCATGGCCTGGCAGGTGCTCCTTGAGAAAGGCGGACTGATTAACAGTCTGCTGGAAGCCCTTCATCTTCCGGCCTTAGAAATCATCAATACACCGGCGGCCATCGTCCTGGGCATGGTCTATGACTTCCTGCCTTTTATGGTACTGCCGATTTACAATACAATTATGAAAATCGATAACAATATCATCGAAGCGGCCTACGACCTTGGCGCCACCAAGACCAAGGTTTTGACCCACGTGCTGCTGCCTCTCAGCATACCCGGTATTGCCAGCGGCGTCACTATGGTATTCGTACCGTCTCTGACAACCTTCGTGATTTCCAACATGCTGGGCGGCGGGAAAATTCACCTAATCGGCAACATCATAGAGCAGGAGTTTACGACCAGCTCTAACTGGAATCTGGGTTCAGGTCTGTCTCTGGTTATGATGGTGTTCATCATCAGCAGCATGGCGGCCCTTTCCAAACTGGATAAAAACGGGGAGGGAACGCTGTTATGAAGAAGCTGGGAAAGGCCATATATCTGGCATTAATTTTACTGTTTCTGTATCTGCCTATCATGGCGCTGGTGGTGTTTTCTTTTAACGAAGGCAAATCCATGTCCCTTTGGACCGGTTTTTCTCTGAAATGGTACAAAGAGATGCTGGGAAACACCATGATTATGGAGGCGATTTGGAATACTTTTACCATTGCCCTGGCGGCGGCGGCTATCGCCACTGTTATCGGTACGGCCGCCTGTATCGGTATTATATCCATGCGGAAGAGAACCGAAACGGTGGTTATGGGACTGAACAATATTCCCCTGCTCAATGCGGATATTGTAACCGGTATCGCTCTGATGATGACCTTTCTGGTCTTCGGTATTTCCCTGAGCTGGGGGACGGTACTTTTGTCCCACATCACGTTCTGCATTCCTTATGTGGTGCTGTCGGTAATGCCGAAATTCAAACAGATTAGCGGCAACATCTATGAAGCTGCTCTGGACCTTGGAGCTACGCCTCTTTATGCTTTTTACAAAGTGGTCTTGCCGGACATCAGACCGGGTATTGTCAGCGGATTTTTGCTGTCCTTCACCATGTCGGTAGACGATTTCGTTATTACTCATTTTACGAGAGGCGCCGGTATCAATACGATTTCCACCTTAATCTACAGTCAGGTCAAGGTGGGCATCAGACCGACCCTTTTCGCCCTGTCTACTGTCATCTTCGTGACGGTGCTGGTTGTGCTGGTGACCTCCAATGTGGCGTCGGCAAAAAGAGACGGCAAGTATAAGAAACCTGTTATGGCGGTACTCAGCGTGCTGGTTGCGGTGCTGCTTTGCGGAACTCTGATTCTAAGCGGCTTTTCCGGCGGCAAAGGGGGAAAAGAGGTGCGCATATATGCTTTCGGAGATTATATCGACCCGGTTCTCATTGAAGAGTTTGAAGAGGAAACCGGTATTACCGTTGTAATGGATACCTTTGATACCAACGAAGAAATGTATCCTGTAATAAAGAATCAGTCGGTTAATTACGACGTTATCTGTGCGTCAGACTACATGATTGACCGCATGATTCAGGAATCTTTACTCTGGGAAATCGACTATTCGGCAATTCCTAATATCGCAAATTTAGAACAGAAGTATTTGGAAGTGGCGGAAAAATTTGACCCGGGCAACAGATATGCCGTACCGCATACCTGGGGAACCCTGGGAATCCTCTACGATACGACTAAAATTCCGGAGGGGTCCATTACATCCTGGAACGATTTGTGGAAAGAGGAGTACAAAGGAAGAATTGTCATGCCGGACAGCATGCGGGATACCATGGCTATTGCGCTGAAAGCAAAGGGATACTCTCTCAATACCACTGACGAGACGGAGATAAAGGAAGCTGCCGACTATCTGACGGCTCAGAAATCCCTGGTGTACAAGTATGCCAACGATTCCGCCAGAGATATGATTCTGGGCGGCTCCGCCGATATCGCAGTTATCTGGAACGGCGAAGTGCTCTATTGTCAGGAAGAAAAGCCGGAACTGACCTATGTGGTTCCGGAAGAGGGAAGTGAGGACTTCACGGACTGCTGGGCGATTCCCCAGTCTGCCGAGAATAAAGAGAGCGCTCAGGCGTGGATTAACTTCATGCTGGATAAGGAGACCGCTAGAATTAATTTTGAATATCTGACCTATTCTATTCCAAACATCAGCGTTATCGACAGTGTGAAGGACGATGAGGCCGTAATGGAGGTCTTATTCCCGGCAGACCAGGTGCTGAAGCGCTGTGAAGCGCTGAAGAATCTGGGCGTGGAGACTGATGATATCTATACAAAGTATTGGAAAAAATTTAAGTCATAGAATTTTTCCCTATAGGCGGGGCCCATTGACGGAGCCCCGTCTTTTTTTCGTTTGCGGGCCCTGAGCATAGGAAAAGATATATTTTTCTTTTGAAGAGTGTCTTGACATATTAGGGGAATAGCGTTATACTTTTTAATGCATTAATACTTTAATGAGAGAAAGGACGAAGAATATGAAGGATAAAAAAGTAAAAAAGAAGGGGGAAGCCAAGAAGGCGGCCAACCCATTAGTAGTTCTGGCGGCAATCATCGCCATTGCCGCAGTCTGTACCTTTATCATTCCGGCAGGCTCTTTTGAGAGAGTCATGGAAGAGGGGCAGGAATATGCGAAAATTGACGTGGAGTCTTTTGAGTTTGTGGAATCAAATCCCATCGACTTCTGGGGCTTCTTCATGTCTCTGACCAAAGGCATGCAGGGAGCGTCATCGGTTATTTTCTTCCTGCTGATTATCGGCGGCACCATTCAGATTGTACAGGCCACAGGCGCCCTTCACGCGGGTCTTTCCAACCTGGTACGTGCTCTCAAAGGCAAAGAGATGATTATGATTCCAATCTGCGTGGTTATTTTCGGCTTAATTTCAGCTTTTGCTGCATGCTGCGAAGAGTATCTGGCCTTTGTGCCTCTGATGTATATGGTCTGCGTAGCGGCGGGATTCAATTCCATCATGACTGTTCTGCTGCTGATGGCTTCAAGCGCTCTGGGATATGCGGGAGGCATGACCAACGCCTTTACCGTGGGAGTTGCCCAGAGTATCTCTGAGCTTCCTATGTTCTCCGGCATGTGGTACCGCTTTATCGTTTTCGGCGTACTTTTAGTCATCACCATCGCCTATGTGATGTGGTACGGCTATAGAATCAAGAAGAATCCTAGTTTAAACGAGATGAGAGAGCTGGACGCAAAATATGCCGAGCAGCTGGATGTCGATGAGGTACAACCGATTACCAACCGCCAGAAGCTGGTACTTTTAGTATTTGCACTCAGCTTTGTTTCAGTGGCGGTTTCTGTTATCAAGTTTGGATTTTACATAGATGAAATGTCTGCTATTTTCATTATCATGGGAATCATCGTGGCCGTTATCGCAAAGATGGGGCCAAATGAAGTGGCGGACAACTTCGTCATAGGATGTAAGGATTTGCTGGCTGCAGCACTGATTATCGGCTTCTGTAAGGCCGTAACTAACATCATGAACGACGCGGGAGTTATGGACACCCTTATCTTCTATGCCGGTACTGCTCTGGAAGGTCTCAGCACCAAAGTAAGCGCCTGCGGCATGTTTATCCTGCAGGATTTACTGAATATCCTGATTCCGTCCGGTTCAGGACAGGCGGCTATCACCATGCCGTTTATGGCGCCGCTGTCCGATATTCTGGGCGTGAGCAGACAGACGGCTGTACTGGCTTTCCAGCTGGGAGACGCCTTTACCAATGTCATCACGCCGACCAGCGGTTCTTTAATGGCGGCCCTTGCGATGTGTCACATTCCATATAAAAAATGGCTGAAAGTGATGGCGCCTCTTTGGGGGCTGTGGATTGTGGCTGCCTGCGTTCTGCTGGTGGTTGCCGTATCTATCGGTTACTAAACTGAAAATAAAAGGCGTCGCTCAGGCGGTAAAGCACCGCAGGGGACGGCGCTTTTATTTTGCCCTTTGAACCTGGCGGTTTATAACTGCGGACCTGGCTCACATTGGGCAAATGACCGGAATTTTATCCATTGTGCACAATGCATAGAACAATAATATGCTAATTTGCATTGCATAAAAATAACGAGGTTATGACTAAATATTCAGTAAAATGCACAAGAAACAAGTAAAAATACACGATTTTTGTGTGAGATTTACCAAAAAAATATAGTAAAGTTGTTTACAACGGTAAAAAATGTGCTATAATGATTAATGTATTTTCGGAAAGGGAGATGGATGTATGAATAAAAATACATTGTTGGACGCTGCTTCAAGCATCGCTGAAGAGCTAATTGAGATAAGAAGAGACATACATAGACATCCTGAGCTGGGCTTTGAAGAAACCAGAACCTCAGGATTAATCCGGGATAAGCTGACCGAGTATGGAGTGGATTCCATAGAAAGTCCGGCGCCTACTGCGGTAGTCGCATATATTCACGGGAAGAAAGGGCCGGGAAGAACCGTAGCCCTTCGGGCGGATATTGACGCACTTCCTGTAATAGAAGATACGGGACTTGAATTTGCCAGTGAAAATCCCGGCGTGATGCACGCCTGCGGTCACGATATGCACGTTACCATGCTGCTGGGCGTTGCCAAGCTTTTGTGCGGAAAGAGAGAAGAATTTTGCGGAAGTGTAAAACTCATTTTCCAGCACAGTGAGGACACCCTGCCGGGAGGCGCTAAGGAGCTGGTAGAAAAAGGCGTTATGGAAGATGTCGACGCAATCTTTGGCATGCACGTGTTCCCGACAGACGGACGCCCGGGAGAAGTGGCGTTTCATGCAGGGCCTCTGACTACTTCTGTGGATTTGTTCGAGTTTCACATTATCGGTAAGGGCGGCCACGGCAGCGCGCCTCATACCACCCACGACCCGGTATTGACAGGCTGCCAGCTGGTAACCTTATTGCAGCAGATTCCTGCCAGATATGTAGACCCTCTGGAAACGGTTATCTTTCCGGTCAGCACCTTTCACAGCGGAGAGGCAGTCAATGTCATTCCGGCTGAAGCCAAGCTTGCCGGCGTTGCCCGGTCCTATCTGGACCACGTCAGAGAAGATGTTACGGCCCAGGTCTTCGACATTGTCAAGGGTGTGGAAACCCTGTCCAAGTGTAAAATTGATGTAAAGCACTACGAAGGTTATCCCGCCTGTTACAACGACGAAAGACTGACAGCCATGCTGCAGAAGTCGGTGGCAGAGAATTTGGGAGAAGATAGAGTAGTGGTGCTGGATAAGCCTATGTCCTTCAGCGAGGACTTCAGCTATTATACGAAGCTGACCGGCGTGCCCGGATGCTACATGCTGCTTTATGCAGGCCACGAAGGCGACGAACTTGTATCTTTGCACAATCCAAAGTGCGCCATGAAGGAGGAAGCGATTCCTTACGGTGTGGCGGCCATGACCGGCGCAGCTCTCACTTATCTGGACGCCGAATAAATACGTTTATCACCTGCCCGATTCTTTGGGATTCCGCAGGTTGAGGTATTATACAAAATTAATAATTAAAGAAAGAAAGGAGAAGAAATTTATGAATTTCTGTCTTGCATTCGTAATTTGCGTGTTGGTATACGCAATAGGTGAATGGGTTGCGACAGCAACCAAAGCATGGGTTCCATCCGTATTCGTAACAGCAGTTGTACTGTTAATCGGCTACTGGACAGTTTTACCTAAGACATTGGTAACCGACTCCGGTCTGATGCCTTTTGCAAACACAATCGGTATTTTCCTGCTGATTACCCACATGGGTACCGTCATCAGCGTAAAGCAGCTGCTGGAACAGTGGAGGACCGTTGTCGTCTGCTTATCGGGTCTTGCCGGCATGTGCGCCGTAGGCTATTTTGTAGCGCCTATGTTTATGGAAAAAGAACTGGTTATCGCAGGTCTTCCTCCTCTCACAGGCGGTATCGTAGCTGCAACTACTATGCAGCAGGCTGCCACTGAAGCAGGATTTGAAGTTGCAGCGATTTTTGCCATCGCAATGTACTGCGTACAGGGCTTTGCAGGTTATCCGCTGACAGCTTTGTGCCTTCAGCTGGAGGGTAAGCGTCTTCTGAAAGGCCTGAGAAGCGGGGAAGTTGTACTGACTGACCGTGACAGAGCTGAGATGGCAAATGTAGGTATGACAGCAATCAGAGATGAAAGCAACGACAAAAAACTGCTGCCTAAGCTTCCTGATAAGTGGAATTCTCCAGTTCTCATGTTGGGAAAATTAGCCTTAGTAGGCTGGTTCGCTGTAAAGATGGGCGAATGGACCGGCGTCAGCGGCGCAGTTTGGTGTCTGGTTCTGGGTGTTATATTCTCCTACATAGGATTTCTGGAAAGCAATCTGCTCAACAGAGCAAATTCCTACTGGATTATCATGTTCGCCCTCTGCATGTATGTATTTGACGGTCTGAAGGACTGCACACCGGCTATTCTGAAGTCCATCATCGGACCGATGATTATCTTAATCATCATCGGCGTTATCGGTATGGCTATTGCGGTTTTCATCATCTCCAAGATTTTGAGAATGTCCTTCTATCTGGCGTTTGCCAACGGCCTGACTGCGCTGTATGGCTTCCCGTTTGACGCGATTATCACAGAATCTACCTGCAACGCGCTGGGTAAAACTGAAGAAGAAACCAACTATCTGATGAGCAAGATGTTCCCATCCATGATTGTGGGCGGTTTTGTAACAGTAACCATTACTTCTGTACTGCTGGCAGGCGCATTTGCCAAGATTCTGGCAGGTATGGCTTAATATTAAGAACCTTACATAGAAGATTTGATGCCTACAGCATGTTTTCCATGCTGTAGGTTATCTTACTTTTACTCTCATTTTATAAAATATGATAAAAATATGAAAATCGAGGTGACTGATATGAAAATTCAAGACGTTGCGGCAAAGTATGCTGACTATCAGGTGGAAATGCGCCGCAAATTCCATATGAATCCGGAGGTCAGCGGCAAAGAGTATGAAACCAGCAAAACCGTTAAGGAAGAGCTGGATAAGATAGGCGTGGAGTGGAGAGACTGCGGGCTGGAAACCGGCGTCCTTGCCACAATCAAAGGCGGAAAGCCGGGCAAGACCATTCTTCTGAGAGCTGATATGGATGCCTTGACGGTGGAAGAGCAGACAGGTCTTCCTTACGCCAGCAAAAACAAAGGCGTTATGCACGCCTGCGGCCACGACTGCCATACTTCCATGCTTTTAACTGCTGCTCATATTCTCAGCGACATGAAGGAAGAGCTCTGCGGAACCGTAAAGCTGGCATTCCAGCCTGCGGAGGAGATTGCCCAAGGCGCCAAATCTATGATTGAGCAGGGGGCCATGGACGGTGTAGACGCATGCTTTGGTATTCACGTTTGGGCCGACGTACCCGCCGGTAAGGTTTCCGTAGAGGCCGGCCCTAAAATGGGCGCCGCGGGGCAGTACAGAATTGATGTAACCGGCAAGGGCGGCCACGGCGCCGCTCCCCATCAGTGTATCGACGCTGCCGTTGTCAGCGCAGCCATTGTAAATAATCTGCAGACCATTGTCAGCAGAGAAATTTCTCCTATGGAGCCGGCAGTGGTTACAGTAGGCGTTATCGACGCCGGTACCCGTTGGAACGTAGTTGCTGAAAAAGGACGTATTGAGGGAACCACCCGCTGTTTCAGCGACGAGATATACGATGCGTTCCCAGGCCTTCTGGACCGGGTTGCTAAGGAAACAGCTAAAGCTTTCCGCGCAGAAGCAGGGGTTACGGAGTATATCGAGTTAGTACCGCCGACCATCAACAATCCGGAAATGTCCGCCCTTGCAGAGGCTGCAGCTAGAAAAGTCATTGGCGAGGACGCACCGATTACATCTCCTGCGACGATGGGAGGAGAGGACTTCGCTTATTATATGAGAAAAGCGCCGGGCGCCATCGCTCTTTTAGGTATCGGCAATGAAGCCTGCGGCGCTGTATGGCCGCAGCATTCAGGTAATTTCTGTGTGGACGAAAGCGTACTGATTAAGGGAGCCATGCTCTATTGTCAGGTGGCGATGGATTTTAATGCAAAATAAGTGATATCCAATTAAAAGAATGAAAGAAAAGAACCGCCAGCCCTTTAATCTGTGAAGTGAACCCCTTTCTTTAGACTTATATTTTGTCTAACAAAAGGGGTTCACTTCACCCTTATGCTGTCGGTTCTTTATTATATATATTTCAATTTTTTTAAATAAATGCTCTAAATATTTGACATTTGACGACAAAAAAAGTACAATAAAGTGTTGAGTGATTTAGAAAAGAGGATACTACATGGAAAAGAAATATAAAAAGAGGCGGGGAGACCGTAAGGACGCCAGGTGGCTGAGAGAACTGGACTCCCTCCACGGTATCATGCCCTATATTTATCCAAATCGCGCAGATAACGAAGCGTTTATCAGCGAGCGCATCGATCTGACGAGAATTAATGCGTATATGGCGGAGAAGAATGCGGACAATCCGGAACTGCAATATAAGTTGTTTCAGCTTCTGGTAGCAGCTTTTGTAAAGACTGTCACCCTGAGGCCGAAGATGAATCGCTTTGTCAAGGGCGGCAGAATTTATCAGAGGGACGATTTGACCGCCGCTTTTGTGGTAAAAAAGGAATTTTCCGACGACGGCGGAGAGGCGCTGGCTTATCTTTCCTTTGACGAGGATACTACCATCGAGGTAGTTCGAGATAAGATTTACGAGATTGTGGATCGTTACAGAGGAAGTAATCCTGAAGAGGCGGAAGTGGACAATACCACCGGTGCTATGGATATGCTGATGAAGCTGCCAAGACCTATACTCCGTTTCGTCATGTGGCTTCTTCACAAGCTGGATTACTACGGCAAGGTGCCCAATTCCTTAATCAAGGAGGATCCAAATTACGCCACGGTGTTTATGACCAATCTGGGTTCCATCGGTCTGAAGTCCGGCTACCATCATCTGTCCAACTGGGGAACCAATTCCATCTTTGTCATTCTAGGGGAGAAGAAAGTGATTGACGGTGTGGAATATATTGATATCGGTTTAACTTTGGACGAGCGTATTGCCGACGGCTATTATTACTCGAAAACAGTGAAATTATTAAAATATCTTTTACAGAATCCGGAGCTTCTTGAAACTCCGGCTAAGGAGGAAGTGGATTATGACAACTGAGGTTAAAACCCCGTGGGTCAAGAATCTGGGCGGCGTCCCTGCGACCCTGACCTATCAGCAGGGGTCTATGTATGAAGCGGTGGAAACCATCGCCCTGCGTTATCCCGACTATATTGCCTATGATTTTATGGGAAGCAGGACTACATATAAGAATTTTATCAAGGAAATCAACGAATGCGCCAGGGCCCTGAAGTCTATCGGCGTACAGGAAGGGGAGGCAGTGACCATCTGTATGCCTAATGCGCCCCAGACCATGGTGATGTTTTATGCAGTCAACCTGGTAGGGGCCATCGCCAATATGGTGCATCCTCTTTCCAGCGAAAAAGAAATCGAGTTTACTATCAGAGAGTCGGGCAGCGCTGTATGCCTGACTTTGGATCAGATGTACGGCAAGTTTGAGAATATCAGACAGAATGTTCCCCTGCGCAGCCTGATTATTACCAGTGTCAAGGATGTGCTGAGTCCTATCAAAAAGAAAGGCTACTATCTGATGGAAGGCCGCAAGATAAGAGTGCCTAAGGACGCAGTTATCATCTGGTGGAATAATTTCCTGAAAAACGGAAAGACCTACAAGGCTGAGTATGCCGTGAGAAGGGTAGGAAAAGACCCTGCTGCAATTTTGTACAGCGGCGGCACCACCGGCACCATGAAGGGTATTCTCCTGTCTAACCTGAATTTTAACGCTTTGGCGGCGCAGATTATGGCTACCAACAAGATGTTTAAGCCGGGAGATAAGATGCTGGCTGTGATGCCGATGTTCCACGGCTTCGGACTGGGCGTCAGCATTCACTCTATGGTCGCCAACGGGGGAAGATGTATTCTGATTCCTCGTTTTACGCCGGAAAGCTATGCGAAACTAATTAAGAAGCATCAGCCTAACTTTATCGCCGGGGTTCCGACTCTGTACGAAGCGCTGCTGCGGCTGCCGACCTTGGACAAGGTAAATCTGTCCTGCCTGAAGGGCGTGTTCAGCGGAGGCGATTCTTTATCTGTAGAACTGAAGAAGCGGTTTGACGCTTTCCTCAAAACCCATGGCGCTCATATTGTGGTCAGAGAGGGTTACGGCACTACAGAATGTGTTACAGCCAGCTGTCTAACGCCGGTACACATGGAGAAGGAAGGCAGTATCGGACTGCCGTTTCCGGATACTTACTACAAGATAGTGAAAGTGGGCACCACAGAGGAAGTTCCTTACGGTGAAGAGGGGGAAATCTGTCTGGCAGGGCCTACGGTAATGATGAAATACATCAACCATCCGGAAGAAACCGCAGACACTCTGAAGGTTCACGATGACGGTCTTACCTGGCTGCATACGGGGGACCTGGGTATGATGGACGATGACGGTTTCGTTTACTTCCGTCAGAGAATTAAGAGGATGATTGTAACCAGCGGCTACAACGTATATCCGTCCCAGATTGAAAACGTGCTGGACGCCCACGAAGCGGTGCACATGAGCTGCGTCATCGGCGTTCCAGATTCTCTGAAGATACAGAAAGTCGTTGCTTTCGTTATGCTGAAGCCGGGCTTTGCGCCTAATGAAGAAACAAGAGCAAGCATTATGAGGCATTTGGAAAAAAACGTTGCCAAGTACGCAATGCCAAAGAGCATCGAATTTAGAGACCAGCTGCCGAAAACTCTGGTGGGCAAGGTGGCCTACAGACAGCTCGAGGAAGAAATGGCTGCGAGAATGGCTTAAAACAGACTGGACGGTTTTGCCAAATTAATAAAACATGAAAGCGGTATGCCAAGGATATAAACATCGCATAATTGGCATACCGCTGTTTTTTTGCCGCAGCAGATAGAAGGCGGCGTCGTCACCGCCGCCAGCGTTGTCTTTTGTCCCGCACATGTTTGTCTGCGTTATGTGCGGGATATTTTTTCTCACTGATTTTCCCGCAGCATGTACTTCACACGGGACTGCGGGACACAGGCAATCGTCCGAATAAGTAAACCTGTCCCGCAAAGCCCGAGGAGCACGGGACTGCGGGACACAGGCAGCTGCCCAGAGTAAGTAAACCTGTCCCGCAAAGCCCGAGGCGTAGGCGACTGCGGGACGCAGGCAGCTGTCCAGAGTAAGTGGACCCGTCCCGCAAAGCCTGAGGAGTAGGAAGCTGCGGGACGCAAGCAGCTGCCCAGAGTCAGCAGACCCGTCCCGCAAAGCCCAAGAGCTAAGGCTTGCGGGATACTTGTAACAATCTGCGGAATGAAAAAGGCAGCCCTCACATTGCAGGGGCTGCCTTTAAAAGACTGTTTATCGATATGTTCTTATGGCTTGTTTAGACCACTGGGTATAATATTTGACGCCGTTAACCGTGCGGACGCCGCGGACTCTGTAGTAATACTTTGTGCCTTTCTTCAGACTTTTCGTATTCTTGTAGGATGTCCAGTTGCCGTTAGGGGTCGTAAACAGCGGTTCGCTGCCGTAGCTGCCCGATTTGGTGCTTCGGTAAATCTCAAAATAGTCCATTTTATAGCCGTAGCTCTTGGTCCATCTGACTCTGATGGCGCCGCTTAGAAGTTCAGAACGAGCAGTCATCGTGGTGTTTTCAACACCTGCAGCAATCCCGGAACCGGCGGCTGAAAGGTCAGATGCTTTGTAATCTGCAGAAACCTCGTTTGACCACTGCGTGTAGTACTTGGTGCTGCCGATGGTACGAACGCCCCGCAATCTGTAATAATAGGTGACGCCGCTTGTCAGACTCTTCGTATTCTTGTAAGAATTAGAAGTTCCGGACTTGGTGGTGTAAAACGGAGTATCGTCGTAGACACCGGATTCTTCGCTCCTGTAGACTTCAAAGTAATCCACCTTGTAGCCTGCGGATTTTGCCCAGGTCAGATGAATGAGTTTTTCACCCAGGGCGGCCGATGCGTCGATGGTTGTTTTCTCCACACCGTTTATAATGCTGGTGGAACTGGTAACCTTGACTTGGACAGTCGTTGCAGCAGCCTTGTAGTTGGCCGTTTCCGGACTGGTTACGGTGATGACTGCAGTTCCGGCTTTTCCCTTGAGCGTGACCTTACCGCTGCTGCTGACAGTGGCAATGGATGTATCGCTGGACTTGTAGGTTAGAACAGCGTCCTCGTTGCTGGATTTCGTGTTGAGGGTGAAAGCGCTGTCACCGGTATTCTTGGTGTAGGAAGCAGTGCCCGTAAAGGTCGGCTCGGCCTTTAAGATAGTAAAGGTCGTAGTCGTAGTGCCGGTGAAATTGCCTTTTCCCGTAATCTTAATGGTAGCGGTTCCTGCACTTCTGTTGCTGGAATAACTCAGGGTATAGTCGGTACCTTTCTTCAGGGTAGTACCGTTGTATTTGACGGTCGGTGAAGGAATCTTCAGCTTGCCGCTGTAGACAACGTCGCTGACTGCTGATACCGTTGCGCCGGAGATTTTGGCCTTGGAAACGGTATATGGAACCAGCTGAACATTGGAATATTTGCCCAATCCTTCAATCCGGGCGTAGGCAGTACCTGCAAGGACATTCTTCAGATAGTGGACCTTGTAGTCGACTCCTTCTGTCAGGGTGGTACCGCTGTAGGAGACGGAAACGGAAGGCTTTTTCTGAGAAGCGCTATAAGTATAGCTGCTCTGTCCCAAGGTGACCGTGGCATTTTTGATGCTCTTGGTGCCCGACGCAGTTTTTTCGGCAGCATTGTCATAGTACCAGAAGTTGCAGTCTACTCTTCCGCTGATACCGGAAATGGTTCCGCTGGAGGTATACTGCCAGGTATCGAAAGGTCGCTCGTAGCTGTTATCTGTAGAATACTGCGCCAGCCAAACTCTGTACTTGCTGTCAATAATACTCATATCCAGTTTGCGGCTGCTGGGGCTGCCGTATGGAGAAGTAATACTTCTGTAGGAATAGAACATGGCCGTGTAGTCGGAATTTTTTTCGATATAATTTAAAAATGCCAATGAGTTAGAGGCTGCCTTCGTCTTCCGGGTGCTGGAACTCCAGCCGTTGTAGGCGGAAGTCAATCTGCTGCCGGAAGGCATCTCGAAGTCGTATACTACAGGCAAGTCCAGTTCTCTGTCGTCAAGGGTGCTGAGAACGAACTTGGCTTCTTTCTGTGCTTCTGTGATAGAAGTTGCGGTGGAGTAGTAGTATACGCCTACCATAACTCCGGCTGCTCTCGCGTTTTTGTAATTCTGTTCAAAGTATGTATCCAAATTGGTACGGTGAGGGGAGGCCAGGTAAGAATAACCTAACCGGATATAAGCAAAGTCAATCCCCTGCTTCTTTACCTTTTCCCAGTCGATATCATACTGATAGACGGACACGTCAATACCGTCCAGAATCAGCGTATTGCCAAACTGAGACGGATGGGTGTACGTTTCAGAATCCACCACGGCGTTGCTGGCAAAGGCCAGTCCGCACGTGATAAAGAGGGCAGCCATGGAAATCAGGGCCGTTAGAAATAGTCTTTTGATTTTCATGATTTCTCTCCTTAGTTCTTAAGATATAATTTTTACTATGCACTTCTATGGTAACAGAATTTGCGAAATTTGTCGACATGCTGAAGGCAATTTTCACATAGACTTCTTGAAAACTTCATTGAAATGGTTTATCATCAAGGTATTATGTTAGGGTATGTAACCATTGAGAAGAGCGAATTAAAATTGCGGGAATACGACGTGTATCAAGGTTATTACTGCGGTATCTGCAAGTCCATCGGGCGGCGTTACGGACAGCTTCCCAGGATGACGCTGAGCTATGATTTAGTCTTTCTGGCTCTGATACTTTCCGGACTGACCGCAGAGGCGGACCATATGGAGGCCGAGCACTGTATCATTCATCCGGTTCAGAAAAAACCGGTGATTCGTGATAATTCTGCTGTTGACTACGCGGCGGATATCATGGTGCTTTTAGCGTATCACAAGTGCCTGGACAACTGGCGGGACGACAGGAGCGCTTTAGGTCTGGCCGGGAAAACCGGGTTGTCTCTTTCCTACCGCAAGCTGCGCAGGAACTATCCGAAAATGTGCGGCGCTGCGGAAAAAGCTCTGGCTCAGCTTTCCTCTCTGGAAAGAGAAAAGTCAGGCTCCCTGGACCGGACGGCAGACACCTTTGCGGATATCATGGAGGCCCTGTTTACAGGCTATGAGCTTCCGGCGAAAAGCCCGGAGGAAGAGAAGAAATTGAAGAGAATCCTGGCTCAGCTTGGCAGAACACTGGGCCGCTGGATTTACGTCATAGACGCCTTTTCAGATTACGAAAAGGATTTCAGAGACGGCAGTTATAATCCTCTTATTTATCGAAAAAATAAACTTGAGGGTACCGGAGATTTGCTATATAATTATCTTGCAGAAATTTCAGACGCATACGACCTCCTTCCGATGAAGAAACATCAGGGAATCGTTGAAAATATTATTTTTATGGGAATCAGACGCAGAACGGACCAGATTCTCCAAGAAAGGACAGAACATGAACAATCCATATGAAGTATTGGGTGTCAAACCGGGCGCTTCAGATGCGGAGATTAAAGCGGCGTACAAGGAGCTTGTGAAGAAATATCACCCGGACAAATATCAGAATAATCCGCTGGCGGATTTGGCGGAGGAGAAGCTGCAGGAAATCAACGAGGCTTACGATGCTCTGACTAAGAACAGGGGCGCCTACGGAGGTTCTCAGAACGGGAGCAGCGCTTACGGCAATCCTTTCGGAGGCAGTCCGTTCGGCGGAAACGGCGGCGCAAATTCCTACGGAAAACAGAGCGGGGGCGGCGCTTCACTTTATTATGAAGTGCGAAAGACCATCGACCGAGGCGACCTTGCCAGGGCTGAGCAGATGTTGATTAATGCGCCGAACAGAGACGCAGAGTGGTTTTTCCTCAGCGGCGTTGTAGCCTACCGAAAAGGCTATGTAGACGACGGTCTCTCCAACGTACGTCAGGCCATCAACATGGACCCGGACAATTTCGAATATCAGAGATTTTACCAGCAGATGGCGGCCAGAGGCGGTATGTACCGCAGCCGTTCGGACAATCGAGGCTATAATCAGAGTGACGATTTGTGTTCAAGCTGCTGCACCCTTTATATTTGTTCCAGCTGTATTTCACCGTGTTGGTAAAAGAGGGCTGTCATGAACTGAAAATAAAAAAATGCGGATATAGCTAAGGGGCTTATCCGCATTTTTTTGATAGTCGCCGGGCGGAACCGTCAGTATCTGCCGGCGGCCCTTAAATGATATGTATATAGCCTGAAAGTTCTTGTTCAATCTCTACCCGGTGATGTTTCGTGTAGACGCCCGGAAGACCGCCGGTATGAATCATGACAACAGTTTCGCCGCGGCGGATTTTACCGGTTTCGACCATGTCCAGAATAGCTGCGAAGGTTTTGCCCGTATAGCACGGATCCAGAATCACTGCTTCGCGCCTGCCCATGTAGTAGATGGCTTCTCGAACCTCTTTGACAGGATTGTTATATGCTCCCCGGTCGTAATCGCTGGTTAAATCGAAGTCCTCTGCCGTCATATCCGCAGGCAGCCGGAAGAAATCCTTGACCCGGCCGTAATATGCTAAGGCCATGGCGGTAAGGCCGCCTTTCTGAGGGGAAATTCCTATGCCGGTCAGGCGGAGAGGAAGCTGTTCATTTTTGATAGCGGCGGCGAGCCCCATATAGGTGCCCATACTTCCCACGGTGGTAACCACCCTTACGTCGGAAAGCCCCATGTCTTTTGTCTGCTGCGCCAGTTCTAAGGCGCAGTCGTAATAGCCTAAGCAGCCCAGTTCGTTGGAACCTCCCAGGGGGATAAAGTAGACCTTTTCGCCTTTTTCTTCCCACTCTTTTGTAACCTTTTCGATGGCGGCTGCCTCCAGCTCTGACGGGCTGCGGACACCGTCCTCCTGAACCAGATAGACCGGGCAGCCCATGATTCCGTCCAGGAGAAGATTGGCAGAAATCTCGCCCGGATAAGAATCCACGGCGATGATTGCTGCTTTCATACCGAATTTGGCAGCGACGGCGGCGGTCAGCCTGCCGTGGTTGGTTTGGGCGCCGCCCACGGTCAGCAGCATGGTCGCGCCCTGGTCTGCAGCGTCCTTTATAAAGTATTCCAGCTTTCTCAGCTTATTGCCTCCTACACCGAAATTCGTCAAATCGTCCCGCTTCAGGTAGAGGTTGATTCCTAAGTCGGCTGAAATGTTGTCCAGCCTGGTCAGGGGTGTGGGCGTATTGAGAAAGGGAATTTTTTCACGTCCTAATGTCATAAGAAAACCTCCGATTCTATATTTTGTTACATTATATCATAAGACTGCTCTTGAAAAAAGAAAAAAGATGATGTAACATGGCCTTGTATACAGATATACGGCCAGCCGACCCTCAGGGCGGAATTTGGAGAATTTTCATAAAAGAAGCGTTCGGGAGAGAAAAGCTATGTTAGGATACGGAATCGGATATATCGCCCAAGGAAATACTTATAACTTTATGGGGTCTTACTTCGTCATTTTTCTGACCAACAGTGTGGGCATGAGCTCAGCTGCGGCGGGAACCATTACCTCTATCGCGCTGCTGGTGGAGGTAATCACCGGTATGATTGTAGGCAATTTATCAGACAACTGCAGTTCTTCCATGGGAAAGAGAAGACCTTTTATTCTGGCGGCAGCCCTTTCCATGCCGGTAGTTATGGTTCTTATCATGCATACGATTACCGGATTGGAAGGTGGGAAATTCGTCTACTATCTGGTGCTCAGCATTCTGTTCCGTATCTCCTTCTCCACTTTTGAGATACCAAACAACGCCTTCGGTGCGGAAATCGCGTCGGGCTATGATGAGCGGACCCGCCTCCGCACGCTGTCGAGAATCTTTTCTATCATCGGAAATACGCTGGGCTACGTAATGCCCCTGTGGGTATTGGAGTTTTTCTCTGAAAAGCAGGCCTTAGGCTGGCAGGCTATCGGGTGTATTGTGGGAGCGGTTTCCTTTGCCAGCTGGTTCGCCTCTTTTAAACTGACGAAGAAAAAAGCCATGGAGATTGGCAGACTGGAACGGACTGGGGACTCTGAAGCCGGGGATGGAGGAAAAGCAAAGAGAGGCATCGCCCGGGAAATTCTCCGCAGCTATTTTCAGCTGTCAAAGCTGAAAACCATGAGGCTTCTGATTGTCTACAAGGCGGCCTTCGGCTGTGCTTTTGCCTTATTTAACGTAGCCACAATCTATTATCTCAAATACTGCTTGGGTCTTGATAACCGATACTCCTCCTATATGTACGGGCTAACTATTGTGATTTTCATCATTATGACCCCTGTAGCTAACAAGATGGCCATTTCTCTGGGAAAAGCCAATCAGCAGATGATTGTCATGGCAATAGGCGCCGTTATAGGTTACGGAGTATATTTTCTGGCGCCTGCATCGCTTATGGGAGCGGCGCTCTATGTGGCGGCCTTTTCCGTTATGCAGACCAGCTTCTGGCAGCTTTCCAGCTCTATCTTTTATGATATTGTGGAGGTGGATGAGTTCGTCAACAACAAAAGGCGGGAGGGGGATATCATGTCCCTGGTGTCGGTGCTGGGAACGCTGATTACCGCCGTAGTCATTCAGCTTTTCGGAATCCTTTTCGACCAATCCGGGTTTACTGCGGCGGCCGCTGCTCAGCCTGAAAGTGTGATAAGCTTTTTAAGCGCGGCCTACATACTGGTTCCGAGCATCTGTTTTACTGTCGGGTTTATTGCGCTGAAGATATTTCCTATCAATAAAAAAACCTTCACCTCCCTGGTTACCGCTTTGCAGCGCCGAAGAGAGGGGAAGGACTATGAAGCTTATCTGCCTGATATAGAGAAGCTGCTGTGAATTTTTATTAGAACCATTTTTTTCGCTTGAACACCACAAGCAGAACCAGGACCAGACACAGGCTCAGGGCGATGACATAGGGGTATCCCCATCGCCAGCCGAATTCCGGCAGTTGAAAATTCATGCCATACCAGCCTGCAATGAGGGAGAGGGGAAGGAAGATAGAGGTTATGACCGTAAAAACCTTCATGATATTGTTCTGCTCGATATCAATCTGCGACTGGTAGGCTTCCCGCACGGCTTCGATGTATTCCTGCAGGTGGAGAACGAACTCTAAAAGCCGGTCGAACTTTTTGTCAATAAAGCCGAAGGAGGGGTCTATGGCGGCCAGCTCGTCGGTGAGAAATTCCATCTGCTCATAGTATCGCTTGACCTGCAGAAGGTCCTTTCTGACTTTGATGATATCAGCGATACCGTCTTTGCTTGGGCGGTTATCCATTAAAAGTTTATCTTCAAGAAAAATAATCATATTTTCCAGTGATTCCAGTTTATAAACATCGCTTGCGGTCATTTCCAGCAGAAACTCGTGAAGCTGCAGGATGCCGTCTGAGGGCGTATCTACTTTATCTGCAAAATCCGCCACCTGTTTGCTGCCTGTGACGATGATAAGCTCCTCGGAGGAGGCAAACACTGTAACTTTCTTGCCGTCCAGCCAGCGGAAAGTGAGGAAATACCGCTTTTCGCCCACAGCGGTGAAATAGTTTCTGCTGTCGTCCAGTTTTTTGATAATCCCGTCGTCAGCAAAGGCTTTTAAGACGTCCATTTTGTCTTCCGGTAAAACTTTTATCATGGGGGCTCCTTTCTTGGTATCTAATCGATGACTCTGAAATCGAAGTTTTTCCCGCAGGCTTCGCTGAAACCGGGGCTGCGGGAAGATTTTTCAAAAAATAGGGGGGTATCTGCAGCGTTTTCAGAGGTAAAGGGGTTCCTCACAGGCAACTTAAATGCAAGAAAATGTAAATTAATGGTATAATTTGACGGAAATTCCCTTTGCAACATGCTTTTTTCGCGCCGATTTTTGGATATCTATGGCATATCCCTGTAAAAATATCCCGCAGACCCTTATTAAAGGCTCGGTGCGGGAAAAGCAGCACAGCTTTTTTGGGGCATATACCCCTATGGGGTATATGCCGACGGATTCAGAGGCAGTCTTTTATTATAGTATGGGTGTTTCCCCATTATTTATAGATTCTTTCGACTCTGTGACCCAGGGTTCCGTATAAAAATTCAAAGGTATTTCCGCAGAACTGTTCCATTTCCCAGGTGGTAATCTGTTCTTTGCCGTCTCTTCCCACCATGATGACTCTGTCTCCGATTTCGCACGGGATTCCGGTAACGTCGATGAAGGATTGGTCCATGCAGCAGCCCAGAAACCGGGTGCGGCGTCCGTTTACCAGTACCGGCCCCTGGTCCCGCATCCATCTCGGATAAAAGCCGTCGGCAAATCCTACAGAGAGGGTGGCGATAGTCATGGGTGCAGCCGCGCTGAAAGCCTGGCTGTATCCTACGCTTTCCCCCGGCTCTACATCGTGAATATTGGTGATATAAGTGCCAATCTCTACGGGTTCTATAAGACCGATAGGCTCTCTTCCGTCCTCCATGGCCATATGGCCCAGAACCGAAGTACAGGAACGAACATGGGTACTGAAGGAAATGGCCTCCTGAAACCAGGCGATGGCTGCGGAATTGCAGCAGTGAATATATTCCGGCTCAAAGCCTGCTGCGCGAACTTGGGCGACGCCTCTCTGAAACCGCTCAAATTGTTCTACGGCAAAGGCGTCGTAATAGTCGGCGGTAGAAGAAGCAAAGTGGGTATAGACGCCGACAATCTGAATGTTTTCTAAAGATTTTACCAAATTCAATAGATTTTCCAACTTTTCGCCGGGCTTCACACCCAGCCGGTTCATACCGGTTTCAATCTTAATGTGGACTTTAATTTTCTTTCCGGCCTCTTTTGCCAGGCTGTTGATTCGGCGGGCGGTGACCTCCTCGAACAGAGGAATTTGCAGGTCGTATTCTATGGCGCCGTGAAGAAGGTGCTGGGGAATGCCGCCTACGATGAGAATATCGCACTTGACTCCTGCCTGCCGCAGTTCAACTGCCTCGTGCATGGCGGAATCAGCGATAAGCTTCGCACCGCACCGCTCCTCGAAAAGCTTTGCCATAGGCGCGAGACCGAAGCCGTAACAGTTTCCTTTGACTACAGGGATAATGCCGGTATCCCGGCCGATGTAGTCCTGTACTTTGCGGTAATTTTCTGCCACGATATCCGTGTCTATTTTCATATACAAATTGTAAAAATTGTTTTTCATATTCATTTACTCCGTGCTTCTGTTATTTCCAGATAATTGATACAGGTAACCGTGATATTTTCTGCCTTACGGCATCTTTGGCCGAGAATCCGCACCTTTCCGCAGGCAAAAAGACATGCGTCTTTGTAAAGCATCGGCTGGGGAAGCTGCAGCTTCTTCCACTGAGCTTTTTCACACCCGGCCAGAAGGAAAGAGGTCTTTGGACATAGGTGAATGACGCAGTCTTCCGGCAGACGGGCGTCCAGCTCAGTAAGAAAAGGTACCGTAAAATTTTCTGTAATCTGCCGGGCGTATTTTGGGCCCAGAATGTTCAGACTGCCGGGAGAATCGGTATAATAGATGACTCTGCAGCCTGCGTCTCTTGCAGCCAGGGCCAAATTCACCAGACCCTCTGAAACTTTTGCAAAAAATGCATCCATTATTTCAGGTTTCTTTCGCCAGCCCATGAGAATTTTCATTAAATCGCTGACGCCGTTTACGATGGTGACAGGCCCGTGGAGCTCTATGGAAGCACTGCTCCCTGATTGGTTTATCAGTCTGACTGCTTTCAGGGTTTCGGAAAGACGGCCTTTTGTGATGTCCATAACAGGAAGCTCTGCCAGCTGGTCGATTTTCGTCACAATATCTTCCTCCTTGCGCGGGCCCAGCGGCGAAGCGTCGAATTTTATCTTTGCGCCCATGGCCTCTGCTTCCAGAACCGGGTCAAAGGGAAGCACAGGGTTCTCTCCTGCAAGAGCCGCAATCTGCTCTCCGCTGAAATAGGCCTCGGGAAGAGATAGTCCTTTGGCTCTGGCAGCTTCTTCAGAAATGCCGCTGTATTCGGCATACCTGCATTGGTAATCGATTAACTTTGCCATATTTTTACCTCCTGATTTAAAGATACGAAGAAACCCCCGGAGGGCAAATTACTTACCAGCCGAGGGCGTATATATTCAGTCTGCTAAATGCGCGGGCCGCAAAGGAGCGCGATTTATCTTCACGGTTTATACAAATACAATCTGTACGTTTCTGCAGTTTGTCAGATATACGATGGACGCGTAGTTGATGCCGAACTCTACGATATCGCCGGGCTTCAAATCTCTTTCTGCGTCTTCGATGTCTAAAATGGTGTGGTCGCTGGAAGCGCCGATGACTTCAATTCCCTTGTCCTTCGGGAAGATTTCGTCGATGCTGCCGTAGTCTACTTTACCGATACCCAGGAGGGCTCTTTTTCTGATACCCCTGTCAACGTATTCCGGTGTATGTCCAAAGGCGTCGATGGATATTTTTCCAACCGGGTGGGACGGCTTATCCTTGACTTCGATGACCTCTGCTTTCAGAGTGTAGACATCCTGATGCATCCAGCTCATATCGTAGCCGTAGAATACATCCAAATCTCTTGCCAGAAGAATACCTTCTCCGACGCGGAGCAGATTGATTCTCTTCGGCATATCGTTGTTGATGATTCTAGGAAGACTGGTGGTGGCGCCGCCGGAGATAAATTCCAGCTCTCTGCCAATCTTGTCTTCGATTCTTTCCGCGATGGCAACCAGTTCGTCAAGCTTGTCGGCGGTAGCTTCAATGGAACCGTAGCAGCCCAGGTTGGTGCCCACTCCGGCAAGTTCAAGGCTGGCAAGGTCCTTTTCCACCATAACGGCCACCTCTACCATCTCGTCCTTGTCCCAGAAGCCTTCTCGCAGGTCTCCCAAATCTGCCATGAGAATTACCTTGTGGACCTTGTTCTGCTTTGCAGCCTCTTCGTTAAGGGCTTTCAGAACGGAAACTTCGCTGTTTAAGCTGATATCGCAGAGCCTTACAACTTCAGGAAGTTCGCTGAGCATTGGAACCCGCAGTAAGAGCATCGGCAGGTCGATACCGTATTCGATGGCGTCCTCAATCTGCTCAAGTCTGGAGGAGGCAATCATTTTGGCGCCGCCCTCCTGGTACATTTTGGCACATTCAGGAATGCCGGTAGTACCCTTGATAACGCCTGCAATATCGATACCGAAGGCTTTGCATCTGTCAACTACTGCAGCTACATTTTCTTTCAGGTACTGTAAGTTGACTTCTACTCTTGGATAAATTTGTTTTACCATATTTTTCTCCTCTTTTTTTAACGATAAATATGGTATAATTTTATCATTTGAACTGGACAAAGTCCATATAGAAAGATTGTATACTTTGGTATTATTTTTATCTGCAAAGAGAGAATAAAACGCAAATAATAGACGTTATCTAATGTTATGCGGATTGTTGCAAATGCTGAAATTGCAAGCTGTTTCAGGGTTCAAAAAAACAAAAATTGTACAATAATTAGAAGATTGTAATTATTTTTCTAAAAGAACTGAAATATGACCTAAATTCCGGCGGACGATTTTTGTATAATTTATATATCACAAAATTAGTTAAAGAGAGGCAAAGGTAGAAACGAAATGGACAAATTTTCATTCGACAACATGCCGCAGCTGAGAATCCTCAGCAATGAGCAGGTCAAGGAAATGCACGAAAAAGCATTATACGTATTGGAAAATTTAGGAATTATTTTCGCTTATGATGAAGCGCTGGATTTGCTTGAAAAAGCCGGCTGCAGCGTTGACAGGCAGACGCAGAAGGTGAAATTCCCGAGAGAAATCGTAGAGCAGTGCATCAAGTCCGCACCGAGCACTTTTGATTTATATGACAGAGAAGGAAACTTTTACTGCACTTTCGGCGACGGCAAAACCAGATTTAACCCCGGAAGCAGCGCCGGAAATATTTTGGAAAGCGACGGCGACACGGTAAGGTTGTCAGGCGTAAAGGATTTGAAGCTGTTGACTAAGGTAGCGCAGAGTCTGCCTCACATCGACTTCGTATCTTCCTCCATCGTCTGTGAGGAAGCACCGGGGGAACTGGGGTCCCAGTATCTGTACTACACGGAAATGCAGAACTCCATCAAACCTATTATCGGCGGCTCCACCGACGCAGAAGGCGTTCCGAGGACATTTAAACTGTTAACTGCGGTTCTGGGCAGCGAAGAAGCGGTCAGGACCAAACCATATACCATTTTTGATATCTGCGTCACTTCGCCATTGAAGTGGTCTCATATCGGTGCAAGAAATATCATCGACTGCGTCAGAATGGATATTCCTATTAACCTGATTTCCGCACAGATTGCAGGAGCAACCGGTCCAATCACTCTGGCAGGCTGCATCCTGAACCACACTGTGGAGATTCTGGCAGGTCTGGTGCTGGCTCAGGTAACCAAGCCGGGACATCCGGTTTCCTACGGCGGCGCGCCTTGCATTTTCAACATGAAGACCATGTACACGCCGATGGAAGCCATGGAGTGCAGCATGATTATGGGTGCTTATGCCCAGATGGGCCACTATTACGGTTTGCCGGTACATACTTATGCAGCCATGTCTGACGCCAAGATTGTAGATTATCAGGCTGGCAGTGAAACCGCAAGGTCCGGTCTCATGGCTATGATGGCAGGCGTCGACAATGTATCCGGTGCCGGCGGCCTCAACGTTATCGCAGAAATGTCCATCGAAAAGCTGGTAATCGATAACGATTATATCGGCACTTTGAAGCATCTGCAGAAAGGCGTCCGCTTCAACGATGAGACTCTGGCTGCCGACCTGCTGCTGGAAGTAGGCTCCGGCGGAAACTTCATGACCCAGAAGCATACGCTGAAAAACTATAAAAAAGAACACAACTACAGCAATATTACCATGAACTATCAGGAAAGAGCTGCCTGGATAAAGGAAGGCAAGAAATCCATCATGGATAAGGCCAGAGAATACGTCCAGGAGATTGACAAGCAGACTATCTGCCCTCTGCGTGACGAACAGAGGAAGGCTCTTGACGCGGCGTTTATCCAGGTGTGCCTGGACGCGGGTCTTTCCGAGGAGACTGCCAAAGACCTGATTAGAAAGTATGATGAAGCTTAAATACCAGTAGGGTAAGGTGTTTAATCTTTGTTATAAATGTAATTATTTTTCTTACAAATTATAAGAAAGGAAAGTACAATGTGGAAGCCCTATCTTCTATATTGCACAAGGTAAACTTATGGGTAGACGAGTTCCCATGTGGCAGATTTTAATCTGTGTAGTATTTACATTAGGCGTTATCTGTTACTCTATCTTCTTCACCGCTGACAATTATGGCGAAGCGCATATGCCGATGATTCTGGCAGCAGCATTTGTATCCATCGTTGGCGCCCTCAACGGCTGGAAGTGGAACGTAATGGAAAAAGGTATGATTCAGGGCATCAGCCGCTCCATGCAGGCCAACCTGATTCTGCTGACTGTAGGTATGCTGGTATCCACCTGGAAAGCCGGCGGTATTATTCCGTCCATGATTTATTACGGACTGAATATCATCAATCCTGCAATCTTTCTGGTAACAGCGGCTCTGCTGTGCACGCTGATTTCACTGGTTATCGGTTCATCTTATACGACGGCAGGTACCATCGGCGTTGCTATGATTGGTATTTCCATCGGTCTTGGTATCAACCCGGCACTGACGGCAGGCGCTGTCGTATCCGGCGCTTACACCGGCGACAAGATGTCTCCGATGTCCGACACCACAAACATGGCGCCGGCTGTAGCAGGCTCCAATATCTTCGACCACATCAAGCACATGGTTTGGACGGTTACCCCGTCTTATGTGATTGCCATGGTACTGTGGTTCATCCTGGGCAGAGGCGCGGCACCTAGCGGAGAGGTTCAGATGGAGATGAAGGATATCCTGCAGGACGCCATTCAGAACGAGTTCGTTGTCAGCCCTTGGCTGATGCTTCCAGTTGTCATTCTTCTGGCAGCAGTAGTTATGAAAATTCCTGCACTGCCTGCAATGTTCGGCGCGGTTATCATTGGTCTGTTCTGCATGGGCTTAGTACAGGGTATCGAGTTTGAAAATTTCTTCAGCATCATGCACTATGGCTATGAATCCATCAGCGAGGACATCGTATTGACCGATGAATACTCAGTAGCCGATGTAGTAGGCGGCGGCGGATTTGACGGTATGCTTTGGACTGTATCCATCGTACTGTGCTCCATGTCCTTCGCAGGCGTGCTGGAAGCAACCGGTATGCTGGGGCAGCTGGTAGACGGTATCTTGAAGATTGCAAAGACCAACGGCCTGCTGGTTATGAC
>CBCTFZ010000011.1:0-69197 GCA_965146355.1 uncultured Emergencia sp. | reverse complement strand
GCAGAGCAGTGGTGAAGAGCAGGTGCGGGACATTATTGCTGTGGAGGCCAGGAGCATGTGACCCGCAGAGCAGTAGTGAAGAGCGAGTGCGGGACGCTTTGCATGGGAAGGCGAGGAGCATGTGACCCGCAGAGCAGCGGTGAAGAGCAGATGCGGGACGCTTTCCATAGGAAGGAGAGGGAAAGTTGACCCGCAGAGCAGCAACGAGAGGCAGGTGCGGGACGATTTGCATGTAACACAGAAAAGCACTTTGCCAACTTAGTAGACGGCGCCGATAAAAATGTGGTATACTATTCATTATACAGGAAAATAGCAGACGTAGCATGAAAGGAAATTCCTATGATTGAAAATATAAACTGGTACCCCGGTCACATGAAAAAGACCAGGGAGCTGATTCAGGCCAATCTGAAGTTGGTGGATTTGGTTATCGAAGTCATCGACGCCAGAATACCCGTATCCAGCCGCAACCCCATCATCGACGAACTGGTGAAAGGCAAGAGACGGATTATCGTTCTGAACAAAAGCGACCTGTCAGACCGGAAAGAAAACGAAAAATGGGCCGCCTTTTTTGAAGAGCAGGGCAATCTGGCGATAACTATGAACTGCATGAGCGGCGCAGGCGTCAGCCAGCTTTTCAAGGTTTTGGACAGGGAGCAGGCCGCGAAGAATGCGGAAAAAGCCCTGAAGAAACCTTTGCGTATGATGATTGTAGGCGTTCCCAACGTGGGAAAATCTTCCCTCATCAACCGAATGACGGGACGAAAAAGCGCTCAGACCGGAGACCGTCCCGGCGTAACCCGAGGGAAACAGTGGCTTTCCCTGAAAAACGGTATGCAGCTTCTGGACACGCCCGGCATACTCTGGCCCAAGTTTGAGGACCCTAAGGCGGGGCTGAACCTTGCTTTTTGCGGCTCCATCAAAGACGAAATTCTGGACACGGCCACCCTTGCCATGGAGCTTATCGGCGTCCTGACGGAAGAATATCCGCAGCTGCTTTGTGCCCGCTACAAGCTGGAAGAGGTCTGCGAAACACCTCTGGCCACCATGGAAGAGATAGCCGGCAGGAGAGGCTTTATCCTGCCGGGAAAACGCATCGACTACGACCGGTGTGCCAGAACCGTGCTGGATGAATTTCGCGGCGGAAAGATTGGAAATATTACACTGGAGAGAAGACAGAGATGAAGAAAGCAGAACGAGAGGCTTGGCTGAAACAGCGTCTCATCGAGATGCAGATATACGAAAGAGACCTGCGCGGCAAGGGCTATGGTTTCATCGCCGGCGTCGATGAAGTCGGCAGAGGCCCTTTGGCCGGCCCCGTAGTCGCCGCCGCGGTGGTGCTGCCGGAGGATTTCGACCTGCTGGGGGTGGACGACTCCAAGAAACTTTCCGAAAAAAGGCGGGAAACCCTTTACGGAGAGATTTTGGAAAGAGCCCTCTGCTGCGGCGTGGGCAGGGTGGATAATCAGGTTATCGACCAGATAAACATACTGGAGGCCACCAAGGTAGCTATGATTCAGGCTGTAGAGAACGCTCGGCGGCAGCTGCAGGAAAAGATGGACGGCGACATCGACTTCATCCTCTTTGACGCCATGAGAATCGACGCCATCAAGAAGCCGCAGATGTCCCTGATAAAAGGCGACAGCAAGAGCCTTTCCATCGCCGCCGCCTCCATCATCGCCAAGGTGACCAGAGACAGAGAGATGGTGCAGATGGATGCACTTTACCCGGGCTATGGCTTTGCCAGCAATAAAGGCTACGGCACCAAAGCCCATTATGAAGGACTTCATACTCGGGGACTGACCCCGATACATAGAAAAAGTTTTTTAAAGAATTTATAGAAAAGGAGAGCAAACACATGGAAATCAAAAGTGATATTCAGATTGCCCAGGAAGTAGAAATGGCCGACATCCGCCAGATTGCGGAGGCCGCCGGTATCGACGAAAAATACGTAGAGCAGTACGGCAATTACAAAGCCAAAATCGACTACAACCTGCTGCAGGAAAAGAAAGACGCACCGGACGGCAAACTGATTCTGGTAACCGCCATTTCACCGACGCCGGCGGGAGAAGGAAAGACCACCACATCCGTTGGACTTGCCGACGCCCTGCACAGAAAAGGGGTCAACGTCATGGCGGCCCTGAGAGAACCGTCCCTGGGGCCGGTGTTCGGCGTAAAAGGCGGCGCTGCCGGCGGCGGATACGCCCAGGTAGTTCCTATGGAGGATATCAACCTTCACTTTACCGGTGACTTTCACGCCATCGGCGCGGCCAACAATCTCATTGCGGCCATGCTGGACAACCACATTCAGCAGGGCAATGCACTGAATATCGACCCGAGAAGAATCACCTGGAAGAGAGCCGTAGACATGAACGACAGACAGCTGCGCCACATCGTCGACGGCATGGGCGGCAAGATGAGCGGCGTGCCTCGGGAGGACGGTTTTGAAATTACCGTGGCCAGCGAGGTCATGGCCATCATGTGTTTGGCAAAGGACATTGACGACCTGAAAGAAAAACTGGCCAGCATCATCGTCGGATATACCTATGACGACAAACCGGTCACTGTCAGAGACCTGAAAGCTCAGGGTGCAGCAGCGGCTCTGCTGAAGGACGCCCTGAAGCCGAATCTGGTGCAGACTCTGGAAAAGACGCCGGCCTTCGTTCATTGCGGGCCTTTCGCCAACATCGCCCACGGATGCAACTCCATCATGGCCACCAGAATGGCCCTGAAGCTGGCCGACTATGTCGTGACCGAAGCAGGCTTTGCCGCCGATTTGGGCGCGGAGAAATTCATAGATATCAAATGTCGCAAGGCCGGTCTGACGCCGTCGGCCTGCGTCATCGTCGCCACCGTCAAGGCTTTGAAATATCACGGCGGCGTAGCTAAGGCCGACCTGGGAGAGGAAAACCTGGAGGCTCTGGAAAAAGGTCTGCCGAATCTGCTGCAGCACGTGGAAAACGTAACACAGCACTTCGGACTGCCTTGTGTGGTAGCCATCAACGAATTTCCGACGGATACCGAAGCGGAAATCAAAATGGTAGAAGAAAAGTGCAGAGAACTGGGCGTTAACGTCGTGCTGAGTCAGGTATGGGCAAAAGGCGGCGAAGGCGGTCTGGCCCTGGCCGACGAGGTCATGCGCCTGTGCGAAGCGGAGAACCATTTCCAGTTCGTCTATCCGCTGGAGGCGTCTATCCGGGAAAAAATCGAAATGATTGCTTCCAAAATATACAGAGCCGACGGCGTAATCTTTGAGGGAAATGCGAAAAAACAGCTGGCCCAGCTGGAAGCCCTGGGCTTTGACCGTGTGCCTGTGTGCATGGCGAAGACCCAGTTCAGCTTCTCTGACAATCCGGCCCTGCTGGGTGCGCCGAGAGGCTTCCACATTACCGTTACAGATTTGAAAATAGACGCCGGCGCCGGCTTTATCGTAGCGAAGACCGGCAACATCATGACCATGCCGGGCCTGCCGAAAGTGCCGGCCGCGGAGAGAATCGACGTAGACAATACAGGAAAAATTACAGGCTTGTTCTAAGCCCAACTCATCATATAAGAGAAAAACAGGGAACTGCTTGACAGCGGTTTCCTGTTTTTTCATACCCGGCATGATATTTTTATGCTTGGTCATGCTAAAACGGCGATTGCGGTATGCTAAGCACAACGGCTTTTTGAAATCAGCATAACCCCATTGTGCTAATTGAACAAAAAACGGCCTTTTGACATGACTGCCGATACAAAGGAGAAAAAACAATGAAAGAAGTCTTAGAGAAATATGTTTGTTATCTTATGGAAGAGGAGAAGGCGCTGTCTACTGTTGAAAAGTACCGGAAGGCGGTTCTGGATTTTCTCAGTTTCACCGGCGGGGAGCTGAGAAAGCAGCAGGTGATTGGCTACAAACAGCATCTGCTGGAGGTTTACCGGCTTGCGACGGTCAATACCATACTGGCGGCCCTGAACAGTTTTTTCTGTTTCATCGGAAGGAGCGACCTGCGGGTGAAGCGGGTAAAAGTGCAGAAGCAGATGTTCCGCGACGAGAAGAAAGAACTGACGAAAAAAGAGTACCTGCGGCTCATTGAAACGGCAAGGCTGCAGGGAGATGAGCGGCTCATGCTGATTATGCAGACACTCTGCGCCACGGGGATTCGCATCAGCGAGCTGAAGTGGGTCACCAGAGAAAGCCTGAACTCCAGACAGGCCAAGGTATTCAACAAGGGAAAGTACAGAACGGTAATCCTCTCCGCCGAGCTTTGTAAAAAGCTAAAAAAGTATTGCCGCCGCAGAAAAATTTCCTCCGGGCCGGTCTTCGTCACCAGAGGCGGAAAACCTGTAAACCGCTCCAACATCTGGTGCAGCATGAAAAAGCTGTGCGAAGCGGCAGAGGTAGAGGCGGAAAAGGTCTTTCCTCACAACCTGCGTCATCTCTTCGCCAGAACTTTCTACGAGTTGAAAAAGGACTTAACCCGCCTGGCGGATATCCTGGGACACAGCAGCATCGAAACCACCAGAATCTATACCATGACAAAGCTGGAATCCGTAGAAGGGGAGATTAACCGGCTGCGGCTGGTGGTCTGAGGACCGAAAAAGAAAAAACTACAGAATTATCGTTCTGTAGTAAAAAATGACTCCTGTTATATATTGCCATTCTGTAACTACTAAATTTTATCATAATCTGACTGAAACGTCAATAAAGTCCGACTAATCTGCTTTCTTTGCCGGTGAAATCGTACGGTGCACCCGTTAGGTTTTACTACAGAACGATAATTCTGTAATAAAAAAGTGTGCAAAACGGAATCAAAATTCCTTTGCACACATGTCGCCCATAAAGGGCGACGCTTCGCAAGTTATAAAAAAAGCGTGGAAGCGCTTTTACCACAGACTGAGTAACGAACACCGACTGCTTTATGACATCGTACAGGTGATTTAACGTACCAAAAAACAGAGAAAGAGTTTTAGAAACAAGACTAGAAAAGGAGCAGACATATGTTTACGAGACAGGGAGCAAAGAAATTTCTTATCATCGGATTAATCGCGGTGATTATACTTTCCTACTGTAATCCCCTTTCCTTCGCCGATGGGGACAATGTGAATTTTGCTGTGCAGGTAAACTTTACACCGGATAATGAGACCATCTATTCCGGCGAAACGGGGAGTTTTAAACTGCATGCGCAGGTAGCCAACGTAGGTACCGGCAAAAATGCTGCAGTAGAGATTGCGCTTCCTGAGATGATGGCAGATTATTTAACTCAGTTTGAGAATGGGGATACACTTACCGTCAGCGGCGTTGACATTACACTGGACAGAGAAAACCGGAAGCTGAGCTTTACCCTGACAGAAGGCCAGAGTGTAGATACTCAGATTCTCTTTAAACTGCCTGACGGCATTATACCGGACGGTACGACCATCACGGTGACAGAAGAGGACATCAAAATCGATACGGAGATTACAGGTAATTTAAGCAAAAAAGGCGGCACCGTAACGGTAAACTCAGCTTTTGGCTGGGATCCAGTGGAAAAGAAGCTCCTGACGACAGGTCAGATTACCGGCAATCAAAATCACAATCTGAACAAGGATTTGGCGTTCACCATCACAGCTAAGTCCAGAAATGTAACGGGCCACGGCCATATTTTTACGAAGAAAGTGACCGTAACGGACACCATGACCCTGCCGGAGGGTCTGACCTTTGACGCGTCTCAGGCCACCCTGTCCGTGGTCTCCGGAGACGGGGTATGGCAAATCAAGGACGGCAGCAAGGTGCTGGCCGAAGTGACGAAACCGGCGTCTACGAGAGAGGGATTCACCTATACACTGACCGGCGCTGCAGTCAAGGCTGAAGATGACAGCGCCGATGGCAGTGCGAAAAATCAGATGCTCTTTACTTATGCAGTAGAATATACAGGAAAAAGCCTTACGGACTATACTTCAGAGATGCCGGACGTCAGTTTTAACGTGACCCTGAAAAAGGAAGCGGTCAACATTGCGGACCTGAACGACCTGAATGCAAGTCTGAAGATTGCCAACACAGCGGATTTAGAGGCTATGCCCGTAGTCCATGCGGAGAATGCAGTCAGTACGGCAAAGGCTGAAGCGCCGCTGTCCTATCCGGGACAGGACTTTACCATCGACAAGCGGAGCGTGGTCACCACCGATGGGGATGGCATGATTCTGACCTATACCATCACGGTGACCAACACCAGTCTGGTTACCTTAAAGAATCTGGTCATCGAGGATACGATTCCTACACAGGTAGACTTGATGGAGACGCCCCAGGGCGCCTCATATGACGCTGCCACCAGAAAGCTGACCTGGACAGAAGCAACGGTTCTTCCCGGAGCAACTGTGACCAAAACGGCTAAAGTCAGGGTCAAAGACAATGTGGCCGGAGGAACCTCCATCGTCAATACGGTCAACGCCAAGTCGGACGGCACCGGCTGGAAGTCGGCCAAGGTGACGGATACTGCCCGCTCCAGAGACGTGGACATATCCATCGAGAAAAGCCACAACAAAGGAACCAACGGAAAGGTCATCGTCGGCGACACGGTGCAGTATACCGTAAAGGTGAGAAACAGCGGGCTGTCTCCTGCCAATGTGACGATTACAGACAAATATCCGGCGCAGCTGACGAACCCGCGGAGCTTTCAGTACAGCACCGACGGGACCAACTGGCAGACCCTCAGCAGCGGATATACGATAGACAGCGCCAATCATCTGATTACTTTCTGCAGGAATAAAACGCTGGATAACGACCCCCTTACCACTGGTGTGGGTTCGGATATTTACTATCGCTATACCGCCACCGTGTCTTCCACCGACGGCGTTTCTTCCATTGTAAATACTGCCGCAGTGGATTGGAACGGGGGAAGAAAAGAGAGTTCTACCAATCTGGGCGTCAGAGTGCGCTACCCGAAGCCGACGGTGGTGAAAACCGCCGAAGACCCGGTGGACAACAACGACAACTGGTACTACATAGACTATGGACTGACCGTGAAAAATGAGGGCGACCGCATTCTGGCAGAAGATAATCTGTATATACAGGACATCATGACCGGCGGTCTGATGCCGGTGAAGGACGCGGGGGACTCCGGAACGATAACGGGGCAGATGGACGGCAAGTCGATTACAGGAACCTATAAAAAAATCGGGAACAGCTATGAAATCACCTGGAACATCAGCACCATGGATTCCGGCACCTCTGCCTGGCCTGCAGTAAAGAAGATTACCTACAGGGGATGGATTTACGTACCGGGCAACGCCACCGGTGAAGCAGCGGAAGTGACTGCGTTCAATACGGCGAAAATTAACCTGAAGGGAACCTGGAAAGGTACCCACACCATTCAGATTCCTCTGGTGCCGAAACCGGAGCCGGACAAAGTCATCTACTCCATCAACGGAAAGGCGCCTGACAACGCCAGATACTGTGAAATCAATCCAGGCGACGTAGTGACCTACAGGTTGACGATTAAAAACGAAGGAAACCGTACCATGTGGGTGGACGCCCTGGATACGCTGCCGGCTCCTTTTGCCACCTCGGATTTTCAATGGGTGCTGGGGGAAAATCTGACGCTGTCGTCGACGCAGTTCGGCCCAAAGAATATGGAAACCTATGTGCAGGGAAGCGGGAAGCTGCAGTGGAGCGACATTCGGGTGCCGGCTGGCGCCACCTATACTGTAGACGTCACCCTGAAATTTCCGGAGCCGAGAGTGTTCAACAAGGCTTTCGCACCCCTCAACGGCACGCGGTTTGTAACCAACAACTGGATGGTTCAGGGACCGGATCCTGAGGATTGGAGCAAATTAAAGACCTGGAACATTTCCGTAACCCATGAAATCAATACGGTTCTTTTAGACGTGAACAAAGATGTTACGCCGGTAGGTATCGTTGCCGGAGGGGATGAGGTTACCTTTACCCTGAAGGACTTTGGAACGGAGCACGCAGTTGCGGATATGCGCATGGTAGACGACCTGGGCAGCGTCAGCAATTACATGGATTTACAGAAAATCAATACCGGCGCTTATGAGGGCATCGACAAATTCAACCTGATTCTCTCCTATGAGGCGGGAAAGGCGGATAAAGTCATCCCCATCACCAACCCGTCCGTTTCTAAGACCATTACGGCGGACGAAGAAGACCTGACCGGCGTCAGCGCGGTCACATGGGATTTCGGCGATGTGAATTCGCTGACCGTGAAAACCAATCCGACCCTGGTCATGAAGGTAAAGACGGGAATGTCCGGCGATGCGGAAAACGGCGTCACCCTTTACTATAACGAAAAGACGGCAGAATCCGAGGCGGAGGTCACTGTAGTCAGCGACAAGATTCTGGAGAAAACCGCCATTCTCGGCGGAAAGGAAGTCAATAATACGGACAACTACCCGCGGGAAAACGACGATATCACCTTCCATATTTACTATGACAATACGACCCAGAAGGCAATTCCGGTAAACTCCAGCAATTATCTGACTGACTACCTGGCAACGAAGAGCCTGAAACCGGGAACCGTCAAAGTAAACTATCAGGTGAAAAATGCGAAAAACGAGGTCGTCACCGGATATACCCTGTCTCCGGCCCAGTTTACCATTACAGAGGCGGATACGGTAAGCAGCACAGCGAAGAAAATCAATTTCTCCCTGAATCAGGAATTGCAGCCGGGAGACGAGCTTCATATCTGGTAGACCGTTACCGTCAGCAGCAACATCGAAAACAGTCAGGGTGAACACAATCAGAACATTGAGGCTGATTGGGGCTATAAGAACGGCAGTGTGGACCAGAATCCGGCTAACCTGTACATGATTCACAACAGGGCGACCAGCAAAGTGGACGGAAAAGACGTGGTGGCAGACACCGGGTTTTACTATGCCCCTGGAACAAACAGGCTGTATTTTTCAAAAGCAGTGAGAGGGTTTGGCTCGTTTACGCCAGCGGCGAGATATCTAAGCGGCGCTTACTATTTTGGCGTAGATTTTAGTGCGCTGGAGAGCAGTACGGATTTGTCTTACTTCGGCACTTCCAGAACGCAGACAAATTTAACCAGCGGATCTACTACTTATAATAAATACGATGTAGTCTATTATACTGTGACGGTGGCCAATGATTTGGGCAGCAATAAGAATCTTACCGTAAAGACGATTCAAGATGTACTTCCGGCCAATACCGTAGCTGAAGGAACACGAATTGCACAGCATAACCCTGGACTTTTAAATATGCCTGTTTCTACCCAGTTTGGCGCTTTCTACTCTACTGACAGTGTGAAAAATGCTATTTTAAATGGAAACGCGTATGCCACCCCGTCGACCAGCACACCGACTGAATGGGCATACAATATGTTTGGAACCTTTAACGCGAACGTACAGTGGAGCAACACGACAGCCATTGGCTGTCCGCGAAATTACAGTATCGTCAATGCCGCAGATACAGCAAAGGTGACGTCTGTTCCAAAGGGCATGACGGCGAAGACCGTGAATATGGATATTAAAGAGTATGTTAATAATAAGAACTACAGTACGACAACGCCGACCTTCAGGGTCTTTTCCAACATTAACAGCAGAGATGCCGGGGTAACCCTGAAGCCGGGCGAGATGTTCGCCTTTACCTACGCTGTGATTATCGACAGGAGCAAGGCAGAGCCTCGTCAGTGGACCAACACCGCGAAATTGACGGTAAACGAATCGGACTTCCAGATTCGCGGTAATCTTTCCGCAGCGGAAGACCAGTTTAAGACGGTGGTGAAAAATGCCAACGCCAAGCAGAATGTAGACGAAGGAACCAAGATTAACAGTACCCAGTACCAGGCTTCCACATCGGTATATGGACCGGAGCACAAGGCCGGTATCACTAAGACGGCAGAACGGCGTTATGAAAACATTGCAGACACTGCCACCCTGGAAACAGTCAATGGTTCCACCAACTCCAAGACTGATTTGACTAATCTGAAGTTTGGCGATGTGGTCAGATGGAAGATTGATATAAAGAATGAAGGTACCACGGCGCTGTCCGGCGCAACCCTGACAGATTTGATTCCATATCCATACGAAGTGATTAAGAGCAGTAACGGAAGCTCTGTTGCAGTATCGGGCGGAGCTGTAGTTGCCGGCACGGTTTCTACCAACAGCTCAGGCCAGTCCTTCGGCAAGTCGGGACAGACGGTAACCATCAGCAATGTTTCTGTCGCTGCAGGCGCAACCAAAACCTACTATATCTATACCAGATATAAAGGAAGCGAGTACCGCAGCTTTAACTATACCAACAGAGCGGAACTGCGGGTCAACGGAACCTTTGAAGCAGGTTCCAGCGGCCAGGCCATCTACGATACGGACAGAACTACCGTCATCGGCGTGGCAGACGAGGCGGTGGTCTATCCGACCATGACCGGCGGCTCCAGCGCCTACAAAGAAGTTTACGAAACCGAAAAAGAGGATAATCTGGCCGCAGGAAACAGTACCGATAATAAGATTACCATCAGCAATATATCCGGCAGCGTGACCTACCGGCTCAACCTGAACAACATCAGCGACGGAGCGTATAACAATGTAGTGCTCATCGAAAAGCTGCCCCATGAGGGAGATTCCGGCGTACTCAATGCGGTGGCAAAACGAGAAAGCGAGTTTTCCATGACCTTGGCGGAGGAGCTGAATTTCGTGGTGAAAGTAGGCGGACAGAAGCTGGATGAGAGTCAATATGAGATTACCTACAGCAGCGACACCGGCGATTCGGGCTATTCCGCGGATGCGTGGACGAACGGAACCGGATTTACCGGTAACTCTGCCGGTGCAAAAGCTTTCCGGCTGGCATTGAAAAATCCGATTCCGAGCAAATCCAATCTGACCGTGGAATTTCAGGCAAAGCTGCCTGCTGAGGCCGTAGGAAAGACGGCCTGGAACACCTTTGGCTATACCTATGTGGGCGCAGACAACCGGCAGGTATATGCAGAACCGGCGAAGGTCGGCGTCACCGTGGAAGAAACCCAGGTGGATGTGACAAAGATATGGCTTGACGGAACCGGCAGAGAGTATCGTCCGGGAACCGTAGGGCTGATGCTGTTTAAAAAAGTCGGCGACAGCGAAGAAATGCTTCTGAAAATTGAAGCGCCGGACTGGACGAAGGTAGGAAACCGGTGGACCTATTCCTTTACCGGACTTCCGGTGATGGAAAAAGGGGAGAAGATTACCTATCGGGTGGCAGAAGTTCCAATGCCGTTACCTTACAGCTGCACGGTAAAGGAAGAGGCAGACGGCAGCTTTACCCTGACCAATACCCAGCAGACCAGCATTTCAGGAACCAAGACCTGGCTTGACGGAAAGAAAAGCCATGAAGGGCCTGCAATCAAGCTGTACAAAATCGTCAACGACGTGAGAACCGAAGCTTCCTATGATGAGAGCCAGCTGACCTGGACAGAGGGAACCGTGCCGGAGGGCAATACCAACCCGCTGCTGAAACACGTTCAGAATTACAGGATAAGCGGTCTGCCTGCATACGACGAAGACAATAACCTCATCGTCTACGAGGTAGAAGAAGTGGTTCCGGAGGGATACCGGCAGGTATCCTCAAGGGACGGAGAGTTTATCAATCTGATAGACGAAAAAGTAGAGCTTCCTGTGAAGAAAATATGGAAGGACAACGGCGACGCAGCCGGAAAGCGGCCGGAGAAGATTACCCTGCAGCTTTATGCCGACCTGAAAGCCTGCGGCGACCCTGTTACCGTACAGGGAGAAGAAGGGTCAAATACATGGAATTACACCTTTACCGACCTTCCGAAGTACAACGATAAGGGCGAAGAGATAAAGTACACCGTCAGCGAGACCTGCGACGGGCCATACGCCTCAGAGATGGAAACAGAGACAGATGGAACTGTGGTCTTTACCAACACCCTGACCGACTATACCGGTATCAGGATAGTAAAGCAGTGGGACGATTTAGGCGACAAGTACGGAAAACGGCCGGCCACGCTGTCCGTAGAGATTCTGCGCGGCGAAGAGAGCATACAGACTCTGACCCTGTCAGAGGAGAACGGCTGGTCTGCGGAGATAAAAGGATTGCCGGTCTACGACGAAGAGGGCGCAGTTTACGAATATACTGTCCGGGAAAGGGCCGTGACCGACTATAACGGAGCGGAACCGGTGAAGGTGGAATCGGAAGACGGCAGCGGCAATAAGGTGATTACCTATACGCTGAAGAACACTTATGAGATACCGGACCCAACATCCCTGCAGATAAAGGCGAAAAAGACGATGATAACGCCGGAGGGCAGTGATAACCCTGTGGCCCTAAGCAGTTTCGTCTTTTCCCTGCAGCAGCTGAAAGAACAGGAGGACGGTCAGTGGGTAGCCGATGAAAACAAGGCGCCGGAAGTCGTCCATGCAAACGAGGAGGGAAATATCACCTTTGAGAAAATAGATTACGACAGAGCCGGTACATATAAATATCTGGTGACCGAAGTGATTCCGGAACCTAGCGATGAGAACTACGACCCGTCCATCACCTACGACGACGCCAAAGTTTACGTAACCGTAGAGGTAACGGAGGAGGCGAAGGAAGACGAAACAGCAAAGGCCCTGAAGGCCGAGGCCTCTTATGTCGTCGAAAGAGAGGAAGTCTCCGAAGATGTGGAAGAGGGAGGAACGCCGGAATTTATCAATTACTATGAAACGCCGGGCAGCGCCAGCGCAGAATTGGAAGCGAAAAAGATTCTGCAGGGCGCGGCGGGAAGCGTACCTCTTTCCGATTTCAAATTCTCTCTGCAGGCGATGAAAAAAGTAGACGACCTGTGGGAAGTCGATGAGGATAAGGAGGCGGCCATCGTCAATGCGGACGAATACGGCGCGGTCAGCTTCGGAAAGTTTATCTATGACAAAGCGGGTGAATACAGATACCGCATTACCGAGAAGATTCCGGAGAAAGGGGATGAAGACTACAACCCGTCCATCACCTATGATGAATCTGAAGTCTATGCCGTGGTAACGGTGACAAAAGAGAAGAACAGCAACCAGTTGACTGCCTCAGTCTCCTATGAAAGCGACGGCAAGGAAAACTGGTCTGATGAGAATATGCCGGAATTCATCAACTTCCGCAAATATATTCCGCGCAGCTTCATCTTTACCAAGGTTGCGGCGGAGAACAACGGCGAAGAACTGACCGGCGCAGTGTTCCGGCTGTATGAACGCACCTGCAGCGAAGACCACGATGGAAACCTGGTGGACACCGCAAACCCGGGAGACTGCTGGAGCCTGGTGGGCGAAAAAACCAGCGACCCGCAGGTTTCCTTTGAAGAGCTGGCACCGGGCGAATACCGTCTGGTGGAGACCAAAGCGCCGGGAGGCAGAATCCTGCCGAAAGGTCAGTGGAAGGTTGTCGTTCCCGATGACTTCAACGAAGAGGTACAGATTACTGCCCTCGGAGAGAATCAGCCTCTGGCCTTTATCGTAAAGGAAGACGACGGAAGCCTGCTGCTGCCTAATCGGGAAAATATTTTCTTCCCGACCTCAGGCGGCATAGGCATGATGCTGTACACCGCCGGTGGAACCGTTCTCATGGGAAGCGGAGGCTGGCTGCTGTACACCCGCAGGCGGAAGAAACGCCGCGGCCAATCCGAAAGGATGTGATGGCAGGGAGAAGAGAGAAAAGACCCCCTGCGGGGACAGACGTTATTACAAAAGAAGATGAAATAGAGGAGAAAGATACATGATGGAAAGGAACGTATCAAAATTCACAGCACTGTTTCTCGTGCTCCTGTTGACGCTCAGCCTGCTTGGCACATCGGTCTTTGCAATCGGCAGTGATGAGAAAGGTACCATCACAGTCAGCGGCGTAGAAGATGGAGTAACGGTCACCGCCTACCAACTGATGACGGTAAATTACGATTATGACAAGGATTCCCCTGTCGACCCGGAATACGTGTGGGTCGATGCAGTTGCAGATTGGCTGAAAACCAACTATCCCGCCTATGAGAACATAGAGAACTTCAACAACACGGTCAGCGACAGTGATATTGCAGCATTTTACGATAAGCTGTCAGCGGCTATAAAGAGCGGAGACATCACCCTTGCTGAAGCAGGAACCGGAACCGGCAGCTGCAGCATTGGAGGCCTGGAGATGGGTAACTACCTGATTCTCATCGAAAACGGCATGAAGGTTTACCGGCCGTCGGCTGTCAATCTGGTGCCTGCATATCAAGACGGCGCCTGGACTATGACTACGCCGGCAATGGTGAATGTCAAAGCCAGCGAGCCAGCAATCGATAAGACCATCAACGAGACAGTAAATGACGGTCATCCTGTCGGCGTCGGCGCAAATGCAGGCGGCGCAGATAACGCCAATATCGGCGGAACGGTCACCTTTGACCTGCGGTCAGACATCCCGCAGTATCCGGAAAACGCCACGGCAAAAGGATATAAAGTCAGCGATAAGCTGTCAGATGGTCTGACTTTGGACAAAACTTCTATCAAAGTATTCGGAGATGATAGCAATGAACCGTTGACTGAAGGCTATGAAATAAAGACAGATGCGGGTTTGACAAATGAAGCTGGTAAAGATGTAACCTTCATCGTCACCTTTGATTACGAAAAAATCAAACAGTATAGTAAGATTCACATCCGGTATAACGCTACTTTAAATGCAGGCGCCGTAATCGGAACGCCGGGCAACCCTAATACGGCATATCTGGATTACAACAACAATCCGTACAGCGGAAACAGCTGGAAGACCAAAGACGATGAAGTTAAGGTGTACAGCTACGGTATCGACGTATCCAAGACCGATAAGAGCAGCGGAGCGCCGCTGTCCGGCGCGGAATTTACCCTTTCCGCAAACAAGGATGGAAGCAGCCCGATAAAGTTTATCCTTGTCAGCGAAGGCGTTTACCGCGCGGCCCTTTCAGGCGAAGCGGATTCTGTTGAAACACTGTCAGTAGGCGCCTCGGCAGACCTTACCGGCAAACTGACCTTGACCGGTCTTGATGCAGGTACATACTATCTGACAGAAACAAAGGCGCCGGCTTCCTATAACAAGCTGAGCGGACCCGTTGAAATTCAGATTACAGACAGTGACTGGGACGGCGGGGTCAACGTAACCATTGAAAATGCTCCACAAGATATCGACAGCGGCTTAGTGCCTGTCACCGTGCCTAACGGACAGGGTTTTGAGCTGCCGACTACAGGCGGCGCAGGAACGATTCTGTTTGCCACTGTAGGCGTCCTGCTCATGGGAGCGGGCCTGCTCCTGTTCCGCGCCATTGGCAGAAAACACAATAGGACAGAATAATATACACATCATGACGGGCGCCGGCGAGGTATCCTCGCCGGCAGAGCAAAGGACAGGGTCATTTCTGTCCTTTGCTCTGCCTTTCGCGCCGCAAAAGAAAGATACAGCGATGAAAAAGCAGAAAACCCACAGCTTCAGAGAGAAAAAACGGCCTGCGCCTCTGGCGGCGGGGCTTCTGTTCCTGCTGGGGGCAGCCGTATTCTTTTATCCCACAGCCAGCAACTATCTGGCAGAAAAAAATCAGGCTCAGGTCATTCAGACTTATGAAGACGTCCTGGGGGAAGCTGACGAAGCCCGGATTGCCGCAGAGTGGGAAAAAGCTGAAGAGTACAACGAAAACCTAGCGGGAGACCCCGTTCATGACCCGTTTGTTCCCGGCAGCGGCTATGCTCTGCCGGAAAACTATTTGGACGTGCTGAACCTGGGCGGCGTCATGGCATATATAGAAATACCGAAAATTTCTGTCTACCTGCCTATCTATCACGGCACCAGTGAAGAAGTTCTGGAAAAGGGCGTCGGCCACATCGAATCCACTTCGCTGCCCATCGGCGGTACCTATCGACACGCCGTACTGACAGGCCACAGGGGACTTCCCAGCGCGGAGCTCTTTACCAATCTGGACAAGCTAAAAAAGGGCGACTATTTCTACATTCACGTGCTGGATCAGATACTGGCCTATCAGGTGGACCAGATAAAAACCGTAGAGCCGAAAGAGCTGGAGGATTTGGTGACGGTCAAGGGGAAAGACTACGTGACCTTGGTTACCTGCACGCCTTATGCGGTAAATACACACAGACTGCTGGTGAGAGGCGTCAGAACCGACTATATTCCGCCGGAAGAAACGGGGAGCGCGGCCAACCTGCAGCTTTTGGGACTGAATATCCACCTGTACTACAAAGGTATTCTCATTGGCCTGGCTCTGCTGGCCGCAGGCTATCTGCTGATTGCTCTGTACAAAAAGAAAATAAAGAGGAACCATGAAAAAAAGGATGCTTAAGGCTGCGGCTTTTCTGCTGGTGACAGGAGGCCTGCTGACTGCGCTATATCCCAGTATACGGAATTTTGGAAACGGATTTACCCAGAGCAAAGCCATTCACGATTATCAGGAGGCCGTGGACGCGATGACTTCCGCCGACCGGGAGAAGGCATGGGCCCAGGCCGCAGCATATAACCAAAAACTGAAGGAACAGGGACAGAGCTGGACGCTTTCCAAAAAGGAAGCCGGAGAGTATGAAGCGCAGCTTTCCATCACCGGTCAGGGCATCATGGGATACATTCATATCCCCCGCATAGACTGTACCCTGCCCATCTGCCACGGCACGGAAGAAAACGTGCTTCGCTGGGCGGCAGGGCACATAGAAGGAAGCTCCCTGCCCGTAGGAGGGAAAGGCAGTCACAGCGTGATATCCGGCCATCGCGGTCTTCCCAGCGCCAGACTGTTCACCGACCTTGACCAGGTGGAAATCGGGGACACCTTTACCATCTATGTCCTGGATAAAACACTGACCTATCAGGTGAATGAAATCAAAACTGTTCTGCCGAAAGAAACGGAAAGCCTGAAAATCAGGCCGGACGAAGACCTCTGCACCATCGTAACCTGTACGCCTTACGGAATCAATTCCCACCGGCTCCTGGTGACGGGGCGCAGGATTGAAACACCAAACCAATCTGTAGAAACAGACCCGCTGAAACAGTGGATTTATCGACTGACCGTCATGGCCGTCTTGCTGCTGGCCGCGGCCTTCTGTACCGTCCTGCTGCGCAGGAGAAAAAACAAAGAGAGGAACAAAAGCAAATGAATAAGGGAAAAGGATTGAACACGAGAATACGGCAGATTTTCTGCCTTCTGCTGCTGGCGGCTTTGATGACAGCCATGTCGGCAGCGCCTGTTACTGCCCAAAGCGCTGCAGGAAACGGCTCTATTTCCGTTACACTGCGCAATCCGGAAACCGGCGAAGCGGTCAGCGGGGGAGCCATGAGTCTGTACCAGGTGGGTCGACCTTCGGGAAGCAGTTATGTTCTCACCGCGGATTTTCAGCAGAGCGGTCTTGCGCTGACAAACCTGACCTCTCCAAATCTGGCTGCAGACCTTTGGGACTACGCCCAAAACAAGCAGCTGCAGGGTCAGACCCAGACTGCCGGTGAAACGGGAATCCTGACCTTTAGCGGACTGGCCGACGGTCTTTATCTCATCGTTCAGACCCAGGCCTGCGAAGGCTACTACGCCGTTAGTCCGTTTCTCGTCACGGTGCGGTACGGCGAGCGTGTAGACGCTACGCCGAAGATGGAGCCGCTGCAGCCTGTGCCCGATGAGCCGGAGGAACCGGATACGCCGGACAATCCAAAAGAGCCGGATAAACCGATAGAGCCAGAACAGCCGAGCCAGCCTGAAACGCCGGAAAACCCGTTGTTTCCGATTACCGGAGACGACGCTCCTCTCCTGATTTTTACCGTAATACTGCTCTTTGCAGCAGGCGGTATTGTGATTCTGGTGAAGAGACGCAAATAAAGATAAAGACCATGGCCTTGCAGGTATTTTGCGCGCCATGGTCTTTTATTTCAGCGAAGGAGCGGAATGCTGCCGGTCAGCTTGTTCACTGTTTTTTTAGGGCCGCAGATGGCGATTCCGAAATAACTCAGATAGGATTCGGGTACCTTGGCCATCTTTTCGCAAAACTCCTGATAGGTTTTGCAGCTCTGCGCCAGATTGGAAAAATCCACCACAATCAGGTTGGCAAAGTCCGGCTGATAGAGTTTTTCACGAAGTTCTTTCAGCGTCTTAGCGTTACCTTTTAAAATCGGTACGGGAAACTCGATAATTCCCAGATGTTCATGGCCTGTCCCGTCGATAACATCGGTGCCCACTACCTCCGGCATGGTCTTTCCCAGGGTAATGCCTAAAATGGCGGCAGTATTAGCTATGAGGCCAAGGGGCAGCTGTTCGTCGATTATCATTACACATTTTTCTTCTTGTAGATTCATTGTTTTGGGTTCCTTTCTGTTTCTTTATCTGATTTGCCTGCGAAAATTTCCCGGTAAGCGCCGGGAGAGAGACCGATGAAGCTGCTGAAATAGTTTGTAAAATGGCTCTGGTCCGAAAACCCGGTTTCTGCGGCGGCATCTATGGGATGCATACCTTCTGCCAAAAGAGCCTTTGCTCGGTCGATGCGGATTGCTTCCAGATAGCGGTAAGGGGTAACGCCTTTTTCTCTGGTAAAGGCCCGCAGCAAGGTGGATTTGCTCAGCCCTGTATATCTGCACAGCTGGTCCAGAGAGATTCCGGTGCTGAAGTTGCGGCGGATGAATTGACAGGCTCTTTCCACCTCTTCTCGGCATTCTGTTATGGCCTTTGGGAAAGGGACGCCGCACTTTTGTATCAAGGCGGAAATCAGAAGGAGAAGAAGCTCTTCCTTTCCCATGCCGCAAAACCCTTCCATAATCATCTGATGAAGCGGGCGGAGGTAGCAGACAATCTCTTCATCCGGAAGGACGTTTAAGGAAAAGCCGGGAAGCTCTTTTTTCCCCGTTATCTCTTCGGCCATATTTGCCATAACCTCTTTGGGAATGTTTATGGCTCGATAATAAAAGGTTCCGCCGTCGCTCTGAATGCAGTGGTGATTGTCTCCCGGATTAAACAGGACCACATCGCCCTTTCCAATGGAATACTCTCTGTTTCTGCAGGACATATGGCGCTCGCCTTCCTCGACCAGCCCTATGACATAGTAATCATGGAAGTGGTTGGGAAAGGTCTGAACGATATCCTCCAGCATGTAGGCCTCGATTCCAAGCTCTTTGTCGTAAACGATTCGCTTCATAGTCTTTTTCTCCCTTCTCATAGCTATTGTACCGCTTTTGCCGTAAAAAATCTTGTAAAATATCATCAAATCGGAAATTGGGAGCAGCCGGCTCTTTCAAGCTTGGAAAGAGTCTGCTTGCATAATCCACTTTGGTACCGTATAATAAAGGACAGAAAACAGGAGGTTACAGAAATGCAATGGATAGATAAAAGCTGCAGAGAATTTACGGAGGTTTTAGCCAGCAAAGCGCCGGTGCCCGGCGGAGGCGGTACGTCTGCCCTGGTAGGAGCCCTGGGAACGGCCCTGGGCGCCATGGTAGGTCATCTGACCGTAGGAAAAAAGAAATACGCAGATGTGGAAGAAGATGTCAAGAATCTGATACAGCAGGCAGAAGCCCTGCAGGAGGAACTCCTGCAGCTGGTAGAGCGGGACGCGGAGGTTTTTGCACCCCTGGCTGTGGCCTACGGCATGCCCAAGGAAACCGAAGCAGAGAAGGCGGAGAAGGAGAGAGTCATGGAAGCTGCCTTAAAGGCTGCCTGCAGCGTGCCTCTTGATATCATGGAAAAGTGCTGCCAGGCTATCAGACTGCAGGGCGAATTTGCAGAAAAAGGCAGCGCCCTTGCTGTCAGCGATGCGGGGACCGGTGTTATCTTTGCCAAAGGGGCGCTGCAGGGGGCGGCTCTCAACGTATTTATCAATACCGCTTCCATGGCTGACAGAGCTTATGCAAAGTCTGTGGACGACAGGGCAGACAAAATGCTGACGGAATATACCGTGGAAGCGGACCGAATTTATGCTGAAGTTTACAGCAGACTGAGAAAATAGAAAAAATAGGAGAACACTATCATGGAACAGTTATTAAAAGGAAAGGCGGTGGCCGACGCCATCGACGAGGAGCTGACAAAGAGGCTTACCGCATTTTATGAAAGAGGGGTAGTGCCGACCCTTGCCATCGTCAGAGTCGGGGAAAATCCCAGCGACATTGCTTACGAAAACGGGGCGCTGAAAAAAGCCAAGAAAGTAGGGGTGCAGACGGAGAAGTTTATCTGTTCTGCGGATATAGATGAAGATGATTTGATTGCGGTCATAGAGTCTATCAATCAGAACCAATCCATCGACGGCATTCTGCTGCTGCAGCCTCTTCCTTCTCACATCGACGGAGAGCGGGTCAGAAACGCCATCGCGCCGGAAAAGGACCTGGACTGCATTTCAGACGGCGCCTTGGGCAGATTTTTTACGGGAAAAGACGCTTTTGCACCTTGTACTGCGGAAAGCTGCATGGAAATCCTCAGGTATTACAACATTCCTATTGAGGGAAAGAAGGCCGTGGTCATCGGCAGAAGCATGGTCATTGGAAAACCGGTGGCTTTGATGCTTTTAAAGAGAAACGCAACGGTTACCATTTGCCACACGAAAACGCCGAAGGAGGAGCTGGTAAAGCTGTGCCGTGAGGCGGATATTATCGTGGCTGCCGCAGGGAAAGCGGGGGCGGTTACAGCCGAGATGACAAGTCCCGGTCAGACAGTCATCGACGTGGGTATCAATTTTACCGAAGAAGGAAAGATGGTAGGTGACGCTGCATTTGAAGAGGTGAGTCAAATCGTTGATAACATTACGCCGGTACCCGGCGGCGTAGGCAGTGTAACCACCACCCTTTTGATGAAACATCTCATTGACGCGGCTGAAAGGAAATAAGTTTGGATACCATATTTTACAACGGTAATATTTGTACATTGGATAAGGCGTATCCTGTCTGCAGCGCCGTCGGGATAAAGAACGGAATTATCACGGCCCTTGGAGAAGGTGAAGAGGTTTTAAATCTTGCGGGAGAAGAAACTGAGAAGATTGACCTTGCAGGGGCTTTTGCTGCCCCTGGTTTTGTAGACTCCCATATGCATTTTATCTTTTACGCCATGGGAAAACGAAACCTGGACCTTTCTCATGTAAAATCTCTGAAGGAGGCTCTTGCCCTCTGCGGAGAGAAGGCCAGGTCAGCAGAAAGGGGCAAATGGGTGTATGGGGGAAATTTCAATCAGGACGACTGGATAGAGAAGCGGCTTCCTACCAGAGAAGAGCTGGACCTGATTTCCAAAGAGATTCCCATCGTTATGCAGCGAGCCTGTCTTCACATCTCTGTCTGCAATACCAAAGCCCTGGAACTGTCTGGACTGGCGAAAATCTGCCCGGACGGAATCGTTTCGGAGCAAGAACAGAATGCTATTTCTGAGGCCATGCCGCTGCCTACGATAGAGGAGTTAAAGGAACTGATTCTTGAGGGTGCGGAAGATGTGGCAAAGGCGGGGATTACAGAAGTACATACCGATGATTTTACGGTGATTCCCGGAGACCAAGGAGAACTGATTATGGAGGCCTACAGACAGCTTTCCGCAGAAGGCAGACTGAAAGTCCGGATATATGAGCAGTGCAATCTGGAAACAGCAAGTCAGCTGCAGTCTTTTCTGGACAGGGGCCATCGTACCGGCGACGATTACGGCTTTTTCAGAGTGGGACCTCTGAAGATCATCACCGATGGTTCCATGGGCGCTCATACGGCCGCCATGCTCAAGGCTTACAGAAACGCACCTGAGACCAAGGGTATTTATAACTATACAGACGAAGAACTTGAGACCATGGTTTCTATGGCGCAGGCATACGGTATGCAGACGGCCATACATTGTATCGGCGACGGTGCTTTGGAGCAGGCACTGGGAGCTCTTCGCAAAGCTCACTACGAGAACCCGAAGGCAGATTTGAGACATGGAATCGTACACTGCCAGATTATGAGCAAGGAGCAGCAGGACTGGTTCCGGAAGCTGAATCTGCTGGCCTATATTCAGCCGGTTTTTGTCCGGTACGATATGCATATTGTTGAAGAATGCGTTGGCGAGGAGCTGGCCGCTTCCAGCTATAACTGGCGGCGCTTTGCCAAACTGGGCGTACACCAGTGCGGTGGTTCCGACTGCCCTGTAGAGCATTTCGACGTACTTTCCAATATTTATTACGCAGTTACCAGAAAAGACCCGGAAAGAGGAAAGTGCTGGCACCCGGAAAATGGTCTGACTGCCCTTGAGGCCTTGCGGTGTTTTACGGAAGAGGGAGCCTATGCTTCCCGCACCGAGGCTGTCAAAGGAACCTTGACTGTGGGAAAATACGCGGATTTAGTGGTGCTGGATAAAGATATCCTGGCGATTCCGCCGGAAGAGATTAGAACTACCAGCGTTCTTTTGACTATGACAGGAGGCAGGATTACTTACAAAGCGGCCGCTTTCCAGTCATAACAATCAAAAACCGACCTGAGAAGGGGAATCCCCTTTTGTTACAGGCCGGTTTTTATCTTTGACGGTTATTTATGTTTTATGCGGTCAGCATCATTTCCAGAGAATTATCCCCAAAGAAAGTGTTCGCATTATATAGGAACAGTACTTGTGTGACGCCTTCCGCTTTGATGATATCGTCGATGTTATCGAAGAAATAGCGGGGATCTACCACAACGATTTCTCTAAAATTCTGCGATAGGAATGGAATCATGCTGTTGGCGTAGGAATCCTTAACCAGCAGCAGCTTTTCTGAGTTTTCAGTAGGCGTTTTGATGGTGTAGATTGGATGATTGCTGCCTCCGAACACGGTGTAGGCGTCCTTCGTATCCAGATTATCCAGCTGGTAAAACTCAGTGGTCTTGGTCTTTGTGTCGCCGTAGTAAATTACAGAATTTTTGTAGTCCTTGTCTTTGTTGGGCATGTAGAGTATCAGAGGGTCGTTCTTACCGTTGGTGAAGCCGCTCTTTGAAGCCAGGGTGCCCCGGAAATCGTTTTTTACGATATAACGTTTGTAGCTGACTTCATCCTCCATCTTCATAGTCTTTACAGCTTCCTTGTAGGCGACAAAGGCGCCGTCGGTGGTCCAGTGGTGGTCCGTTCTGTAATAGAGCTGTGTGTCTTCGTCATCTGCATGACTGCGCAGCGCTTCTCGTATATCTACAGGCGTATAGCCGTAGGACTTGATTTCCTCATAAAACTTGTCGATATACTGGTCTTGATTCTCTGTTTTTACAAAAGTAGGAAGTTTATCCTGCAGGATATTGGCAGCGTTTGGAGCCAGCATGAAGTACATCTTCAGTTTCTTATATTGGCGCTGAAATTGCTTCAGACTAGCCAGGGTGGTTTTCTGCCAGCGCTCTGTAGGCGCTGTAATTGACTCCATCAGATAGTCGTCTTTGCAGCGGAATACTCCGTTGGACTCCAGTTTGCCAAGGGTTACATCAGAAGCCGTTTTGACCTTGATAAATGTATTGCGGCCTAGGAACTGGTCGTTGACATAGGATTCCAGCTTGGTTTCATAACGCCCGTCCATATAAGCGGAAGGTGAGAAAACAGGCTTTTCCTGTAAAACCCGGTTCTCTTCTTCAGAAAAGCTTTTATCTGAAGTCAATATATTGGCGAGGAAAACACCGGCCAAAATGACGATAAAACAAATTCCCAGTATTGAGTTGGTAGCTTTTTTATTCATGCATTTATCTCCTTCATGTGAGTCGCAAAAGCATAAGGACTTCTCACGATTCTTGAAAAGAACTGGAACAGACTGCTGACAAAGTGGACATTTTTTAAGCAATTTGTCAATTTTGTCAATAAAATGGATTTTCCAACTCTCATAGCACTTGTTTTTTAGTGCCATGTTGACAAAATTGACATTCTTTTTGCATTCTGTCAATTTTAGCAATATTTTCGCCTGAAAACGTTGCCCAAATTGACAAATTTTTGATTTTTTGTCAATTTTGTCAATTCGCAGGACGATTCTCACAAAGAATCGGAGCAAGTCCATTATACGACGCATTCCAAGCCAATCGCTTCGCTCTTGGGGCTGACCATTAGAACCTGAAGTACAGGAACGGGTTGTAGCTGCTGAATACCAGATATGCGGTGCACAGCATCAGCAGGCCCAATACCAGCACGATGCTCAGAATACTGAATTTCTTGCAGAATATCCGGAATTGTTTCATCGGCTCCGGCGTGGCTGTGATACAGCCCAGCAGGAGGAAAATCCAGTTGGTGCGCAGCAGATACATGGTCTGCATATTGGCAAAGGGTACGCCGCCAGCGAAGAACATGGTTTTCAGGAACGTGAGCGCAGCTCCCAGGCTTTCACAGCTGAAAAATACCCATCCAATCATAACTATCAGCATAGTGTAAACGTGCTGAATCCATGAAGGCAGCTTTTTCAGATATTTACCCAGAAAATACTTTTCAGCAATCAGCAGGAGGCCGTAGTATACGCCCCAGGCGACAAAGTTCCAGCTGGCGCCGTGCCAGAGTCCGGTCAGGGACCAGACAATCATCAGATTGAGAATATGACGGGGAACGGAAACACGGTTGCCGCCAAGTGGAATGTATACGTATTCCCTGAACCAGGTAGACAAGGACATGTGCCATCTTCGCCAAAATTCAGTGATGGTTCTGGAAATATACGGATAATTGAAGTTTTCAAGAAACTCGAAGCCGAACATCTTGCCAAGGCCGATAGCCATATCGGAGTACCCGCTGAAATCGAAATAAATCTGCAGTGTGTAGGCGGCAATTCCAATCCAGTAGGTGAGAACTGAAACCTGGCTTCCCTCCATGGCAAGTATACCTGCGTGGAGAGCGCCCAGATTGTTGGCCAGAATCACCTTTTTCCCCAGGCCCAGGATAAAACGCTGGGTTCCTTCTCCAAACTTCTCAAGGGTGACTTTTCTGCTGTCAAGCTGCAGGGCGATATCCTTGTACTTTACAATCGGCCCCGCGATGAGCTGGGGGAACAGGGCCAGGTAAAGGGCAAACTTCAAAGGATTGACCTGCACTTTTACATTGCCTCTGTAAACGTCGAAGATATAGGACAAGGCCTGAAAAGTATAGAAAGAAATGCCGATAGGCAGCGCCAGGGCGGTATAGGAGATTTGGGTGCCCAAAATCCCGTTGACGGTATCCATGAGAAAACCGTAGTATTTGAAAAAACACAGAACAAACAAGTTCACAACCACGGTGAATACCAGGGTTTTCTTTCCAGTCTGTCCGTGAACCTTTTCTTTGCCGATATCAATGGCCATGAAATAGTTAAACAGGGCGCTGAACAACATCAAGAACACGTAAACAGGTTCACCCCAGCTGTAGAAGAATACGCTGGCGATGAAAAGTATCAAATTCTTGAAACGGCCGGGAACAATGAAGTAGACCAGCAGAGTAATGGGTAAAAAATAAAAGAGGAATATGATACTACTGAACAGCATCTGCGAACACCTCCTCCATTTTTTCTGCGTCTTTTCCTGTTGCGTAGAACAGATAATCCCCCTTAAGGGTAATGACGGCGTTCTTCAGAAGGGCCACTTGTTTCGGTCCATATCCTTCAAAAGTCGCAATCTGGGAACTGATACGCTTCTCTACGGCGTCTCTGACCTGGTCCAAATCAGATTTATCTTCAGCCTTGACGATAAGAATTTCGTCTACGCTGAGGGCCTCAGTTCCTTTGTAATAGATGTGAGCGTCAAAGGTTTCGTAATCCAGCCCGAAAAACTGCATCAGGCTGCGGTTGTCACACTTTGCCATCTTTTCTATATCGGTATTTTGAATTAGCTGCTCTTCAATATCCTCCATGGGAACGTCTTTTGCACTGCCGTTTGCGTATACACCGGCCAGAAATACTATTAAAATGACTGTGAAAATGATTTTCTTTAACATTAAAGTCCTGCCTTCAATATCATGTTGTTCATCCAGTAAGGGTAGTAGTCCTGCGTTACATGAATCCCGTCAGCGGCATAAAACTCAGGATGCTCTTCGATGATATAAGTGTTGTCAATATAGGTGAAATCCATTTCTTTGCACATCTTTTTCAGTGCGTTGTTAAACTTCTTATAGTTCTTCAGGCTGCTGTTTGCCTCCATCGCCTCCTTGGTAGGAGGTGAAATACCGTTAATCAGTATAATGGTATCTGGGCTGGTGGCTTTAAAATCCTCAAGGAGGGTGCGATATTTGGCAATAAAGTTATCAGCGTTGCCGCCGTAATTTCCCATGTCGTTCGTACCGAAGGCAAAGAAAGCAAAGCCCGGATAGGTGTTTGCTGCGGAGGTGAATAAATCCTCACCGTTGATGATGGAAGCGCCGATTTTACAGAAAACCTGCTCTCCGCCCAGCCATCCGTAATCCACAAGTCCCTCGGTAATGGAATCGCCTAAAATAGCGCTGGTAGAGAAAATCTTCCTGTACTGGTCTTTTGTCAGAGTCTTGTCCACATCAAAAGTACCTCTGTTTTCGGCGGCTTCCAGTTTTTTTATTTGTGCCTCGATGGTCGTTACTTTGGAATAATCGAAGGTCGCGATGGTGGAGATATTGGTCCGTATCTTCTTCTCCGCATAGTTTGCGTTTTCATTTCCTTTGATAAAATGTATAAAAAATAGGCCTACTAGAACCAGTAAGACTACAATAAAAATCAGAAATTTACTGCTGTTTGCAGTTTTGTGTTTTTTTGCCATAATATTTTTACCTCCTTATTGAACAATACCCATATTATGATAACAAAAACAATGTAAAAATCAATAGAATTTTGTCACTTTTTTTCTTAATAATTCTTAAGGCGCCGGGTGTAAAGTCGGGCCCTTCTTCAAAGGTGCCCGCGCGTAAAAAAACCTGCGTACTTAGGATGTACGCAGGGGATAAAAAATATTCTCTGAAGTTGTTAAAGTGAAAGTCTAAATGAAGTCAGCGATGATGTCGCCCGTTTCGACGGTACCGATGAAAGAGCCGCCTGCGGCGATATCGGGGGTTCGGTATCCTTCTGCCAGGAACTTCTTTACTGCAGCCTCGATAGCGTCTGCTTCTTCAGACAGCCCCAGGGTGTAGCGCAGCAGCATGGCAGATGACAGAATGGTGGCGATAGGATTTGCCAGGTTCTGTCCTGCGATGTCAGGGGCGGAGCCGTGAACAGGCTCATACATACCGAAGTTTCCGTCTGCCAGGCTGGCCGACGGCAGCATACCGATAGAACCGGTAATCTGGCTGGCTTCGTCGGACAGAATGTCGCCGAAGATGTTGCTGGTGACGATGACGTCAAACTGCTTCGGATTTCTCACCAGCTGCATGGCCGCGTTGTCCACGTAAAAGTTTTCCAGCTCTACCTCCGGATAGTCCTTTGCGACTTCGGCCACGACCCTTCTCCACAGGCGGGAGCTTTCCAGCACATTGGCCTTGTCTACGCTGGTCACCTTTTTGTTTCTCTTCATGGCCATATCGAAGGCCACTTTTGCAATTCTTCTGACCTCTTCCTCGGCGTACTGCTCCACGTCGTAGGCGGAAGGGCCCAGGTCAGTGTTTTCTACGGTGCCTTTTTCACCGAAGTAAATGCCGCCGGTCAGCTCTCTGACGACGACGATGTCCAGACCGCCGGCCAGAATTTCCGGCTTCAAAGGGGAAGCGCCGGCCAGCTCATCGAAGACCATGGCAGGGCGCAGATTGGCAAAGAGGCCCAGTTCTTTTCGGAGACCTAAGAGCGCCCGTTCAGGCCGCTCATCGCCGGCTAAGCCGTCCCACTTGAGGCCGCCTACGGCGCCCAGAAGCACAGCGTCCGATTCTTTGCAGATTTTTACCGTTTCCTCCGGCAGACATCTGCCGGTTTCATCGATGGCGCAGCCGCCGGCCAGAACATAAGTATATGCAAAGTGGTGACCGAACTTTGCTCCGACTTTATCCAATACTTTGATAGCTTCAGCGATGACCTCGGGGCCGATGCCGTCGCCTTTTACTACCGCAATGTTATAATTCATGAGAAATTCTCCTTTGTGATTACCTGTTATTTTTTCGTGTTGACATAATTGACAAGACCGCTTGCCTCAATCATTTTCTGCAGGAAAGCAGGGAAGGGCTGAGCCTGGTACTGGGTTCCTTTGGTCCTGTTGAAGATGACGCCGGTCTGGTAATCCACCTCTACCTGGTCGCCTTCATCGATGCCCTCTGCCGCTTCTTCACATTCCAGAATGGGGAAGCCGATGTTTATGGAATTGCGGTAGAAAATCCGCGCGAAGGATTTGGCGATTACGCAGCTGACGCCGGCGGTTTTCAGGGCCAGCGGCGCGTGTTCTCTGGAAGAGCCGCAGCCGAAATTTCTTCCTGCAACCATGATATCGCCGGGCTGCAGTCTTTCCACGAAGGTAGGGTCGATATCCACCATAGCGTGGCTTGCCAGCTCCTTGGCGTCAAAGGAGTTTAAGTATCTGGCAGGGATGATGACGTCTGTATCTACGTTGTCGCCGTATTTCAAAACTTTGCCTTGTGCGTTCATTATTCTTCTCCTCCCATCTTTTCCGGATTTGCGATATAGCCTGCCAGGGCGCTGGCAGCGGCCACTTCAGGAGAGGCCAGATATATCAGGGATTCCACGTCGCCCATGCGTCCCACAAAGTTTCTGTTGGAGGTGGATACGCATTTTTCACCTTTGCACATGACGCCCATGTGGCCGCCCATACAGGCGCCGCAGCTCGGGGTATTAAAAGCACAGCCGGCTTCCACAAAAATCTGTGCCAGACCTTCTTCCATGCACTGCAGGAAAATTTTCTGAGTGGCAGGGGTAACCATGACCCGAACCTCCGGATGTACGGTTTTGCCCTTCAAAATGGCGGCGGCCTTTCTCATGTCGCTCATCCGTCCGTTGGTGCAGGAGCCGATTACTACCTGGTCGACGTAGATTTTTTCTCCAGCTTCGATTTCGTCGATGGTGTGTGCGTTGCCCGGCAGGTGCGGAAAAGCTACCGTAGGGCGAACTGCGGACAGGTCGATTTCTATAATCTGCTCGTACTGAGCGTCTTCGTCAGCCTCATAAACCTGATAGGCTTTGCCCGGTGCGTTTTCTTCCATGTAGGAAGTGGTCTGATTGTCTACCGGGAAAATGCCGTTTTTGGCGCCGGCCTCAATGGCCATGTTGCAGATGGTAAAGCGGTCGTCCATGGAAAGATGGGCGACGCCGTCTCCGGTAAACTCCATGGATTTGTACAGCGCGCCGTCTACACCGATTTTTCCGATGATATGCAGGATGATGTCTTTACCGCTGACGTACTTTGCAGGCTTGTTTTTCAGGACGAATTTTATGGCGGCAGGAACTTTGAACCATGCCTGGCCCGTTGCCATGCCGGCCGCGATGTCTGTGGTGCCTACGCCGGTGCCAAATGCCCCTAAGGCTCCGTAGGTACAGGTGTGAGAGTCTGCGCCGATGATACACTGTCCGGCTGTTACGATGCCTCTTTCAGGCAGAATGGCGTGCTCTACGCCGCATTTGCCCTGGACCATGTGGTGGGTGAGACCCTGCTCTCTGGAAAAGTCCTGAATGTCTCTGGCATTCTGAGCGGATTTGATGTCCTTATTGGGGGTAAAGTGGTCGGGAACCAGCACTACCTTATCTTTATCGAAGACCTTGTCAGCCATCTGGCGGAAAATCGGAAGGGCCATGGGGCCGGTGATGTCGTTGGCCATCACCACATCCAGGCTGCATTCGATAAGCTGCCCGGCCTCTACGTGATCAAGTCCCGCATGGGCTGCCAGAATCTTCTGCGTCATTGTCATTGCCATGATTGGTATTCCTCCTTGGTTTTAAGTGATTATTCTACGAAGTGTATTTTTTTGTTCATTCTGTTCAGCGCGCTGACCAGAGCGTTGACCGCCGCCAGAATGGTATCCGCGTGGGTGCCGACGCCCCAGTAGAAGTTATCGTCCTTATCTGCGATGCAGATGTAGGCGGCAGCTTTGGAGTTTGAATCGGCGCTGATGGCGTGCTCTGAATAAGTGATAAACTTGTAGTCGAAGTGGTACTGGGTCTTGCGCAGGGCGTTGCTGACCGCGTCCAGACGTCCGTTTCCTTCGGCCTCCAGATTGTAGGTTTCTCCGGCGATATTGACTCTGATTCTGACGCCGTAAACCTCGTTGTCGTCCTTGGTGGAGGAGAAGTGACTGAAGGTGGCGTCGGTAATGTCAATCAGAGAGAAGTCGTTGATGTATTCTTTCTGGAAAGCGTCGAAGATTTCTGTCGGGGAAAGCTCTTCGTGGCGCTTGTCAGAGATGTCCTTCATCATATAGCCCACTTCCGCACGCATGGCTTTCGGAATGACGAAGCCGTAGTCCCGCTCGATGATGTAGGCGATGCCGCCCTTGCCGGACTGACTGTTGATTCTGATAACGTCGCCTTCGTATTCTCTTCCTACGTCGTGAGGGTCAAGAGGCAGGTACGGAACAGTCCATCTGCTCGGGTCGGTTTCTTTTCTCCACTTCATGCCCTTTGCGATGGCGTCCTGATGGGAACCGGAGAAAGCGGCGAATACCAGGTCGCCGCCGTAAGGCTGCCTCGGGTTTACAGTCATGCCGGTAAATTTCTCAAAGACTTCCACTGCCTCCGGCATATTGGAAAAGTCCAGCTGAGGGTCTACACCGTGGGTAAACAGGTTCATGGCAAGGGTGATGATATCCACATTTCCGGTTCGTTCGCCGTTTCCGAACAAAGTTCCCTCGATTCGGTCACCGCCGGCAAGGATACCCAGCTCCGCGTCAGCTACGCCGGTACCTCTGTCGTTGTGGGGGTGAAGAGAGAGAATGATGTTTTCTCTGTTATGCAGGTTTTTGCTCATGTATTCTATCTGGTTGGCGTAGACGTGAGGCATGGACATCTGTACCGTGGCGGGCAGGTTGATGATGACCTTGTTCTCTGGCGTCGGCTGCCAGATGTCGATAACCGCATTGCAGATATCTTTTGCAAATTCCATCTCAGTTCCGGTAAAGCTTTCAGGGGAATACTCGAACTGGAACTTAGTCTCCGGAAATTTGGCGGCGTATTCGTTCATCAGTTTGGCGCCGTCCGTTGCAATTTTGATAATCTCTTCTTCAGAAGCGCGGAATACCTGCTGCCTCTGGGCGAAAGATGTGGAGTTGTACAGATGGACGACAGCCTGTTTGGCTCCTCTTAAGGCTTCAAAGGTCTTGTCGATGATGTGCTGTCTGGACTGGGTCAGCACCTGTACGGTGACGTCGTCAGGAATTAAATGATCTTCAATAAGCTTTCTCAGAAATTCGTATTCCGTTTCAGAAGCGGCAGGAAAGCCCACTTCAATCTGCTTGAAACCGATTTTAACCAGATACTTGAAAAATTCCAGCTTCTGCTCTAAGCTCATGGGTACGACCAGCGCCTGATTGCCGTCCCGTAAATCGACGCTGCACCACTGAGGCGCTTTTTCGATATGGTCCTTCTTTGGCCATTCCATTTCCTCCGCCTTCATCGGCGGAGCGAAGTAGCCGATTCTGTACTTTTCATAGTTCTTCATGTAATACCTCCAGATATGTATTCTAAGTATGATATAAGAGTTTTGCGGTTAGGTCATAAAAAGAAATCGTCTCTCCGGCGATTTTCTGCAAAACCGCTAAAGAGACGAAAACAATTCTACCGATTATTTCCGCGGTACCACTCTTCTTGACATACGTTTATAATATGCCCACTCATTTTCCGCCGCTCGGGGGTGAGACGCGATAAAAGGTTTACGGCCTTTCAGCAAACGGCCGCTCTCTGTAAAACCAACATTATCACTTATTCCCGTCTTGGCAGGCGTTTTTAGCTACTTAATAATATAAAGGAATGTACCTCTGTTGTCAACTGGAAATTGTGATTTTTCCAAATAATTGTTGCACTTTTTTGTGAACAGTCAACAAAAAGTGTTGACTTTTTTTTGGTGTAGACTATAATAAATATGTGAGTGAAAACTGCACTCATTTTATTCTAATGATAAGGAGAGAAAGTATGAAATTGACAGGATCACAAGTAGTGACAGAAGTATTGCTGGATCACGGTGTCGATACAGTATTTGGATATCCGGGCGGAACTGCGCTGAATATCTTCGACGAATTATATAAGTATAGCGACAGGATCAAGCATGTCCTTACTGCTCACGAACAGGGTGCTGCACACGCCGCAGACGGTTACGCCAGAGCAACAGGGAAGACCGGCGTTGTGTTTTCCACCAGCGGTCCCGGCGCCACCAATTTGGTTACAGGCATTGCCACCGCTTTTATGGACAGCATTCCTATGGTTGCCATTACGGCAAACGTTCCCGATTCCCTGATTGGACGAGATGCATTCCAAGAAATTTGCATTACAGGGGTGACCTTACCGATTACCAAGCACAACTTCTTTGTAAATCGGATTGAAGACCTTGAACCTGCTTTGAGAGAAGCTTTCAAGATTGCAAACAGCGGGAGAAAGGGTCCTGTCCTAGTGGACATTACAAAGGATGTAACTGCCGCGACTATTGAATATAAGAATAAACCGCCGATGGAATTGAAGTCCCTTCCAACCATTGACAGAGAAGATGTTGCCGCTATCGTAAAACTGATTAACGCGGCAGAAAAGCCGGTTGCTTATGTGGGAGGAGGCGTAGTTGCTTCCGACGCCTGCAAGGAGCTTTTGGAACTTCTGGAAAAGGCGGATATTCCGGCTGCATATACCCTGATGGCTGCAGGCGTTATCGGCTATGACAACGAGTTGAATCTGGGTCTTGTAGGTATGCACGGAAGTGTGGCTGCCAACAGAGCCATGGACCAGGCTGACCTAATCATCGCCCTGGGCGCCAGATTTTCTGACCGTGTCGCCCTGAACCCTGAAAAGTTCGGAAGAAAGGCCAAGATTGTGCAGGTCGACATCGACAGAAGTGAGATTAATAAGAATGTCATGGTGGACAGAAACTGCGTCGGAGATGTGAAGGACTTTTTACAGCAGGCTCTGCCTTTGGTAGAATATAAAAAGCACGAGGAATGGCACGAGAGAGTCGTAGGCTGGAGAAAGAAAGAGAGAGTCGTCAAGACGACAGACTGCAAACTTCACCCTTATGATATCATCACCAAGGCCTGTGATATGACCGATGAAAACACCATCTTTGTTACAGATGTAGGCCAGCATCAGATGTGGGCCGCCCAGTTCGTAAAACACAACAAGGCGAAGAAGTTTATCACCAGCGGCGGTCTTGGAACCATGGGTTTCGGCTACGGCGCCGCTATCGGTGCAAAACTGGGCTGTCCGAAGGACAGAGTTTTACATATTACGGGAGACGGTTCTTTCCATATGAATCTCAATGAGGCATGTACCGCGGTCAGTCAGAACCTGCCTATCATCACGATAATTATGAATAACAAGGTGCTGGGTATGGTTTATCAGTGGCAGACCATTTTCTACGAAAAGAGATATTCCAATACTACGCCGGAAAGAAAGACCGATTTCGTCAAGCTGGCGGAAGCTTTCGGGGCGGAAGGCTACCGGGCGGAAACCCCGGAAGAATTTGAAGCCGCCATGGAAAAAGCGCTCAAGGCTGAAGGTCCGGTATGGATTGACTGTACCATTTCCAGAGAAGAACGTGTACTGCCGATGATTCCGGCAAATAAGTCCGTTGAAGATATGATTATCGACTAGGAGGGAGGACGCTATGAGTAAGAAAACACTAAAGAAAGAAATCGTCAGCGTTCTTGTTCTGAACCAGGCGAATGTACTGACGAGAGTTGTCAGCCTTTTCGGCAGAAGAGGATTTAACATCGATTCACTGACAGTGTCTGCCACCAACGACCCGACGCTGTCCAGAATCACCATCGTATTCAGCGCCACAGAGCAGTCCATGCAGCAGATTATCACTCAGACTGAGAAGCTGGAGGTTGTAAAGGAAATTTACGTTTTAGACGAGGAGTACAGCTTGTACAGAGAGCTGCTCTTACTGAAAGTAAAGGCAGTTCCTGCTCAGCGGGCCGGCATCAAGGAAATCGTAGATATCTACAGAGGCAAAATCGTTGACCTCTCCAGAACCAGCATGATTATCGAGCTGACCGGTACGCCGGAGAAGATTGACGGATTTATGGACGTCATTTCCGACTACGAGGTGGTGGAGGTCTGCAGAACCGGTATCACAGGTATTGAGGGAAACACCAAATAAGCTGAAACACGTATAAAAAAGATTTTTTATGAAAAGGAGATAGATTGAAATGATTACAAAGTATTATGACCAGGATTGTAACTTAGGTTTGTTAGACGGCAAGACAGTGGCTATCATCGGCTTTGGAAGCCAGGGCCATGCTCATGCCATGAATCTGCATGAGAGCGGCGTTGAAGTTGTCGTAGGTCTGAGACCGGGTTCCGCACATGCTGCAAAGGCTGAAGCTGCCGGACTGAAAGTCGTAGGTATCGAAGAAGCGGCAGAAGCCGGTGACTTAGTAATGATGCTGACACCGGACGAGCTGCAGGCCAAGATTTACAAGGAACAGGTAGAAAAGCACATGAAGGAAGGCAACGTGCTGATGTTTGCCCACGGCTTTAACATTCACTATCAGCAGATTCAGCCCCAGAAGGATATCGACGTTATCATGGTTGCGCCGAAAGGTCCTGGACACACTGTAAGAAGCCAGTATGTTGAAGGCAAGGGCGTTCCTTCCCTTATCGCAGTATATCAGGACGCTTCCGGCAAAGCGAAAGACTATGCCCTGGCATATGCTTCCGGTATCGGTGCAGGCAGAGCGGGTATTCTGGAGACCACTTTCAAAGAAGAAACTGAAACCGACCTCTTCGGTGAACAGGCAGTTCTGTGCGGCGGTGTAACCGAGCTGATGAAGGCAGGCTTTGATACACTGGTAGAAGCAGGATATGAGCCTGAAATGGCTTACTTCGAGTGCATCCACGAAATGAAGTTAATCGTCGACTTAATCAATACCGGCGGCTTTGATAAGATGAGATATTCCATCTCAAATACTGCCGAATACGGTGATTACAGAACCGGTAAGAGAATTATCACCGAAGAAACCAGAAAAGAAATGAAGAAAGTTCTGGAAGAAATTCAGGACGGTACTTTCGCAAGCGAATTTGTTCAGGAATTTAACGCCGGCGGTAAGGCAAGATTCCTGGCAACCAGAAAGAAAGAAGCTTCTCATTTACTGTGCAAGGTAGGACAGGAACTGAGAGACATGATGAGCTGGTTAAAGAAATAGTTTAAGAATATGAGGTTATTGTTATTATGACAAGAAGAAGTGATAACGTAACCAAAGGCGTAGAAAAGGCTCCAATGCGTAGCCTTTTTTATGCTATGGGTTACACGAAAGAAGAATTGGAGAGACCTTTGATTGGCGTGGTTTCCGCCCACAGCGAAATCGTACCCGGTCATATGCATCTGGACAAGGTAACTGAGGCTGTCAAGGCAGGCGTCAGAATGGCAGGAGGCACGCCGATTATGGTGCCGGCCATAGGTGTCTGCGACGGCATCGCCATGGGACATATCGGCATGAAGTATTCTCTGGCCAGCCGTGAGCTTATCGCCGACAGCGTAGAAACCATGGCCAATGCTCATCAGTTTGACGGACTGGTCCTGGTTCCAAACTGCGATAAAATTGTGCCCGGTATGCTGATGGGAGCGCTGCGTATCAACATTCCGACGGTGGTATGCTCAGGCGGACCGATGATGAGCGGTCTGGTAGGGGGCGCAGAAACCTCTCTGTCCAAAATGTTTGAGGCGGTAGGCGCCCGCAAGGCTGATATCATCGACGATGAGGGACTGCTTGAATTTGAACAGAATACCTGTCCCGGCTGCGGTTCATGCTCCGGCATGTATACGGCCAACAGCATGAACTGCCTGTGCGAAGCGCTGGGTATCGCTCTGCCGGGCAACGGCACAGTGCCGGCGGTTCACAGCGGCAGAATGATGATTGCAAAACATGCGGGCATGGCTATCATGGATTTGGTGGAAAAGGATATCAAAGCGCGGGATATCGTAAACGAAAAATCCATCAGAAACGCATTGGCCTGCGATATGGCCCTGGGCTGTTCTTCAAACAGCGTGCTCCATCTTCTGGCAATCGCCCACGAGGCAGGTGTGGAACTGAATCTGGAGTTATTTAACGAAATGAGCGCAAAGACTCCGAACCTTTGCCACCTGGCGCCTGCCGGAGGCACTCATATGCACGATTTGAACAATGCAGGCGGCGTCCAGGGTGTTTTAGCGGAGCTGAACAAGAAGGGACTCATCGATACTTCTCTGACTACGGCCAATGGAAAGAGCGTGGGTGAAAATATCCGAGGAAAAGGTTCCCTGGACAGCAACGCCATGAGACCTGCAGAAAATCCGTACAGCGAAACCGGCGGCCTTGCTATTTTGTGGGGGAATATCGCAAAGGACGGCTGCGTGGTCAAGAAGAGCGCCGTCGCACCGGAGATGTTAAAGCACAGCGGGCCTGCCAGAGTCTTTGACTGTGAAGAGGACGCCATCGACGCCATATATAACGGAAAAATTGTAGACGGCGATGTGGTCGTTATCAGATATGAAGGACCGAAGGGAGGACCGGGCATGAGAGAAATGCTCAATCCGACCAGCGCCCTTGCCGGCATGCAGCTGGATAAGACCGTCGCCTTAATTACCGACGGACGTTTCAGCGGGGCAAGCCGCGGCGCTTCCATCGGCCACGTGTGTCCGGAGGCTGCAGACGGCGGCAATATCGGACTGCTGCAGGAAGGCGATATCATCGAAATTGATATTCCAAATTCCAAAGTCAACGCAAAGGTCTCCGATGAAGAATTTGAAAAGAGAAGAGAAGCCTACGTACCGAGAGAGCCAAACGTCAAGAGCGGCTGGCTGTACAGGTATTCCAAAATGGTCGCACCGTCCAATAAAGGCGCGGTCATGGAGGGTTAACGACGTTGTTTAAAAGGATTTCATGCCAAATGATGCACTTGTTGCCATTTGGCATGATTTTTTTATGCCCGATATAAATTTCATGAGCCTCTTGACAACGACTGCAAAGTATGATATTGTCTTAAGTGCATAAGACAATATGCATAATCGCCTACAGACTTTTGCAGGTTACAGAAAGGGGGAACATCATGGAATGGAAACTGGATGACAGCAGGTCCATCTGGCCGCAGCTGAAGGAACAGCTGATGAGCGCAATCGCCAGAGGCGTATACACCCAGGGTGAGGCCTTTCCCACAGTGCGGCAGCTGGCCCAGGACGCCGGAGTCAATCGAAATACCATGCAGCGGGCCATGTCAGAACTGGAAGCAGAAGGCCTTTTGATTACCAACAGAACTGCGGGGAGGACAGTAACCACCGACCGGAACCTCATCGAAGGGGTGAAAAGGAGGCTTGCACAGCGCAGCATAGACGCCTATCTGGAGGAGATGGCGGCGCTGGGCTATTCCAGAGAAGATGCGATTGCTATGATGAATGAAAGGGGGAAGAAAGATGAATAACGTAGTAGAGATAAAAGGACTGACAAAGGTTTTTCCGGGGTGCCGGGCTCTGGATAACGTAACCTTAAGTATTGGGAGAGGAAAAGTAGTGGGATTGCTGGGCCCTAACGGCAGCGGAAAGACTACGCTCATTAAGCTGCTGTGCGACTTGCTGAAGCCCACTGCAGGGCAGATTCTCATCGACGGACAAAAGCCGGGAGTATATACCAAATCCATCGTCAGCTACTTACCTGACCGAACCTATTTTGCCGACTGGATGCGGGTGAAAGACATCTTCGCCATGTTTTCCGACTTTTATCAGGACTTCGACCAGGACCGGGCGGCGGATATGTGCCGGGCTCTGGGGATAAACCAGCAGGCCAGAATTAAGACCATGTCCAAGGGAACCAAGGAGAAGGTTCAGCTGATTCTGGTGATGAGCCGCGACGCACAGCTCTATCTGCTGGATGAACCTATCGCAGGGGTAGATCCGGCGGCAAGAGAATACATTTTGGGAACCATCATCAACAACTACAATGAAAAGGGAACGGTGGTCATTTCTACCCATCTGATTTCAGATATCGAGAGAATCCTGGACGAAGTCATCTTTATCAGAAGCGGCCAGGTAATTCGCCACGAAGGGGTAGACGAGATAAAAGAAAAAGAGGGAAAATCCGTCGACGCGGTATTCAGAGATTCCTTCCGCATGACCCCGTATAAAGGCTACGGCGACTTTACAGGTTCCGGCAGATACCAAGCGGCAGAGAAAGAGGCAAAGGGGGATGAAAAAAATGACCGTTAAATTAGTGAAATACGAATTTCACTCTATCATAAAACTGATGGGGATTGTATGGATTGCCCTTCCTGCCATGGCTGTAATCATGGCGATGTTCGACGTGCTTAACTTCAGCGGCAGAGCCGCAGACAGTCCTTTCATGGTGGACGCGCTGAAGGGGATTACCGGTTTTCTGTATGTGGCAATTTTCATCGCCCTGGTCGTAGTGACCCTCCTCATCGTCATCGTCCGCTTTTACAAAGGACTCCTTCGGGACGAAGGATATTTAATGCATACCCTGCCGGTAAAGACCTGGCAGCTGATTACGGCAAAGGGTATCGCAGCGGTTTTGGTGGAAATCATCAGTACGGTGGTAGCTGTAATTTCCATTCTGATTCTGGGACTCAGTGCGGGAAGCCTGTCCGGCTTCTGGGAATTTCTCAAAGAGCTGGCCGAAGCTTTTACTCAGCAGCCGGCGTTTATCGGCATAGGGCTGGAAGTATTGATTTTGCTTATCGTCATGGCAGCGGCCAGCAATTACAGGCTTTACGCAGCCATGGCTGTGGGGCAGCTGGCCGGCAGACATAAAATCGCCCTCAGCGTCGCCGCCTATCTGGGAATCGGCGTGGTACTGATGCTGGCTGTGTCCCTGCTGGGAACCATTTTCTCCACAGACCTGTTCAGCGGCGTCTTCGAGGTGATTGCAGACTGGACAAAAGGTATGGAGCCGACGGGTATCGCTTCGGCCGTTCTGGCCGTGGGAATCCTTTCTCAGGCATTTCTGACGGTGCTCTTCCATATCCTCACCGAGCAGATTCTGCGGCGCAGACTGAATTTAGAGTAAACCCTTAAGGTTCTTTCCTGAAACGTATTTCCGACAGAGCCTCCATACGGCGCAATTCACCGCTTGGAAACCGGCGAAAAATGTGGTAGAATAAAAGCTGAATTTTAGTTGGTACAGGAGGTAGAAATGCTGGTTCAATTCGATTCGATAGAAGAAAAGGCAATGCACCATTTCCGCGGAGGCCAAAAGGATACCATGGCCAGACTGTTTACCGATTCTCTGATGAAGATTATGCACGGCAGACTGGAACCGGGGGCGTCTATCGGCCTTCACACCCATGACACCAGCAGCGAGGTTATTTACGTGTTAGCGGGCCGGGGCAAGGTTCTCTGCGACGGAGAATGGGAAGCTGTGTCGACGGGAAGCTGCCATTACTGTCCTAAAGGACACGAGCACAGCCTGATAAACGACAGTCAGGAAGATTTGGTATTCTTTGCCGTGGTTCCTGAGCACGGAGAAAAATAAATTTACGTTTTGGAAAGGATAAAGAGCAATGTTGACTTTGGAAGCATTTGAACAGGCTACAGAGGTTGTGAAACACGTGGCCACCGCTACCAATTTGGTATACAGCGAATTTTTAAGCGAGCAGGCCGGCAATAAGGTTTACCTGAAGCCGGAGAACATGCAGGTAACCGGCGCCTACAAGATACGGGGCGCCTATTATAAAATCAGCACCCTGACAGACGAAGAACGGGAGCGAGGTCTGATTACCGCTTCGGCAGGCAATCACGCCCAGGGGGTGGCTTACGCGGCAAAGGCCTACGGCTGTAAGGCGGTCATCGTCATGCCGACCACTACGCCGCTGATGAAGGTAAACCGGACGAAGAACTACGGAGCCGAGGTCGTCCTTTACGGCGATGTCTTTGACGAAGCCTCCGCCCATGCGCAGAAGCTGGCTGAAGAAAACGGATACACCTATATTCCGCCTTTCGACGACCTGGCCGTAGCGACAGGGCAGGGCACCATCGCCATGGAGATTATCAAGGAGCTGCCTCTGGTGGACTACATACTGGTTCCCGTCGGCGGCGGCGGACTTGCCACCGGCGTATCCACCCTGGCAAAGATGCTGAATCCGAAAATCAAGGTCATCGCCGTGGAACCGGCAGGGGCTAACTGCCTGCAGGAATCCCTGAAAGCAGGAAAACCGGTGACCCTTCCTTCCGTCAATACCATCGCCGACGGCACGGCGGTAAAGACGCCGGGAACGAAGATTTTTCCGTATCTGCAGGAAAACATCGACGATATCATCACCGTAGAGGACGATGAGCTGGTGGTCGCTTTTCTGGACATGGTAGAAAACCACAAGATGATTGTAGAAAATTCGGGGCTTCTGACTGTAGCGGCCCTGAAGCACCTGAATGTAAAAGGAAAGAAAGTGGTTTCCATTCTCAGCGGAGGCAACATGGACATCATCACCATGTCGTCTGTGGTGCAGCACGGCCTGATTCAGAGAGAAAGAATCTTCTCCGTATCCACCTTGCTGCCGGATAAGCCGGGAGAACTGGTAAACGTGGCCTCCATCATCGCAAGGGAGCAGGGCAATGTCATCAGACTGGATCACAATCAGTTTGTCAGCACCAACCGGAACGCGGCGGTAGAGCTGAAAATCACCATGGAGGCATTCGGCCCCGAGCACAAAAAGAAAATCATCGACGCCCTGGAAAAAGGGGGCTACAATCCGAAGGTTATCAGCGTGCTGATGTAAAAATCGGCAGCATTTTTCAAACCAACATAAACGCGGTATGCTAAACTCACGATAATGGTATGTTTAGCATACCGCGTTGTCGTTTTTTGCATGACAGCGGGCAGAGGTATCGTCAATATCGTATGGGCAGAGTAAAGGAAAAGCAGACCATGGAATCCTTTTGAGATACGGCGTAATGACTTTGATGGGCGTCCAAAATGGTCTTTACGATATCCAGGCCGATTCCCTGGCTGGGAAGACGGGCCTGGGCGTGCTGGTCAATGGAGAAATCGCGGTTCCATATTTTCTGGAGAATCTCTTCATCGATTTTACCGCTGTTCTCCACACATATGGTCAGGGTTTTATCCTCTTCTTCCATGCGGATATTGAGCAGATGCCGGCTGTCCCCGTATTTAATGGCGTTGCTGATAAAATTGGACAGCACCTGCTCGATGCGGTGGGCGTCGGCGGATACCATCCTGTCACAGAGCTGTGTTTCCACGGTAAAGCCCAGATTTTCCAGTCTGCGGGAGAAGCGGTTCAGGACGGAAACCACCATATCCCTGGAGGAATACTCGCTGATGTGGATACTCCAGTAACCCGACTGAATTTTCGTCAGCTCGATGGCTTCATTGACCATGTCCGTCAGATTGGCCGTTTCGTCGATGATGATGTCCAGATAGTAATCCGGCGACTGCTCGTTGATTCCGCGTCGAAGGACGTCGGCATAACCGCCGATGAGGGCCAGGGGCGTTTTAAACTCGTGGGAAACGTCCCCGAGCAGCTTTTTCATTCGCTCTTCGTCTCTTCTGGCGTTTTCAGAAGCAATTTTCAGCTTCTCAAGGGAGCTTTCCAGGTTGAAGGCCATGAGATTGATGTTTTGAGAAAGCTGGCCTATTTCGTCTTTACCGGCGTAGGTAGCCTTTTCGCTGAAGTCCAGATTGGCGATTTTACTGGTTACAGAATTGAGGTTCTGCATGGGCCTGGAAATCCGGCGGGCCAGAATATAGGCTCCGGCAATCAGGATAAAGGCCAGAACCAGAAAAGAGCCTTTGAAAACGTCGCTGAGGTAGGCGCTTTCATAGCCGGTAACGATGATATTGTGCAGAGTCAGAAAATGATAACGGACGCCGTCTCTGACGGAGGCTGACGAGATAAGATAATATGTGGAACCGTTCAGGGTTTCGGCTTTACCGGTTTTTGAGGCGATAAAGTCTGCCAGATTGCTTTTAGTAATCAGGCAGTCCTTGATGTGGTCGTATATCAGCTCTGCCCGCTGATTCTGGGTAGAGGGATTGGATGAAAAATCCCTGACGGAGAGAACCTGGGCCTCACATTGGAGGATTTCCACGTCTCTGTTGGATACGGTGTACTGATGCATACTGGTACGGTTAGAATAGGGAACGCCACCGATGGTCAGCAGCAGAGGTTCGTAGAGATTGCTGTTTCCCACCCGGACTAATTTGGCCTGTATTTTGTCGCCGTGTTTGACGGAGGACAGCACATCCTTCTTCAGCTGGGTCAGGTAGAAAGCGGGAATGGTATAGATTTCTCCGTTCTCACCGCACTGTACCCGAAGGCTTGTCAGCTTATTGAAAAAGCCGGTATCGGCAAAGATAAAGTCGTCCCGCAAAACCAGAATAGGGGAGCCGGTGGACAGCGCATATTCCTCAAAGGGCCTGTAGAATGTTTCCGCCCCGGCCTCGTGAAACCCCTCCGTGACCTCCTCCAGGCTGGAATATACGTTGGCGTTGATATTGCTGACGTAGAGACGGTCAAAAAAATTGCTGATAAAAACCCACTGTATGATTAAAATAAAGAGGAACAATCCGGTGACTACGGCGAATATCTTCATGGTTATGGAGTTCCTCATAGGGATTCCTCCATTTTATAGCCCACGGAAATTACGGTTTTGATTAAAGGCGCTTTGTCGCCTATCTTTTTTCTGGTTTTCTTTATCAGGGTGTCCACAGCCCGGATATCGCCTACGTAATCCGCGCCCCATATTTTTTCCAGAAGATATTCTCTCGTCAGTACCCGTCCCGCGTTTTCCATCAGTTCACGAAGGAGCGCAAACTCCTTGGGGGTCAGCTCAGCCGGCTTTCCGTGTACCGTACAGGTATAGGCGTCCAGGTTCAGCAGAATATCGGAAAACTGCAGGGTATGGGCCGACTGGGCGCGGCCGGACCTTGCCAGCATTCGCTTCACCTTGAGGGCGAAGATGGAAGGCTGAAAAGGCTTCACCAGATAATCGTCGGCGCCGGCATGGTAGCCGACGATGTGATAACCCTCGTCCTCTAAAGCGGAGAGAAACAGAATGGGAACATCGGAGGTCTGTCGTATCTTTTTACAGACTTCAAAGCCGCTCAAATCCGGCAGCATGACGTCCAGCACAATTAAATCCGGCGTCCTGGCACGAAAAATTTCTATGGCCGACGCGCCGTCGGCTGCTTCTATGACCTCCAGTCCCTCTGAGCGCAGATACAGACTGATTAATTCTCTGAATTTCTTTTCGTCGTCAACAACTAAAACGGTGTTCATCTTTCTTTCTTCCTCTAAATAAAGCTATGATAAACACAGTTTATCAAAATTCACAAAAAATACAACAGTTCTTTGAAAAAAACAATAAAAAAGAACATCAGGTACACACCAGGTACAAACCGATATGCTATGATGGAGATAAATTAAAAACGAAAAATTGTGATAATTAATTAGGAGGTTAAATTGTGAAGAAAATCATTGTATTACTGCTTGCCCTGTGCATGGCAGGCGTCTTTGCCGGATGCAAAGGAGATAATTCCTCCGGCGGCGGAGACGGGGCTTCTGCAGAAAGAGAAGACATCGTCATCAGCCTTAACTCCGATCCGAAGACCTTCGATCAGGTCAGCACTTCCACCAGCAGCGCCAACACAGTCATGTTCCAGATTTACGATTCTCTGATTCATCTGGACAAGGATTTCAACGTGGAATCCCGCCTGGCGGAAAGCTATAAAGTATCAGACGATGAAAAGACCTATACCTTTAAACTGGCAGAAGGCGTAAAATTCCACAACGGAGAAATTCTCACCGCCGGCGATGTGGTCTACTCCATCGAAAGAGCACAGGCTTCCCCATATACTTCAGCTTATGTGGATTCTGTAGACTACGCCGAGGCCATAGACGACAGCACCGTGGCCATTCACCTGACCGACGTAGACGCTTCCTTCCTGGAAAAACTTCAGATTATTATGATTGTCAACGAGAAGACCGTAGAGGAAGCGGGAAAATCCTATGCTGACAATCCGGTGGGAACCGGCCCGTACAAATTCGTATCCTACAAAGCCGGCGTAGAGGTCAAGCTGACCAGATTCGACGACTACTATCGGGGCGCGGCCAGAATTAAGGATGTGGATTACAAGATTATCACCGACGACAATACGGCCACGGTAAACCTGCGCACGGGAGATGTGGACGCGGGAAGCTTTGCAAGAGCCTCCTACGACGAAGTGCTCAACGAGCCAAATCTGACTGTGGCGGACTGGAACGCCAACAGCATTTACTATTTCGCAGTCAACAATGAAGTGGCCCCTTTCGACGACCCTCTTGTAAGACAGGCCCTCAATTACGCCGTCGATAGAGAATACATCGCCGAGGTTGAAACCAACGGCCTGTCGGAGATTGCTTCCGTCATGCTGCCGCCGTCTGTATTCGGGTATTCCGACGAGATAAACCAGAATTACACCTATGACCCGGATAAGGCCAGAGAACTGCTGAAAGAAGCCGGCATCAAGACGCCGATGAACATCGGAACCATCAAGATTCCTGAAGGAGACGGAAAGAATGCGGCGGAAGCCCTGCAGCAGTGTCTCTCTGAGGTGGGACTGGAAGTAGATATCGAAATGCTGGAACAGAATAAATTCTACGATGAAACCGATTTCGGCGACTATGAAATCGCCTGGTGCCAGATTAGCCTTCTGCGAGACGCCGATTCCTATTCCATCCTGTTTACCCAGGATCAGATTGACGGCATGAACACTGCCCGTTACAGCGACTCAGAGGTAGACGCCCTCTTTGCAAAGGCCAAAGCCACCACAGACCAGAAGGAACGTCTGAAACTGTATGCAGAGGTCTTCAATAAGATTGGAGAGGACGCCCCTTACATTCCTGTATATGTACCGACAAATATCTATGCTTATAATAAGAATCTGAAAATTGACGTACTGGAGCAGTCAGTCCAATTTGTCTATGATATGCACTGGAACTAAAACCAAAGAAAGGGCTGAAATGATGTTCAAGAGAAAGGCTTCATTTCAGCCTTTCTCTTTTGGAGAGGAGAACTGCAATGACTAAATATGTATGGAAGCGATTGCTGCTTTTAATACCTACCATTTTAGGGGTGATGTTTATCGTATTCACCATTTTGTCTCTGACCCCCGGCACCCCGGGCAAACTGATTCTGGGGCCGTCGGCTACGCCGGAGGCCATCGACCAGCTCAATGAGGAGCTGGGCTTCAACAATCCATTTTTCGTCCGGTTTTTCGATTACCTGACCGGCGCCCTCCACGGAGATTTCGGCGTATCCTACAATACCCAGAGGCCGGTCTTTGACGAGATATTCCCCCGGTTTCCGACGACGGTGATTATCGCCTTTCTCAGCGTGATATCCGCCGCCATCGTCGGTATTCCCATCGGAATCCTGTCGGCGGTAAAGCAGTATTCCTTCATTGACGGATTCAGTACCACCCTGGCTCTTTTCATGGCGGGAATCCCGTCCTTTTGGCTGGGACTGATGCTGATGCTGCTCTTTTCCTTGGAACTTGGGTGGCTTCCGCCCAGCGGCAGCGGCTCCTGGGAAAATTACGTGCTGCCGACGCTGACCTTATGCATCACCGGTTCTGCGCTGATTGTGCGTATCACCAGAACCATGATGCTGGAAACCATCAGGCAGGACTACATCAGAACCGCCAGGGCCAAGGGCGCCAGCGAAAAGCGGGTTATCTTTCACCATGCGCTGAAAAACGCCCTCCTTCCGGTAATCACCTCTCTGGGGATTCAGTTTGGCGGCATGCTGGGAGGCACCATCGTCATCGAGTCCGTATTCAGTCTGCCGGGTCTGGGTACGCTGATTGTCGACGCAATCCGCATGAAGGATATCCCCCTGGTCATGGCTTCGGTTATCTTTCTCGCCGTCTTATTCTGTCTGATTCTCCTGCTCATGGATCTTTTCTACGCATTCATCGACCCGAGAGTCAAAGCCCAGTACGTGAAATAGGAGGAAGGCAAAATGGAAAAGAGAAAAAGAAAGAGCCAGGTACGGGAAATCTGGCGCAGAATGAGAAAAAACAGGCTGGCTATGGCGGGCCTTGCCATACTGGTGGTATTCCTTCTGCTGGCTGTCTTTGCCGACGTTATCGTCGATTACGACGCCGACGCTCTGGGAAGGGGACAGGACCGGCTGGCCGGCCCCAGCGCTGAGCACTGGTTCGGAACAGACTACCTGGGAAGAGACGTATTTGCAAGAATCGTATTTGGAACCAGAGTTTCTCTGGTACTGGGACTGGGCATTACCGTTATCGCCCTGACTATCGGTGGCTTCCTCGGCGCGGCGGCAGCCTATTACGGCGGCCTTGTGGAAAGCGTCATCATGCGTATTGCCGATATGCTGATGTGTATTCCGTCCATCCTGCTGACTCTGGCAATCATAGCAGCTCTTGGAACCAGCCTGCAAAATCTGATTATTGCGGCTACCATAGCCTCGGTTCCGGCTTTTACGCGAATCATCAGGTCTTATGTCTTTACCGTCATCGGAGAAGAATACATAGAAGCTGCCAGAGCGGGAGGCATGAACGATTTTCAGATTATCACCTCCCACATTCTGCCCAATGTCATAGGGCCCATCGTCGTGGAGGCTACCATGAATGTGGCGGGAACCATTCTTTCCATCGCAGGCCTCAGCTTCCTGGGGATGGGCGTACAGCCGCCTCAGCCGGAATGGGGCGCTATGCTGTCAGACGCCAAAGATTATATGATGAATCAGCCGACTTTGGTATTCTTTCCGGGACTTGCCATCGTGCTGGCGGCCCTGTCCCTGAACTTGCTGGGCGACGGGCTGAGAGACGCCATTGACCCGAGATTAAAGGATTAAAGGAAGAAGCTATGTTAGAAATCAAAGATTTACACGTGATATACCAGACAGAGGAAGGAGAAGTGAAAGCAGTCAACGACGTTTCCTTTTCCGTAAAAAAGGGGGACATCCTGGGTATCGTCGGAGAAACCGGCGCAGGAAAATCCACAACGGCCCTCTCTGTTCTCCGGCTGCTGCCGGAGAGGACCGGAAAGATTACCGGCGGCAGTATCCGCTTTAACGGCGAAGACCTTCTGACCAAAACGGAAGCCGATATGCGGGCCATTCGAGGGGAACGGATATCCATGATTTTTCAAGACCCAATGACATCTCTGAATCCGGTCATTCCGGTGGGTAAGCAGATTGCCGAGGCAATCCGTCTTCACCAGTCAGACCGTAAAGACCGGGAAACGGTGGAAAAAAGAGTGGATGAGATTCTGGAGCTGGTGGGAATCCCGGCTTCCAGGAAGCATGAATATCCTCATCAGTTTTCCGGTGGCATGAAGCAGAGAGTGGGCATCTCCGTGGCCCTGGCCTGCGAACCGGCTCTGCTCATCGCCGACGAACCCACGACGGCCCTGGACGTTACCATACAGGCGCAGGTTCTGTCCATGATGCAGGAGCTGAAGCAGAAACTGGATATGTCCATGGTGCTCATTACCCATGACCTGGGAGTGGTGGGGGAAATGTGCGACCACGTAGCCGTAATGTATGCGGGAGAGATTATCGAGTCCGGCACGGTGGAGGATATTTTTCTCAGCCAAAGGAGACACCCCTATACGGACGGTCTCTTCGGCTCTATTCCCGATATCGACAGGCAGGAGCCGAGGCTTCACCCCATAGAGGGGCTGATGCCTGACCCTATGAACTTGCCTCAGGGATGTAAATTTCATCCAAGATGTGCATCCTGCATGGAAATCTGCAGGACGGAGAAACCGCCTGAGACCATGGAGGGAACCCATATGATTCGCTGCCATTTATATTGTGACGAAAAGGAGATGAAAAAATGAGCGCCCCATTGCTTGAGACGGTACATCTGAAAAAGTATTTTAAGACCTCCCGGGGAAGCCTTCACGCGGTGGACGACGTCAATCTGGCGGTTCAGGAGGGAACCACCTTAGGCATCGTGGGAGAGTCGGGCTGCGGAAAATCAACCCTGGGACGAACCATTCTCAGACTGACAGAACCTACAGAAGGACAGATATTTTTTGAGGGGAAAGATATCTGTAAATTGTCCAAAAAAGAGCTGAAGGATTTGCGCAAGAGTATGCAGATGATTTTCCAGGACCCTTTTTCCAGTCTTGACCCCAGAAAATGTGTGCTGGATCTTATCGCGGAGCCTCTGCTGGTAAACAGAAAGGAATACAGCAAGGCCGATGTCTACGCCAGAGTCTATGAACTGATGGACACGGTGGGACTGGCTGAGCGGCTGGCCTACAGCTATCCCCATGAGCTGGACGGAGGCCGCAGACAGAGAATCGGCATCGCCAGGGCCTTGTCCTTAGAACCAAAGTTCATCGTCTGTGACGAGCCGGTATCGGCTTTGGACGTATCCATTCAGGCCCAGATATTGAATCTTTTGATGGACTTGCAGGATGAGATGGGGCTGACCTATCTGTTCATCACCCACAACCTGAGCGCAGTAAAGCACATATCTGACGAGATAGCCGTCTTATATCTGGGACAGTGCGTGGAAAAAGCTCCTACGGCAGAGCTGTTCCGAAGTCCCAGACATCCTTACACGAAGGCCCTCCTCTCCGCTGTCTTAAAGCCCAATCTCAATGAGAGAGGACGTCTGCGGAGCGTCATTCACGGCGAGGTAACCAGTCCCGTCAATCCGGCGCCGGGCTGTCGTTTCGCGGCCCGCTGTCATTACCGCACAGAAAGGTGTACGGCGGCAGAGATTGGATTGCGGGATGTGGGGGAGGGCCATCAGGTGGCCTGCGTTCTTGCGGAAAGAGGATAAGGAGAGACCATGTTTCAGAAACAGCTGCAGCATATCTTAGACGACATCATAAGCCGGGGCGGAACGGAAATCAGCGCGGCAGTTTATTACAGAGGAAAGCTGGCGGCCGCGGCGGCGGCAGGAGGCCGGGGCACGGAGGCTCTGACCGGCGACAGGTTTAACGTGGGCTCAGTTTCAAAGGTGTACTGCGCCGCTGCCGTAATGAAGCTGGCAGAGGAAAAGAAACTCACCCTGGATACCAGAATCAGTCAGGTGCTTCCCCGCTTTCATATGGCTGACCGCCGCTATACCGATATTACCTTCCGTATGTGCCTCAACCATTCATCGGGACTGCCGGGAACAGGGATGAAGATGGCTTTTCAGACCGAATTTCTCTACGAGGAGTTTAAGGAGGCTTTCTTTGCATACCTGTCCAAGGCGAAGCTGAAAGCGGCGCCGGGCAGTTTCTCCGTCTACTGCAACGACGGTTTTGATTTGGCCGCTTTTGCCATAGAGGAGATAACCGGAGAGACCTACGCCGGCTACCTGCGGCGCGCAGTGTTAGAACCTCTGGGCGCGGCTTCTACCGGCTGCGGAGGGGAGGACCTTCCGGGAAAGCTGGTGCGGCAAAAGGGAGCGCTGACAGAATATCTGGCCTGCGTCGGCTCAGGAGGAATCGTAACCAATCTGGCAGACTGCGCCAAATTCGGCGCAGAATTTGCGGCGGGAAACCAGAGCCAGCTTACCAGCCCTCAGGGAAAATCCCGCTTTGGAGATTCCCAGGCGCTGGGTTACGGACTGGGCTGGGATACGGTTTCTCTTTCAGCGGACTATGACTTCGGCCCGGGAACTTTGGGAAAAAGCGGCGGTACAAGCCAGTTTACTTCTTACCTTTTAGTCAGTCCCCAATATGAACTGTCCGCAGCCATCTCCGCCACCAAGGACACCGCTGTGGCCCCTCGTCAGGTCATCTCTGAAATTGCCGCTGCCTTCCTGAAGACGGAGGGCGTCTGCCTGAAAAAGACGGCGCCGCAGGAGGATACGAAGACAAAAGCTGAAGACGGACTGTACTTTGGAAACAGAGGACTGTACAGAGTCACCTCCAATGAAAAAGGCTTTGCCGTCCATGAGTTCTCACCTGACGGGTGGAGGGTTTTCTCAGAAAACGGCCGGGGATTTTCCTTTCAGGAGAGGGAAGGGGCCGTAGATTTACTGTTCAGACAGCAGGGAACCCGGCTGGTTCTGGCGCAGAAATTTCTGAGAAAGACCGCCCCGTCTCCAAAGGGGAAAAGCCGGTGGGAACAGAGAATCGGAAAGTCCTATCTGCTGTGCAACGGCCATCCGGCGGACCTTGATATCGGCGATATGGTAAACGGAATTACCCTGCACCGGCCGGAAGGCGCAGAGGGAGAAGGGGAAAACAATATTCTGCTTTTCTGTCAAAGGGAGGCCGGAGGCTTCCGCATGATGCCGGCCGCAGTCTTAAACGACACGGAAACGGCTTACGTGCTGGACGGAGAAGGGGCTCTGGGCTGCAGAGATACTTTTACGCCTTTTATCGAAAAGGAAGGCGACGTGGAGATTCTCTGCGACGGCGGCGTGCGCTACGTGGATACGGAAGGACTGACGACTCTGACTTCCCAGAAGGTCAGTTCCGCTGAAGGCGAGCGCAATCCGGTATTCCGCACCGACCAAGGGTGCCGCCTGACAATCTATAAGCCGCAGCAGGTAAAAGTGCTGCTCTTTGATGAAGCCCTGGAGCTTTACTACGATGAACGGCGGAGCAGGGAGTTTCCTCTGACGAAAAAGGGGTATATCGTCTTTTTAAACAGCAAGCCCTTTTCCGCGGAGGTTTCCTGCGTAACTAAAAAAAGAACAGGTGAAAGCGATGAATGTTGAAAGAATAGACAGGTACGCGGCAGAGCAGATGAAGCGATTTGGCGTCCCCAGTCTCTGCTATGCCTTCGTGAAGGACGGAAAGGTGGTTCACGGCCAAGCCCTGGGCACCGCAGATTTGTCCACCGGCAGAAAGCCGGATTTTCATACCAGATATCCAATCTGCTCACTGACTAAGTCCATGACGGCCCTCAGTCTGGGGATGCTGGCCGACCAGGGGAAGCTGACTTTTGACGATAAAATCAGAACTTACCTGCCGGAGTTTCAACTGGAGGACAGCCACGCCGGCGACCAAGCCTCCATACGTGACCTGCTCACCCACATGACGGGTCTTCCCAGACATGACGCGCTGACCTTTCAGGTGGGAGAAGAGAAAGATACCCTGGAAAAGCTGGCCGCCCGAATGGGAAAGCTGCCCATGAGCCGGGAATTTCGCAGCCGCTTTGAATACGTCAATCTGACCTATATGGTTTTAAGCCTGCTCATTGAACGGGTATCGGGAAAGCCCTACAGCCGGTTCCTGCGGGAGCAGCTGTTTCTGCCCCTGGACATGAAAGAAAGCTCGGCCCGCACGGCGGATATGCTGGCCCGGGCCAACAGAGCAAAGCCTTACCTCCTGATGGAAGACGGCTGTGCAGCTGAGACCATCAGTTTCCAAAACGACAATCTGTCCGGTGCCGGCAACGTCAATTCCACCTTGGCGGATATGGCCGCCTATATGGGTTTTCTGACAGAGAAAAAGACGGCGGCAGGCGAGGGCCTCATTTCAGAGCAGACGAGAAAACAGATTTTTGCGACCCATACCATCGACTGGTGCGGCTACGACTATAAATGGCCGGAGATGCCGGTAGCCTGCTACGGGCTGGGGTGGACGATACAGCCTTATCGGGGAAACCTCTGCTTCTGTCATGCAGGCAGCCTTTACGGCTTTACCGCCTATATGGCTTTTCTGCCCTATGAGCGGATGGGTGTGGTACTGCTTTCCAATTTAGAGCAGAGCTTCCTGACCCATTCCTTGGCTCATCATCTCTTCGACGAAGCTCTGGGACTTTCCTTCATCGACTGGGAAGCTCGATATGGGGAAAACCTGCGAAATACTCAGGAGGCCTACAAGACCCATAACCAGGCGCTTTTAAAGGAGTCCGTCCCGAAAAAAGACCAACCTGCGGCAGAACCGGACAGGTTTACAGGGGCCTATGAAAATGACGGCTATGGGCGGCTGCTGGTATATCAGCAGGAGGGCCGGCTTCATGTAACCTACGGCGGCTGGGATTATCCGCTGACCCACAGCTTTGGAAACACCTATTTGCTGGATGTGGGACGGCCCAACCGGCCGCTCCTTACCAGGGCTTTATTCCGCCTGGAAAATCCGGCGGAAGCCGCAGTGGACATCTGGTTTGAAGTGGGCCTGGAAAAGCCAATAACCTTTGTGCGCAGATAAAAGGGAAAGAGAGGAAGAATATGTACGACGTGGTGATAAAAAACGGAATGGTGGCCGACGGCACCGGCGCGGCGGCAAAGCCTCTGGATGTGGCCTGCAGGGACGGCAGGGTTTATCTCCTGGCGCCTGGCAGCGCCGGAAAGGCCAGACAGATTATCGACGGAACAGGGCTATGGGTTTGCCCCGGATTTATCGACACCCATTCCCACGGAGATTTTCCCTACGGCCTTTCCGCCAACTCTTTAGCAAAGGTTTCTCAGGGCATTACCACCCACCTTGCCGGTCAGTGCGGTCTGTCGGCCTTTCCCCTCTGCCCCGGGCGAATGGAGGAGGTAGCGGAGGCCATTGGCCTGTCTCGCTACTCGAAGAGGCCCCTCAGCTGCCACACCTCCTTTGCCGGTTATCTGGAGTACATGAAATCCGTTTCCGCAGAGGAGAATATCGGATTTTTCGTGGGCCATGAGACCCTGCGGCAGTCGGCCATGGGGCCGGCCCGAAGAGCGCCGTCTCAAAGGGAAATGGATGATATGCTAAAGATGGCGGAGGAAGCCCTATCCCATGGCGCTTTAGGCATGAGCACAGGCCTTGCTTATCCTCCCGGGGCCTATGCAGAAAAAGAAGAGCTGCGCCGGCTCTGCCTGGTGCTGGAGCGATATGACGGGGTTTACGCTACCCATATGCGGGATGAGGGCAGGCACATTGTAGACTCTGTAAGAGAAGTTCTCTGGCTGGGCCAGGAGACAGGTTGTCGTGTGCACATCTCCCATCTGAAGATATGCGGCCGGAAAAATTTCGGCCTTTCCCGTCAGATTTTGAACATGATAGACCAGGCGGCCCGTCAGGGTGTGCGGGTTTCAGCCGACGCTTATCCTTACACCTTCTCCGGCACACAGCTGATTTTCTGTCTGCCGCCGGATTTGATGGACGGCGGCCCGCAGAAGGCCCTGACTCTGATAGAAAGCCATAAGGGGCGGGAAATTGTCCGAGACCGGCTTTTACATGACGATACCTTCGACAATATCTACCAGTCCTGCGGCAGCTTTGAAAAAATCGTTGTGGCCAGCTGCGCCGTGACAAAAGACGCAGTGGGAAAGACCATAGCCCAGTGGGGCAGGGAACAGGGCATGGAAAGCTTTGAGGCTTTCTTTTCGCTTCTCACCGAAAACCGGGGAGAGGTGGGGGCCATGTTTGAAGAAATCGGCCGGGAGGATATGATGAACATTTTACGAAGCCCTCAAGTGATGATTGGCAGCGACGGAGCCGTGGACTCCCTTTCAGAAGCCGGTCATCCACGGGCTTTCGGCACCTTTCCCCGGTCCATTGCCATGTTTACGCAGGACGAAAAACTGATGCCTCTTGAGGAAATGATTCGTCGTATGACGTCTCTTCCGGCCAGGACGTTCAGCCTTGAAGGGAAGGGCATTCTTGCCGACGGAATGGACGCCGATATCACCGTCTTTGACCCGGCGAACATACGAGACCGGGCCACTATCTCAGCGCCGTCAAGAATCAGCAGGGGCGTAGAGGCAGTGCTGGTAGGCGGTAAAATTGTGTTCAGAGACGGCAAGCTGACAGGAGAAAAGCCGGGGACGGTGGTAACCCGGGCAGAAAGGAGTGAAAGCCATGAGTAAGATTTTTATCTGTGCAGACATCGAGGGCACCGCAGGCATTCAAAACCCTCTGGAGCTGAGAAAAGACCAGCCTGTCCATCACGGATACTTCGCCCAGCAGATGACCCTGGAAATCGCGGCGGCCTGCCGCGGCGCCAGAGAGGCGGGGGCAGACAGTATTTTTATCAGGGACGCTCACGGAGGAGGAAACAATATTTTACCGGATAAATTGCCGGAGGATACGGAACTGATACGGGGCTGGGGCATTCATCCATACCACATGATGTTTGGCATAAAGCCGGACTTCGACGGCGTGTTTCTCACCGGCTGTCACAGCGCGGGAGGAACGGATACCAGCCCCCTGGCCCATACCAACAACACGAAAAACTGCTGGGTGAAGATAAACGGTGAAATTGCAGGCGAGGCTTATATCAACAGCCTGACGGCGGCCTACATAGGGGTTCCCACCCTCCTTGTCACCGGCGACAGAGGGGTGTGTCAGTTTATGAAGGAGAAAATACCGGCAGTACAGACTGTAGTAACCACCACTTACGAGGGAAACGCCTCCTGCAGCAGACACCCTAAAGTCGTGGCAGAGGAAATTCGTCTTGCCGCAAAGAAAGCCCTGTCCGGTTCCGCAAAGGCCAGTATTCCTGCCCTGCCGGAGGTTTTTCAGACGGAAATATGCTTCCGCAATCACCTGCGGGCCAGAGGCGCGTCTTTTTATCCCAAAGCAGTGCAGAAGGGAAGTCACACAGTCACCTTCACCCATGAGGACTGGTATGAAATTCTCCGCTTTTTCTTTTTTGTTTTGAACGATAATTTAGTATGAGGTATAATGATGAAGATAACCGAGATAAAAATAGAGAAGTTTTCCATTCCCTTTACGGAGCCTTTTCAGGTGGCCTTTGGCTTGATATCAGACAGCGAAAGCTGGACGATAAAAGTAATGACTGACGAGGGCATTTACGGACTTGGCTCAGCGGCGCCCATGGCCTTTGTTACAGGCGAAACCATGAATACCTGCTATCTGGTTTTGAAGATGTTCGCTGAGGCGCTGATTGGCCGCAATCCTGAGGATATTCAGGGGGCCCACGCTCTGATGGACAGCATAATCTACGGAAATGGGTCTGCAAAATGCGCCGTGGATACGGCCCTTTACGATATTGCAGCCAAAAAACGGGAAATGCCCCTTTACCGGCTGCTGGGCGGGACGAACCCGTCGGTGGATAACGATATTACCATCGGCATCGACCAGCCGGACAAGATGCGGGCCGAAGCCGAAAAATACGTCAAGGAAAAGGGCTTTCGCATTTTGAAAGTTAAAACCGGCCTCGATTTGCAGCAGGATATGGAGGCCCTGACGCTGATTCGCCAGGCAGTGGGCGAGGAAATACGCATTCGGGTAGACGCCAACCAGGGATATGACCAGGATACTGCCTTAGCAGCCTGTAAAGCCCTAGAGCCTCTGGGAATAGAGGCCATGGAGCAGCCTCTGCCCTGGTGGGATTTTGAGGGAGCAGCGCAGCTGAAACGAAAGAATGAGACCGCAGTGGCGCTGATGCTGGACGAATCCATCCATTCTCCTTACGACGCCCAAAGAGCAGCAAAGCTCAAGTGTGCGGATTACTACAACATCAAGCTGATGAAGTGCGGAGGTCTGTTCCACGGAGCGCGGATTGCCGATATTGCAGAAGGAGCTGGAGTAGGCTGCATGGTCGGATGTATGCAGGAGAACAAAATAAGTCTGACGGCTGGAATCAGTTTGGTGGCCGCCAAAAAGGCCATCGTGGAGGCAGATTGCGACAGCTTCATGTTTTTCCCGGGAGACGACGACGGCATTGCAGGAGGCTTCACCAGGCAGGGCGGCGTTTTTACCCTGACTGAAAAGCCGGGACTGGGAATCGAAGCTGATTTTTAAAGATGACAGGAGGAGAGCATATGGCATGGCTGAAAGATTATCCGAGAGACTATTACCAAAAATATGAGAGAGTAGAGGTGCAAAACGACTGTGGCTGGTATCAGGTTTACAGGCTTCCGAAAAATGTGTACGCAATCTGCGAACCGCAGCACTTTCAGGAGGTGAATTTCTTTCTTATCCTAGGAGAAGACAGGGCGCTGCTTCTGGACACCGGCGAAGGTTTCTGTCCGGTCAGGCCTTTAATTGAAGAACTGTATGACGGGGAAATCATCACCTTTAACAGCCACTTCCACTTTGACCATATCGCCTCCAACTGGGAGTTTGAGCCGGTACACGTTTTCGAGGACGATTATGTAAAAGCTGTGGCCCGTCACGGTCTGCCCAAGGAGGCACTGGGAGCTCAGCTGGATGAAGATATGTTCCAGTTCGGCTACCCCAAGACGCTGAATCCGAAGAATTTCCATATCAGACCATACCAAACGGAATTTGTGGCAGACGGCGACGAGTTTTTGCTGGGCGGCCGGAATATTCGGGTACTTCATACGCCGGGGCACAGCAATGACTGTATCATGTTGTACGATAGAGAAAACAAAATTCTCTTTACCGGGGACACCTTTTATTTGGGCGCACTTTACGCCCACTTCGACTGCGAAGAATTTGGGCGGGGAAATCTGCGCCAATACTATGAGACCATGCGGCGGCTCACCGAGGAAATCCCAGAGGACGTGAAACTGTACTGTTCCCATAATGATTTCATCGCAGATTGGCATAAGCTTTCGGAAACCGCAGACGCGCTGGCCCATATCCTCAGCGGCCAGACCGAAGGAGAGCGAGAGGTTTCCCTGGGCCATACCTATTTAGAAGGCGGAAAACCAATCAGCGAGTACCCCTGCGACGGGTTTTCCATCGTGTATAATACCTCGTCGGTATGACAGACAGCTATCGCGGTATGCTAAACTCACGATAATGGTATGTTTAGCATACCGCTTTGTCGTTTTTTGCATGACCGCGGGCAGAGGCACTCATGTCAAATGGCGGAAGACGCTTGATTTGACATAACTTTGTCGACAAATACTGGAAAAATATTTCAAAAATTACATTGATTTCCTTGTATGCTTGATGTAAAATATTTACATGAAAGGAGACGAGGGATGTTTGACACTTTGGCATATGTAAAACAGGATATGGCATATCAACACAAGCTGGAGAAGCTTTTTTCAGACCAGCTGCAGTATTTGCCCAATGGACGGCTGACGAGGACGAAGAAAAACGGCGAGAGCTACTATTACAAAGTCCTCAACGGAAAACGAACATATCTGGGGAAGGGAAACAGTGAGGAAGTGCTTGATTTACAGGAGAAGAGATTTTTGGAAGAATCGCTGAAAAGAATCCGCAAGAATCTTGCTGCTGGAAATGCCTTCCTGAAAAAATACCAGAACATAGATGAAGGCAGCATTTTAAAGGAAACACCCCAGGCTTACCAGCCAATCGTCGGCGCAGCGTTTTTTGCCGGAGGAAAAAAGAACCTGGATAGATGGGAGAAGGAACCGTATCAGCGTAGCACCGCATATCCTGAGCGGCTGATTCACAGGACAATGAGAGGAGACTTAGTTCGTTCTAAATCGGAGGTAATCATTGCCAACACTTTGTTCAGCAAAGGAATCCCATATCGCTATGAAGAATTAATTCAGGTGGGCGACTACACCGTTGCCGCCGATTTTCATGTGGCAGTAAAGAGCCGGAGCAGAAAGCGGCTCTGGGAGCACTTTGGCATGATTGGAGATGCAGATTATCTGGAAAAGTGTATGCTGAAAATCCAGACTTATATTGAAAACGGATTTTTGCCCTGGGAAGATGTTATCTTCACCTTTGACACGAAAAGGGGCAGCATCGATGCGCAGACGATTGAACGCATTGCGGAACTGTTCTGCAGGTGAAGCAGCCCAGAGAGTGTTATGCTAAGTCAGGTTTTTTAGGCTGTTTTGCATAAACGCGGTATGCTAAACTCGCGATAATGGTATGTTTAGCATACCGCTTTGTCGTTTTTTGCATGACCGCGGGCAGAGGCTCATGGTAAATGGCATCACGCTTTGAACTGATACTGATAGAGCTCGGCGTAGAGACCGCCGGCAGCCAGCAGTTCTTCGTGGCTGCCCCGCTCAGCAATACCTTCAGCAGTGAGAACGATGATTTCATCGGCGCTCTTGATGGTGGACAGCCGATGGGCTACGATGATGGAAGTCCTGCCGCGGCCCAATTCCTCCAAGGATTTCTGAATCAGCATTTCTGTGGCGTTGTCCAGGGCCGAAGTGGCTTCATCCAGAATCAGGATAGGCGGATTTTTCAGAAAGACGCGGGCGATGGAAATTCGTTGTTTCTGACCGCCGGACAGTTTGACGCCCCGCTCGCCGACCTGGGTGTCATATCCGTCCTCCATGGTCAGGATATAGTCGTGGATGTTGGCCTTCTTGGCGGCCTCGATGATTTCCTCTTCGGTGGCGTCCAGATTGCCGTAGGCGATGTTTTCCCGGATAGTGCCGTTGAATAAAAAGACCTCCTGAGCCACCATGCCGATGTTCTTCCGCAGGGCATAGCGGGAAATATGGGTGATATCGATACCGTCGATGGTGATGCGTCCCGAATCGATATCGTAAAATCTGGGAATCAGATGGCACATGGTGGTCTTGCCGCTGCCCGATGGCCCCACCAGGGCCAGCGTTTTGCCCTGTTTGATTTCCATGGTCAGGTTGTTGATGACAGGCGGTTGTTCCTCATCGTAGCGGAAGGTCACATTTTCAAAACAGATGGCTCCGTCCAAATGCTGGGGCGTAAGAAGCCCTTCGGAGGTGTTTTCTTCCTCCGGTATGTCCATAATTTCGCAGAAACGCCTGAAGCCGGTCATCCCTTCCTGCAGCTGCTCGTAAAAGGAAACCAGCTTGTTAACCGGATTTAAAAACATGGAGATATAGAGCAGAAAGGCTGCAAACTCTCCCGCGTTAATTTTTCCGTAGAAAAAGAACAGACCTCCGGAGGAGAGAACCACCAGATATAAAAGATCCATGAACAGGGTCATGCCGGAATGAAAAATACCCATGGAATGATAAGCTCCTGAGCGGGAGCGTTTCAAATTTTCGTTTGCCACGTTGAATTTTCTGTTTTCGTGCTCGTCGGCGGTATAAGCTTTGGATACACGGATACCGGCGATGGCAGTTTCGACGCTTGCGTTGATTTCAGCGGTTTTTACGCGGGTCTCCGTAAAAGCTCTGTTCATCATGTCCTTGGTCTTAAAGGCGAAGAAAATCATAAAAGGCAGCACGGAAAAGGTAATCAGCGTCAGAGGCAGGCTAATCTGTCCCAGCATGATAAAAGCGCCCACCAGTATGATGATGGAGAGAAACAGATTCTCAGGTCCGTGGTGGGCCAGTTCGGAGACTTCGAACAAATCGTTAATCATCCGGCTCATGATGGAGCCGGTTTTGTTTTCATCGAAGAAAGAGAAGGGCAGCTTCTGCAGATGGAGAAAGAGCTCTTTGCGCATATCTCCTTGAATACGCACGCCTACAATGTGGCCCCAGTACTGAATGATATAATTGAGGAAAGCCTTCATCACGTAGATGAAGAAGAGCACCGCGGCCCAGGTGATGAAGAGCCGCAGATTTTTATTGGGAACGTAATCGTTGATGATATTCTTGGCGATAATGGGATAAAACAGGTCGCAGCAGGCGACGATGAAGGCGCAGGTCATGTCCAGAATAAACAGACGCAGATGAGGTTTATAGTATTTGGCAAATTTTTTTATCATGAATATCCTCCATAGGATGGTAATTTGATAACTAATAATATACCACAAAAGCGGAAGAAGAATCCAGCCTTTGTAACATTTTTGTAAGAATTCCCTCACCAAACGTTCACAGAAAGAATGGCAATTTTTACAAATTTCAACGCTATAATGAAAGTGCAAAAGGGATTTCACATAATCATAAAAAGGGGGAAACAGAGATTATGAAGAAAAAGACGACAAAGACGATTACACAGACAAGGAACCAACGAAGCCGGGAATTGACGCTCTACTTATGGCTGATGCAGCACAGCAGAGACCGGCTGGCTACTACGACGGCAACCTCAGAATGGAGCCCGCAGGCGATGCTTTAAGGGCAATAAAAAAATGTGCAGGATGGAATGAAAGTTCTCTCCTGCACATTTTTTTTATTTAATTCCAATGCTGACCAGCTGCACAAACTGCTTGGCCGTTCTCGGACTTCTGCCGTTTGAACGGATGGCGAAAGCCTCTGCCTTTCGGAACAGCTCCGTTTCGTCCATTTCCACGCCGTATTCTTCTGCCAGACTCTTTACGATTTCCAGATACAGGTCCTTCTCCGGCTTGGAGAAGGTAATCGTCAGTCCGAAGCGGGCGGACAAACTCATGGTCTCCTGCAGGGTATCGTTTAAGTGAATATCGGAGCCCAGACGAGCTTCCATAGACTCTTTTACCAGATGTCTCCGGTTGCTGGTGGCATAAATGGCGATATTTTGAGAATGGCCGGTGACGCCGCCCTCCAAAATTCCTTTCAGAGAGGAGAATTGGTCGTCACTTGCACCAAAGCTCAGGTCGTCAATATAGAAAATGAACTTCAGCGGATTATCAGCCAGCTGCTCTATAATATCGGGAATCTCCGCAAGCTGGTTTTTGTCAAACTCTACGAGGCGGACTCCTTGGTCATAAAAAGCATTGGCACAGGCTTTGATGGTAGAGGATTTTCCGGTGCCTGCGTCTCCGTAGAGGAGAACGTTGCCGGCAGCCTTGCCATCGGCTAAAGCCCTGGTGTTTTCCAGTACCTGATTTCGCTCTCTGGCATAACCGTAAAGCTGGTCGATAGACTGTAAATCGGCGTGCTTTACCGGAACCAGAGCGCCGTCTCTGACCTTAAAAGCCCGATACTTTGCGAAAATTCCGTGTCCCTTGACAGGAAGCTCCTCAAGCATCTCCATGTAGGTCTGCTTCAGGTTCGACTGCCTCGTATCCCAGCCGGGCAGAAAACCATCGTAATCGATGAAGTCCCCCAACTGGGAAGGGCGCAGCTGGGCCAAATTCTGCAAAACGTCCAATTCCTCTTCAAGACACTCATAAACGGTCTGACTTATCGGGGCGCCATGGAGCCGCTTTATCAGAAAAAAGTTCTCGTCTTCTATGATAAATCTTTCTACAAATTCCGTTAAATTGCCGCCCTGTTCATACAATGCCTTTGTAAAGGCCCCGTAGGAGAAAAGCTGCTCCTCTACAGAGCCTTTATCAACTGCATTTAAAAGTTTTTGAAGGCTTGAAACCACAGGGGTTTCAAGTATACCTCGAAAAACGGAGAGGGCATTTAACTGTCTGTTTAAATTCTGTAAGTTCTCGTTCATAATAATTATTCGACCGCCACTGTCCAGTCCATGAAATCTTCAAGCTTGCCGGTCTGAATACCGTAAATCGTGTCGTACATTTCCTGTGCAATCGGTCCGATTTCGTTGTTGTTGATAACCATCTTCTCTCCTTTGTAAAGGAGCTCGCCTACAGGGGAAACGATGGCGGCAGTTCCGGAAGCGAACATTTCCTTCAGCTGGCCGTCTCTGTACGCCTGCTCCAACTCGTCGATGGAAATCTTTCTCTCAGAAACCTTAATGCCTTTTTTCTTGCAGAGGGCGATGATGGAGTTTCTGGTGATGCCCGGCAGAATGGAGCCGTTGAGTTCACTGGTTACAACCTCGTCGCCGATAACAAAGAAAGCGTTGGCAGCGCCTATTTCCTCAATATATTTCTTTTCAATTCCGTCTAACCAAAGAATCTGTTCATATCCCTTTTCGTGGGCAATTTCCTGGGCTTTCAGGCTGGCGCCGTAGTTGCCGCCGCACTTGGCTTCGCCGGTTCCGCCTTTGACTGCTCTGACGTATACGTCTTCCACATACATTTTAGTAGGCGCAAGGCCGTTTTCAAAATAAGGGCCTACCGGACTCAGGATAATCATAAATCTGTAAGTCTCAGAACGTCTGACGCCCAGGAACGGCTCGTCGGCGAAGATGAACGGTCTGATATAAAGGGCGGTACCTTCTCCCTGCGGAATCCAGTCCTGGTCAACCTTTACCAGGGCTTTGATGGCTTCTACAAAGAGCTCTTCGTCAATCTGCGGAATGCAGAGTCTGTCGTTGGTATTGTTGGTTCTCTTGGCGTTCATGTAAGGTCTGAAAAGCTGTACCCTGCCTTCAGGGGTCTTATAAGCCTTAAGACCCTCAAACATCTCCTGTCCGTAGTGAAGCACCACCGCTGCCGGGTCAAGCTCAATCGGTCCGTAAGGCACGATACGGCCGTTATGCCAGCCTTCGGACTGATTGTAATCCATTACAAACATGTGGTCTGTGAATACAGTCCCGAAACGAAGACCCTTGGACTCCGGCTTCTTTCCGGGATTCGGATTCTTAGTTACTGGAAAATCATATTTCATTTGCATTGTCCCTCTTTTCGTAAGTTTTTCTTCAAAAATCTTCTTTTATATTAACTCTAAAATTGTATTGTGTCAACAAGTTTGACTTAAAAAGATTGTAATATTAACCAAAAACTTCTCGCTTTCAAGATTGATTGAATCGGGAAAAGAAAAATGGTATACTATTAATAATATTATTTTTCCGTAATTAAAGAGGTAACAAAATGCAGGTTTCTACAAAAGGCAGATATGCGCTGCGGCTGATGCTGGATTTGGCCGTACACGATACGGGAGAGAATATCTCTTTGAAATCCATTGCCCAGCGCCAGGAAATCAGTGAAAAGTATTTAGAGCAGATTATCGGCATTCTGACTAAGGCAGGTTTTGTCCGCAGTATGCGGGGCGCCGGCGGCGGATACCGTCTTGCCAGAGCCGCAGGTTCATATACCGTAGGCAGTATTCTCCGTCTTACCGAAGGCAGCCTGGCGCCGGTGTGGTGCGTAGAAGAAGGCGCAGCAGGCTGCAGCCGTGCAGGAAGCTGCGTAACCATGACTGTATGGAAAGAAATCAACGATGCAATCAACGGCGTCGTAGACCGGATTACCTTGGCTGACCTGGTGGAGCGGCAAGCGTCCATGGGAAGCGATTATTCGATATGAAAGCCGGTATCCCAGAGCGCCGCAATTTTTTTCACAGACTCTTGTTCAGAGACCCCCTGAAAACAGCGGGTCTTTTTTTACACCGAAATTAGGAAAATTTTTTCAAATAACTCTTGACAAAGGATAAAAAAGGTGGTAATCTTAGTCTAAATCAATTCCTACTAAATAGATAGGAATAATATGAAAAGGAAAGAGAAATGGACTACTTACAGAATTTAAAAGAGTACATCTATAACTTTTACGGACGAATGTGCAGGCAGGGAAATCACACAACAGAAACATATCGAAAGTAAAGGAGAAATAGACTATGAGTATTAAGAATTATCGTTTTGAAACATTGCAGCTTCACGTAGGTCAGGAGAATCCGGATTCGGCGACAGACGCCAGAGCAGTTCCTATTTACCAGACCAGCTCCTACGTATTTCACAATAGCGACCACGCGGCGGCCAGGTTCAATCTGACAGACGCAGGAAATATTTACGGCCGTTTGACCAACCCGACGGCAGATGTTTTTGAACAGCGGCTTGCGGCTCTGGAAGGAGGCGTTGCGGCTCTGGCAGTGGCTTCAGGTGCAGCAGCCATTTCCTATACCATACAGAATCTGGCTGTCAGCGGCGACCACATTGTATCGGCAAAAAATATTTACGGCGGCACTTACAACCTGCTGGCCCACACACTGCCTCAATACGGCATAAAGACCACTTTCGTCGACCCGCAGAATTTTGCGGAAATTGAAGGAGCCATTCAGGAAAATACTAAGGCCATTTTTATCGAAACTCTGGGGAATCCTAATTCCGATGTGGTGGATATCGAAGCCATTGCGGAAATTGCCCACAAGCACAAGATTCCTCTGGTTATCGACAATACCTTTGCCACGCCTTATCTGGTTCGGCCTATCGAATACGGCGCGGATATTGTAGTACATTCCGCTACGAAATTTATCGGAGGTCACGGCACCACCATCGGAGGCGTTATTATCGACAGCGGAAAATTCGACTGGGAAGCCTCCGGTAAGTTCCCGTCTCTGACAGAACCAAATCCAAGCTATCACGGAATCAGCTTTACAAAGGCTGTAGGCGCCGCGGCTTTTGTCACTAAGATTCGTGCAGTTCTGCTGAGAGATACAGGCGCAACCCTGTCTCCATTCCATGCTTTTCTGTTCCTGCAGGGCCTGGAGACACTGTCCCTTCGCGTAGAAAGACATGTGGAGAACGCACTGAAGGTAGTAGAATTTCTGAACAAGCATCCTCAGGTGGAGACAGTACATCATCCGTCGGTTTCAGAGGATACCGAGCAGCAGAAGCTGTATGCTAAGTATTTTCCGGGAGGGGGAGGCTCCATTTTCACCTTTGAGATTAAGGGAGACGAGCAGAAGGCTAAGGATTTCATAGACCACCTGCAGCTGTTTTCTCTTCTGGCCAATGTAGCCGATGTGAAGTCTCTGGTGATTCATCCGGCGACGACGACCCACAGCCAGTGCACCGACGAAGAACTCACAGAACAGGGAATCGGCAGAAATACAATCAGACTTTCCATTGGAACCGAGCATATTGACGATATTCTTGAAGACCTGGCTCAGGCCTTTGAGGCAGTAAAATAGGGGGATTATTATGGGTAACATTAAGAAAAATATGACGGAATTAATAGGTAAAACACCGTTGTTAGAACTTACAAATTACGAAAGGCAGAAACAGCTTGACGCTGTGATTCTGGCAAAGCTTGAATATTTTAATCCGGCCGGCAGCGTAAAGGACCGTATCGCAAGGGCCATGATTGCAGACGGAGAAGCCAGAGGCATTCTGAAGCCGGGCGCCACTATTATTGAACCTACCAGCGGAAATACCGGAATCGGACTTGCCGCGGCAGGCGCAGCAAAGGGGTACCGGGTGATTTTAACCATGCCGGAGACTATGAGTGTTGAAAGAAGAAAACTGGTAAAGGCCTACGGTGCGGAGGTGGTTCTCACTTCCGGGGCTCAGGGAATGAAAGGAGCCATCGCCAAGGCTGAAGAATTGAGAGATGCTATAGAAAACGGGGTGATTTTGGGTCAGTTTGTCAATGGCGCCAATCCAAAGGCTCACTTTGAGACCACGGGCCCTGAAATCTGGGAGGATACGGACGGCAAGGTTGATATCTTTGTGGCGGGAATCGGCACAGGGGGAACGATTACAGGCGCCGGCCAGTATCTGAAGAGCCGCAATCCAAAGATTCAGGTGGTGGCGGTAGAGCCTGCCGATTCTCCGGTGCTGTCAAAGGGAATTTCCGGCGCACATAAGATTCAGGGAATCGGTGCAGGCTTTGTTCCTGAGGTTTTGGATACTGCAGTCTACGATGAAATCATCACGGTAGAGAACCAGAGCGCCTTTGCGGCGGCCAGAGAACTGGCTGTGAAAGAGGGCGTGCTGGTTGGAATTTCATCCGGTGCTGCCCTGCATGCGGCTACAGAACTTGCGAAACGACCGGAAAACGCAGGAAAGAATATTGTTGCTCTGCTGCCGGACACCGGTGAAAGATATCTTTCCACAGCATTGTTTGCAGAATAAAGGATACAGAAAAAATCCGATTTGTTGTCGGATTTTTTTCTTATGTGCCTTGCACTTGCCACAAAAATATCATACAATGAAAGTCACGATATACCGAAACAACCAGAAAGGTAATATATATAATGGATAGAGACAAAATCAAAGCAGGCGTACGCCTGATTCTTGAGGGAATCGGCGAAGATATAAACAGAGAGGGGCTTTTGGAAACGCCGGATCGTATCGCCAAGATGTACGAGGAACTGGCCGCCGGATATACAGACAGCGCGGCAGAGCACCTTTCCAAGAGATTTCACGTAGAAGACAACGACATGGTACTGGAAAAGGATATTCACTTCTATTCCTTCTGCGAGCATCACATGCTTCCTTTCTACGGACACGCTGCCGTAGCCTATATTCCGGACGGTCAGGTGGTGGGCCTTTCCAAGATTGCCCGCACCGTAGAAGTCTTTGCCAAGCGTTTTCAGCTGCAGGAGCGCCTGGCGGCGCAGATTGCCGACGCTTTTATGGACGAACTCCATCCCAAAGGCGTCATGGTGCTTATCGAGGCGGAGCATATGTGTATGACCATGAGAGGGATTAAAAAACCGGGAACCAAGACCGTCACCGTGGTCTCAAGAGGTGCCTTTGAGGAAGACGAAAAGCTGCAGAACCGGTTTTTCCAGATGCTGGGCAGATAGAGATGGAAAGAGTAAACCGGATTATGCGGCATCCCATGTGGCGCGGGGCCATGGCGCAGATTGCAGAAGCCGAAGAGGGGCGAATTTTCTGCGGCCACGATTTGGATCACTTTCTCCAGGTGGCCCGCCTTGCCTACATCGAGAATCTGGAGCGGCAGCTGCACCAGCCAAAGGCCCTCATCTACGCGGCGGCGCTGCTCCACGATATCGGCAGAGGACTGGAGTATCAGCAGGACATTCCCCACGAGGAAGCAAGCTGCGCTCTGGCAGCAGGGATTTTACAGGACTGCGGCTTTGGCGAAGGGGAGCGGGCGGCTATCGTCGACGCCATTTCAGCCCATCGCGCGGCGGATACGGCAAAGAGAGACGATTTGGCGGGCCTGCTTTATCGGGCGGACAAAGGCTCCCGCCCCTGCTTTTTCTGCGGAGCGCAAAAGCAGTGCAACTGGCCCGAAGAGAAGAAGAATAAGGAGATAAGGGATTAAAATGAAAATCGGAAATAAAGAATTTGATATAAAGAATCACTGTTACATCATGGGAATCCTCAACGTTACGCCGGATTCCTTTTCCGACGGCGGAAAGTGGAACGACCTGGAGAGGGCAAAGGACCACGTGGCCCGCATGATTGACGAAGGCGCCGATATCATCGACGTCGGCGGCGAGTCCACAAGGCCGGGCCACATCCAGATAACCGTGCAGGAAGAAATCGACCGAGTGCTTCCCTATATTAAAATGATAAAAGAAAACTTCGACGTGCCGGTGTCCATCGACAGCTACAAGAGCCAGGTGGTGGAGGCGGCGCTGAAAGCGGGGGCCGATATGGTCAACGACATCTGGGGCCTGAAATACGACCGCAGGGTGGCGGAGCTCATCGCAGAATACGGCGTAGCCTGCTGTCTGATGCACAATCGTGAAAAGGCGGAATATCAGGATTTTGCTGCGGAAATCCTTTCCGATATGGAAGAGACTCTGGCCATTGCCAGGGAAGCCGGCATCCAGGACCAGCAGATTATACTGGATCCGGGGGTAGGCTTTGGCAAAACCTATGAACACAATCTTATTGCCATCAATCGGCTTGAGGAACTGTGCGGACTGGGCTATCCGGTGCTTTTAGCCACGTCGAGAAAATCCGTTATCGGCACGGCCCTGGATTTGCCGGTGGATCAGAGAGTGGAGGGTACCGCGGCCACTTCCGTCATTGGCGTAATGAAGGGGGCGGCTTTTGTCCGCGTCCACGATATCAAAGAAAACTATCGGGCTATTCAGATGACAAGAGCAATTCTCAGAGAGGGAAAATGATGCGTTTTGACGAGATACACATAGAAAATCTGCAGGTCTTCGCCAGTCACGGCGTATTTCCGGAGGAAAACCGGCTGGGACAGAAGTTTTTAGTCAGCGCCGTGCTGTATACAGATACCCGAAAGGCGGGTATGGCCGACGACCTGACCCTGTCCACCCATTACGGAGAGGTGAGCCAATTTATCACGACGTTTCTGCAGGAAAATACTTATCAGCTTATCGAGGCGGCGGCAGAAAATCTGGCACGGGCCGTGCTGGAAACTTATCCCCTGGTGCAGGGTATTTCCCTGGAAATCAAAAAGCCCTGGGCACCTGTGAAACTGCCGCTGGACTACGTGTCGGTGAAAATCGAGAGATTCTGGCACTGTGCCTATATCGCCCTTGGCTCCAATATGGGAGACAAGAAAGGGTATCTGGACATGGCTGTTTCCAGCCTTGACCGCCAGCCGGGCTGCCGGGTGGAGAAGGTGTCCGACTATATTGTGACAAAGCCCTATGGCGGCGTCCAGCAGGACGACTTTTTAAACGGAGCTCTGAAGCTTATGACCCTGCAGAAGCCTTTGGAGCTTTTGGAAACCCTGCACAGGATTGAGGCAGAAGCCGGACGAGTTCGAGACGTCCGCTGGGGGCCGAGAACCCTGGATTTGGATATTTTGCTCTACGACGACCTGATGATGGACAGCGAGACTTTGGTTATTCCTCATATTGAGATGCATAAGCGGGATTTCGTATTGCAGCCTCTGGCACAGCTTGCGCCGTATCTGCGGCACCCGGTACTGGGAAAGACCATGGCCCAGCTGGAAGAAGTGTTGGAAGGAAATACCCATGCCGAGGCGGGACGGCAGAAATAATTCTTCAGAAAACTCTTTATTTTCTGAGCTTATTCTGTTATACTGATATTTAGAAAACAAACAGCTAAATATCTATAAGAAAGCAATAGAGAGGATATTGCAGCAGAAAAGAGGGTAGATTTATGTTTAGTGATTTTCTTTCACAGCACCAAATAGGGATTTCAATGCTGTTCATTGCTTTAGCCATTGCTGCCACATTCCTGGTTTCCAAGTATATCATCCGGCTTCCGGAGAAATTAGAGTGCTGCAGCACAAAAGAAATGAAGCGAAGATATATTCGCGTAGATATTCTCTGCGCCGGTATCGCTCTTGCTTCTGTGCTGGGATACTGTTATATTCATGGGATTTACGTTCAGTATCTGTGCGTTGCGGCTTTTTCAATGAGTTTCACCTTTGCCTTTTATTACCGGCAAATAATACGTGATATAAAAGCCGGGAGAAAGAACGCAAGTATATATGAAGACAGGCCAAATATATTTGAATAAAAACAACTTTTTTTCTTGCAAATCCTCTGTTTTTTGGCTATACTAACATAATATAGAAATAAATAGGCTGGCGTTGAGAAAGAGGAGTAGGCGAGAAAACACTCTACAGAGAATAAGGTTCACAGGCTGAGAGACCTTAGAGCAATGTATCCGCTGAAGGTTGCTTTTGAGCCGCGCAAGTGTAAATGAGCGTCACGGGCTTTAAGAGACCCGTGGAACAAAGGTGGTACCGCGGAATTTTTTCGTCCTTTGCTGCTTAGGCAGTGAAGGATGTTTTTGTTTTGCCGATTGCTGGTGGTGTCTCAGATAGAAGGGAAACAGACAAAAAAGAAATAAAATAAAGATTTTGTCTGTAAATCTGCAAAAAAAGTGAGCTTTTACCCTCCTTCAGAGCTTAAAAGCAGACAAAACAGACAGTGTTTTGAAAAATTGTCTGTTTTGGCAGTCATTTTTAAGGAATTGCCAGACAAAACAGACAAAAAAATAAAAAAATGTCTGTAATGTCTGTTCGTGACGCGACAGCAGCAATCAGCAGAACGCCGCCATTCAAAACAGTAAAAAAATAAGTAAACATAGAAAGGAAGTCAAATGGAAAAGAACTTAGCAAAAACCTATAATCCCAAGGATTTTGAAGACAGAATATACGCCATGTGGGAGGAAAAAGGCGCGTTCAGAGCGGAGGTAGATAAGGATAAGAAACCTTTCACCATCGTCATGCCGCCGCC
>CBCTFZ010000010.1:0-71190 GCA_965146355.1 uncultured Emergencia sp. | reverse complement strand
ATATGTGTCTACTGCGGCTCTTGCTGCTTCTACTGCGTCCTGGTCGTCAACAGTAATTGTCTTCGGCAGAGCTCTAATCTGTGCTTCTACGGCAGACTTTTCAAGAGCTACGATTCTTGTCATATATGCGCTTAACAGTGCGCGGTTTGTGATTTTAGTTGCGCTGGCGCCGGCTAATTCAAGATAATCTTCGTACTGTGCTTCTACAGCCAGGTACTCTGCTTTATTATCTAAAGATGCGACAGTTGGAAGTGCATTGATGGCTGCGATAATCGCATTTTCAGCATCAGTCATTTCTGTCTTAGTCTTCATCTCGTCAATCTTTGCCAGTGCAGCACTATAATTGTTTCTCAGCAGCGCTTCTATCTGAGCGTCTGTTAACTTAGTGTTCTTTTCTGCATATACAGCATCGTATAATACGTTAACAGCATTTTGAATTGCGGCTGTAATGGTTTCATCAGAATACTGCTTTTCTGTGTTCTTAGAGTTAGCATAAGTCTGAAGAGTTCCGCCCTTGCCGGTTGCAGCAGTTGCGTAGTTCAGATTTTTAAGCTGGGTAAGAATCTTTGTTGCCAGAGTCTTTTTCTCAGCTGTTCTAAGAGCAACATCATCCATTTTAGCCTGAGCTTCTTTTACCAGTGCAATGACAGCATCGGCATCGGCAGCTGCATTAATCTTTAAGGTGTATTCTTCCTGGATTTCTGCAATAGCATCCCGGTCGTCGGAATCCCAGCTGGTGCTGATATAGTCGCCTTTCAGTTCGTTCAGAGCCTTCACTACGGCGCTGGAAACTCCTGTTAAGGACAATGTAGGGTTCTTCTTTGTAATTAAGTTAACACCTGCCGCTTTTACGAGGTCGAAAACTTTCGCTTCATCTGCAACAGTCGGTGTTTTGTCTAAAATAGCCTTAATTTCTGCATAAGTATCAGCAGAAGAATCCAGTTTGTTAATCAGCGCTTTTACATCATCTAAGGCTGCATCTACAGTAGAAGCATTGTAAACAGCCAGACCAGTAGTCTGATTGTACAGATTCTTCAGTGTTGTAGCATAGCTTTCGGCATACTGAATCAGTAAGTCCTTGTTTGCCAGCTGCGCTACTATGCCATAGAACGCTGTCTGGTTTGCAAGAGCAGTTGTTGCTGCAGATTTAATTGTGTCTACAGCAGCTTTGGCTTCATCTAAAGTATCATAATCTGCTAAAACAACTGCGGAAATCTGATCGTTATAAAGTGCTTCTACCTGTGCGAAATCAGCATCTAAGGTTGCTAATTTTGCATTGGCATCTGCAATATTTGCTGCAGATGCACTTTGATTATCAACAATTGCTTCTAAAGCAGCTTTAACTGTTTTCTTCAGTGTGTCAGCGGCAGTAGTAACTGCTGTCTGGGCTTCAGTCTTATACTTTGCTAAAGCTTCATCCTGCTTTGCAATCGGAGTCTTTGCGTCAACTACAGTGTTAAATGCGTCTAAAGCAGATTTAATGGAAGCAAGGCCAGTTTTGCTGTTTGCAGCGCCGTTAATTACCGCTAACTGCTTAGTTGCTTCATCACTAATTGCTTTTGCATCATCGGAGGCATAAGCAGTAGTGTCAACTGCGTTGATTTCTGCGATAGCAGCAGTTTTTGCATCGGAAACAGCTTTAGTGTACAGCACTCCGTCTTCACCACCATTGGTAGTGAAAATAGCTGTTGCAATCAGAGCATCAGTACCCAAACCTTCTGTCCAGGCCTTTTTAACATTTTCAGCATCTGTTGTTGAAAATTCACCATCTTGGACAGCTTCAGCACCTGCAGTCTGAATCTTCGTATTATATTCTGCAATAATCTGTGCTACAGTATAATCGATGGCTGTTTTTGTAAGATTTGTATCTACATCACTGACTTCAGGAGCCTGTGCAAGATAGCCCTTCTGATTATAAAGAATTTCTGCAGCATATTCATTTACAGCTTTTGCCATGGCTTCCTGCTGTTCTAATACTGCAGCTGCGCCAAGCTCATCAGCAGAGGTTGCTGCAAACGCAGAGCCCACAGCACTGAAGCTGTAAGTGAAGACAACTGACAATGCAAGAAGCACTGTTAAAAATTTCTTCATTTTAAGAATTCCTCCCTCTTTTTTTGTGTTTTTTAAGATTATAGTTATACGCCTTTGTGCGCAAAACTGACAAATGAAATGATAGTTCACAATGGATTTTAAAGGAGCAGAAGGGAAGGGTGTGCGTGGGAATAAATAACTTGGAAATATCAGGATTCCATGTATAGAAAATTATTGTCCGCGGGGTCCATATAAACTCTGAAGAGAGGCTAAATGACTGTCTACACATTATGAAATCGCGCTTTTCTTTTGCTGAATAATTTCTGCATAAACTTTGCATAGGCAGCGGCGTTGCGGAAAGGTAATCTGCAGCATCCGGTTCAGAAACAATGTATAAAATAACAGAAAAAGGGTACTTATTTTGCTTTGTAAAATTTTTCTAATCTGAATGACAAACAAATGTTTCTGTGATAAAATACCTATATACAAATTTATTGCTTATATTTTTAGAGAAAGGAAGAAGACTCATGAAGAAATTTATGGCGTTAGTATTGTCTGTTTCCATGGTGCTTTGTGCAGTACCGTCTTTTGTCTTTGCCGATACAGCGTCAGACGGAACGACAGCACCGGGAACCGGAACACCGGAAGTCATCAGGCTCACCGATGCCAATACAAAAATTGACGTAGCTGAGGGACCTTATGTATACACCGGCAAGGCTATTGAGCCGACTGTTACCATAACGTACACACCTTCCGAGGAAGGCGCTGCCCCAATCACATTGGTAAAAGATACTGATTATGAAATTACCTATGAGAACAATATCAATGCCAGTGCTGCAACTTCACCTGCCAAAGTCAAGATTACCGGCAAGGGTAAGTATGACGGAACCGTTGACGAAGACTTTACCATCAGTAAAAAAGAATTCACGGCTGCTGATAAACCGGCCATCGATATTCCGACTCAGAATGTGAACGAGGTTATGTCAAATGTAGAGATTATCTGGAACGGCATGACCCTAACAGAAGGCATTGACTTTACAGTGGAAGGGGATAACAGCAAGGCAGGCACCCAGATAGCGACCGTCAGCTTTAAGGGCAACTATGGGGGTGAAGTCACTGTACAGTACAATGTAGTTTCCAACGATATCAAAGATGCTGCATTTTATCTGACCGATTTGAACAGAACCTATACTTACGACGGCACTGCCAAAGAGCCGGGCGTAAGATTGGTGATGGACGGAAGAACCTTAGTAAAGGATACCGACTATACAGTAAAATATGAAGACAATATCAACGCAGGAACGGCGGCAAAGATTGTCATTACAGGTATCGGAGACTATGCAGGAGAGCTGACAGAAACCTTTGCCATCGCTAAGGCAAACCTCTCTGATACTAACGTTGTGTTCGACCCTGACGCATACACTGCAACAGGCGAAGAGATTAGGCCGGTTGCAGGCGTGGATTTCAAAGTCTATCTGGGCGAGGTAGAAGTGCCGACATCAGAATACACTGTCAACAGCTATACCAACAATGTTGCAATCGGCAACGCGACTGTAACCTTAAGCATTCCTGCAACCGCAGCAAACGGCAACTTCACAGGCGTCAAGACGGCCACCTTTAAGATTGTGAACAAGGCAGTTGCCGACCTGGATGTGACCTTGGAGAAGTCCTCCTGCGAATACACCGGAAGCAAGGTTGAACCAACAGTTACCGTCAAGGACGGAGAGAAAGTTCTTGTGAAAGACACTGATTACACTGTGACCTACGGTGAAAACACGAACGCAGGAACAGGTACGGTAACCATTACCGGAAAGGGTGCGTCCTATGTTGGAACCAAGACAGTAGAATTTGCCATCAACGGTAAGAATGCAGGCATCATAACAGGTTACAATACCTATACCAGATACTGGCCGAATGCTTCCGCACTAAATCTGAAGACAAGAACCAGTGCAGATGCGGAAGGGTTCATCTATACTGCAAACAATCCTGATATTGCGACAGTAGACCCGAGCGGCAATGTATATATTCGCGGCACCGGTAAGGCCACCATTACCATCGAGACTTACGGCACCAAGGAGTACAATCCGGCCAAGAAGACCGTTACCATCAACGTAAAGCCAAGAAAGCCGGCAATCAAAGTAACTTCTCCTGCAAAGAAGCAGGTAAAGGTTACCATTACCAAGGTGCAGGGCGCTACAAAATATCAGGTTAAATACGGAAGAAACGGTGTGTACTACAACAAATACATCACTCATAAGGACACTGAGTACAAAACCGTTTATACACTTCTGAAAAATAGAACCAGCGGAAAGACCTATGAAATCAAGGTAAGAGCTTACAAGACTATGCCGGACGGCACCAAAGTCTGGGGCAACTGGACGACAAAAAAGATAAAAGTAAAATAAACTGCGTCCCGAAGTGAACCGGGAGAAAATTGACTTAGAGAGTGAAAGACAACATACAAAGAGGGTATCGCGAATCGTAGTGATTCTGCGATACCCTCTTTGTATGTCAGCGGTTGATATTGTCTTTTAATTCATTGCCGCAGCCGCAGGCCGTGCTTTCACCGTCTTCAAGGGAATCTGCCATCAGGGCGCCTACATTATTGTTGGAGCCCATGACCCACAGAATATCGTCCTTGGTAATCAGGGTATTGATATCCGGCATGATGATTGGGAACCCGTCACGTTGGATACCCAGTACCATGCAGTGCCACTTGCTGCGTATTTCGCCGCTCTTCAGGGTTTTGCCTGCGTAAATCTCGTGGCCTTTGACCTTGACGGCGCAGACAGCCAGCGCGTTGTTGACGTCCGGATAATCGCTTTCCATGAACTGCTTTAAAGTCCGCGGCGGCTTGGTAGGTTCAATTTGAATGAGACGGTAGAAATTTTCGATATCCTTCAGGTCGCCCACTACGAAGACTTTATCTCCGGCGCTGATAACAGTCTGCGGGTCAGGGAGAATGATATGTTTACCTCTGTGACGAATTTTCACTACATATACATTGTAAACTCTTCCCCAGTGAAGATCGGAAAGCTTTTTTCCCAGAAAGTCGGCGCCCATAGGCGCAATGAGGGAGATGATATGCAGCTCTCCGTCCAGCCAGGATTGGCGCAGGCCTTTTTCCTCCTCTGCTTCGATAAGCCGTTCATTGAGGTTGCGCAAAAACCGCGTTTCCAGATGCAGATATGGGGTGAACATAAATCCGCTGCGTGCGGTAATCAGTACGGCGATAACCACCAGCGCAAACAGCAGCCACAGATAGACATTGAACATGGCCTTCAGCGGCAGCATAGCGATGGAGGCAATGAGGAAAACGCGGATTGCGGTCAGAACCAGCAGCGGAAGCCTGTTGGCCTTTTTCTTCAGCCACAGAGAGGTGAATTTTGCGTTGCGGAAATTGAGCATTGGCCTTACGAAGATTGCCATTGCCAGATAAATCAAAATACAGGAAACCACAGCGGAGGCGGTGCCCGGTATAATCTTGTCAAGGAGAGGCCAGACTCCGCGAACACCGATAACTACGGCAACCAGCATGATGACGCCGTAAATGAAAGTCCGGGAGAAAAACAGCTTGATATACTCGTTCCAGTCGGTGTCCTTGTCGTCGTCGGTCTGATCGCTGGAAGTATATTGATTCAGTTTCCCTATAATGCTTGCCGGCAGCTTTTCCTGGAGCCAGCCGGTCACAGATGATGAGTGTTTGATTAAAAACGGCGTAATAAAAGTGGTCAGCACCGCAGCCGATACGATGATGGGGTAAAGGTTGGCGTCCATGACGCCCAGGCTGACGCCCAAGGCGGCGATAATAAAGGAAAATTCCCCGATAGGAGCCAGGCTGAAACCGCTTTTTACCGCGGTATCCAGGGTCTGACCGGAAAGCAGCATGCCTAAAGTGGCGAAAATCAGCTTGGCTGTTACGGCGACTACCGTGATGATAACGATGGCAGGGGCGAAGTCTACGATGGCCTGAGGGTCCACCATCATGCCTACGGACAGAAAGAAGATGGACACAAACATATCCTTGATGCCCCCTGTCAGGTGCTCCACCTTTTCTACGTGAATGGTGCCCGCCAGAAGAGAGCCGGCGAGAAAAGCACCCAGCTCTGCAGAAAATCCCAGGGCGCTGGCAATCAGCACCATGCCGAAGCACAGACCCAGAGACAGTATAATAATCATTTCATCGGTCATCAGTTTCACCACCTTGTTGAGGAAGGTAGGAAGCAGATAGATACCTAAAAGCAGCCATACAATTAGATAGCAGACCATCAGGGCCAGACTGATGAACAGGTCCATACCTCCGGTACTCTGGCTGACGGATATGGTAGACAGCACTACCATCATAAAAATACCTACAATATCCTCAATCACTAAGGTGCCCATAACCAGCTGGGTGTACTTTTCGTGCTTAATGCCCAGCTCGTCGAAACTCTTCTGAATTACAGCTGTCGAACTGATGGAAAGCATACCACCCAGAAACAGGCTGCTGGTGCTGGAAAAGCCCATGGCGATACCCAGACCAAAGCCTGTAACCATGACGCCCGCCATTTTGATGATGGCGGAAATAATGGCTGTACCGCCCAGTTTTGCCAGTTTGTGCAGATTAAACTCAAGACCGATGTGAAACATCAGAATAATGACGCCGATTTCGCTCCACAAATCGATGGAGTCCATATCTTCCACCGTGAAGAAAAGGGGAAAGTAGGGGCTGATAAGAAAGCCCGCCAGAATATATCCCAGAATCAGAGGCTGCTTGATTTTTTTAAAAAGAATCGTAATCAGTCCTGCCGTCAGCAGCATAACGGCCAAATCTTGTATCATATCAGGTGTGTGCATGTACCAGGCCTCCTTCGCAATGAGCCGCACGTTAACTTTTATAGTATCATTATATATGAAAAAAGATACAGGCTCAAAAGTTTTTTTGAAAAAATGTATCTTCACGAAAATCTCATTTGCATTGTACGAAAACTTCAAGTTATAATAGTATTATATATTAAAAAGATAAATTTATTTGCAAGGAGATTTACACATATGAAAAAGAACAAATTCTTGGCGCTTCTGCTCTGTCTGTCTGTGGCCTTTGCTTTTACGGCCTGCGGTGCGGAAGAGCCTACCATGGCCGACGAGTATAGGACAGAAATTGACGCTGCCCAGGCTGCCAGCGAAGATAACGAAAACTACGGAGAACTATCCAAGGAAGCGATAGAATCCGGCATATCCGATCAGGACAAGACAGCGGTAACCGGTGTGGGAGATACTATGAGCAACGATTTCTTCGACTGGACGGTCAATTCCTATACGACAAAGACCAAAACCCATGGAACTTCTGCCGGAGACGGCTATAAGTTTGTCATCATCAATATGAGCATTACAAACACGGAAGACTACGAATACGAGACCGGCAACTACGAGTTCCGAGGCGTGATTTCCGGACAGGAAGAGGATTTGGATTCCGAAAATGCCTTTTATGACGGCATGATTGCAGACGAAACCACCATCGCGCCGGGCGAGACTATTACCGGCGACGTGATATTCAAGGTTCCTGAGGACTGCACGGCGCTTTTGATTAACTATCTGGAGGTCTACGGCGACGGCAGCGAGGGCAACATGTATTGGTATGAACTCAGCCTTAAATAAACCCCAAAAGTATACTTTTTTTAAAATCGGCGGCAGCGCTCGCCGATTTTTTTCTTTTCTCGAAAATTATACCTTGCCAAAGCCGTTAAAAAGGAGTAAAATAATTGGCAATACTCAACGGCTTGTATCCATAAAGCCGCTGAATTTTTAGTAATTTGTACCGACCTTTTGAGGTGAAGATTTTATTTTAGGAGAGGAGACAAAACCCATGGCACACTATATTAAAGAACCTTCAAGAACCTTCAATGAATATCTGCTGGTACCGGGATACTCATCCAAGGAGTGCAGAGTTGAAAATGTAAGTCTGAAAACCCCGATTGTTAAATTTAAGAAAGGCGAGGAGCCTTCTTTATCCGCCAATATTCCACTGGTTTCCGCTGTAATGCAGGCCGTTTCCGACGACAAAATGGCAGTTGCACTTGCAAAGGAGGGTGGAATTTCTTTTATCTTTGGCTCTCAGACCATCGCCAGCCAGGCCGAAATGGTTAAACGCGTAAAGTCCTACAAGGCCGGTTTTGTAAAGAGCGATACCAACCTGCGTCCGGATCAGACTTTGGCGGATGTTCTGGAGCTAAAGGCTAGGACCGGTCATTCCACCATCGCCATTACCGAAGACGGAACCGCAGAGGGAAAGATGGTAGGCCTTGTAACCAGCAGAGATTATCGGGTCAGCAGAATGGATCCGGATACAAAAATCAGCCAGTTTATGACCCCTTTTGAAAAGCTGATTTACGCCAAAGACGGTTGCACCCTCAGCGAGGCCAACGATATTCTGTGGGATAACAAGCTGAACGCGCTGCCTGTAATCGACGACAATCAGAGACTGGCATACTTCGTTTTCAGAAAAGACTACGATAACCACAAGTCCAATCCCAATGAGCTTCTGGACGCACACAAGAGATATGTGGTTGGCGCAGGTGTCAACACAAGGGACTACGAGGAGAGAATCCCTGCACTGGTAGACGCAGGAGTTGACGTTCTGTGTATCGACTCTTCGGAAGGCTACTCTGAATGGCAGCTTGATACTATTAAATGGGTCAGAGAAAAATACGGCGACACTGTAAAAATCGGTGCCGGAAATGTAGTAGACAAAGACGGTTTCAACTTCCTGGCAGACGCAGGCGCGGACTTTGTAAAAATCGGTATCGGCGGAGGTTCAATCTGCATCACCAGAGAGCAGAAAGGTATCGGGCGCGGACAGGCTTCTGCGGTCATCGAGGTTGCCGAAGCCAGAGACGAATACTATAAGAGAACCGGCGTCTACGTGCCAATCTGTTCTGACGGCGGCATCGTTTACGACTACCACATGACGCTGGCACTGGCCATGGGCGCGGACTTTATCATGCTGGGCAGATACTTCGCAAGATTTGACGAGTCTCCTACCAACAAGCTGAATATCAACGGAAACTATGTGAAGGAATACTGGGGAGAGGGTTCTAACCGTGCCCGCAACTGGCAGCGCTATGACCTTGGCGGCGACCCTAGAATGAAGTTTGAGGAAGGTGTGGATTCCTATGTGCCGTATGCAGGGCCGCTCCACGATAATGTGACCCTTTCTCTGAATAAGGTGAAGTCCACCATGTGCAACTGCGGCGTACTTTCTATTGGAGAATTGCAGAAAAACGCCAAGCTGACGCTGGTTTCCGCAACCTCCATCGTAGAGGGCGGCGCCCACGACGTAATCCTGAGAGACAGTTCTCAGAACGCAATCAGATAAAACTGTAAAATTTTCTGCCAATCACAGTCATATAAAAGGAGTTACTGCAAAGGAGAAATATTCTCAGGGAGCAGCAACTCCTTTTTAGGTTCTCGGGGCAGCCTTAAAGCTATTCAAACAGCAGCGCTGCAGCTTTTATCAGGTCGGCGGTGTCCCGCACCCCTGCGGTTTCGTAAGGAGAGTGCATCGCCAGCTGAGGCAGTCCGATATCCACAGCGTTTAAAGCAAGCTGAACGGTAGAGATATTCCCCAAAGTAGAGCCGCCCGGCTGGTCTGAGCGGTTGGTGTAAGTCTGAAAAGCTGCTCCTGCCCGGTTGCACAGGTCTTTAAACATGGCCGCGGAAACCGCATCGGTACAGTATTTCTGATCCGCATTGTACTTGATGACGATGCCGCAGTTGATATAAGGACGATTGGTGGGGTCAGCTTTTTCAGTATGATTCGGATGCACCGCGTGAGCATTGTCTGCGGAAACCATAAAACTTTCTGCCAGGGCCATCAGGTAATCCTGGCGGCTCATGGAGAGGTTTTCCGCAATGCGGGTCAGGGTATCTTTCAGGAAGGTCGAACCGGCCCCCTGTTTGGTGCCGCTGCCCACTTCTTCATTATCAAAGACGCAGTGTACAGCCGCATATTTTTCCCTCTTTCCTTTTAGAAAACCTTTTAGAGACGCAAAGGCGCACTGCAGGTCGTCAAGCCTGCCGCTGGAAATATATTCTTCGCCTGCGCCCCAGACGGTACCTTTCTGCCGGTTATACAGAAACAAATCGTGACCCAGGATATTCTCCTCCGACACGCCCGCGGCTTCGGCAACTGTTTTCATAAAGGTGCCTTTGGCTGAAATATCTCCGTAAACAGGCAGTAAATCCTTCTGCGGGTTGTACTTGTAGCCGTTGTTCAGCTCCTTGTTGATGTGGATTGCCATGTTGGGAATCAGCACCAGGTCCCGGTCGATGTTGACCAGCTTGGTGATAAATTGCTCTCCCTCTTTTATGACAACCCGGCCGGCCACAGAGAGAGGCCGGTCCAGCCAAGGGCCGTAGGTCATGCCTCCATAACGCTCTACGTTGAGCTGTGTATAGTGTTCTTCTACACAAACCTCAGGGTTTTCCTTTATCTTAAAGGACGGAGAATCGCTGTGGCTGGCCATGATGCGAAAACCTCTGATTCCGTCTTTGGGAATGGAGAAGGCGATAATGGCTGAATCGTTTCTCGTGACAAAATATCTGCCTCCCGGTGACAAGTTCCATTTCTCCCGTTCGGACAGAGGCGTAAAACCTTGGGAAAGGAGCATTTCTTTCATATTTTTTACGGCGTGAAAACAGGTGGGGCTGGCGTCGAGAAAAGCCAGCAGCTCTTTAGCAATGTGATGATACATGGAAACCTCCGCTATTGATTAAATTCTATCGTTATCATCTTATCCGTATAAAAGTCGGCTGTCAAGTTAGCATTGACTGTTTTGGGGGAATCCATACCCTGGAAAAGACCTGCTTATGTCGGAATTGGGAAATCGATTTTGGTGTTAAATAAAATTTTTAAAAAAATAAAAATAAAAATTACTATTGACTTTAATAAAAATAAAGTTTATACTCAAATAAATTAAAGTTACAGAAGCGAAGATAAGGGGGAAATGTTTTGGATGGATTCATAACGATGTGGAATATTCTGATTGAGTTTACCGGCATCTTATTTTACATCAGCATTGTGGCTATTCTGCTTCTGATTGAGAAATATTTCATTAGGAAGAGAAGTAAGGGAGAGTGGATTTTTCCCATGGTCATGCTGGCTGCAGCCTTTGCGCTGACTATATACATTTTTCCGCTCCAACACAGTATGAGCAGCGGACTGCAGAGCGTGCAGGTTTTTAAAGGAAATCAGGAGGTAGGCCACATTCCTGTCGTATTCGACGGCGAGAGGAATTTAAAAGCCTTTGGTCAATATATCACAAGAGAAGGGGCGGACACAGAGTTTATAGATTTAGAACTTAAGGACGGGAGGCTGGTACATACCTCGAAACCTTTAGACTGCGAAGAAGAAATCGAGGAAGTATTGTCTTATTATAAAAATAAAGCAGACGGGTCGTCTCAGCTTTATGAGGATTTAATTCCGCTGGGAGAAGAAAACGAGTTTTTAGAAACGTCCCTTTCGCCGTGGACTTTCCTATATGGAGGCGTCTGGTTCGGGATTCCGGTCCTGCTGCTGTTTGCACAGTGGCTGAAGGCCCGGAGACAGAGAAAGAAGAGGAACTATTATAATAAGATGAAATTAAAGGACTTGTAAAGGGGTGAGATTATGACAATAAAGATAGTTCCCTCCTGGATGGAGGAATTGGAAGAAGAAGACGTTGTATTTATCAAAAATTTCATGCTGACCAGCGGCTCTCTGAAAGAAATGGCTTCCAAATACGGCGTGACCTATCCTACCGTGCGGCTGCGCCTGGACCGTCTCATTGAAAAAATTAAAATGCACGAGGATCAGGAGTCTGAGCCTTATGTAAAGCTGATAAAGAAGCTGGCTCTGGACGACAGACTGGATTTTGAAACAGCCAAGCTTCTGATTAATACTTATAAGAAAGAAAAGAAGGAGTAGGCTATGATAATTTGGAGCAGTTATGTTATATTAATCCTCGGCCTTGGCGCAGCTGTGGGACTGATATTACTGGAAATCAGGCTGGCATCCTTTGACAAGCCTTGGGTTGGTTTGCTCCCTCTGGCGCTGCTGGTTGCAGTTGCTATCCTGTCAAATCTGGCGGTAATCATGGTATATGGAGGTGATGAGGTCAAAGAACTGACCGTGGATATGCGGGGTGGAAATACTGCACAGATGTACGTGCGGCAAAACGACCGAGGCGAGATTACAGCCTATTCGGAGCTGAAAATTTTTAGTCCGGAGGGGGAACTTATAGACGAAGAGACAATTACCATGATGGATTTGGAAGACGGCGGGTATCTGCCTGACTATGCAGAAATGTTCCGCACCATGACTAAGGACAAGAAAATTCTGGCGCGGTGGGAGTGTGAAGAAGCTGTTCTAAAGGATTTGAGAAAAATTATCGTCCACAGAAACGGCGTCATGACGACGTTTAATCCAAACGTAATTTATCTGTCGATACTTTATCTGGGCGTACCCATGGTCCTGGTCTATTGGATGAAGCGCAGACAGGTTCAGAAGAAAAAAACAGCCGCGGAAATGCGGAAAATGGGAATCAAAAGCCTGTAGAACAGGCAATATAAATATAGGGGTATTTACGAGAGGCTGCCGCACGAAGAAGGGGTAAATCGCTGCGGATACGGCCTCTTTTTTTGTTTACAAACGTATGTTCTTTGTGTATAATAAAAGTAAATAAGAACAGGAGGGATGGATATTGGAACAGCTGACTTTATTTGACGACAGGGAGGCAGCCGCGCCTTTGGCAAGCCGTCTGCGGCCGGAGACTCTGGACGAGTACGCAGGACAGCAGCACCTTGTTGGTAAGGGTAAGATATTGCGTCAGCTCATCGACAAGGACCAGATTTCCTCCATGATTTTCTGGGGACCGCCCGGGGTAGGCAAAACCACCCTTGCCAGAATCATCGCAAGGAAGACCAAAGCCGATTTTGTGGAATTCAGCGCGGTAACCAGCGGTATCAAGGAGATTAAGGAAGTCATGAGTCGGGCCGAGGAAGCCTGCAGGATGGGCCGGAGAACCCTGCTCTTTGCCGATGAGATTCACAGATTCAACAAGGCGCAGCAGGACGCATTTCTGCCTTATGTGGAGAAGGGCAGCATTATTTTAATCGGAGCTACTACAGAGAATCCCTCTTTTGAGATTAACTCGGCGCTTCTGTCACGGTGCAGGGTCTTTGTAATGAAAGCCCTTTCCGAAGAAGATTTGACAAGTCTTCTTTCCCATGCCGTTTCCAGCGAAAAGGGCTTCGGCAATATGGACGTGGATATTGCGGAAGAAGACCTTGCCGTCATCGCCCGCTTTGCAAACGGAGACGCCAGAACCGCCCTGAACACTTTGGAAATGGCCGTGCTCAACGGTGAAATCGACGAAAAGGGCGTGGTTCATGTGACCGAGCAGGTGCTCAGTGAGTGTATGAACCGCCGCTCTTTACTGTATGATAAGAACGGAGAGGAGCATTATAACCTGATTTCCGCACTGCACAAGTCCATGCGCAACAGCGACCCGGACGCGGCAATTTACTGGCTTTGCAGAATGTTGGACGGAGGGGAAGACCCGCTGTATATCGCAAGGAGGCTTGTCAGGTTTGCCAGCGAGGATGTGGGCATGGCGGATTCCAATGCTCTGCAGGTGGCGGTGGCAGCTTATCAGGCCTGTCATTTCCTCGGAATGCCCGAATGCGATGTACATCTGACCCATGCGGTAACCTATCTCTCCATGGCAAGTAAGTCAAACGCCCTTTATACTGCCTGCGAAGCCTGTAAGAAAGACGTCAGAACCATGCCGGCAGAGCCGGTACCTCTGCATCTGTGCAACGCGCCCACCTCTCTGATGAAGGAACTGGATTACGGAAAGGGGTATCAGTACGCCCACAATACCGAGGAGAAGCTGACCTCTATGACCTGCATGCCGGAGGCGCTGAAACACCGTACTTATTATCATCCCACCTCTCAGGGCAGAGAAAAACTGGTGGGAGAGCGGCTGCGGCTTATCAAAGAATGGAAACGCAAAGATTCGGGGAGCCGGGAGTGAGTCTGCACTTTATCTCAATGACATTGAATAGAAAATGCCGTTTTGTTAAATACTACCTATTGATAACTGAATTATATCAATAGGAGGAAAAATATGGCGACTAATTTTAACATGAGCGAAACAAAGACCAACCTGATGAAAGCCTTTGCGGGAGAAAGTCAGGCGAGAAACCGGTATACTTTTGCAGCGTCTCAGGCGAAGAACGCGAATCTGCATGTCATCGAGGCGGCCTTTACCTTTACAGCCAATCAGGAAAAGGAACATGCGGAGATTTTCTATAACCATTTGAAGGACATGGCCGGAGAGAATATCCACATTGAGGGAGGCTATCCTGTGGACATTACGGACTCCATGGTGCAGCTTTTGCGCTATGCACAGCACAACGAATTTGAAGAGTACGACGATGTCTACCAGGCCTTCGGTCAGAAAGCTATGGAAGAAGGCTATCCTCAGATTGCCAATTCCTTTAATCAGATTGCGGAGATTGAAAAGACCCACGGAGAACGGTTTGGTCTGCTGGCAGACCTTTTAGAACAGGGGAAACTATTTGTTTCCGATGTATCCTGCAAGTGGATGTGCCTCAACTGCGGTCACGTTTTAGAGGGAACAGAAGCTCCGACAAGCTGTCCTGTATGTCAGCACAACCAGGGCTTTTTTATCCGTCTTGAAATGGCGCCGTATACCTGCTCCTGCCAGCAGTAGAGCCAGAAGGCGCCAGGCATGCCATAAGCATTTGACCTTTCCTGACGTAAAGTCTTTACTTCTGACAAACCCGGAGATATAATATGAAGTAGATACTTAGATTAGAAAAGGAGTGTTTGAAATGATTCAGACAGAAATGCTAAACGTAAACGGCCAGACTGTACAGGGGCTTCACATTCACGCACCGGGCGGAGAGGGTCATCCCAATATGCTGTTGATTCTCTGCAGGCACGGATATATCATGTGCGGTTACCTGAATATGGATACTGCCATGGCAGTAGAGGACGCCGCTGCAGTAGTCGGCGGCAGCTGCTTTGCGGAAACCTTGGCAAATCCGGTAAAGGCAGTCTCTGCCAAAGCTGCTGAGATGGGTGTAGAAGTCGGTATGACAGGCGCGGAGGCAGTGGCCAAATTAAACGCATAAACTGACGCAAAACATCGTATGAAGAGCACCTCTTCGCGGGATACTAGAAAGAGAGTATCACGAGGGAAGAGGTGTTTTGTTATGGCGAAGAAAGTCAGACTCAGCAGCGGAATTGCGGAACTGATGAAGCTGCAGCGCAGAATGAAGCGGGACAAAGAGCGGGAGTCCGAGGGAAAATGAGGGAGTACAGAGGAAAAAGGGTTTCAATTCTGGCAGAAATGGTATAAAATAGACGAGTATGCAACAATTATCATAGTATTTTGGAGGAATAACATGCTGACATTAAACAATGTATGCTGGAAACCTGACGACGGAGACGCGGTTCTCAAGGGTATCGACCTTTGCGTAAAGCCCGGCAGGCTGACCGTGGTGACGGGCCCTAACGGCGGCGGAAAGACTTCCCTTGCCAAGGTTATCGCGGGGTTAAATCCGGTTACCGAGGGAACCATCTGCCTGGATGATATAGATATTACCCATAAGGATATTACAGAACGGGCAAAGCTGGGCATCGGCTATGCTTTTCAGCAGCCGGTCAGATTTAAAGGCATCACCGTAAGGAATTTGCTGGACCTGGCGGCAGGCGGAGATGTAGGCGATGAAAATGTCTGTCAGCTGATGTCTACAGTGGGACTTTGTACTAAGGACTATATAGACAGAGAAATTAACGCACAGCTTTCCGGCGGAGAAATCAAGCGAATCGAAATTGCTTCCGTGCTGGCGCGCCGAAACTGCAGGCTTTTGATTTTTGACGAGCCGGAGGCAGGCATCGACCTGTGGAGCTTTGCCGGCCTCATCGACACTTTTGAGCAGCTGAAGCAGGACAAGGATAAGGGATTGCTGGTTATCTCCCATCAGGAAAGACTTCTGGAGATTGCCGATGAAATCGCAGTCATCGTAGACGGAAAAGTTCGCATTGCAGGTCCGGGCAAGGAAATTCTGCCTCAGCTGATGGCAGGAGAAAAGGCCGGCGCCTGTCCAATCGGAAGGGAGTGGTAACCAATATGGATAAACTGACAGAAGAACTGCTGAAAGCGGTTTCAGATTACACGGAGGGCGGCTATACGGGCGCTTTCAACATTAGAGAAAACGGAGGCTGCGCAGGCAGACAGTCCACAGACAATATTCAAATCGAAGGAAAGGCTGACGGCAGCGGCATAGATATTTACATAAAAGCCGGCACTAAGGGAGAAAAAGTGTTTATCCCGGCCTGCGTTACCAGAGGAAATGTAAACGACCTGGTATATAATGATTTTCACGTAGGAGAGGGCGCCGATGTTGTCATCGTAGCGGGCTGCGGCGTACATACCGACGATGACGGTGAAGCCGCCCACAACGGCATCCACAGTTTCTATCTGGAAAAAGGGGCAAAGGTGCTCTATGAGGAAAAACATCTGGGTACCGGCAGCGGTGCGGGACAGAAGAAAATCAGTCCGGTGACCCATGCGGAGCTTGCGGAGGACGCTGTTCTGGAGATGAATACCATTCAGCTTGGCGGAGTAGACCATTCTGTGAGAACCACCACGGGCAGTCTGGGCCCGCGGGCCAAGCTGCTGATTCATGAAAGCCTGATGACCGACGGGGACGAATATGTGATGACCGACTTCAACGTGGACATGAATGGAGAGGACAGCGCCATTGACATCATCTCCCGGTCTGTGGCCAAGGGCAATTCCTATCAGGAGTACCATTCCAAGATTAACGGAAACAACCGCTGCACCGGCCACTCCGAGTGCGACGCTATTCTGGTGGACAATGGCAGAGTCAACGCAGCCCCTGAGTTATATGCGGGCCATCTGGACGCAGAGCTGATTCATGAGGCTGCTATCGGAAAGGTTGCGGGAGAGCAGATTCTGAAGTTGAGAACTTTGGGTCTTACGGAAGAAGAAGCCGAGCGGAGGATTATCGAAGGATTTTTAAGAACAAATGGCTAAGACGATTGATTTTACTTTTACACAAAGTCTGATGGACTGGTACAGGGAGAACCGCAGAGAACTGCCTTGGCGCAGGGACAAGGAACCGTACCATGTCTGGGTTTCTGAGATTATGCTGCAGCAGACCCGGGTAGAGGCTGTCCGGGATTATTACACCAGGTTTATGGAGGCGCTTCCCACAGCAGCCGACCTTGCCGCGGCCGACGAGGAAACTCTGCTGAAACTGTGGCAGGGACTTGGCTATTACAATCGAATCAGAAATATGCATAAAGCCGCCCAAACTCTGACAGAGGAGCTGGGCGGCGTTTTTCCGCGGGAATATGGCGAGATAAAAAAACTCCCTGGTATTGGCGAGTATACGGCAGGCGCTATCGCTTCTATCTGCTTTGACGAACCGGTAGCCGCAGTAGACGGCAACGTAATGCGGGTCATGAGCCGTCTGACTGACGATGATACGGATATTCAGAATCCGGGCTTTAAGAAACGGATTGGGGCCTATTTGTCCTCTATCTATCCGGAAAAGGACTGCGGAGATTTTACCCAGGGGCTGATTGAGCTGGGAGCGCTGGTTTGCGTACCGGCGGGACCGCCCAAGTGCCGGCTGTGTCCTGCGGCGGCATATTGCCTTGCCAGAGAGAGGGGGACGGCGGAAGCCCTTCCTGTCAAGGCGGCTAAAAAGGAGCGGAAAAAAGTTAAGCTGACCGTGTTTATTCTCAGGTGCGGGGACCGCACAGCCGTCTGCAAAAGAGGGCCCAAGGGACTGCTGGCGGGGCTTTATCAGTTTCCCAATGTAGAAAAGGAGCTGACAGCTGCAGAAGCCGTGGCCCAGGCTGAAACCTGGGGCTTAAAGCCGCGGGATTTGCTGCGCAGGGCGGAATACCGCCATGTATTTACCCACGTAGAGTGGGAAATGACCGGTTATTATATAGACGTAGAGAACATGGTTCCCATGTTTCAGTGGGTCACAGACCGGGAAATGGAAAAAGAAATACCCATGCCCACAGCCTTCGGCTATTTCCTGGGAGAATAGCCGGCTTTGGAAGTAAGCGCCGTCTGCAGTTCTGCCGCAAGGTAATCCAGCAGCTGGCCCGGCTCGTCGTAAACGCCCACCAGGTTCAGACAGTCTGCAGACATGAAGCCTTCGGAAACGGTGTGCTGCAAAAGCTCCAGCAGCTTGTCATAGTAGCCGCAGATGTTATAAATGGCTATCGGTTTTTTGTGGCGGGAAAGCTGGCGCAGGGTATAGATTTCAAAGAACTCCTCCAGGGTGCCGATACCGCCCGGACTTACGATAAAACCGTCGGACATATCCTCCATCAGCTGCTTTCTCTGCCGCATGGTTTGTGTAAAAATCATCTCCGTGCAGCTTTGAAATAAGACTCCCTCGGTATCAAAGAACTTGGGCGCAATGCCGATGATTTCGCCGCCGCTCTGATGGACGGCCCTGGCGGCCGCGCCCATCAGGCCGGTTGCACCGCCGCCGAACACCAGTCCGGCGCGGCGGCGTGCCATCTCCCTTCCCAATTCTGCAGTTTTTTCAAAATATACCGGGGCCAGCTGGTCGCTGCTGGCGCCGAATAGACATAATCTCATACTTTACTTTTCTCCGCTGCCGCAAGGGGCGGCTCTCCTATCTTTTCATTTGTGTTCTGACTTATTCATAAAGCGTACAGATTTTCCGGACTGAAACCTTAAAAAATCGACACGAATCTTTCACAATTTTATCTTATCATATTTACAACACCTTTGGTGAAGAAATGACATCTAATTTTAAAAAACGCGGATTTTGTCGAAACTTACAATTTTGTAAGCGTATTGTAAGCGGAGTCTATGGAAAGGCTAAGGGACATACCATATAATAAAAAATACAAAAGGGAAACTGCGGCGGCGGAATGTAAAGTGATTCTAAGAGCTGCAGCCAAAAGAAAAGTTGGGAGATGAAGGCAATGACAGGAAACAGAAAACTGGCCTGCGGGGCGCTGGCCGTCAGTTTGATTAGCGGGATTTTGGGATTGGCATATCTGATTACTTTAGGGGTAAGGGAGTCGGCGCCGGCGGATTTGACAGCAAATGCTTTTTCGGCGTCGCTGCCTCTGCTTTTAGGGCTTGGGGCAGTCATGGTTATTTCCACCCTCGTCATGGTGTTGGCGCTGCCGAAGAAGAAATAGACAGGCAGAAAGAAAAGACCGGCGGTCTGATCAGTGGGGATACTGCCCAGACCGCCGGTCTTTTCCAAATTCATTTATCCGCAGGCTTCCTTGACCTCTTCCCTTTTCTCGGTCTCAAGGAGCATGATAGCTTTTTCAAAGAGGCGACCCTGGGAGAATGGAGACAAACGATAATACAGATTGATGAAATCCGCCTTATCGGCGTCACCTTTCATCAGAGTAACTTCTCTGACAAAGGCTTCCTTATCCGCTTCAAACAGTACGTCTAGCCGGATGCGGTACAATTTGGCTAAATCCACAATAAGGTCTGTCTGAGGCGTTCTGATTCCCTTTTCCACAGCGCCGTAAGATGTGCGGGACAAATGCAGGTATTTTGCCAAGTCGTCTTGTGAGTAACCGCAGCAAAGTCTTAAATATTTTAAATTTCTGGCAATGCACTGCAGTATTTCTTGCTCCATGTAGTGTTCCTCCTATTCTGCGTATCCTAGTTCAACCACAAAGTCCTGCATTCTAATAGAGGCACAGAAACGAAAAAAGGTTTCAAATTTTGCTAATTATTTCATAATAGCCGGGTTGAAAGGGAGAGGTATATTTTATTGCGGCAGCTACATGCCAGGGCCAATTGGACATGTCCGAAGTTTTTTTTAAATAAGCAAAAAGTACCATTTACAAAAACGTAAAATAGAGGTAGAATATCCTGGTGCTAAAACTTATTTGAAAGAGGTATTCTATGACTAGTTACAATTTTCTACTGGCTGTAGCAATTATTATTCTATCCACAAAGTTTTTAGGCAGTCTTTCCGAAAAGGTAAATATGCCTCAGGTAGTAGGAGCCCTGATAGCCGGCGTCATTCTCGGGCCGTCTGTTCTGGGAATTGTGGAAGAAACCAACTTTCTGGCGGAAACCGCCGAAATCGGTGTAATTCTGCTGATGTTTATGGCTGGCCTCGATACGGATATCGATGAAATTAAAAAGAACAGCGTATCCATGTTATGCATTGCTTCCATGGGCGTTATTTTGCCGCTGCTTGGCGGGGGAATCTGTTACTATTTTTATTTCCATATAGATGCTTCAGATTTTAACGAGGTTTTGAAATGTGTCTTTATGGGAGTAATTTTGACGGCGACTTCTGTAAGTATTACAGTGGAAGCCCTACGGGAAATGGGAAAACTTAACGGCCCTGTAGGCAGTGCGATTTTGGGGGCCGCGGTTCTTGACGATATTATCGGCATAATCATCCTGACTGTGGTTTCAAGCCTGAAAGACCCGTCTGTAAGTATCGTCGCTATTTTAATCAAGATTGGGCTTTACGTGGTGCTTATGGGGATGCTTGCCGTGGTTTTCAGAGCGGCTCGTCCAACGGTTGACCAGATTAAGGACAAGCGAAGATTCACGATTTATGTCATGTCCCTGATGCTGTTTATCGCGTTTATTTCAGAGCGCTATTTCGGTATTGCGGACATTACTGGAGCATACCTTCTGGGGCTGCTGCTGTCCACCTTTGAAATAAGGGAATATATTGCGAAGAAAATGACAGTGCCAAGTTATCTGTTCTTTTCACCGATTTTCTTCGCCAGTATCGGTATCAAGACAGAACTGTCGGGTATGACGATGAATCTAATCATATTTTCATTGCTGCTGCTGGCTGTAGCTATTATAACCAAAATCCTGGGCTGCGGACTGGGCGCCAAGCTCACCGGTTTTAAAACCAGCGATGCATTTCACATCGGTATCGGAATGGTATCCCGAGGGGAAGTAGCCCTGATTGTAGCGCAGAAAGGCTATAATATGGGTCTGCTCAGCGGACAGCTCTTTTCCCCAATCGTCTTGGTGGTCATCGTAACCACGATTATCACGCCGATTCTCCTGAAAAAATTTATGAAATAATAGAAACATCGTGGTGTTTGGAAAAATAATTTAGTTTTTTCCAAAAAATATCTGAAAATTCTTTGACAACAGTAAAAGAATGTAGTAAAATATAGATGAAAATAATCTGAGAATCTCGGAATTAGTTTCTAAGATTATAGTTAATACTATGCGCCAGAAATATAAGCAAAAAAAAACACATTGGGTTATGCCCAATGTGTTTTTTATAGCAAGGTTTATAAAGGAGGCAGACATGAAAGCTGTTTTAATTACCGGAGGCTCCAGAGGCATAGGTGAAGCCTTGGTGGAAGAATTTACTAGAAGAGAATACAAGACGGCATTTTTCTATAGAGAAAATGAAGAGGCGGCCCGCGCCGTGGCGGCCAGAACCGGGGCCCTTCCGGTCAAATGTGATGTGTCCTGCCCGCAGCGAGTACAGGAGGCAGTCAGAAGCGCCAGAATGTATCTGGAAGTACCCTGCTTCGATACCCTGATTTGCAATGCCGGCATCAGCGCCACAGGACTTTTTACGGAAATCACGGAAAAGCAATGGACAAACATCATTAATGTCAACCTGAATGGATGCGTTTATGTGACAAAAGAACTGCTGCCTTCCATGATAGAACGGCAGCGGGGAAGCATCGTCATGGTATCCTCCATCTGGGGACAGACCGGTGCTTCCTGCGAAGTTGCCTACTCTGTTTCCAAAGCGGCTGTTATCGGTCTTGTGAAAAGTCTTGCCAAGGAGGTAGCCCTCTCCGGTGTTAGGGTCAACTGTATCGCTCCCGGCGTCATCGATACAGAAATGAACAGCTGTTACAGCGAAGCGGACATGAAAGCCCTGGCAGAGGAAATCCCCATGGGGAGAATCGGTACGGCGGCTGAAGCGGCCAAGGCAGCGGCTTTTTTGGCTTCGGAAGAAGCTTCCTATATTACGGGTCAGGTACTTGGAGTTAACGGAGGGATTTACATCTAAAAAAAGTGTGGTATACTATTGAGGTAATGAGGTGAGTTTCCTGGCTGAATAAGGCTTTGGGAAACTGCTGATGAGGGAGAGAGGAGTATGGAGAATATAGCTAACATTATACAAGGTATTTTTCACAGCATAGGAGAATTCTTTTCCGGCGTTATGAGCGGCATCGGCGGGTTGTTTTCGGGTGACTACGGCCTTCCGGATTTGTACACCGCTGTCGCCAGATGGGTGTTCATTTTCCTTGCTGTTTTTATTTTGCTGAAATCGTTTTTGTCACTGCTCAAGTCCAAAAATCCTTCGGAGGTCTGGGCCTATCTTCACCTGAATACGGGAGAAAATATTCCTATTACCCACTGGGAAAATGTTATCGGAAGGTCCAAAAGCTGTGATATCAACATAGAGGACCCGAGAGTGTCCAGAAACCACGGCACCCTGACAAGGGACGGCAGGGGACGCTGGCGGTACCGGGACCTGGGTTCCAAAAACGGAGCCTTTATTAACGGACAGCGGGTTTTGACCAACGAGAGAGTGGAAATTAAACCGGGAGACGTTATCTCCATGGGAATTACGGAGTGTACGCTGTTTCCAATCAGTCTGGAAGAGCGGCGCAACAATATTCAGATGCGGAAGTCGGATACGGTACTGCTGTCGCCGTGGCCGTCTCTGGTGGCGCTGACTATTTTTCAGCTGATGACGGTGGTACAGCTTTCTTTTGCCCTGGGAGACGACTATGTGTCCTCTATTACAGTGGCCTTTCTCGGGCTCTGCGCCCTGATGTGGGGCTATGTGATTTTGCTTCGCTCTATGCGGCGGAAGGGTTTTGAGATGGAAACCATCGCTTTCTTTCTCTCCACGCTGAGTCTGGCCGTGACGGCTTCGGCTCTGCCGGGGGAAGTGTTTAAGCAGTTTGTGGCGGTAGCCCTGGGCGTGGTGTTGTTCTTCTTCATGTGCGCCTATCTGCGGGATTTAAACAGAACCAGAGCTATTCAGAAGTTAATCTACATCGCCGCGGCGGGACTTCTCATTTTCAATCTGATTTTTGCCACAGAGAGGTTCGGCGCTACCAACTGGGTGCAGATTGGCGGATTTTCCTTTCAGCCGTCGGAGATTGTCAAGATGGCTTTTATCTGGGTAGGCGCGGCGTCTTTGGATGAGCTATTTGAAAAGAAGAATTCCTTAATTTTTATGATATTTTCAGGCTTTTGTTTCTGCTGTCTTGCGCTGATGGGAGACTTCGGAACGGCCATCATCTTTTTCGTGACCTTCCTGATTATTTCCTTTCTGCGAAGCGGGGATTTTACAAAGCTGATTCTCATAGTGGGCGTTGCCTTTGTAGGCGGTCTTATGGTCCTGAAGTTTAAGTCCTATATTGCTGAGCGCTTTGCGGCCTGGGGCCACGTATGGGAAGTGGCCGACGGACTGGGCATGCAGCAGACCAGAACGATGTCGGCGGCGGCAAGCGGAGGCCTTGTGGGAAACGGTGCAGGCGAGGGCTGGCTGAATCAGGTCTTTGCTTCTGAGACGGACTTGGTATTCGGCATGATAATTGAAGAATGGGGACTGATTATAGCGGTACTGGCAGTGCTTTCCGTGATTACCCTGTCAATCTTCGCGGTGCGCTCTATTTGGGCGGGACGCTCGACATATTATACCATCGCGGCCTGCTCGGCTATGTCCATGTTCCTGTTTCAGACGGCTCTCAATGTATTCGGCTCTGTGGATTTGTTTCCGCTGACCGGCGTGACGTTTCCCTTTGTGTCCTGCGGAGGTACCAGCATGATTGTCTCCTGGGGACTTCTGGCTTTCCTGAAGTCGGCGGACACCAGGCAGAATGCCAGCATTGCAATCAGCCTTACTGAAAAAGGACTGCGGGAAGAAGAGGGGGATATGGTATGAGAAAATTAGAAAAACGAGCAATTATATGTCTGACCCTGGCAGCAGTTTTGTTTCTGGGGCTATGCGTGTTTATATTTCGGTTTGTCAGAGACGGCGGAGACTGGGCGACCTTTTATGCCAACCAGCACGTGTACTCTGAGGGCCGTCTGGCCATCGGCAGCGTTTACGATGTCAACGGAACTCTCCTTGTTGAAAACACCAAGGACGGCGTCAAATACAATGATGATGAACTGATTCGCCGCGCTACCCTACACGCTGTGGGCGATATGGACGGAAACATCGCTACTGCAGCGCAGAGTGCTTTTAAGGATAAAATTGTAGGCTACAGTCTGCTGACGGGAACTTACAGCATTACAGGAAGAGGCAATGCTCTGACGCTGTCCATTGACGCGGAGGTTTCCAAAGCTGCTTATAATGCTCTTGGCGGCCGAAACGGCATGGTAGGGGTTTACAATTATGAAACAGGAGAGATTCTCTGTATGGTAAGTTCTCCCGGTTACGACCCTGTCAATCCTCCGGAATTTTCCGAGGACGATACTTCCGGCGCCTATATCAATAAATTTTTGTCGTCCAACTTAATACCGGGATCTATCTTCAAACTGGTGACTTCGGCAGCGGCCATCGAGACCGTCAGCGGCCTGGACGACTGGAGTTATACCTGCAGCGGCGTCAGCTATATCAACGGCGAGAAGATTACCTGTGCAGGCGGTACCGCCCACGGCTGGGTAGATTTTGAGAGCGCTCTGGCAAACTCCTGTAACTGCGCTTTTGCGGACCTGACCCTAAAGGTTGGGGCATCCGCCATGGAAGAGTATACAGAGAAACTGGGACTGACAACTTCCTATAATATTGACGGTATCAGAAATTCAGCAGGAGACTTTGAGTTTCCTACTGACGCTGATTTGAATCTGGCGTGGGCCGGAATCGGTCAGTATAACGACCAGTTGAATCCGTGCTCGATGCTGGTATATATGGGGGCTATCGCCAGAGGCGGTACAGGGGTGGTGCCGAAAGTGCTGCATTCGTCCTTTTCAGGCGCAGAGGAAACCGAGCGGATGATTGAGACGGATACGGCTGAAAAGCTGACCGACATGATGAAGAACAACGTGGAGTCAACTTATGGAGAGGGAAACTTCCCGGGGCTTGACATTTATGCAAAATCCGGCACGGCCGAGGTCTACGGCAGAGAGCCTAACGCCTGGTTTACAGGTTTCATCAAAAATGAGGGATACCCTTACGCCTTTATTGTCTGCGTAGAGAACGGGGGCTACGGAAGTTCTGTGGCGGGACCGGTTGCCAATCAGGTGCTGCAGGCAGCAATCGGTGAATAACCGAATAACTGACACATTTGACAATTTTTTAAAAGCAGTCTGTTTTGAAACAATTTTTCCATATTGTTTACAAAACAGACTGCTTTTACTTTTAATAACAAATTAGTGCAAACAACTCCGAAGAAAATGAATCGTTTTTCTTCCCGCAGAATTCGGGGTGAGCAGATAGTTAATCTGGGAGTGAATGCTCCTTGCTGCCGCAGTGCAGTGCGTCAAGAAGAACCTGCACACCTTTATTCATAATAATCAGCTGCTCAGGCGTCAGGTTGTTCAGCCGGTATTCCACCCGGTTCAGGTCAGCACCACCGGAACGGTTGAACAGCAGGTAATCGCTGGATACCTGGAGAACCTGACAGATTCGTATCAGCGTAGGAATAGAAGTTCCTACAACACCTCGCTCTAAATCCGATACATATTGTACAGAAACATCGATTTTCTCAGCAAAGTATTCCTGGGTATAACCCGCCTCTTCTCGTGCCAGCTTGATGCGGCTGCCAATTTGAATGTTAATCGGTTTCTTTTCTTTCATAGCTTCACCTCTGGCTATTATTTTAAATAATAGTGGAAGTTTTATTAATAATGTGGTACACTTACTTTTATAATAGTATTACACTTAGTTTGCGCCGTTTTTTTGAAAAAACTCCTGATAAATAAATGCGGCACTATTACTAATGTAAACTTGAGGGAGGTACACACATGAAGAAAAAAATAATCAGTTATTTCCTTGTGGTTGCCATGGTCTTTTCAACCATGCCGGGGATGTACATGACAGCTTACGGCGCTGACGAAGAATCCGTCATGCCTGCAGCTGCGGGAGACGTGATACAGACTGTGTCTCCGTCAAGCACGGTGATTAACGTGTTTGACTATCAGCAGTTTGATGACCAGTTAACTGGAACGTCATATATAGGTACTAACCAGGATAGCGGCTATGAAAATGGCCGTGAAGGCATCAACAAGGGACACGGATTGAAGTTCTCTAGCAGCGTTGGAGATTTGCAGAATTTCAACTCATATTCTGGATATCGAGGTGCTAAGGATGAGGACGTTTATCCGGATATTGTCCAGGATAAACTGGGTGAAGATGGATATCCTGTGCTGACCGCGGGGCTGACCACGGGCATGCCAAATGACGATGAAAGCACCACGACTGCAGAGTCTCTGTCCTATCTCTTCGATCCGGAGCAGGATGTAGACGGAAGAACAGCGTATTCCAATGTAAAGGGTCTGCTGCAGGTGACCGAGGATAACTACTATTCCTACGACAGCGATGCATTCTTTGCAGAGCTGAACACGAATACAAAGGAATTCACCGTGAAAGAACTGGGGTCAGGCGGTAATGTAACTAACTTCCCAGGCTTCTATCCTTTCAATACGTTAAACACGGACGGGACCAATGTGAATGAAACCAAAAACTATCATTTCGGCGTATCCATGACCACGCGTTTTCTGCAGCCGGAGGGCGGTGAAAGAGCAAACGGAGAAGCCGTGACCTATGAGTTTTCCGGAGACGACGATGTATGGATTTTCATTGACGGCGTTCTGGTGGCGGACCTTGGAGGAATTCACGGCAAAGCCAGCGTAAATATCAACTTTGCGACGGGAGCGATAAAAATCAACAATCAGGAGATGACAACTTCCTTAGGAAACCTGCTGGGTTATAACACTGATACGCTCCCAGATGACTCTCTGCATACCCTGAAATTCTTTTATCTGGAACGAGGTACAGGCGCTTCCAATATGAAGCTGAAATTCAATCTGGTTACTGTGCCTGAAAGCGATATCGCAAAGACCGACGAGCAAGGCGATGTTCTTGGAGGCGCGTCTTTCAACCTGTATGCAGCTGATGAAAACTATACAAAAGGCGATTTGATTGCAACCGGCACTACAGACAGCAGCGGTAAGCTTGCGCTGGTAGATGACCAGGACAGAGTTGTATATTTCCAGGATTTATTCGAAAGAAATCAAACGGCCTATTATGTATTGGAGGAGACAAAGGCTCCTGACGGCTACCGCAAGTCGCCGGACATGCACCTTCAATATGACGAAGATACCGGCGCTATTTTGGCGGCAAACTACTGGGACACCGGAGCATTCGCCAGCGGTAAAGTAAACGTATATATAGATGCAAACGCGGCTGAAACCGACCCGTATGCATTTGTCAGCGGTTCTACAGTTGATGGAAATACTTCAGCAAAAGAATTTCTGGGTGAGGACGGACAACTTTCCAAAGGCATGTTCTTTGCAGTTCCGCTGCGGTATACCGGATCAGGTGCAAGTGAAACAGACCTTGCTGAACAGTCTAACTGGTACGGCGTTTACACAGACAGCGACGGCAGCTACCATCTGACTGAAGGAAACGGTGAAAAGCTGAATGGCATAGTGGAAGCAGCCCAAAAGGGCGGCGCTACTGAGTTCGCAATGAATGCCAACGGACAATATCAGGCGGAAATAGAAGATTTGCCCGGCCGTCTGGATGAATATTACTTTATGCTTGACCAGATGAGCAGCGGCAATACTTACGATACAAAATGGACAGTGGGCTTCTACTATACTACCGCTGAAAGCTTTGCTCAGGTAACAGCTGACAATACTGCCCGTCTTGCCAACAGCAACGATTTTACACGTCAGTTCGCTGCGAACTTTCATATTTCAGATATCAAAAACGAGTTATATGTTCAGAAGCACGACGAAGCGGGAAAACAGAAACCTTTTCCGAAGACGTTACTGCAGACAGCTTGAGAAATACGGATGCATATGATAACGTCACCACGGAAACACTGACCTTTGAGGAGTCAGGCGCCACGCGAAAGGGCGCTGCGGTATTCCCTTCAGATATTGAGACAGCACCTCTGGTAAACGGCAAATACTATCTTGTGGAGACAAAGGCACCTGACGGCTATCAGCTCAGCGACAGCGTTGTTGAGGTCATTGTCGATGATACCGGCGTTTATGCCAACGCCACAGCAGCAGGTCTCGGGGAGGATGAAGACAGTGACGACGGCGTCAACGTATATCTGGGTGTGGGACATCTGGTTCATTCTATGTCTCAGTTTGCCTACGGAACCTTGGACAGCAGTGAGAAGTCGATCGATACAACCCTCCACGATATTATAGCTATCCTGCAGGACTTAAGTGATGACGACGAATGGATTGATTCCGATTCTGAAAAACTTCACCTGCAGTATGGCGCAGATGGACGAGTTATGGACTTCGGACCGGCAGCAGGCGGAGAGACCTTTGCCACTATTTCAGACGGCTGGTCAAGGTTGAAGATTCAGCAGTGTCTTGAACACAAAGGCCAGGAGATTAATTACACGGACCTTGACGACCGTGACCTTTCTGCCATGTTTTCCGGATACACCGTAGTGGAAGTGACAGATGAGAGAACTGCAGATTTAGACTTATCCAAAGCAGTAGCCGGTTATGAAGGAATACCGGCAGCGGACCTTGAAACGATTCAGAAAACAGAGTTTACCTTTGAAGTAGAGCTGACCGACAGTGCAGGCAAGGAGCTGACAGGTACTTACAGCATTCTTGATAAGTCAGGCGATGAACTGGGTAACGTGAAAGATGGCAAAGCTAAAATTACCTTAAGCAATGATGAACATGCCGTCCTGAAGGGCCTGCCGCTGGGGACAAAATATATTGTTACAGAGACAGGCGTAGAAGGAACTGACACAGATGCATCCGCACTGGATAAATATGAGACCGGCATTACAGTAAGCAATCCGCTGGCCGGTGAAGACAAAGCGGAGAAACCGGGACTTTTCAGCAGAATTATCAGTTGGTTTACCGGTGATGATGGAGATGCAGAGGTGCAGTCAGCGGCTGATGCGTTCAACATCGATGAACAGCAAAGAACTGTCAGCGGCAAGATTCCCGATGCACAGGAGCTTGAAGAAGCCGGCATTACAGAAAAACTTGACTTGATTGAGATTGCATACACTAATACTTACACCGTTGAGGGCGCATCTTTTGATTCCTTGATAATCAGCGGCACAAAGACCCTTGACGGCAGAGAGTGGACTGACAGCGACAGCTTCACCTTTAAAATGGAAGGCTCTGAGGAGAATGATGTCATAGAGCCGGAAGTGGAAGACGTTACGATTACAAAAACAGCTGACAGCGACGGCGATGGCACCGCAGAGTTTACATTTGACCTTTCAGCGTTAACCTTTACAGTACCGGGCACCTATGTGTATTCGATTTCTGAAGCTGTTCCGGAGAAAGCTCTGCCTGGCGTTACTTACTCTCAGGCGGAGTATGAGCTGCGCATATCGGTAAAAGACGATGGAGGCAATCTGACTGTGGATAGCCAGGAGCTGAAGCAGCTGAAAAACGATAAGGGTGAAACAGTGAACGCAGCTGAGGCCCAAACCGTCGCATTTACCAACACCTTTGCGGCTTCTGATACATTCGGCGGAATTACCGTTGAAAAGACTCTGACCGGCCGCGCCATGAAAGCTGACGAATTTTCTTTTAAAATTGAAGGAGTAGGCGACGCCGCAGACCTGATAAGCGATGCTGACAAGACTTTCAGCAATACGGCTGCGGCAGAAGGTGAAGCCGCAGTCATAAAAAAACTGGAAACCATCAGGTTTAATCAAGGCGATATCGGAAAGACTTATCAGTTTAGGGTATCTGAAGAGGAGGGAAACAGCCCCGGCATAACCTACGACAAATCCGAATATCTGGTTTCTGTTTCCGTTTTAGCCGATGCTGACAGCGATACCGGCCTGAGAATTGAAACCACAGTGACCAGGACAAAAGACAGAGACGGAAGTGAAATCACAGATGCAAAGCCTGAAACCGGCTCCACTGTTTCCTTTGAAAACAGCTACAGTGCTTCCACTGCTTCCGATACGCCGCTTGTCATTGCAGCTGCGAAAGAGCTGACAGGAAGAAGTCTGCAGGCCGGAGAATTTACTTTTGAGCTTCGCACAAATCCGACCGGCACAGCGGGAACCACGGTTTCAACAGCCGCCAACACAGCAGATGGAAAGATTGTATTTGACGGTCTTTCCTATACCCTGGAAGATTTAAAGCAGGCAGTGAAGGACGGCTATGGAAAGCAGAATGGTAATACCTACGAATTGTCATATATTGCAGTTGAAAAAACAGAGGGATTAGCGGAAAAAGGCATTACTCAGGCTGCAGGCAGCTTCAATTTTACGGTAACAGTGACCGACGACGGCAGTGGTCATTTGACGGCGCAGGCTGTTTACCCGACTGGCGGACTGGTGTTTAAAAACACCTATGCCACTTTAGAAAGCGATATTTCTATGGAGATTACAGGCCAGAAGCTTTTAGCGGGAACTTCTCAGGATATTACCGGGAAGTACACCTTTACCATTGAGGCAGAAGAAGGCGCACCGCTTCCAAAAGAAACCACTGCCCAAAATCAGAGCAGCGGTGCTGTAGACTTCGGGACGGTGACTTTCAGCGCAGATTTACTTAAAGATATCGCTGCCGATGAAAACGGAGTGCGGGAAAAGACCTTTGTCTACCGCGTGACCGAAAGCGGGGCCGTTTCCGGCATCACCAATGACCCGGAAAGCACAAAGACCTTTAAGATAACGCTGAGAGACGACGGAAAGGGACATCTGACCGCATCTGCAAACCCTGCAGACGGCCCTTTGTTTACGTTTACCAATACAGGAACTACTCCGCCATCGACGCCGAAAATCAGTGTCACTGTAAACAAGGTCTGGATAACCGATGACGGCGGTAAAGCAGCAGATTCTGTCACCGTGCAGCTTATGAGAAACGGAGTTGCCTATGGCAGTGCAGTTAAATTGACCGCGGCCAACGGATGGAGCTATACGTTCAGCGGCCTCAGCAAAGGCTACAACTGGACTGTGGAAGAAATCGACGTTCCAGAAGGCTTTGCAGCCACCGTTGCAAAGGACAGCAAAGCGAACGGAAATCTGACTTTCACCATCACCAATGACGATGTGAAAGACGAAATAAACAACCCGACGAATCCTGCTGAACCAACAGAACCAACTGAACCAACCAATCCGACAGACCCGAACAAACCGGATAAACCGCAGATATCTGAAGGCAATGGAGACGTTGATTTGCCAAAGACCGGCGATGATACACTTTTGAGCAAATGGATTCTGCTGCTCATGACTGCGGCAGGAGCAATGACAACGCTGACGATTTACCGCAGAAAAAAGAAGGCTGAATAAAAACCAATATATAGAGCACCTGTCATTTCTTTTTTGAGATGGCAGGTGTTTGTATTTTCTGCTTTGTTGCGCAGGAGAAAGTGAGGTGCCCCGCAGCCCAGTGATTTAGTGCGGGTGCGGGAAGCCTTTGCTGCGCAGGAGAAAGCGAGGCGCCCCGCAGCATAGTGATTTAGTGCGGGTGCGGGAAGCCTTTGTTGCACCGGAGAAAGTGATGTGCCCCGCAGCATAGTGATTGGGTGCAGGTGCGTGACGCTTTTGCTGCGCAGAAGAAAGTGAGGTGCCCCGCAGTCCAGTGATTTGGTGCGGGTGCGGGACACTTTTGCTGCACAGGAGAAAGTGAGGTGCCCCGCAGCCTAGTGATTCAGTACGGGTGCGGGAAGCTTTTGCAGCACAGGAGAAAGCGAGGTGCCCCGCAGCCTAGTAATTCAGTACGGGTGCGGGACACTTTTGCTGCACAGGAGAAAGCGAGGTGCCCCGCAGCCTAGTGATTTAGTGCAGGTGCGGGAAGCCCTTGCTGTGCAAGAGAAAGTGAGGTGACCCGCAGCATAGTGATTCAGCACAGGTGCGGGAAGCTTTTGCAGAGAGAGCAAAAGCGAAGTGCCCCGCAGCCTAGTGATTTAGTGCGGGTGCGGGAAGCCCTTGCTGCGCAGGAGAGAGCGAAATGACCCGCAGCCCCTCACAATCAGACACCTGCGGGACACCCGCCACCTTCAAAGCCCTGCCACCGCCAAAGCGCTCCCCCCTCCGCGAAATAATCCCAGACGGTGTTTGACAAGGACCTTCTGCCTTGTTACAATTTGTTAAGAATATCGTAAGAAATACCACCGCCTCTTTGTAATAATTAGGCGGTACTATAAATTTGTAAGCGAAAGGAGAAAGAGCATATGAACATTCTGGTATGTGATGACGACAAGGAGATTGCCGGCGCAATAGAGATTTACTTAAGAAATGAAGGGTATTCGGTATTCAAGGCCTTTGATGGGGTAGAGGCACTGAATATCGCCAGGAGCCAGCAGCTTCACCTGATTATCATGGACGTGATGATGCCGAAGATGGACGGGGTGCAGGCAACCATGAAAATCAGAGAGGAAAAGAACATTCCAATCATTATGCTTTCAGCAAAGTCGGAGGATTACGATAAAATTACGGGGTTGAATGTGGGAGCCGACGACTATATTACAAAGCCTTTCAACCCGCTGGAACTGATTGCCAGGGTTAAATCTCAGCTGAGACGGTATGTGGACCTGGGCAGCATGGAAAAAAAGCGGGGCGTTTACAAAACAGGGGGACTGGAGGTCGATGACGAGGAAAAAACGGTGCGCGTAGATGGGGAATACGTCACCGTTACACCGACCGAATTTGGAATCTTGAAGCTTCTGACCGAGAACGCCGGAAAAGTGTTTTCCATGGAGCAGATTTACGAAAATGTCTGGAACGAACCTGCATATAATCCGGAAAATACGGTGGCGGTACATATTAGAAGAATCAGAGAAAAAATAGAAATCAACCCTAAAAATCCAAAGTATTTAAAGGTGGTGTGGGGAATTGGATACAAAATTGAAAAATTATAGAGGCCTGAGCTGGGGCGTCAGCACCTGCTTGGCGGTAATTGCTTCGGCGGTCACCAGTATTTCCATCAGCGCTCTGTCAATCCTGTACGATATTAGGTATCTGGAATACTTTGAGCCTTCAGGAGATGGAGAAGAATACGGTGAAACATGGTACAGTATGGAAGTAAAGGAGGTTGAGCTGGCCATATCGGTATGGTGGATGGTTCTGGTGGCGGCGCTGTTTCTTGCCCTGGCATTTATCATCCTTTCCTTTGTAGTGACCGGACAGAAGGATCAAAACGGACAGATAAAGCTTACCTGGTTTGACAGAATCTTTACCGATGTGCAGCTTGCAGCGCTCTTCGGTATAGGCGCTCTCATCGCTTTAGTATTTCTGGTTCAGGTTGACATCATAGCCAGGACAGATTGGTTTCAGAACGACATACTTGGCCTGCTAAGTGACGAGCAGCTGGCTGCATATAACGAGTGGGGGCCGTATTACGATTCGGAGTTTGAGCCTTTCTGGCTGGAAGTGTTCTTTGCGGCAGCCGCAGACATTACTCTGATGACCCTGTTCCTGCTTCTGTGCCAGTCTCTGGTTAAGAAGCTGAAAACCCATTCTTTCTGGAGACATACCATTATCGGAAAAATATTTTGTTACATCTACGATGGCGCGAAAGCAAGCGAACATGTATTCTGGAAAGTTATGGCCGTGATGGTGGCGGGGGCCCTTGCGGCTGCTACCTGGATTGGACTGATTCCTCTGCTGGTGCTGATTTTTATCTTCGTGCCGAAATGGTGCGTAAAATATGTGGCCATAAGAGAAGGTATCAATCAGATTAAAGGGGGAAATCTGGATTATGTAATCCCGGTGGAAGATAACGGAGAACTGGACAGAATGGCTATGGATATCAACGAAATCGGAAAATCCATGAGCATAGCTGTGCAGAATGAGCTGAAGAATCAGAGGATGAAGACCGACTTAATTTCCAACGTATCCCATGATTTGAGGACCCCGCTGACTTCTATGGTGTCCTATGTGGACCTTTTGAAGAAAGAGGGTCTGGACAGTGAAAACGCGCCTCTCTATCTGGAAATTATCGACGAAAAGACCAGACGGCTCAGGAAACTGACAGAAGATTTGTTTGAGGCAGCAAAGGCCTCCAGCGGAAATATTCCGGTAGAGATTACCAAAATCGAAATGAGTTCCATTGTCAATCAGGCCATCGGCGAGATGGAAGAAAATCTGGCCGCCGGCAGTCTGGAAGTAATCTATACCAACAAAGCGGAAAATATCTTTGTCATGGCCGACGGGCAGCTCTTGTGGAGAGTCATCGAAAATCTGCTGACCAATGTCAGCAAATACGCCCTGCCGGGCAGCCGCGTTTACATGGATATACGCGAAGACGAAGAGATGATTTATCTGGATGTAAAAAACATTTCCAAAGAGCAGCTGAATATCAGTGCCGATGAACTGATGGAGAGATTTAAGCGAGGCGACGAATCCAGAAATACAGAAGGCAGCGGCCTGGGTCTTTCCATCGCCAAGGACCTGACAAATCTGATGAACGGCAGCTTCAGTATTACCATAGACGGCGACTTATTCAAGGCCACGGTGGCTCTGAAAAAATCCCCGCAGTAAGGTAAAATATCTTCACAATTTAATCACTATACTAATTTGCGCAAATGTTATATAATTAGTGTAGTGATTTTTTTTATGGAGAGGACAGAATGAAGCGATACTATGTAGAGGGTTTGAAAAACCAAACCGAGATAACCGATTTTTTTATGGTGAAGAGCGCCGGCATCAAGCTGGGTTCCAATAAGAAACAATATTTTGACGTACTTCTGGGGGATAAGACCGGAGAGGTCAACTCCAAGAAATGGGATATTGCCGACCATGAGATGGAGATGCTCTCTCAGATGAAGGAGGGAGACCTGATTAAGGTCAGAGCCCAGGTCACCGACTGGCAGGGACAGACCCAGCTGCGAATCAGCAGAATCCGGCAGAGCACACCGGAGGATAATCTGGATATTTCCGATTATATTAAAGCGGCGCCGGAGTTATCCTCGGATATGTTCGATTATATTTACGGCGTGGCCGAAGCCATGGAGGACAGCGATTTGAAGAGGCTCTGTACCAAACTCCTTTCAGATAACCGCAGTAAACTCCTTTATTATCCGGCGGCCTCAAGAAACCATCACGCTGAATACGGCGGACTTCTCTACCACGTGAAGAGAATGCTCATGACAGGTCTTCGGGTCTGCGAGGTTTATACCGGTTTGAACAGGGATTTGGTAGCGGCCGGCGTTATTTTACACGATATAGAAAAACTCAACGAGATTTTGTCCAACGAGTACGGCGTTTCACCGGGCTATTCTTTCGAGGGACAGATGCTGGGCCACATTGTCCAGGGTATCAAACTGCTGGACCGCACCTGCAGGGAGCTTGGAATTTCAGAAGAAAAGACCCTTATGCTGGAGCATATGATTCTGTCCCATCATTACGAGCCTGAGTTTGGAAGTCCCAAGAAGCCGTTGTTTCCGGAGGCGGAGGTGCTCCACTATCTGGACATTCTGGACGCCAGAATGTTTGACATGGAGGACGCTTTGAACGGCGTAGCGCCGGGAGAATTTTCCGACAGGATATGGACCCTGGATAACCGAAGAATATATAAACCTACAGAAGAAAACGGAGGAAAATAAAGTGATTAAGTTCGACAAAGATGTGCTGAATGCACTGAAGGCATTGGAAAAAGAGGGATTTGAGACCTACGCGGCAGGCGGATGCGTCAGGGACCATTTTCTGGGCCTGAAAGTCTATGACTGGGACCTTTATACCAGAGCCACCCTTTCCGATATGCAGAGAATTTTGCCCCAGGGGAAGGTTTTTGACGAAGAAAATCAGATTCTTCGTGTGGATTTCACTTATGAAGTGCCTTCCAAGGAGGAAGGGGAGCCTGCAACCATCGATGGCAGCATTGCAGACATCAGGCATTTCGACGGACCTCTGGAGGATGTTCTCCGGGACATGGACTTTACCGTCAACGCCATGGCGGACAATCCGGACAGACAGTTTGCGGACCCTTTCGGCGGCAGGGACGATATCAAAAGCAAGATAATCAGAACTACAACAGATGCGAATCAGGTTTTTGCCCGCCGGCCGGTCAGAATGATGGAAGCTGTCAGATTGGCGGCGGAGAACGACTTCGATTTGCATAAAGATATTTTTGAAGCCATCGGAGCCAACTGGAGAACTCTGATGGAGCAGGTGGACAGCGGAGACAGAGAGGTTGTCAGAGCTGTCAGAAAAGAATTTGAAGCCATCGCGGCGTCAGAGTTTGCCGGAAAGGGCCTCCGGATGCTGACCGGTTCAGGGCTCATGGCAGTAATCTGGGGCGAAGACATTGCCTCCAGAATGTCCATGACCGACACCAATGCCTTTAAAACCGTCTGTGAAAACATCGACAAGACCAAGCAGGTAACGGACAGAAGACTGGGCCTTATTTACACCGCGCTGAAAGAGAAAAAGGCGCTGGCCGCTATTGACAGGCTTCAGTTCGGACCGAAAACAAAGACCCACCTGGTGGACGGCGTGAAGTATCACATCGATATCAACTTCCTCAACACCGATGTGGAGTTTAAGAAGTTCATGTACAAGGTGGGAAGAGAGCGCTATCTCTATCTGCACAATCTGGCAAAAGCCTTGCGCATCGTCTATGACCAGCCAACCAGCAAGGTCGAGTCCCGAAACTATATGCTGCAGAAGGTTACCGCGGGAAAAGAACCCATCTTTGCGGAGGATTTGGTTATCGACGCCAACGATATCATGGAGGCGGGCATTACCGATGACCCGGCAAGGGCCCAGGAATTGCTTGAGCTGGTAACGGCGCTGGTACATAAGAATCCGGTTAACAATCACAGAGACGTATTGCTGAAATACGCCAGAAAGTATCACAAGAACAAACTGGCTGCCAAAATGAGATATATTACTTGGGCCAAATAAGACTAGGAGACTATGGAAGAAAAGCAGGGAACCATTACAGAAATTATTTTTTATAACGAGGAAAACGGATATACCATTGCGGTTATGGAGACGGAGGACGAGTATTTTACGGTGGTCGGCTGTCTCCCTTCCTGCGTTAAAGGGGCAAATTATAAGCTGAGAGGTGCTTTTAAGGTGCATCCTACCTATGGAGAGCAGTTTGCTTTCACAGAGTTTGAAGAGGTGCTGCCTACAGGCGCCGCAGGCATTGAAGGGTTTCTGGCTTCGGGCATAATTAAAGGAATCGGTCCAAAGACAGCTGCGGCTATCGTGGAAAAGTTCGGACAGGATACCTTTGAAGTTATGGAAAAAACGCCGGAAAAACTTTCGCTTATCAGCGGAATCGGGCCGAAAAAAGCCGAGGCTATCGCAGAAGCCTTTGCCGCCCACAGGGAATTTGCCGGCGTGTCCATGTTCTTTCAGCAGTATGGGGTATCGGCCGAATATGCGCTGAAGTTGTACAAGATTTACGGCGCCGAGGCGGTGGACTTAATCAGCGAGAACCCATACCGGCTGGTGGAAGAGGTATATGGCATCGGCTTCCGCAAGGCGGACGCCATTGCTGCAAAGATGGGAATTGAACGGGAGAGCTCCTTCCGTATCAGGAGCGGTATCAAATACGGGCTCAGCTATTTTGCCGGTGAGGGCAATACCTACGTGCCGCAGCAGGAGCTTTGCGAGCGGGTAGGGGAGCTTTTAGAGGTTTCCCGAGAGCTGGTCTACGAAAACATGGTGGATATGGCTTTTGAGGGGGAAGTACAGATGGACACTCTGAAAGGGCAGACCGTGGTATATCTGTACGTCTATTATCTGGCTGAGCAGAGAGTCTGCCGCAATATTGCGGCAATCGAAGGGGCCGGACTGAAGCCTCTGTCCGTGGACATAGACAGCATGATTCAGGTTACCCAGGGACAGACCGGTATACAGCTTTCAGAGCAGCAGATTCACGCGGTGAAAAGCTCTCTGACCAGCGGGATTTCCGTTATTACAGGAGGCCCGGGTACGGGGAAAACCACTATTATCAATGCTTTAATCAATATTTTTGAACAGAGCGGTTTCAAAGTGGCAATTTCGGCGCCTACAGGCCGCGCAGCCAAAAGAATTACGGAAACCAGCGGTCACTATGCCTCTACGGTCCACCGGCTTTTGGAATACTTCCCGGGATTGGAAGACGATGGGATGCGCTTTGGAAAAAACAGCGAGGACCCGCTGAACTATGACGTGGTCATCGTAGACGAGGCGTCTATGATTGACCTGATGCTGATGCAGGGACTGACGGAAGCCATAAAGCCGGGAACCCGACTGATTATGGTGGGAGACTACGACCAGCTACCCTCTGTGGGAGCAGGAAACGTACTGCGGGATATTATCGAAAGCGAGTATGTCCATACAGTTATGCTGAAGGAGATTTTCAGACAGGCCCAGGAGAGCATGATTGTAGTCAACGCCCACCGCATTAATAAAGGCGAGTACCCCTTCCTGAATAACAAGGATAAGGATTTTTTCTTTATGGAAAGAAGTTCTGACAAGCAGATTGTAGATCTTCTTCTTCAGCTTATCACGAAAAGGCTCCCGGCATATTACGACGGTATCGTACCTGTGCGGGATATCCAGCTGCTGACGCCGGTCAGAAAAGGCGCCTTGGGCAGCGTAGCGCTGAACAGAGTTTTACAGGAGGCCCTGAATCCGCCGCGCCAGAATCTGGCCGAGAAAAAATTCGGAGAGCGTATCTTCCGGGAGAACGACAAAGTCATGCAGGTCAAAAACAATTACGAGATGGGCTGGAAAAAACGGCGGGATTTCTCTGAGGGTCAGGGTATTTTCAACGGTGACGTAGGATTTATTGAAAAAATTGACAAAGAATACAATCAGATGACGGTCATCTTTGACGAAGACAAATATGTAACTTACGATTTTTCGCAGCTGGATGAGCTTGAACTGGCTTATGCCGTGACGGTTCACAAGAGCCAGGGCAGTGAATTTCCCATTGTGGTTATGCCGGTCTCCTGGTTCCCGCCGGTGCTGGCAACCAGAAATCTGCTGTATACAGCGGTGACCCGCGGCAAGCAGGTTGTGGTGCTGGTAGGCTCTGAGCAGAGGATGAATGCCATGATTGACAATAACCGCATTAAAATGCGGTATTCAGGACTGAAATACCGGCTGCAGGCGTTGATGGAGGTGGCAGGTATATGAAGGAGACGGCAACAGGAAGCGGCGCCGGCGCTGTCGGCAGCCTGCTGCGCAGCGCCGCGGAAGCTTTTTTAGACCTTATTTATCCGCCTGGGCTTTATTGCAGCTGCTGCGGCAATATAATCGACGACACCAGAACCTACCACTTGTGCGACCACTGTATCAGCCATATTCGCTGGGACGGCAGTCAGCCGCAGGTGGTTGAAGGCCTGAAAATTTTTCGCTGCGCCCAGTACGGGCTTTACGAAAGAACGCTGATATTCGCTCTCAAGTACAACGGAAAAAAGTATATCGCCAGAGATTTGGCTCAGATTATGGATGATAGACTGACGCTTGCCCAGGCTGAATACGATGTGATTGTGCCTGTGCCTATGTTTGACGCAAAGGAAAGGCAGAGGGGGTTTAATCATGCGGCGCTGATGGGAAGATATCTGGGCAGGCTGGCGGGAAAACCGTGTATAGAGCGAGGACTCTGCCGCACGGCACAGATCCGTCCTATGCGGGGACTCAGTCCTGCAGAGAGAAGGCTAAATGTAAAAGATAAGTTTGCAGTAAACGAAAAATATGTTAAAATACTGAGAGGAAAGAAGATACTGCTGCTGGATGACTTTTATACCACCAGAAGCACTGCGGGAGAGTGCTTTCGCGCATTAAAGACAGCAGAACCGGCGGAAGTAATTTTTTTGGCCTTTGCCGCAAGATAAGGGCGGCAATGGGAAAACGGAAGAAGCGTCTTTTAGAATTGAATCGACGGTATTGCAGTTGTCTGGGTCTGTGGTTGAAAATCCAAGCCAGTTACGGGCAAAAGGATCCACGTAAGCTGTTCCGCAAGGCGGCAGTGAGCATGGCGTAGCTTAGATGTAAGTCCTCGGGAAAATCCCGGTTAAGGCAAGTGTGGGGGCAAAGACCAGGTCAGCCAGACAACTGCAATGCCGTTTTTCTATGCCTTCCAGGAGCGAAGCGAGGGGAAGGCATAGCGAAGCGTAGAAAAAGGGACAGCGAAAGGAGGCAGTCGACTGTAGACTGGCGACTGGAGGAAAGAGCGAAGCGAGAGTTGCCGTTTTTCTATGGCTTCCAGGAGCGAAGCGGGGGGAAGACATAGCGAAGCGTAGAAAAAGGGACAGCGAAAGAAAAACTTTTCACAGAAGTTTTATAGAAATTTCAAAATAGCTATATAATTTTTCTGAAAACTGTGGTACAATGCATGTAACAAAATAATCCTTTAATCGGGGAAACAGGGGTTTCTGATGAACTGATTATGGGAGTGGCTAAGGAGGTCATCAAATGAAGGTAATCATTACAGGTAAGAATTTTAACACTTACAAACACTTACAGGAGACGATTGAAAAGAAATTTGATAAATTGGGAAAATATTTTTCAGACGATATTACTGTAAACGTGGTATTATCTCAGGAGAGAGGCAAAGACAAGATTGAAGTGACAATCAACGCCAAGGGAGCCGTTTTCAGAGCTGAAGAAGTCGTAGCCGATATCTATGAAGGCATTGACAGAGTCGTGGATAAGTTATCCAGTCAGATGGCAAAGTTCAAGGGTAAGCTGCAGAAGAGATACAACGACAACAAAGCGCTGAAATTTGAATATCTGCCGGAAATGGAGGAAGAAGTAGAAGAAGTCAGGGTTGTAAGAACCAAGAAATTTGAACTGACTCCTATGACTGTAGACGAAGCTATCTTAGAGATGGAAATGCTGCAGCACGATTTCTTCGTTTTCCTGGATATGGAAACCGATAGTGTGAACGTGGTTTACAGCAGAAAAGATGGAAATTACGGCGTTTTGGAGACAACCTATTAAAATTTAACGCACCGACAGGAGCTGCCCCGAGGGGCGGCACTTTTTTGTGGTATGACACCATTTCTTAATCCAATTCCCTTGAATTTTTCATTTGTTTACGGTAAAATTATTAATAGTTATGTACAAGGGGAAACTATATGGAAAACTTTTTCAATAACATTGTGTCCGGTATTGGATTAAACGATGCCGTGGATATTTTAATTGTAGCTTTTATCGCCTATAAAGTGATTGGATTTATTAGAGATTCGAGAGCACAGCAGCTTGTGAAGGGCATGCTGGTTTTAGTTGCGGCCTTTTTCCTGTCGGATATCTTTGATTTGTACGCCCTCAACTGGCTGCTCAAGGGAACCATGACCATGGGTATTATCGCACTGGTCATTATCTTTCAGCCGGAGCTGCGCAGGGGACTTGAATATGTGGGCCGAAGCAAGATTGTAAAAGGTCCGCTCAGTCAGCTGGATAAAGAAAAGGCCAAGGTAATCACTGACGAATTTGTGAAAGCCGTAGACTTTTTTTCGGCCAGCAAGACGGGAGCGCTGATTATTTTGGAAAGAGAGACTGCTCTTTCCGACATTGCAGAAACAGGAACAGAGATTAACGCGGATATTTCCGCACAGCTTTTGGGTAATATATTCTATGAGGGAGCGCCGCTCCATGACGGCGCCGTGATTATACGCGGAGATAAGCTGTATGCTGCAGGCTGCGTGCTTCCTTTGACAGAAAATAAGAATTTAAATAAGAGCCTTGGGACCAGACACAGGGCAGGTATCGGCATTACGGAAAATTCCGACGCTATATCCATCATCGTCAGTGAGGAGACCGGGATTATTTCCATGGCTGTCGACGGCAAGCTGACCAGATTTCTGGATACCAAGACAGTGGAAAAGACTCTTCTGAACCTGTATCTAAACGGTACTGCCGAAAAGAGCAGAACACTGAACAAGATAATGGAGAAACTGGGGAGGTCGAGGAATGCTGAATAACAAAAAGTTTAACATCGTAATCTCCCTAATCATAGCAATCGGCTTGTGGGCATATGTTATTGGGGAGACCAATCCGCCGGATACCAAGACTTTCAGAGATATCCCAATTCAGCTGATAAACGAAAGCGTCCTTGAAGACAACGGATTGGCAATCAAAAGCGTCAGCGCCGAATCTCTCAATCTCACACTGACCGGTTCCAGAGCCGGTATCAGTCAGGTGGATTTGTCGGATATTTCGGCAACAGTAGACCTGGCCGACGCAGCCGAAGGAGACAATCAGCTGAAAATCACCATAAGGATTCCGGAGGGTGTGGAACTGGAGGACAAAAGCCTGAACAAGGTCACCGTTTCCGTAGAAAAGCGGGTATCCAAAGAGATGGATATCGTTCCGGAATACGAGGGAAGTTTCTCTGCGGAAGAAGAACCGATTACCATAGAAATGAGCCGGGATAAGGTGACCGTTACCGGCGCAGAATCACTGATAGAAAAAGTAGACCATGTCTGCGCGAAAGTCGGAGCCGGAGAAGTAAGCGACGAGATGAAAACCATCGGAAGTACGCTGATTCCGGTGGACGCTGAGGGTACAGAGATAAAAAGGATAGAACTTTCAGCCAAAACCGTGCAGATTACTGCGGAACTGGCTAGTGTGAAGACCGTTGCCCTGCAGGTGCCTGTTACAGATGACAGCGACGGCCTGGACGAAAAAGCGGTTACCGTACCAAAAACTATTACAATCAAAGGAAAGAGCAGCGTCCTTGCGTCCATCGAGGAGATTACCGCAGAGCCTATCGATATTACCGAGATAGAGGAAGATACCACTGTTGCCGTAGTACCGATTCTGCCGTCAGGGGTGCAGGTTTCCGAAAAGTCGGAAGGATTGCTGGTAGCCAAAATAACGGTGACTAAGGCAGAACAAAAAAGCTTCTCCTTTAACAGCGATGAAATAGACCTTACAGGTTTAGACGCAGATTTGGAGGCGGAAGTGAGAGGGGCCGATTCTATTGAAGTGGTCATCAGCGGAGCCGCCGATGCGCTTGCGAAAATTGAGAAAGGGGATATCACCCTTTCAGCAGATTTGACCGGCCTTGAGGAGGGAACCCATCAGGTTGTGCTTTTGGTTTCCTGCGGTAAGGAATATACCGCTCTTACGGTAGAACCGGAGGAAATTAGGGTAATTATTAAATAGAAATACCAGAAAGTAAAATTAGAGGTAACGTATGGGAAGATTATTTGGAACAGACGGCGTGCGGGGCATAGCCAATTCAGAGTTAACGCCTGAGCTGGCCTTTCACCTGGGAAAAGCCGGCGCCCATGTTCTCCGTAAAGAGAATAAAAGACCGGTAATTGTCATCGGCAAAGATACGAGAATTTCCGGTGACATGCTGGAAAATGCCCTGACTGCCGGTATTCTGGCAGTAGGAGGCAATGTAATTAAGGCAGGAGTGATACCGACGCCTGCAGTGGCCTATCTGGTGAAGCACTATCAGGCTGACGCAGGTATCGTAATTTCTGCTTCTCACAATTCTTATGAATATAACGGTATCAAGTTTTTCAACGGAAAGGGCTTTAAGCTGGACGATTCCCTTGAGGAAAAAATAGAGGACATCATCCTTCGCGATATCGACCCCAGCAGCCATCCTACGGGAGACGGCCTGGGACGCTGTATTGAAGCGGAAGAGGACGCCGCAGACCTTTACTGCAGATTCCTCTGCTCGACCATGGACAGAGACCTTTCCGGCATGAAAATCGTACTTGACTGCGCCAACGGTGCAGCTTTTCAGACTGCGCCGGCAGTGTTCAGAGCTTTGGGAGCCCAGGTGATTACCATTGGATGTGAGCCTGACGGTCTCAACATCAACGACAAGATTGGGTCAACCCATCCGGAAAAGCTGCAGCAGAAGGTGGTAGAAGAAAAAGCTGATATTGGTCTGGCCTTTGACGGAGACGCCGACAGGCTCATCGTAATAGATGAAAAGGGGCTGGTCCTGGATGGTGATAAGACCATCTGTATCTGTGCCAAGATGCTGAAGGAGTCGGGCCAGCTGGCTGGAAACAAAGTTACCGCAACAGTCATGAGCAATATCGGTTTTCACAAGTACATCAGGGACGTGGTAGGCGCAGAAGTAGAGGTAACAGGCGTAGGCGACCGCTACGTGCTGGAATCCATGCTGGAGACCGGCTGCGTTCTCGGCGGCGAGCAGTCAGGCCATATTATTTTCAGAAACTATACCACTACGGGAGACGGTACCCTGTCGTCGCTGCAGTTTGTCAAAGCAGTGCTGGCCTCGGGAAAGAAACCGTCAGAACTTTCTGCGGAGATAGAAATTTTTCCGCAGGTATTGGAAAATGCCAGGGTAGCCAATGACAATAAGAAAGCTTATCTGAAAGACGCGGAAGTCCAGGCGGCCATTGCAGCCATCGAGAAGGAGATGGAAGGCAGCGGAAGAGTCCTCATCAGACCTTCCGGCACCGAGCCTCTGGTACGTGTTATGATTGAAGGCAGCGACATTGAGAGAATCCATCACCTGGCCGTAGAGTTAGCCGATTTAATCAGCAAGAAATTTGCTTAAAGGATATTTGAGGAAAAGAGAGGATTATATATTATGTGTGGAATCGTAGGATACGTCGGTCAGGATAATGCCAGAGACATTATCATCGACGGACTGAAGAAACTGGAATACAGAGGTTACGACTCGGCAGGTATCGCCCTTTTGAATAAAGGCCAGCTTGCCGTGAGAAAAAGAAAAGGAAAAATTGTCAATCTGGAGGAGGCCATTGCCGGAGAACAGCTTTACGGAACTACCGGTATCGGTCACACCAGGTGGGCCACCCACGGCGCGCCGTCTGACCTCAACGCACATCCTCATACCAACGGAGACGACTCCATCGCTATCGTACATAACGGTATCGTGGAAAACTATGTAGAGCTGAGAGAGCAGCTTATCAAGGAGCACGGCGTTGTTTTCAAAACGGAAACCGACACCGAGGTTATCGCCCACCTGATTGGCGTATTGAAGAAAACGTCCCTGGAAGACGCGGTATTTGAGGCTGTAAAGCTGATGCGGGGTGCCTACGCCATTGCGGCCATTTCCCGGGACGAGCCCGGCAAGATTGTGGCCTACCGCAAGGACGCGCCCCTGATTGCGGGACTGGGCAGAGGCTGTAATTTCATCGCCTCGGATATTCCGGCCCTGCTGAAATATCTGAACAAGATATATCTCATTGAAAATAACGAAATGGTTATCTGCACGCCGGAGTTGATTCAGATTTTGGACCAGGACAGAAAACCTGTCAAGAGAGATGTACTGCAGGTTACCTGGAGCATGGAGGACGCCGAAAAAGAAGGCTATGAGCACTTCATGCTGAAGGAAATCCATGAACAGCCAAAGGCCATCAGAGAAACCCTGACCAGGCGTCTTTCGGAAAACGGAGAAATCAAGCTGGACGGTATTTCCCTGACCTTAGAGGACCTGAAGAAGTTCAACAAGATTTACATCGTCGCCTGCGGAACGGCTTATCATGCCGGTCTGATAGGAAAGTACGCCATTGAAAAAATGGCGCGGATTCCTGTGGAAGTGGATGTGGCTTCGGAATTCAGATACAGAGACCCCTTTGTGGACGAGAACACGCTGTTTATCGCCATCAGCCAGTCCGGGGAGACTCTGGATACGCTGGCGGCTCTGCGGGAAGCAAAAAAAAAGGGGGCAAGGATTCTTTCCATCGTCAATGTGGTGGGCAGTTCAGTAGCCAGAGAGTCCGACGATGTGTTCTACACTTGGGCGGGACCGGAAATTGCCGTGGCCTCTACCAAGGCTTACACGACCCAGATGATTTGTCTGTACCTGATTGCCCTTTACATGGGAAATCTGAAAGGAACCATCAGCAGGGATTACTACGACTATATGCTGGGGGAACTTGCGGCCATACCTGAAAAGGTGGAGGCTATTTTAGAAAAATCCTCCGAAGTGGAGCAGCTGGCCAAGGTATTGTACAACAGAAGCCAGGTATTCTTCATCGGCAGAGGAATGGATTCCGCAGTAGCTTATGAAGGCTCTCTGAAGCTGAAGGAGATTTCCTATATCAACTCCTTCGCCATTGCAGCCGGAGAACTGAAGCACGGTACCATCGCCCTGATGGAACCGGAAACCATAGTCATCGCCCTGGCCACTCAGGACGCTCTCTTTGAAAAGACCTTTTCCAACATCGTGGAAGTGAAAGCCCGTCTGGCTCACGTGGTATCCATCGCCAAGGAGGGACAGACGCAGATAGAAAGAGAAAGCAACGAGGTCATCTACATTCCTCAGTGCGGCGACGAAGTGGCGCCTCTTTTGACCGTCATTCCGCTGCAGCTGTTTGCATATTACGTAGCCAGAGAAAAGGGCGAGGATATAGATAAACCGAGAAATCTGGCAAAAAGCGTAACCGTAGAATAAATATAGAGAGGAAAGAAAACAAGCTATGTGCAACTATGATATCAGAGATATTTCCCTGGCTCCCTCCGGACACCAGAAGATTGAATGGGTAAAGAACAATATGCCCCTTCTGCGCGGTCTGGAAGAGGAATTTACCGAGACAAAACCTTTTGCAGGTATTAAAATTTCCCTGTCTGTACATCTGGAAGCCAAGACCGCTTATCTTTGTCAGGTGCTGGCTGCGGGAGGAGCTGAAATGTCAGTTACAGGCAGCAATATCCTGTCCACCCAGGACGATGTTGCCGCAGCTCTTGCAGACTGCGGCATGAAGGTGTTCGCCTACCATGGGGCGACGCCGGAGGAATACGACAGACATATTGAGATGTGTCTGTCCCACAAGCCCAATATCATCATCGACGACGGCGGAGACCTGGTGGGTATGCTCCACACCAAACGGCCCGATTTGGCTGAGGAAGTCTGGGGCGGCTGTGAGGAAACTACCACCGGCGTTATCCGTTTGAAAGCCATGGAAAAAGAGGGGATTCTCAAATTTCCTATGGTAGCTGTCAACGATGCCGACTGCAAGCATTTGTTCGACAATCGTTACGGTACCGGACAGTCAGTATGGGACAGTATCATGCGAAATACCAATCTGATTGTGGCGTCAAAAACTGTGGTGGTTGTAGGCTATGGATGGTGCAGCAGAGGAATCGCCATGCGTGCCAGCTCTCTGGGGGCGAAAGTCATCGTCACAGAGGTTAATCCTGTCAAAGCCATCGAAGCCAGAATGGATGGCTTCGATGTGATGAACATGGCGCAGGCAGCACCGCTGGGCGATATCTTCGTTTCCGCTACCGGCTGCTGCAAGACCATTACGGTAGAGCATATGCTGACCATGAAGGACAGAGCGATTCTGACCAACGCAGGCCACTTTAACTGCGAGATAGATATGGATGACCTGGAAGCAAAGGCTATAGAAAAGAAAGAGACCCGAAAGAACATCATGGGGTACAAGCTGCCGGGCGGTAAGTGGGTCAATGTTATCGGAGAAGGACGCCTTGTAAACATCGCCGCAGCTGACGGACATCCCGCCGAAATCATGGACATGAGCTTCGCGGTACAGGCTCTTTCCGCCATGTATATTAAGGACAACTATCAAAAGCTGGGCAAAGGGGTCGTAGACGTTAGCGGACAGATTGACGATATGGTGGCAAGAAGAAAGCTGGCGGCGTGGGGCATTGAAATCGATACCCTGACCCCTGAGCAGGAAGCATACCTGGCCAGCTGGAATCTATAGAGTATGTTAAGGAAGTGAAAGCAATGACTTATGAAGAAATCAGGGAGCAGGCTGCCCGCGCAGTCAGCGAGCTTCTTGAAACAGCAAAACTGGAGAAGGGCGATATCTTCGTTATCGGCTGTTCCTCCAGTGAAATCAAAGGGGCCCGTATCGGAAAGGACTCCGATATCAACGCTGCCAAAGCAGTCTACGACGGCGTAATGCCTATTTTGTCGGAGAAAGGCATCTATCTGGCTGCACAGTGCTGCGAGCATTTGAACAGAGCGGTTATCGTAGAAAAGGAAGCTCTGCTTCCCGGTACGGAAATCGTCAATGTGGTGCCGCAGATGCACGCAGGTGGTTCCTTTGCCATGACTGTTTATGAAAACGCGAAGCATCCGGTGGCCGTTGAAGAAATCAAGGCCGACGCCGGCATGGATATCGGCGATACTCTGATAGGTATGCAGCTGAAGAAAGTCGCTGTACCGGTGAGAATTTCCGTCAAAGAGATAGGCTGCGCACATGTAACCTGCGCCAGAACCCGACCGAAATTTATCGGCGGAAGCAGAGCCGTTTATGACGACATGCTCTCCGGCGGAGATATAAAGCGATAAATTTTTTCACGTGGACATTGAACCTTTGGGCCTGTACTTTCATATTGTAAAGTAAAATCTATGAAAGAAGCAGGTGAAATAAAATGTCAAATAACAACTGTGGATTATTCAATAACGAAGGCGGAATCGATACTAGCTTATTGTTCTTCTTCTTACTGTTAGTAATCATCTTCTGCAACTGCGGAAACTAAAGTTACCTATTAAAAAAGGGGGCTGTCGCATTAACGGTTATTTTCCGTTAGGCGACAGCCTTTTAAATCTTGCAATTTTCATGTAGGTTTCTGGTTTTCAAAGGGACAATTAGGGGAACACTTGTAATAGCACAGTAAATTGCGCATTAAATGAAATTATTTGCGTATTTTTTGCAAATAATTTCATTTTGCATTGAATTATGCGACGTGAAGTGTTAAACTATATAAACTAGGTGTATGTTGTTTCAAGAATGGAGTTATTGATATGTTGATTCAATTTTCAGTTACAAATTATATGTCTCTGCGAGACGAGACCATATTAAGCATGGATGCAGGAGCAGGGTCAGAGCTAAGAGAGAACCTGCAGGAATACAGAGATGGTTATCTGCTGCCCTCTGCGGCAATTTATGGAGCCAACGCAGCGGGAAAAAGCAATATTTTCAAGGCCATTACAGCAGCAATAAGGGCTGTTCGCGAGTCAAATGAACGGCAGATAGACAGGCCCCTGCCTTTCATTAGTCCGTATGCTTTTGATGATAATCATAAGCACATGCCATCTGAATTTGATTTTATTTTTATATCAAACAACGTGAAATACCAGTACGGATTTTCAGCAGACTATTCTCGGGTTTATGACGAGTATCTGTATAAGTACAGCAGCAATCGCCCGTCTCTCATATTTGAAAGAACCAACACAAAAAAATACAGGTATACGAAATCCAATGAGAGTAAGCTGAAGCAATACGAGGAAAAGACTTCCGACAACAAGCTGTTTCTTGCTACTGCCACCAACTGGAACTGTGAACTTACGAAGGAAGCATACATGTGGTTTGCAGACAGCATAGACACATACAATGACACAAGTTTCATAATGAGTCCTCAGGTGCTTGAGACATTCGATGAGGGCGGAGACTCTCTGCAGTCTTTTATCACGTCGCTGCTCAAAACAGCTGATATTAATATCAGCGGCTACAGCATCAACTCAGAAATAAAGGACATTCCGGAGAACCTGCAGTTTTCTTCATTGTCGGACAATCTGTCTCTGCCGTCCAAAATAAAATCATATACATTGAGTACAAATCATATGATAAGCACCGGTGAGAATATTCAGGAATATTCTTTACCTTTTGAGGCTGAGTCAGAAGGGACGAAGCGTATCTTTATCTTCGGCCCAATCATCAAAGATGCTCTTGAAAAAGGCAGAACCATTATTGTTGATGAAATTGATAATAGTTTGCATCCTTTGTTACTTGAGTATTTGATTAACCTGTTTAATAATAAGGAATCTAATCCGAACCATGCGCAGCTGATTTTCAATACGCATTCTGTAGAGACACTGTCCCTGGATTTGCTCAGACGAGACCAGATTTACTTTGTAGAAAAAAATAATGAAAATGGGGTTACAGAACTGTATTCATTAGACGAGTTTTCTCCAAGAAAAACGGAAAATGTGCGCAAAGGCTATCTGCAGGGCAGATATGGTGCAATTCCCAATATTGGTCTGGAGGAACTGATATGGTAGCAGCGAAACAGAAAAAAAGAGGTAAAGTTAATCGCTCGCGAACAAAGCTTATTTAACAAGCGATGAAGTTTTAAGGGATTTGGAATCGTATATTCCCAATTATAAGAAGAGCTTAAACATATACAGCAGTATTGAGAATAAGCAGGCTGCCGCTATAGAACATGCTAAAAAACTTGAAAAATACCATACTGACCTTGGAAGGAAAAAGTCTGATATGGCATGTAATCCAAGTACAGAGGCCTATAAGATAGTAGAAATCAACTGATTTTAATAAAACATTTTTACCACATAGAAAAAGTCCGGATTCTTACCGATGAGAATCCGGACTTTGCTATTACATAGAGAGCATTTTTTCAATGCGTTTATAAACGAAATTTAAGTCGTTATTTCCATTTCAGCTTATAGTAGCCGCTGCCGCTGCCGTATTTCTGAACCTTAATCCAGTAAGTACCTTTGGCAAGACGTCCGCCGTTGTACTGGGTGGACGGAGTGATAGTCTTGTTCGGTTCGCCATAATAGCATTCCGATGTACCGAAAGCTCCTCTGGAATCATAGAAGGTGAATTTCAGTCCGCCGCTGTAACCGCCGGTAAGGGTAGTTACTTCAAAGTTTACCACCTGGTTGCTGCCGACAACGAACTTGTACCAATCTCCGGAGGTGCTAGACTGAGTCGCGGTGATAACACCGTATCTGATGCCGCCCTTTGGAATTTTGTTTGCTTTGGCCTTGGTGCTGCCGCTCTTTTCGGTGACCTTGGTCGCCTTCACATTGATGCTGTAGCAGGTATCGGTGCTGGTAGAAACAGCTACATAATAAGTGCCCTTTGGAACACCGGCATAAGTGACATAGTTTCTACCGCTGTCTACCGTAACTACACCCTTGAGCAGGTTGGTTTTCTTGGTGGAGTTCATCAGCTTCACTTTGTATTTTGAGGAAGTTCCGCCGTCTCCCCAAGGAAACTTAATGGTAAGATATCTGGTACCGGCCGTAGTAACCTTAAAATACCGGTATCCGGTACCGGACACAGAGGCGTAGCGGGTTTTTCCGCTGGTCAGCGTCGTAGTACCGCCGGATTTGTTTGCGGCAATGTAGCCGATAGTCAAATCGGAGTAAGTCTCTGTATAGCTGTCTCCAATAAATACGAGATAGTAGGTACCCGCTTCCTTAACCTGCGGTGTGAAGTAATAGGTGTCATCCTCACTCTGTGCGGCTGGAATGGAGGTGTAGTCCACCGGGTCGTTTACACCTACATCGCTCAAATCTTTGTACAGTGCAACTGCCGTATTGCCCTTTGACCAAATTTGGAATACGAAGTTACCGGCTTTCGGAATGCTGACAGCCGCATAAATCGGCTTGCTGTAACTATACGAATTGGTGAGATTCCACTTCGGTGTGGCGGTGTTCAGATTTACAGCAGCTATGGTCTCTGAAGGGGTGGAAGTATCTGCCGCCCTCATCATCTTGGCGTTTTCTAAAGAAGAGCCGATGACAGCTTTGTCTGAATCCGCCTGGGCGGTATCCGCAAATACGCTTTCTGCTCCGGCAAACATAGTCGTAAGAACCAGTGCAAATGCCAGAGTAAGACTTAAAAGTTTAAATCGTTTCATTTTACCGTTCCTTCCTGAATAATAATAAATTTTTAAATTTTTTATAAATAGATTATACGCCATGATTTACCAAAATACAATAGGGACAATGGGAAATTTCCAAACATTTCTGACTAGCTGAAGATGTTGCATCGACTGGATTCTGGAGGATATTGACAAGATATACATTTTTTTAAAATACTGGCAATTTGTCAACCTGTTTAGCTGCAGCTTGTTGACGAATTTACGCTTCGCATAAAGAAAAAAGAACTGCCGGGGCAGTTCTTTTTTCTTTACATGGCACACAGCTATTTTCTTGCGCTGGTAGGAAGGTTCAGATAGTTGTAATAGATATGCACGTATTTAATGTTGTAGTAATCCAGTGCGCTGACGTTGCCGGTATCCAGCTCCTGCAGCAGCACGTAGTTGATTCCCACGCCTATGAGATAGCCGTAACGGTCCTCCAGAAGATTGGACCCAATCAGCTGCTCAATACGCACGTATTTTCCAATTTGAGTTCGCAGAAATCCGTTTAAGTACTGAAGATTTTCGTAGCTGATAAATTCCTGGTATCCCGGCGGAAGCAGCGGATTAGGCGGCACTGGAAACTGGGGCGCCTCCGGAAGAACCGGCGGCGGTATTACTGCGCTGCTTCCAGGGGTTCCTGCAGTGGTATCAGAAACGGTACCGGAGCCGCCGTTTCCCAAAGCGCCGCTGATAGAATCCTGTACGAAAGGAGGGTCGGGCTGGCCCGGGATGGTTTCCGGCGGGTCTATGGCTGTAGGCGGCGTAGTTCCCGGCATAGGAAAAGTGGAGGCGATGACGCCGCTCTGGGACGGCAGGGTTGCAGGTCCCAGGGAAGGAGACGGCATGGCGCTGCTTTGGGCAGCAGTAACATCTGTCATCTGAGATAGATTCAGCCCCTGTACAGGGGAGGTAGCTGCGGAGGCAGTCTGCCCGTTTGCAGGCATTAAAGTGCCGCAGCCGTTTTGTGCATCACATGGAATAATCATAGATAATAACCTCTCTTTTTTTAATCTATGTCTGAGCATAGTAGGATGTCGGAAGATAGAAGCAGTGGTTGCCGATTCTGTTGTGTATGACCCCTACATTGGTAGGGAAATAAGTAGGGCAGGTAGGACTATAGGGATTGTGAAAGAATAGGGAGCCGTCTACTCCCAGCAGCCGTCCTCCCGACAAGGCCCAGTCCACAATGTCATAATGCTCCTGCGAGGGATTCATGTTATAGACATTTTGACTGTTATAAGTACCGCTGACTGTTTCGCGCATACAGACAAACTGGCCCGGCTGGGTGATGATGCTTCTCACATCTCCGCCCTGACTGACCCTGGAAAATTCTCCGTAATCGATTGTAGCGCGATTCATAACAACACTTGCAATAGCACGCATTCCATCGTCCCCCTCGCCTCCTGCCTCGCACTGTATCAGGCGGGCAAAAAGCTCTCGTGTATCCATAGGCATAATAATTCACCTCGGGGTAAAGATTTAATAATATCATATGCAGCCGCGTCTGAATGTGGTATACTATAAAGAGAAATTTGTTGAAAGAAATAGAAGGGAGAAACATAATGTATTTTATTGGGAGCATGTTGGCGGTATTTCTGATACCACTGATTTTGATTTTTAGCTTTGGGCTGCCCATTCTTGCGGCGGTGCTTGTATATAAGGACGCGGCCAAGCGGGTGGACTGTTCGCCGTGGCTCTGGGCCATCGTGGCGGCGCTGGCTCCATGCTTTATCGGCGTCATCGTTTATCTCATAATCAGAAAAGATTATCCTTTGATGAGTGCAGGCGGAGAGAGATATCATACATACCATACTTACCAGCAGGCCGGTTCAAAGGACGAGCAGTATTATCGGCAGAGCCAAGGCGAAACAGACGGAGATGAAGTCAGGTACACCAATTCTTACGAAAGCGGAGCCTACGGGCAGCCCATGGCGGAGAAAAAAGGGCTTCCCACCTGGGGAAAAGCCCTCATCATCATAGGTACAGTGGTTATCGCCATTTGCTTGATTGCGCTGGTGGTTGGGGTTGTGCAGATGATTACCGGCTATAACAGTTATTATGACCCATTTGACGCTCTCGGAAGCGAACATCATTACTTTTAATCCTGCGTTAACCTAAATGATTTAAAAATCAAAAACATGTATCGCTTTTTTGCCGATATGCAGCGAAGGCGATACATGTTTTTATTTTATCTATAGGTTGTTTCGCAAAAGCGAATGTTTGCCGGCAGTTATTCGGCAGTCCGAAAGAAGAGTTTTTTTAACTGGCCCCAGCGGAACGGAATCAGCGGGTACAGGTAGGAGTGGCCGCTGAGTGTCTTTGTCAGAGAAATCTGTATTAAGCCGGCGGCCAGGGCGATGATAAGGCCCCAGTAGCTTGCCAGCATACAGCCGATAAGCATGAAAATACGGATGAATTTTATTCCGTAGGACAGTTCGATGCTGGGCTGGGTAAAAGAGGCAAGGGAGACTACTGCCATCATCAGAATCGTCTGGGGGATAAACCAGCCGGAGTCTACGGAAAACTCGCCCAGAATCAAAGCGCCGATAACCGATAAAGACATGCCCAGCGATTCGGGAGTGTTGAGCGAAGCAAGGCGAAGACCGTCGATGGCAATCTCCAGAAGAATAAATTGCCAAAACACGGGAAGGGCGTAAGGGTCCTTCGGCGTGATAAAATCCATGTCGAGAGGGGGCGGAATGTCACCCTCTACGATAAGCAGGTAAACCGGCGTTAAGAGCAGAATCACCAGCATATTGAAGAAACGGAGAAGCCGCAGATAATTTCCTGTAATCAGAGGGAAATAGTAGTCGTCTACATCCTGGGCAAAGTCAAAGATTCCGACAGGCAGCAGTACCACAGTGGGCGAATTATCCACCACAATGGCAATCTTTCCCTCGGTCAGATGTGATGCGATAATATCGGGCCGCTGGGTGTAGCGGACCTTTGGGAACGGATTGAGACGCCACTTCTTCTTGCCGCCGTTCAGCTGGATGATTAGCTGTTCTACAATGGTCTGGTCGCTGATAGACACACTGTCGATGACGATATCGGTGAGCCCCTGCTCGATTCTCTCCACCAGCTTCATGTCGGCAGAGCCTTTCATATAGCAGACCGCCACATCGGTTCTGGACTTTTCTCCCACTGCGAAATTTTTGAAAATCAGCCGATTATCTCTGATACGGCGGCGAATCAGCCCCAGATTATCCATGAAGTTTTCCGTAAAGCCGTCCTTGGCGCCTCGAAGCGTCTTTTCTTTCTCCGGCTCTTCTACACCTCGCTGGGGATAGCGGCGGGTATCGGCTATGATAATTTTGTCAAAACCGTCCAGCAGGATGGGGGAAAGGCCGGCGTAAAGGAATTTGACGGCGTTGTCTACATCGGTTTCCAGCGAACTGTTAATAAAAGGAAACAGTTCTGCCATAAACTGGTCCGCATCTGCCACTTCCGTCATGGCCTCCTTGGGAATCGCCATGAGGAAATTAAAAAGAATCTGCAGCTTTTCACTGTCGGAAAGACCGTCTACAAAGTAGAGACGGCCCTGCCTGCCGCCTATGACAATCTGTCTCTCCACAAGGTCAAAAGCCTCGCCCAGAGGCAGCTGACCGGTAAAGTGGTCCAGGTAATATTGATATTTATTGGAACTCATAAAACCTCCTCGTGTTTTGCCGATGAAAGTGTGTTAGAAACTACAATTATTTTGGCAAAAACCTTGAAATTCATACGCGCCAAAGTATATAATTATATGGTCTTGTGAATTTATTGATAAATAACCATAACGGAGGTTTGATACATGGAACATAACAAATTGGCAGAATTGCTGTTTCCGCAGATTACAAAGACCACAGATGAGATTGAGGCCTCATATCCGGACAGAGAGCTTCCTGCCGGCGCCAAGGTAACCAGACTGGGACCAAGTCCTACCGGGTTTATCCACCTGGGAAATCTTTACGGAGCTTTTGTGGACGAGCGTCTTGCCCACCAGAGCGGAGGCGTTTTTTATCTGAGAATTGAAGACACTGACGATAAGCGTTATGTGGAGGGAGCGGTAGAGACCATCATCAATTCCCTGAAGTTCTTCGACATCAACTTCGACGAAGGGGCGGGCCGGGGCGGCGATACAGGCGTCTACGGACCCTATACCCAGAGTCAGAGAGGCCAAATCTATCAGTGCTTCGCCAAAAAGCTGGTGGCCGAGGGGAAGGCTTATCCCTGCTTTATGAGTGAGGAGGAAATCGCCGAAATCAGAGCGGGACAGGAGGCAGCTAAAGCAAATCCGGGAATTTACGGAGATTATGCAAAGAGCAGAAACCTGACTCTGGCTGAAGTTGAGGCGAACCTGGCAGAGGGAAAGCCTTACGTAATCAGACTGCGTTCCGGCGGAAACCCTGACCAAAGCGGCGAGAATGTGAGAAAGGTACAGGTAGAGGACGCCATCAGAGGCACCCTGGAAATGCCGGAGAATTTTCAGGATGTAGTAATCCTCAAGGCTACAGGTATTCCCACATATCATTTTGCCCATGTGGTTGACGACCATCTGATGCGGACCACCCACGTGGTCAGAGGCGCGGAATGGCTTCCGTCCCTGCCTATTCATGTGGAGCTGTTTGAAAAGATGGGCTGGGAACCGCCGGTTTACTGTCACACCGCTCAGCTGATGAAGCTGGACGAAGAGGGCAACAAGAGAAAGCTGTCCAAGAGAAAAGACCCGGAGCTATCTCTGGACTACTACAGAAATCAGGGATATCACCCTGCGGCAGTGAGAGAGTATCTTCTGACAATTCTCAATTCCAATTTTGAGGAGTGGAGAATGGAACACCCTGAGGCTCCTATTGATGAGTTCGATTTTACGACGGAGAAAATGAGCAACTCCGGCGCTCTGTTCGATTTGAACAAGCTAAACGACATCAGCAAAGATGTGCTGCTTAGGATATCAGCGGCGGACCTTTACGATTTCCTGAAAGGATGGGCCCGGGAGTTTAAGCCGGAAATCCTTCATATCTTTGAGGACAGGGCATATCTTGAGCGGATTTTAGACCTGGGAAGAAAGGACGCCAAACCGAGAAAGGATTTCATCTACGCACAGCAGATGATAGAGTTTATCAGTTACTTCTTCGACGATATGTTCGTATTTGAGGATGAAATGCCGAAGGAAGTGCCTGCAGAGGATGTTCCTAAAATTCTGGAGGAATACCTCAAAGGTTACGACCACGCCGATGACCAGAGCCAGTGGTTTGAAAAGATTAGAAATATGGCTGCCGAAATGGGTTATGCGGCCAAACCAAAGGACTTTAAAAAGCATCCGGAGGAATACAAGGGTCATGTGGGCCATGTCAGCACCGTTATCAGAATTGCGCTGATGGGCCGGGCCCAGTCTCCTGACGTCTGGGAGATTCAGCAGATTTTAGGCGAGGAAAGAACCAGAGAAAGAATCGGCGCATACCATCAATAAGCTGTGCTTTTCAGTAGCTGAAATTTTGTAATATTACCCCACAGAAGGTATTTTAAAGCCTCTGTGGGGTTTTTGTATTTTTTGTGAAAACCATATTTGTCTGTTGACAGAAGAATGATTCCCTGCTATTATATTTAAAGATTTTTATTTAAAAAATTTTAAATAAATAATTTTAGATAAAAATCCTGAATTAGTTTCCCGGGCAGACCGGGGAAATCATTAAGCGCATAAAAGGAGAAGATAAAAATGAGATTTGAAGAAGTAAAAGAAATCATGGTTGACACTTTAGGCTGCGATGAAGCAAAGATTACGCCGGAAGCCGCCCTGGCCGATGATTTGAACATCGACTCTCTGGACGCTGTAGAGCTTGTCATGGCCATCGAAGAAAAATACGGCATCATAATTCCCGACGAAGAGCTTTCCAACATGAAAAAAGTCAGCGATATCACTGCGGCCATTGAGAAGTACCAGGCATAAGCCATGAAGCAGCAGGATTATCTGAATCTAATCGACAGGTTTGAGGGCTCCTCCCTGACCTGCCTGGAGATTGAAGAAGAAACATACAGGATACACCTGGAAAAGGCCGGTACGGGCGCCGCATCCCTTTCCATGTCCGGGTTACAGGCCGCCTTTCCGGCTGTTTCTAAAGAACCGGAGCCGGCAATGGAGCAGGAGGCAGCTGAGCCGGCGGAACCGTCAAAAGAAAACAGCCTTACCGCCGTCAAAGCTCCGCTGGTAGGCGTGTTCTACGCAGCGCCGTCGCCGGGGGAGAAACCCTTTGTCAGCGAAGGCAGCCGGGTAGAAGCAGGTCAGGTTCTGGGTCTCATCGAGGCCATGAAGATGATGAACGAGCTGAAGTCTCCGGTCGGCGGCATCGTGCGCAGGGTCTGCGGCGCCGACGGCCGGCTGGCGGAGTACGGTCAGATTTTGTTTGAGGTGGAGCCATGTTAAGGCGCGTGCTGGTGGCAAACCGGGGCGAAATCGCCGTCCGCATCATCAGAGAGTGTCTGGACAGCTCCGTAGAAGCCGTGGCTGTCTATTCAGAAGCCGACGCACAGGCCCTGCACAGCATTATCGCAAGCCGCAGCGTCTGCATCGGCGAAGGCAGGGCGGCAGGCAGCTATCTGAACATCTCAAACCTGATAGAAGCGGCAAAGGGGACCGGCTGCGACGCAGTCCATCCCGGATTTGGCTTTCTGTCGGAGAACAGCGGCTTTGCCAGAGCCTGCGAAGAAGAAGGACTGAAATTCATCGGCCCTTCGTCAAAAGTCATCGACCGGATGGGCAGCAAAGCGGCGGCCAGGGCTTTGATGCTCAAAGCGGGAGTGCCGGTGGTGCCCGGCTCCGACGGGGTGGTGGAATCCTGGGAGGAAGCAGCTGAAATCGCAAATCGCATCGGCTACCCTGTGCTTCTGAAGGCGTCGGCAGGGGGCGGCGGCCGGGGCATGCGCAGGGCTGACCGGCCCGAAGATATCAGAGAAGCCTTTACGGCCGCCTCGGCGGAGGCGGAAAGCTGTTTCGGCAGCGGAGACATGTATGTGGAGAAGCTGATACTGCATCCCCGGCACATCGAATTTCAAATCCTGGCCGACAGCTTCGGCCATATCGTCCATCTGGGCGAGCGGGACTGCTCTATCCAGCGCAGAAACCAGAAGCTGGTAGAGGAAGCGCCGGCGTGGGGACTTTCTGAATCCCTGCGTCAGGCCATGGGCCGGGCGGCAGTCAAAGCGGCGGAGGCCTGCGGCTACGAAAACGCAGGCACCGTGGAATTTGTCGTGGACAAAGATGACAATTTCTACTTTATCGAGATGAATACCAGAATCCAGGTGGAGCATCCGGTGACGGAGATGGTTACCGGCATCAACATCGTCCGGGAGCAGCTGCGCATCGCCAGCGGCCTGCCTCTCGGCTTTACCCAGGAAGACGTAAGCCTGAGCGGCCACGCCGTCGAGTGCAGAATCACGGCGGAGGACGTCTTTGAAAATTTCACCCCCTGCCCGGGAACGGTGGACTTCATTCATTTTCCGGCGGGAGCCGGCATTCGGGTGGACAGCGCCCTGTACAACGGCTGCGCCATCAGTCCCTACTACGACTCCATGGTCGCCAAGGTCATCGCCAGAGGAAATACCCGTCTGGAAGCGGTGCGCAGAATGCGGCGGGCCCTGGAGGAGATGGTGATTACCGGCGTAAAGACCACATTGCCGATACAGCACCTTTTGATGTACAATCAGGATTTTCTGCGAGGGGGCTATGACACCGGATTTCTGGAGGAGCACCTTTCGGAAATCCTGAAAATCTACGAAGAAGCGGGAGGCAGAGATGAATCCATTTAAACAGAAGCGGGACCTGCTTAGGAGCCTGCGGGGAATCAATGGGAAAGATTTGCCGGTGGCCTGTCCCCGGTGTGCAGTTAAGACCCAGAAGTCGGCCCTGGCAGAAACCCTGTACGTGTGTCCAAGCTGCGGACACCATCACAGCGTCAGCGCCGGATACCGGCTGAAAATCACCGTGGATAAAGGCTCCTTCAAGGAGCTTTGCCGGGGACTTGCCGGCGGCAATCCCCTGGACTTTCCCGGATACCGGGAAAAGCTTTCCGCCCAGCAGGAAAAGACCGGCATGAAAGAGGCGGTAATCTGCGGTACGGGGAGAATCGACGGTATTAAGGCGGTTTTCTGTGTCATGGACAGCCGCTTTATGATGGCCAGCATGGGCATGGCAGTAGGGGAGAAGATTACCCGGGCATGTGAATACGCCACAAAGAACCGTCTGCCTCTGATTATCTTCGCGGCCTCAGGGGGTGCGCGGATGCAGGAGGGCATATACTCCCTGTTTCAGATGGCAAAGACCTCGGCGGCGGTATCGCGGCACAGCCAGGCCGGGCTTCTGTATATCTCCGTACTGACCCACCCGACCACCGGCGGCGTTACGGCCAGTTTTGCCAGTCTGGGCGACGTGATTTTGGCGGAGCCCGGGGCCTTGATTGGCTTTGCCGGACCCAGAGTCATAGAGCAGACCATCGGAGAAGCGCTGCCGGAAGGCTTTCAGCGTGCTGAATTTCAGCAGGAACACGGCTTTGTCGACCAGGTGGTTCACCGGAGAGAGCTGCGGCAGGCTCTCGGCCTTTTGCTGCGGCTCCACGCTGACAGAAAGGGAAGGAGCAGAAGATGAAGTATCAGAATTTCACCGCAGCACAGCGGGTAGCCTTGGCGAGACATCCGCAGCGGCCGGTAGCCAGAGAATACATAGACGCCATGATTGAGGATTTTTTCCCTTTATATGGCGACAGGCTCCACGGCGAAGACGCCAGCATACTGGGCGGCGTCGGACTCTTTCAGGGAAGGCCGGTGACGGTCATTGCCCAGCAAAAGGGACGCAGTCTGGAAGAAAACATCGCCTGCCGCTTTGGAATGCCGAATCCGGAAGGCTATCGGAAAGCGGTCAGATTGATGAAACAGGCGGAGAAGTTTCACAGGCCGGTGATTACCTTCGTAGATACGCCGGGGGCATATCCCGGCGTCGAAGCGGAAGCGGGCGGTCAAGGTGAAGCCATCGCTCGGTCCATCGCCTGCATGGCGGGCCTGCAGGTGCCTACCGTAGCTGTATTTATCGGCGAAGGGGGCAGCGGCGGCGCTCTGGCCCTTGCAACGGCGGACCGAATCATCATGCTGGAAAACAGCATCTTTTCCATTCTGTCGCCGGAAGGGTTTGCCAGCATCCTGTGGAAGGACCCTTCCCGCCATGAGGAGGCGGCCCAGGTCATGAAGCTGACAGCGGCGGATTTAATGGAACTGGGTATCTGCGACATCGTCATACCGGAAGGAAGAGAGGGGGCTCACAATGGCAGAGAGTATGTCTTCGACCGGACGGAGCAGGAGATTGCCTCTGCCCTGGCAGCCCTTGAGGGACGGCGGGGCAGCGCCCTGGCCGAGGAGCGGTACAGGCGCCTGCGGAACGTGGGCAATGTGAAGAAAGAAGAAAGGAGGGGCCATGGCAGGAATCAGGATTCTGGGACTGGGAAAATCCCGGGGTGAAAAACAAGTGACCAATGAAGATATGGCGGTCCTGGTGGATACCAGCGACCAGTGGATTCGGGAGAAATCCGGTATCCGCAGCCGGTACTTCGCGGAGGAAAAAACCAACTGCGATTTGGGGGCGGAGGCAGCGGAGGCGGCAGTCCGAAAGTCGGGGATTGACAGAGAAAAGATTGCCTGGTGCATCGTCTGCACCTTTACTGCAGATGACCAGACGCCGGCCGCCGCCTGCAGTGTGGCAGGAAGGCTGGGCCTTTCGGAGGAGGTGCTGGCCTTGGACCTTAACGGAGCATGCGCAGGCTTCATCTACGGGTGTCAGGTGGCCGGGAGTCTTCTTTTTCAGCAGAAAGACCGCTACGCTCTGGTCGTGGGCAGCGAAAAAATCTCGACCTTTATGGATATGACGGACCGGTCCACCTGCGTCCTCTTTGGAGACGGAGCGGGAGCGGCGGTGCTGGGCTGGGATGAAACTGCGGAGTTCGTCTTTCACGGCGGCTGCAGGCCGGACAGAGAGGTACTTCACTGTCAGAAGGGCGGATACATTCATATGGGAGGCCAGGAGGTTTACCGGTTTGCCATCAGTGCAGTACCCAAGGCCATCAAAGCCACTTTAGAAAAGGCCGGACTGAAGCAGTCGGACATCGACTGGTTTGTCTGCCATCAGGCCAACGAGAGAATTATAGACGGAGCGGCACGGAGAATCGGCGGAGATGCGTCCAGATTTTTTAAAAACCTGTATGATTACGGAAACACTTCAGCGGCCAGCATCCCTATCGCTCTGTGCGAAATGGAGGAGCAGGGGTTGCTGCAGCCGGGAAACCGTCTCATCTGCACCGGCTTTGGCGCAGGGCTGACCTACGGCTGCATGCTGATTACCAAATAGGAAAAGGAAGCAGAATATATGAAAATCAATGAACTTTTGAATATAGAATTTCCCATCTTTCAGGGCGGCATGGCAAATATCGCCACCGGAGCCTTTGCGGCGGCCGTATCAAATGCCGGCGCTTTAGGTATCATCGGCGCCGGCGGCATGACTGCCGATGTGCTGCAGGAACACATACGAACCTGCAAGTCTCTGACCGACAGGCCCTTCGGCGTCAATATCATGCTGATGAATCCGGAGGCCGACAGAATGGCGGAACTGGCCGCAAGAGAAAAAGTGTCCGTGGTCACCACGGGGGCGGGAAATCCGGGCAAGTACGTAAAGCGCTGGAAGGAAGCCGGAATCAAAGTGTTTCCGGTGGTCTCTTCGGTGGCCCTGGCAAAGAGGCTTTCCGGCCTGGGGGTAGACGGCGTCATCGCCGAGGGCTGTGAGAGCGGAGGACACATCGGTCAGCTTACCACCATGGCCCTGGTACCTCAGGTGGCTGACAACGTAGACGTGCCGGTCATCGCCGCCGGCGGCATCGCCTGCGGCAGACAGATGGCGGCGGCTTTTATTCTGGGGGCCTGCGGCGTGCAGATTGGAACCTGCCTGCTGGCAAGTTTGGAGTGCCCAATCCACCAGAACTACAAGGAGGCTGTCATCAAGGCAGGAGACAACTCCACCATCGTCACAGGCTGCAGCGTGGGAGCGCCGGTGCGCAGTCTGAAAAATCCCATGACCAGAGAGTATCTGAAGCTGGAACAACAGGGTGCAGATAAGATGGAACTGGAGAAGTTTACCTTGGGGTCACTTCGCAAGGCCGTAGTAGAAGGGGATGTGAAAAACGGCTCTCTCATGGCCGGCCAGGTCAGCGGCATGGTAAAGGAAATCCGGCCTCTGCGGCAGATTTTCGAGGATATGGTACGTGAATATGAGCAAATTAAGTAAGCTGTCCATCCCCGTCATACAGGGCGGCATGGGGGTAGGTATTTCTCTGGGCGGACTTGCCGGAGCAGTGGCTGCCTGCGGCGGTATGGGCGTCATTTCTACAGCCAATATCGGCTTTCGGGAGCCGGACTTTTTCAATAACACCCAGGAAGCCGACCGGAGAGCCCTGGTCAAGGAGATACGGAAGGCCAGGGAAATCGCAGGGGGCAAGGGACTCATCGCCGTCAACGCCATGGCAGCCACTACCAGATACGACGCCATGGTCCGCACAGCCTGCGAGGAAGGCATCGATGCTGTCATCTCCGGAGCGGGACTGCCCCTGGAGCTGCCGGCTCTCACAGAAGGCTTTGAGGTGATGATTGCGCCCATCGTGTCCAGCGGCAGAGCCGCAAAGACCTTGCTGACGGCTTGGCAAAGGCGACATGGCCGAAAGGCTGACTTTGTGGTGGTGGAGGGCAGCCGGGCCGGAGGCCATCTGGGCTTTGGCCGAGAGGAGCTGGCCGAGGGCAGAGCAAAGTCCCTTGCAGAAATCGTCGCGGAAGTCTGTGCTGTGTGCAGGGATTTCAGTAAAGCCAGGGAAGGAGGCGGGCCCATACCGGTCTTTGCCGCAGGCAGCGTCTTTGACCGGCGGGATATGACAGAAGTTAAAAAGGCAGGAGCCCGGGGCGTGCAGATTGCCACCAGGTTTATCGCCTGCAGGGAGTGCGACGCCAGCCAGGGATTCAAAGACGTGATTCTGGCTGCGGGAGCGGAGGATGTAATGATTCTGAAAAGTCCCGTAGGTATGCCGGGAAGAGGACTGAGAACGCCTCTGATGGAGAAAGTTGTAGCAGGCGAGCGGCTGCTGCCGAAAAAATGCGTCCGCTGCATCAGGACCTGTAATCCGGAAACGACCCCCTACTGTATCAGTCGGGCCCTGACGGCGGCTTTTTATGGAAATTACGAGGAGGGATTGTTCTTCTGCGGCGGCAATGTGGGCCGGGTTAAGGAGATGACTACGGCGGCCGCTTTGATGGAAGAACTGTCCCAAGATTGGAGTAAAGCATGAAATTAGCAATTCTCTTTGCCGGTCAGGGCAGTCAGACGCCGGGCATGGGCAAGGATTTTTATGAACATTCACAGAGGTTTCGCCAGGTCTTTGACCTGCTGCCGGAGGAGCAGCGGAAGCTGGCCTTTGAAGGACCTATGGAAAAACTGTCTGACACCAGAAATACCCAGCCCATTATGGTGGCTTTCGCCGCAGGTGTGACGGCGGAACTGATTCCAAAGCTGGCGGAAATAGGCGTCAAACCGGCCATGGCGGCGGGGCTCTCTTTGGGAGAGTATTCGGCTCTTCACGCAGCCGGGGTCTTTGACGCGCCTACGGCCATTGAGCTGGTTACAAAGCGGGGCCGGGCCATGGCCGAAGCTGGGGAAGGTATCGACTGTGCCATGAAGGCTGTATTGAATCTGGAACGGAAGACCCTGGCAGAGTGCTGTGAGAAAGGGTCTGAAAAGGGCGTGGTTCAAATCGCCAACTACAACTGTCCGGGACAGATTGTCATCGCCGGAGAAAGAGAGGCGGTAGAAGCTGCGTCGGAGCTGGCTTTGAAAAAAGGTGCAAAGCGGTGCGTGGCACTGCCGGTCAGCGGGCCGTTTCACACCTCCTTTATGGAGCCTGCAGGCCAGGCACTGGAGAGAGTCTTTGCTGACATCTCTTTTGGCGAGATGGAATTTCCCGTGCTGTTCAACGCTGTGGGCCGGATGAAGACGCCGGAGGAAGAGATAAGCAATCTGCTGATGAGACAGATATCTTCCAGCGTGTACTTTGAAGATACCATCAAAGCCATGGCGGCGGCAGGGGTGGACACGGTCATCGAAGTGGGCCCCGGCAGGGCTTTATCCGGCTTTGTGAGAAAGACGGACCGGAGCCTGAAGGTCATGAACATTGAAGACTATGATGACCTGCAGAAGACGCTGCAGGCATTTTCTGAAACCACGAAAGGAGGCTGGGCCTAGATGAAGGGAAGAACAGCAATCGTTACCGGAGGAAGCCGCGGTATCGGCAGAGCCATATGCCTGGAACTGGCCGCCGGCGGTGCGGATTTAGTCATCAACTACGGGGGAAATCGCCAGGGGGCAGAGGAAACGGCGGAAGGCTGCCGGGCTCTGGGCGTAAGAGCGGAACTGGTCTGCGGCGATGTGGGCCGGGAAGAGGACTGCAGAAAGATTGGGCAGGCAGCTATGGAGGCCTTTGGGCGCATCGATATTCTGATTAACAATGCGGGCATCACCCGGGATAACCTGCTCATGCGCATGAGTCCGGCGGATTTTGACGATGTAATCCAGACCAACCTGCGGGGAACTTTTCTGATGATGCAGGCGGTAAGCCGTCAGATGATGAAGCAGCGCTACGGCCGCATCGTCAACATGGCCAGCGTAGTGGGGCTTTCCGGCAATGCCGGACAGGTCAACTACGCGGCAAGCAAAGCGGGGATTATCGCCATGACAAAGTCTTTCGCCAAGGAGGTTGCCAGCAGAAAGATTACGGTCAACGCCCTGGCGCCGGGCTTCATCGAAACCGATATGACGGCGGCCATGACAGAGGAGGCTGTAAAAAACGCGGCGGCAGCCATTCCTGCAGGCCGCATGGGAAGGCCGGAGGACGTGGCGGCTGCCGCGGCCTTTCTGGCGTCGGAAAAGGCGGCCTATATAACAGGCCAGGTCCTGGCCGTGGACGGCGGCATGTATTGATAAGGAGAAGACCATGAAGAGAAGAGTTGTAATCACCGGTATGGGAGCACTGTCTCCCATTGGAAATACAGTGGAAGAGATGTGGGAAGGAGCCCGCAGCGGCCGCTGCGGTATAGATTTTATCAAAGGCTTTGATACGGAGCAGCACAAGGTAAAGGTGGCCGGAGAGCTGAAGAACTTTGATATTACGGACCACATGGACAGGATGGCCGCCAGACGGACGGCCCGCTTTACCCAGCTGGCCCTGGTGGCTGCCAGAGAGGCCTTTGCCCAAAGCGGCCTGGACATGTCGAAGGAAGACGCCGCCCGCTGCGGTGTCAACATCTCCAGCGGCATCGGGGGACTGCCCACCATCGAAGAGGAGCACTACAAAGGCATGAAGAGGGGCTTCGACAAGGTATCGCCTCTGTTCGTGCCGATGGCTATCAGCAACATGGCGGCGGGAACCGCAGCCATCGAGTTCGGCTTTAAAGGCAGCTGTACCTGTATCGTCACAGCCTGCGCCTCCGGCACCAATGCCATCGGCGAGGCTTTCCGCCAAATCAGAGACGGCTATGCCGACGTGTTCCTGACCGGCGGCAGTGAAAGCTGCATCAGCCAGCTGGGCATCGGCGGCTTTACCTCCATGAAGGCCCTTTCGGAATCTCAGGACCCGAAGCGGGCTTCCATTCCCTTTGACAGGGAAAGAAACGGCTTCGTCATGGGAGAGGGCGCGGCGGTGCTCCTTCTGGAATCCTATGAACATGCGGCGGCAAGAGGCGCGAAAATCCTGTGTGAAGTAGTAGGCTACGGTGCGACCTGCGACGCCAACCACATGACTGCGCCTTTAGAGGACGGCAGCGGCGCGGCGGAATGTATGAAATCGGCAATGGACGATGGAGGGGTCTTGGCGGAGCAGATTGGATATGTCAACGCCCACGGAACCTCCACGCCTATGAACGACCGGTGCGAGACTCTGGCCGTGAAGACGGCCTTCGGAGCCTCTGCGGGAAACCTGTTGATGTCCTCTACCAAGTCCATGACGGGACACCTTTTGGGGGCGTCCGGGGCCGTGGAAGCTGTGCTGACGGTGAAGGCCCTGCAGGAAGGCTTTGCGCCGCCGACCATCGGCTACAGGACCCCGGACCCTGAATGTGATTTAGACATTGTGGCAAACCAGGGCCGCCCGATGGATACGGACTACGCCATGTCCAATTCCCTGGGCTTCGGCGGACACAACGCATCGATTTTGTTTCGGAGGGTAAGATAATGGAAATGGACATCAGACAGATACAGGAGATACTGCCCCATCGGTATCCTTTCCTGCTCATCGACCGGGTGACGGACATGGAGCAGGGAAAGTGGGCCCGGGCCGTCAAATGCGTTACGGCCGGTGAGCCGTTCTTTCAGGGACACTTTCCGGGGCGGCCCATCATGCCGGGGGTTTTGATTATGGAAGCACTGGCCCAGACCGGAGCTGCCGCCATTTTGTCGGAGGAAGAAAACCGGGGCAAGCTGGTGGTTTTCGGGGGCATCAAAAACTGCCGGTTCAAGCGGCAGGTGGTGCCGGGGGATGTACTGGAGCTGTACTGTGAGCTGACCCAGCGCCGAGGTCCTGTGGGCTATGGAAAAGCCGTGGCCAAGGTGGACGGTGAAATCGCAGCCCAGGGCGAGCTGTCCTTCGCTGTCACGGATTAGGCGTTGCTGCTTGAAAAAATACGGAACATTTGGTAAAATAGAGGCAGCTTTATTTAGGAAGGAAACAGAGAGACCATGCTGGAAAAGAATTTTTCGGATATATATACCAAGTTTAAAATGAGCCTGTACTCCAAGGTATTCAATCAGGATATCAAAGTGGAGGACGCTCTTTCCGCCATGGAGGTTCTCTGCGTGGAGTTGATTTACGCCTTGGGACGGCCCACCATCAACGAGTTTGCTTCCTTTGCCCAGCTTTCCCCGCCCAATGCGGCCTACAAGGTCGGAAGTCTGGTGAAGAAGGGCTATGTGAGAAAGGTCCAGAGTCAGGAGGACAAGCGGGAATACCATCTTGAAATTACAGATAAGTATATGGAGACCTACGGCGTTACCTACGACTACATCGGTACGGTGATGAAGCGGATTCGGGAGCGGTTCTCCGAAGATCAGGTGAAAGAGCTGGAAGAAATTCTGGGCGTCATCGACGAGGAACTGATGCCGGAGGTCAAGCTGGAGAAATAGTAGACTTAAAGCAGCCGGAATAACAGCATTACAACACATGAGACAGAAAGACCAGGGTGATATCCCTGGTCTTTTTTCTGGTGCGATACCACATTGGGTTTTATCCTGCTTTATATAACCATTTGAAAGAAGTTAATCAGCAGCTTGACTCCATAGAACACGATGACGGCGCCGCAGACTATATTGATTATCCGCAGCACTTTATCGTTGAATTTGGCGCTGAATAACGTCAAAATGGTAGAAATCCCGAAAAACCATACGAAAGAAGAAGAGTTTACACCCAGAATAAATTCCAGAACGTGTTCTTTTGGCAGCGTGGTGCGGAAAGCGCCCAGCAGCATGGTACCGTCGATAATTGCCTGTGGGTTGAACCAGGTTACCACGCAGGCGGTGGAAATCACTTTCAGTATGGGGATATCCACCTTGGTGGAATGGTCCATCTCGTCTTTTGCCCGAAGGAGCCCGATGCCAATCCATATCACGATTAAACTGCCGACCCCCAGAACCAGCATCTGCAGCCAGGTGAAAGCGGACATAATGGCGCCGATGCCGAAGAAACAGGCCAGGGCCAGGGTCACGTCAAAGAAAGTGACAATCAGAGCCGTCAGGTATACCCTGCTCTTTTTCTGGGTCAGAGCCGTATTGATGACAAAGAGGTTCTGCAGCCCGATAGGCGCTACGTAAGCCAATCCTATGGTAAATCCTTGTAAGAAAAGTGTCATAAAAAGTCCTCCCATTTTATTTTTATAGTCTGTAATCTTCATTGATTTGACCTACTGAAACAGAGTGAGGTAAAAACTTCCAGACTTCATTTATTATAGACGATTTCCTTCATAATAGCAAGTGCTTGGTATCCATATTTGGTTGGTATCGAATTGGGAACATGGTTGTTTTTTTCGTCCAAATAGCGTGGTATAATGCCTTAAAAAACAGCAGGAGAGAGTGATATGAAGAAGAAAATGCAAAGCAATGTGTTGCTGCTGCTTACCGCAATTATCTGGGGCGGAGGACTGGTGGCGCAGAAGGCCGGAGCCGTGCTGGAGCCTTTTACCTACAATGGAATCCGTATGTTTATCGGAGGATTGGTGTTGATTCCGGTCATCTTTCTTTTTAAAAAAATTAATAAGGAGCCGCAAGAGGTAGCAAAAGAAAGCAAGGAAGACAAAAAGACACTGCTGATTGGAGGTATCTGCTGCGGGGCAGTACTTTATGCGGCTTCATCCTTGCAACAGTTCGGCTTTTACTTTGAAACCGGTGCAGGAGAGACAGGTTTCATTACGTCCCTTTATATTGTTATCGTGCCGGTGCTCGGACTGTTTTTAGGACAGAAGATAAAGCCTATCGTGTGGGGATGTATTGTAATGGGTGCAATCGGATTTTATCTGCTTACCATGGCGGGAAAGGGAGAAGGATTTGTGATTCATACCGGCCAACTGTTTATCCTGCTTTGTGCAGTGGTATTTTCCTGTCACATTCTGGTAGTGGACTATTTCTCACCAAAATGCGATGGAATCAAGTTATCCTGCGTGCAGTTTCTTACCAGTGGAACCATCGGCTTAATCTGCATGTTTATCTTTGAAACGCCGGTGATTGCAGACATCTTAGACTGCTGGCTGCCGATTCTTTACTGCGGCGTGATTTCTACAGGTGTAGCATATACCTTTCAGGTTTTGGGACAGAAAGATACAGAACCTGCCGTAGCGTCGCTGATTATGAGCCTGGAGGCGGTATTTTCGGTAATCTTTGGGGCGCTGATTTTAGGCGAGCGTATGACATTGACAGAAGGGCTGGGGTGCATCATCATCTTTGCAGCCGTAATCATTCCCCAGCTTCCGTCCGAGAAAGAATTGCGATAAAGCATAAATTTGGTTGGTTTAGAATTAAAAAACATGGTTGTTTTTTCAGGCAGAACCCCGTGCTATAATTCCGTTAAAACGCATAAAGATTATTAAAAATTCAGGGAGGAAATTAATATGAAAATTAGACCGTTTAAACTGGAGTCCTATTTTGGACTATATGAATTTACTGCACCTTATCTTCTGACTCAGTCTGACTGTGAGTCCATGACCACAGAAGAACTGCTGGCCATGGAGCCGGGTGCAAAAGAACAATACATGAAGCAGTGGCTTGGATATTCAGAAACCTGGTGCGACCCTGAACTTCGTGAAATCATCGCAGGCCTTTACAAGGACATGAAACCGGAAAACGTTCTGGTTTTCCACGGTGCTCAGGAAGCTATCTTTGCGTACATGAATGTTATGCTGAACCCGGGAGATCACATGATTGCCATGTTCCCAAATTATCAGTCGGCCTATGAGGTTGCAAACTCTGTAGAAGACTGCGAATTCAGCAAATGGTACATCAAGGACGACGGTGAAAAATGGGTGGTAGATATCGACGAACTGGAATCTCTGATTCGTCCAAATACTAAGCTGCTTGCCATCAACACGCCGAACAATCCGACTGGCTACACCTTTACCAACGAAGAACTGGATAAAATTTGCCGCATTTGCGAAAAGCACGGCATCGCCCTTTTCTCCGACGAAGTTTACAAAGGTCTGGAAATGGACGGCGAAAAGAGAGATTGGGCTTGTGACCACTATGACAAATGCGTATCCCTGGGCGTTATGTCCAAGTCCTATGGTCTTGCAGGATTGCGTGTAGGCTGGCTGGTCAGCAAAGACGTTGAACTGCTGAATAAAGTTGTAAAATTCAAACACTACCTCAGTATCTGCGACTCTGTACCTTCTGAATTCCTGACAAAGGTTGCGCTGAAACATAGAGATAAAATCGAGGAGAGAAACACAGAGCTGATTATAGAGAACCAGAGGCTTGCAAATGCTTTCATGGATAAGTACGATTACATATTCTCAAAGAGACCGATTACCTGTGGTCCCGTTGCTTATCACAAGCTTTTGCTCGACATGCCGGTGAAGGATTTCTGCCAAATGGCGGTAGATAAGAAAGGCGTACTGCTTCTGCCGGCAAGTATTTATGACCAGGATACCCAGTATTTCAGAATGGGCTACGGCAGAAAAGGCGTGCCGGAAGCACTGGAGAAATTTGAAGAATTTTTAATTGAAAACGGCTTCACAAAATAACAGGAGGTCATGATGGAAACCTTATTACTTTACTGATGTGCGATAAAGAAGTAATAGAAGTGTAAAAAATTTTGCCGTTCCTA
>CBCTFZ010000009.1:0-76246 GCA_965146355.1 uncultured Emergencia sp. | reverse complement strand
CATATCTGTATCCCCCGTTCATTTCTTAAAATTATGTGAAGATTGATAAAAGAACTACTAATTTCTCCACATTTATGGTATCATTATATATGATTTTTTATCCAAAATAAATGGTTTTTTATAAAAAATAAAAATTTCATAGAAGCTGACGAAGGAGATTGACAATGAAAAAGTTAATATCTTTACTGCTGATACTCACTTTGATTGGAACATCTGTTTTTACTCTCAGCAGTTGCGCTGAAGAGGAAGAAAACCTTTCTGCGAAAATCGAAGAAAAAGTGATTGCATATCAAACCGATTTAGAGGACTCCGCTGAAACTTTAACCACCACCGAGGCCATCAGAGATTATCTTCTGAGCTGGGCCAAGGCCAAAGGTATTTCCTGTACCACAGACGGCTATGACAACGTCATTATGAGTGTAAAATCCAGCGAAGAATATGAGGAGGCAGCCCCTACTGTGGTCCTGTGTCCTTACGATTGCGAGCAATTTCAGGCGTCTATCCCGCCTATGGCTTCCGCTCTTTATTTAATTAAGAATAACGAAGCTACCGGCAAGCTGACCGTCATATTCACCAGCGAAAGCGGACATGACTTCCGAGGCATACAGAAACTGAACAGCAAGTATTTTACCGCAGACACCAATGTATTCTGCCTCAACGGCGGTTCCAACAACATGTGGTCCGTAAGCACCGGCGCCAGGTCTACTTATCAGTTTACCAACCGGGTGACATATACAGCCCCTACGAAGGACAAAGCATACCGAATTAAAATCGAAGGACTGCCGGGCGGTGTCCCTGACCAGAAGATTACCTCTTATCCCAACGCCATCAAAGAGCTTGGAGACCTTCTGGCCTACTTTAAGACCAATGCCTTAATCTACGAACTGGCAGATGTGACCGGCGGTGAAAACGCCAACACTTATCCAAAATCAGCGTCAGCCACCGTAGTTATCGACGAAAACGACTTTGACAAGTTTGACGCCAGAATGCAGACGGCCATCGATAATTTCAACGACGACTATCTGGAGAATTATCCTCAGGTCAGCTATACTTACGAAGAAGTGGACCTGCCTGAGCAGGTGATGACAGAGGACAGTCTCAATACGACCATTACCTTGCTCTATACCCTGATTGACGGCGTATATTACAAGGATGACGACAAGAATCTGGTTTCCATCAGCAGCATTGGTGCCATTGAAAAGAAAGCCAATACCTATATCATTTCAGCTGAAGCCAACAGTCTGACCGAAGCCAGTCTTCTGGAAATAGACAACCAATATCAGATTATCTGCGGGCTGTCCGATGTGAAATATAAAAAGGTTTCCTCCCAGGAGGGCTGGCAGTCAGACCCGGAATCAGAATTTGTACAGCAGGTCATCCAGGCTTTCCGGGATTATTCCGGAAAGGAAATGGAACTGAAGGATTCCGTATCGGCAACCAACGCCTCTTACGTATATGAAAAGAATCCGGACTGCAATATCATCAACGTAGCCCTCAACGAGGAACGACTTGAGCGTTATACCGGAACCATACTGACTTTCCTGTTGAATCAGGAACACACAGAAATAAAAGAATAAAACGCTGTGCACATATAGATAAGGAACTGTCGCTTTGGCCAACCAGTTTGGTCTGCCGGGTCGACAGTTCCTTTTTCTCTAAGAAAGTCAATTTTGCTCTGGTATCCAGATTTTCTATATCAGGTCTGCAAGCCACGAATAGTCTTTTCGACAGTCTAAAATGTAGTCCACATATACCGTATCATCCTTTATCTGGTATAGAACCAAATACCTTTTTTCAATAAACATTTTATGATATTTGTTGCTTGGCATCAAGTCTTCATCAAGGAAAGGAAATCGTTCAGGCATTTCTGATAAAGCTCTTAGTGCTGATACAATTTGCTTTTGTTTCTGTTCAGCAGCTTTCTTATTGACATTTGCCATAAATCGGATATGGATTCCAAGCATCTGCTTTGCTCTGTCAGAAACTATAACCTGATATGTCTGATTCGCCCTCATAAGTTATACCTCTGCTATGATATTGCTAAGATAGTTGTCGAGTTCATCAAGTGTACAGCCGTTTCTGCCAGCCAGACGGTCTTCTTCTACCGCCAGCAGTTCCTCTCTGAGCTTCATCATTTTTTCGCGTCTGTTATATGTGTTTATATCCATAACCACCAAATCACCTTCCCCATTTTTGGTGAGGAAAACAGGTTCTTCTGTTTTTCGGCATAAATCTGCAATTTCGTTATAATTATTGCGAATTGCTGCTGATGGTCTTATGTTCATAATGACGCCTCCCGCTTCTCAGTTCATATCAATATTATACCCGTATTATATCCGTTTCATGCAATTAAGTCAATTATTTCTATCTTTTGATTGGTTGCATTTTTCTTTCTACTTTCCAACAAGTTTCAGACTCCTTTAGTTTTTACTTATTGGAAATCTAGTTTTTGCGCAAACTCAGTCTTTTGAATTCCAACATCTCCGTCTAAGCGACTAAACTTCTTTGCAACATCCAAACTGACATCACAAAAAGAGCGTAACATGTCATCAGGCGGTATGATTGATTTCACTCCGCAAATCGCCATATATGCTGCCGAAATTGCAACACCTGCAAACAAGCCGTTTCGTTTTACGCAAGGACAGGCAACATTACCTATGGGATCACAAATCAGACCCATAGATGCTTTGCATGCAATTGCAAAAGCTTCTATACACTGCTCTGCTGATGCCCCGCTCAAATCTGTCATTGCGGCTGCCGCCATACAGGCGGCACTGCCGCATTCAGCCTGACACCCTCCTACAGAACCCGACAACGTGCCATTCAGTGCAATAGGAATTCCAGTTCCTCCACCTGCAAACATGGCAAGGGCAACTTCTTCATCACTGCAGTCCCATTGTTCCTGCGCCGCAAGCAAAACACCCGGCAAAATCCCGCAGGACCCGCCTGTCGGCGTTGCAACTACCTTTCCGTTTAAACTGTTCCATGCATTAATTGCAACTGCTTTCTGCACTGCCAATGCGGTCAAATCTTTAGGAATCAACTTGCGTTTTATACCTTCCTGCATCATCCATGCATCTTTGAAATACAATGGTCCTTCCACACTTTGTGATGAAGCAGCTTCCACTGCCTGCCTCATAACAAGAATTTGTTTTTTCATTTTATTCAGCGCAGCGTCCCTGTCCAAATGAGACTCCTCACATTCGTCTTCCAATACGGCTCTCCCTAAAGACAAATTTCTTTTTCTTGCTGATATTATAAGATTTGACAGCTTATTGTAATCAGGCATATTATTTCCTCCTATATCAGTCAAACTTTTCCAGAAGCGCCGCATATCTCACACTCGGCATTTTCCTAATCTCTTGGAACTGCGAATACACTGATGAAAACTCAGACTTATATAAAATCATTTTTTCTCCGCTGTCTGCGCTAAATATCTCAAGACTTTCTTCTTTCCCCATATGCTTGTTCAAGAAGTTACAGACACTTTCATCGCTATGCGCATAAATAACAATCGTATTATATGCGCCTGTGAGAGAAAGCTGTACACCATTTATATCTCGGATTTCAATCATGCCGCCGCCAATCGAAACACCAGTTGCTGTAAAAGAAATATCCTTGTTTCTTATAATATAGCGAACTGTATTATGATGTGCACCTTTAATATGAGTATTTTCATATGAAAACTTTATCTGACTACGCTCCATATATGTGTAGCTATCATTGATTCTGTCATCGTCAGTGTCCATTCCTAAAAGGCCGGCAACTAAAGCTTTGTTAATTTGTTCCCCCTCGTCTATCTGAAAAGAACCGTGCAGCAGCAAATGAGCTCTATCAATTTGCCCACCTGCCAACTGATATATTGCCCTGGAAAGTCTGCATGCTCCTGCCGTATGTGAGGAGGACGGCCCGAACATAATCGGGCCGATTATTTCAAAAACCCGCATCTTTGTTCCCTTCGCCCATTATTTAGGAATTTCAAAATCAAAAGGTAATGCGCCTTCTTCCTTTAATTCTTTTAACAGACGAATTGAGTTTCCGCCTAGCTTTCCATCTGCCATAGACTGCAATGTACCTCCTGCTACAGTATATAAAAGAATACGTTTCGTTTCTTCTCTGAGATGATATTTTTCCAGCTGATGTAAAATAATCAGTCCGCAGCGCAATGCCTCTTTCGTCCCTATGGCGTTCAACTCCGTAACCAAATTAGAATTTCCTTGTATCACCAAGGTATAGCCAGGAAGAATTTTCTTAATACTGCAAAAGACTTCTTCATCTTGCGTGTTTACAACCACACAGCTAGGTGCATTGCCACTGGAGATAGCTAGTGCATTTCCAATTATTTTACAGTCAATAATTTTAATCTGACTATACCTCTCTGTTTGCAAATCGTCAATCATTGCATTTGTCGCCATATTCATCAGTATTGCATCCTTTTTCATATGTACAGTCAATACGGGCACAATCTTTTCCACTACAGGACCTGGTACCACCATTGCTACAATATCACAGTCCCTTACGTCTGCGAGACTCGACGAAAAAGCCGCGCCAATTTCCTCTGCACATGTTTTTGCCTTTTCCTCATCAATGTCAATAATCAGTTTCTCAACGGTGTCCGGGAGCTGCTTTCCCACCACAGTTCCCATATTCCCTGCGCCGATTACGGCAACTTTCTCTTTCATGGTTTCACCTCACTCCTCTCACTAAAATATACTGCGATTAAATCCCGTCATTACATAATTCGCAAATGTAGTAATATCATAAACAGGTAGTTGCACTGCGTCTTGAATGGCATTCGCATAAGGCGGCATTACGGTACATTCCAGTACAATAGCTCTAATATCAGTATTCTCTTCTACCATCTTTTTTGCTCTTTCAACGACTTCATTGCAAACAATTTCTACATCTAGCGCCTTCGATTCTTTTACGAAAACTTCATCAAAATAGGTTTCTTCCATTCCATATACCACAATTGGTATATCTTCGATGTCTGCGCCTTTCAGATGGGCGCCTGTAATTTCTCTGCTGTCCGCAACCATAACGCCGATTTTTCCTTTTTTTCCTATAAGCGGCCAGATATATCGAATCTGCATCAGGCTGGATGCAAAGAAAGGAATCCCTACTGACTCAGACAATTCTTTCTGATATCTTGCTAAAAATCCACAGCTGGTAGTAATCGCATCTACCCCAATCTGTTCCAGCTCCTTTGCTCCCGCAAGAAAAGGCGCCAGCAAATCTGCACCGCCAACTGCCTGATCTGCTTTTGCTCCTTTGATTACCTTTTTCACAATTTCAAAAGGATAGGATTCCGGATTTCCTACATCTCCAGGAATGCGTTCAAATGTTGTATCCAGCATCAGTATGCCAAGTTTTTTCTTCTGCTGCATATGTGTTTTCCTCCTCAATCAATCATTTCCAAACATCAGAATCAACGCCGATTTCTTCAGCAACAAATCGTTTTTCCGGGTTTCTCTCGTAATTTTTAAAACAGTTTATAATTGTCTTTCTTCCTTTTACAAGGAAATAAATATTCGCAAAACACATTAGAGCAGCAGCAACATCTACGAATGACCATAGATTGTCCAGACTCTGACCAGACATCAAGCAAAGGATTCCCAGCGGTACGAAGATAAAGCACGCAAAGAAACGAATTATATTGATTCCTTTCTTACTCATGGTCAGCGAACTGATTGCAACCGGGGTAAACGACATCAAACCGATTAAGGAAGAATAGGCAAACAGGAAATATGCGACTGCACAAAGTGCCACAACAATATTATCCAATCCCGTTCCTGGCACAAGCTCTGCGATAGAACTAGTCCATACAGCCACTTTATTGCCGGATAGTTCAGCCCAGTTTGCATTTGTTTCCCAAATCTGACCGCCCACAATCAAAAATGCTGTAGCAGTGCAGACGATGATTGTATCAAAGAAAACGCCCAGGGCCTGTACAAATCCCTGCTCCGCCGGATGGTTCGCATCAGCAACTGCTGCCGGAATAGTAAGTGTACCTTTACCTGCGTCATTAGAGTTCAGTCCTCTTTTTACACCCTGTGCGATAACGGTTCCAATGGCACCGCCGAAAAATGCCTGCGGCTGAAATGCCTGTACAAAAACTGCGGAAAAGAATGCCGGCAATTTACCAATATTAAGGATGAGGAGAATACATACCACCGCCGTATAACCTAAAGCCATAACCGGAACTACTTTATTACACACCTTAGAGACTGAGTTAATTCCCTTAAACACCGGAATTGCTGTTCCAATTACTAAAACAACCGCCAGCGCATAGAAAATCGGTGTCTGCAAGTCTACTTCCTTTCCCAGCAGACTTTCTATAGAAATCTGAATGCTGCTGAAAATCTGATAGGTCTGTGTCGGATGAGACGCAAAGGCATAAATCACAAACAGAATCGCAATGATTTTTCCAATATACTTCTTCCCACCGCAGACAATTGTGGCATAAGTAGCTATACCGCCCTTATACTCATCTCCATCACGGAATTTATAGATTTGCGCCAGCGTGGATTCTGCCCAGGAAATTGCCATTCCCGCCAGTGCTGCCAGCCACATCCAAAACAAAGCACCTGGTCCGCCTACAGAAATCGCGCCAGTTACGCCTGCTATGTTTCCCGGACCAATTCGGGATGCCGTTGATAGCATGAAAGAAGAAAAAGCATTGACACCCACATCGGTATCTTCTCTTTTCATCATCAACTTAAAAGATTTTTTCAAATAGCGAAACTGTACGCCGCGGGTTACAATAGTAAAATAGCCTCCGGCTCCAAAAATCAAAAGAATCATCAGCGGCAGCTGACCGATAAGCGGAATGCTCGCATACCAGCTGATATTTGTGGGAAAGTTCCACAACCAGTTTACAATAGGGACCACAAATTCAAATGCTGAATTAATCATTTCAAAAATATTCATACCATTCCTCCTGCATGAAAATTGCTATGTGAGTTAACATTAATCGTATTTTGCAAGAATTTTCACTAATATATAAACGCAATTTCCATGCCAACAGATTATTCGGTAAACTGCATAAAAAAATACAAAAAACACCCTCATTTCGACAATTTTCGGGTGTTTTTTGTATTTTTGGTTCTTCTTTAATTTCTTTGCAGGCTTGCTTCGCCTTTCTCTGTGATTCTTCCACTGTATCCTGGACCATAGGAAACCAGTCCTAATTCCTTCAGCCTTATAATTCTTAACTTTATTTGCTGTTCGCTCAATGCAATACCATTCTCTCTGCAATACCTCAGTACGGCACTCCGTCCCGGAATCCTGCCGTCCCTTTCCAGTTCTTTCAAAATTCGGAGAACTCTCTCCGTATCCTCCTTCAATACAAGATGCGTTGGTTCTGCTGGTACAGCCTTTTCTTCCTTGTTCATTTCACGGACAGTATTTTTTATGGTATCGAAGGTTCCATCAGAATAAATCATACTCCAGTATGATTTTACTTCTGCACAGATAGAGGTTTTAGAGTTAAATCTCAGTTCATTGGCTACCATTTCCGTTAAATTTTCAAGTTCCCTTACATTGCCATCCCACGAATGCCCCAGCAAAAGATTCTCCAGCATCTCCTCATCCTCATGCATAGGATATGTAATACCATATCGTTCCAGCTGTTCATGAAGCATAATTTTAAACAGAAATAACACATCTTTCCCCCGCTGTTTCAGTGCAGGGATTTTCAGTATCATTACGCTCAATCTGTAAAACAAGTCCTTTCGAAATGTGCCTTCCTCTGCCGCTTTCAGCAAGTTTACATTTGTTGCTGCAATAATTCTTACATCTACCCAGATTGGCTCAGAACCAGAAATGCGAAAAATTTCTTTTTCCTGTATTGCACGCAGCAATTTTTGTTGAATAGCCGACGAGGCGTTCCCAATTTCATCCAAAAATAGTGTTCCTTTATGCGCCAGTTCGAAAAGGCCCTGCTTTCCTTTCTTTTTTGCACCTGTAAACGCTCCCTCTTCATAGCCGAACAATTCACTTTCAAGCAGTGTTTCTGACAATGCAGCGCAATTAATAGCTACAAATGGACCTTCTCTGCGGCTGGAAGCATTGTGAATAGACTGAGCAAATAATTCTTTTCCCGTACCGCTTTCCCCAATAATCAATATATTGGCGTCACTATAAGCATAGTTTTTTGCCCTGTCTATAGTTTCCTTCATAATTTCACTTTTTCCGAGAATATCGTTAAAATGATATTTAGCACACAATCCGTTGTTTTTCGTATGCCGCAGGTACTGCTTGTTAATTTTGTTAATCCCTCTCATATCGGTAAGCGACAGCATGAAGACATCATCTACCAGATTTTTCAACTTTTTTACTGCCCAATAAACGGATTTTGATTCATCCTGATAAAATCCCTCCCCTTTATCATTATGCATTTTATCAGAAACCAAATTTTTCAGAAAGTCCAAATCTGTTAAAGCAGGAAGTACGGAGAGTGCCTTTTCATTGGATATCATAATTTCATAATTTGCATTAAACATGATAATTCCGTTATCAAACTCCGCAAGCAACGCGGTCAGCTGCGTCTGCATCTGTTTGTTTTCTTTTAATGCTTTATACAAATTGATATTATTATAAATTTGCGGTGAAATATAACGGTTAAATAGTACCTGTTCCAGCCGTATCTCACCAAAGAAATGTTTTGATATTTCTCCTATCGTGGTATAACTAATCTGCCTGTTCCCAAAATCCAAAATATTGGGAATCTGCGGCATCAGATACCCCTCTCCGTCAGTAATTGCATAAGAAAAACTGCGGCCTTCCGATGTCTCGTCCCCATATACATAATAATGGAATTGGTCAAACCCAAAACTAATTAATTCTTCAATCATTTCATAGCAGCTGTTCTGCCCGTCATTGAGAATCAGGACATCGCTGCCTCCCGGAAATTCCGAAATACGATGAATGTACTTCAAATCCAGTGTTCTTTTCGCCAAAATATAGGGGGTATTTTTCCTTAAATAAGAAATTGCCTCTTTTTCAATTGAAGGATGGGTAATTAAGACTAAATCATCATAATAAGTTTCCTTTTCACGTAAATCCTTAATCAGTATAGCCTTAATCTGAATTTCATCCTGAAACTGCTCAGAAATTCTCTTTTTCCAAGCCAGTCTCGACCGTTCATTATTGGTGATAATGGTCAGCGACTTTTGCATCTTCTTCTCCTCTCGCTCTGTCCAAGAACCAAAACTGTCCAGATTATTATAAATTTATCACAGATGCATCCAAAACACAACCAAAATCTAAAAAATAACATATTTTGTATGGCACAATTCTTGCGTAATATATTACCAGCAAGAATTTTCAAATTGAATCAAACACATTGATACAACAGCTATTAACACTCAAATCAGAAGAAAGGTAAAGGTATTTATTATGAAAACTACAGCCTGTCTCTTCGATGAGAAGCTTCTAACTTCTATCAGAGACCATTTCTTATATGTTGACACTGATGAAAAAGGTGATAAACGTATCTTTTTAGATATTGCAGCCGGAAATTTCAAACTAAAAACACTGCCGGAAATCATGGCACGGGAAAACTCCCTACCAGGTCAGACCATTTGTGATTTGGACGCAGATTCTGTACGAATCAAAAAAATCTTAGCCCAAGGTGAGGAAGACTGGAGAATTTTTCTAAATGCCTCTGATGGCGTTTTATGGCCAGAAATCGCTGCCAGTTCTATCATCGCAAGACTCATTTTTACCGTTGCTGAAAATGTTCCCGGTACAAATATCGTTACTACCCATCTTGAGCATCCGTGCAGCGGCGATTCGGCCAGACAGGCGGCAGAACAATTTCATAAGGAACTGCGCGTTGCACCGGTTGACCATGCCTCCGGCCGTGTGACTGCGAAATCTATTTTAAATCTCATTGACGAAAATACATGTCTGCTGACATTCTGCAATGCCTCCAACGCCTCCGGCGCCATTAACGATGCAGAAACCATCTGTAAAAAAGTGAGAGAAATCAATCCTGATATCTACATTGTAATTGATGGGGTTCAATATGCTCCAATTGCTCCTGTAGATGTCGATGCCTGGAAACCTGATGCCTATGTATTTGGTCCCTATAAACTAACTTGCGCTCGCGGTTATGGACTCGCCTACTTGTCTGAAAGAATGGCGCTGCTTCCACACAGACATTTTGACGGTTTTCCGGATAACCAGTGGCTCATGGGCAGTAAAAATCACGCAAATTACGCTGCCTTTATCGATACTATGAACTATCTCTGCTGGCTGGGTTCTAACTTCACTGATTCTACTAATAAGCGTGAATTAACTGTTGCTGCTATGCATGCAATTAAGGCTCATCTGTTAGGGTTGGCTGAACTTACTGCACTGGGAATGAATGGCGCTGCAGGACTTAAAAATATTCCGGGTGTCAATCTTTACGCCGCAGAGGATTTATCTGAGCGCAACTGTCTTCTGCTCTTTGATATTGATGGTTGGGATGCGAACGACTTGGTTTTGGAATACTGCAAACGGGGAATCCATGTAAGAGCAAGACATCTTGATACCTATGCGGTCTGGGCACTCACCGGACTGGGTATTGACCATCCGGTAATCAGAGTCTCCGCTTCTCACTGTACTTCTCCTGAAGAAATAAAAGAGTTCCTTCTTGTGACTGCGCAGCTGGCAGCAGAAAAGAATTAAACAGATTACAAATTTGAGGCGCCGCATTGGGGGAAACAGCCTTCGTGCAGCGCCTCTTTTCTTGTACAAAAAAAACGAAAGCAGCAGACTACCTTCATCTGCTGCTTCTCGCCCATTCATTTATAAAAGATTTTTTCTCATTTCTTCTGGAGACATCGGCAATGTATATGCAACCGGAATATCGAAAATTGTTTTACATCCGCACTGCTTTTCTTTTGCCATTTTATACACTGCTCTCGCATATGCCACAATAATACTGGAAGTAAATTCCGGATTAGAATCAAGGGATAATTTAAATTCATATATCTCTCTGTTTTCCTGATTCCAGCCGGTTTTCCCGGTACGGATTACAGTTCCGCCATGTGGAAGCCCTGCGTGATTTTTTTTCATTTCTTCTTCTGAAATAAAATGAACCGTCGTATCATAATCAGCGAAGTATGCCGGCATCGTTACAATCTCTTTTGTGATATATTCTATATCTGCACCCTCCTCCGCAACAACGAAACATTCTCTTGTGTGTTTCTGCCTTGTTGTCAGTTCCGGATGTTCTTCTGTTCTTACCGCTTCTAAAGCAGCCTCAACAGGAATCGTATACTGCCGCGCGTCTTTGACCCCTTTGATTCTTCTCACTGCGTCAGAATGCCCCTGGCTGACGCCTTTACCCCAAAAGGTGTAATTTTCTCCTTCCGGAAGTGTCGCTGTCGCAACTGCCCTATTCAGTGAGAACAAACCCGGATCCCAGCCAATAGAAATCGCCGCAACCTTACCGCCTTTTTTCGCCGCAGCATCAACATTTGCAAAGTGCTCCGGGATTCTGGAGTGGTTATCAAAACTATCCACCACATGATACATTTGTGCATATTTCGGAGTCTGCACCGGCAAATCAGTTGCACTTCCGCCGCATAGAATTAACACATCCAAATCCTGTGGTTTTTCCAGTTCACTAACGGGTAATACTTTCGCAGAATTGGTTAGAATCTTGACACTATCCGGGGCTCTCCTTGTAAATACTGCCTCCAGTTTCATGTCCTCATTTTGCTTAATTGCACATTCAACGCCTTTTCCCAAATTCCCGTATCCAAGAATTCCAATCTTAATTTTTTCCATTTCTTTTCCTCCTCGTATTTTTCATTTTTTCACTATTTATAAAATGCCGTCCAGACATTTTTTTCACTGCAATCCGGGTAAATGCCTTCCTCTTTTCCCTTCTCTATGCACTTCATGAGCCATGCCATATTTTTGGCAAGCCGCTGCATCGTATAGATGCCTTCTTTATCCGCAAGTATCTCTTCCGGTTTGCTTCCGTATATAACCGGCCAATAATCCGCGGTTACAATGGGCATTTGTCTGTATTGCGGGTACTTAAGCAGCACATCCAGTGCCGCAACATTTCCACCCCTTCTGGCAGTCGCAAGCACCGCTGCAGGTTTATGGGTGATATTTCCCGCTTTAAAAAAACGATCCATAAAGGCAACCATAGAACCATTTGGTGAAGCATAATATACAGGCGAGCCAAATACAAACCCATCTGCATGTCTAGCCTTTGCCAGCGCATCATTCACCCTATCTTCCATGATGCATTTCCCAATGTCTGCACACTGCCCGCAGGCCATACATCCACAAACCGTCCGGCCAATATGCATCATATCTGTTCCAATGCCCTGTTTAAAAAATTCTTCAGAAAGGACTTTTAATGCCGCGTCTGTGCAGCCATTCTCATGGGGACTCCCATTTATCAGTAATACTTTCATCTTTCATACTCCAATCTGCTATACATATAAGAACAGCACTCCAATAAAAATAAGATACAGACTAAGGGGCAGACATAAAATCATACATTTTACCGGATTAATTTCTTTCCCTAAAATCCCGGAAATAAGTCCGGCTACAACAAGTACCGTCATACTTGTTGGCGGAAGCGCCTGTGCTCCTGATGCCAGATGTGCACTGGAAACTGCTGCATAAACCGGATTCGTTCCCGTTTCAATCAGTGCCTGAGAAAAAAAGGAGAAAATTGTATTTTGTGCTGTGGATTGTGACCCTGTAAGACACCCAATCAGCACCTCTGATAATGCTCCGCCGATTTTCATCATATTCTCATTAAGACCGATTGCAAATTCCTTGACAAGTTCAATCTGCCCGCCCATATAAAAAGCTCCCAGAAGAAACGCTGCGCCCATCTGAATCTTCAATCCCGGCAGCGCATTTGTAAAACCTTCCTTTATTACGCTTGCTCCATTCTTCCGTACATGGGGAAAAAGAAATGCAATCACTGTTGCAAAGATTAAAAACATAACGATTGAATTGGTCATTCCTTTTATGACAGGAATCTCCCCAATAAATTTGATGACTGGATTCAGCAAATTGACACTTATGTCCACATCAAATCCCGCAAATAAAATAACCATTCCCACCAAGCACGAAAGAGGCACCAGCCGATATCCTTTTCCCTGTATGATTTCGCGGGGACGCTGCTTTGGAATGAGATGTTCCGGCAGCTTTTTCATACGAACGAATTTCAGGGAACAATAGACCATGGATAGAACCATTGCAATTGCAATGGTCACATAGGTAATCCGTGTTACTTCGCCAATACTGGCTCCCGCCAGAGATGCTGACAGAAAGACCGCCTGTGTAATTGGCGGCATAATGGATCCCAGCAGGGAACCCATGGTAACCGTAGCGGCAATTTCTTCTCCGCTAAGCCCTATTTCCTGTAGAATTCCTACAACCAGCATTCCAATAACAGTTGCACTTGCAACCGCATCACCAAGCAGCGAACCAGCAATGCTAAGGGCCAAAATAACTACGCAAATCAGGCTCTTTGATGATTTTCCAAATAAGGCTCTTAAAATATCTATCACGAGATCCAGCGTTTTCAGTCTCGTCTGGGTTGACGCATAAATGCTTCCGAACACGGCTAGAAACATCACCCATGACAACCGGTCCAGACCATCCAGCCAAGCCTTCATCCATGCAAGCGGATTCATCACCTTTCCCAGAAGCAGCGCCAGCAATGCAGATGACACGAGAGCATAGACCACATTTCCTTTAATCACGGGAATCTTTTTGAAAAGAATCAGCATAATCAATGTACAAACAGGCACGATTACAATTAACATGTTCTTCCGCCTCCCAGCCGTTTACTGTAAAGATTCCGGAATCACATCATTTTCTACCATTTTTTCATAGGTCTGCGGCATGACAGCCCATTCGGCAGTTCCATCCTTAACAAAAACAACACCCGGAATCGTATTACGATTGTAATTGGACGCCATAGAATATCCGTACGCACCGGTAGAGTATAATGCAACAATATCCCCCGGGCGAGTGAAAGGAAGTACCGCATCCCGAATTAAGATATCTCCCGATTCACAGCATTTTCCACAAACTGTTACAACCTTTGTTTCAGCAGATTCCACCCTATTAGCGACACATGCTTTATACTTTGCGTCATATAATGCGGTTCTGATATTATCGGTCATGCCTCCATCAACAGAGACGTAGTTTCTAAGACCAGCAATATCCTTGTGTGCTCCGGCGGTATACAATGTCATTCCTGCTTCACCTACAATGCTGCGTCCAGGCTCAATGACAAGAGCCGGCATATTTATTCCTTCACTTTCCGCAAATTTTTCCACCATCTCAATCATCGGCTGCAGGAAATACGCATAAGGTTTTCTCGCTTCATCTGTATAAGTAATACCGAAGCCCCCGCCTAAATTCAGTTCTTTAATCTCAAACTGAAAAGCTTCTTTTAGTTTTTTGGCAAGCTGCAGTACAATCTCCAATGCCTGTAAATGCGCACTGTTGTCAAAGAGCTGCGAACCCACATGAAAATGCAGCCCCAAAAAATTGATATACTTTGATTCAATGGCTTTTTTTGCATAAGGGAGTACAACTTCATCATCAAGAGGAATCCCGAATTTAGAATCCTTTTTTCCCGTAACAATAAAATCATGGGAATCCGCCTTAACACCCGGTGTAATTCTAAAGAGAATCTTTGCCGTTACATTCTTTTCCCTGCAAATCTCTTCAATTAAGTCAATCTCCTGAAGAGAATCAACGATAATCCGGCCCACACCATATTCCAGTGCAAGCTCCAATTCTTGTCTGCTTTTGTTATTGCCATTAAATTCAATTCTCTCTGCTGGAAAATTCGCTTTCATCGCAGTAAATAGTTCTCCGCCAGACACTACATCAATGCACATACCCTGCAATTCCACCAGCTTCAGCATGGCCGTGCAGCAAAATGCTTTTGCCGCATAAGCAACCCTGTTTTGAGGATGCTTCTCCAAAAAACACGTTTTCAGTTCATCAAAACGCTCCAGAATTTCGTTTTGCGAAAAGACATATAATGGTGTTCCATATCTTCTTGCCAAGTCTTCCATATTGCAGCCATCAAAATACAATTTATTATTTCTTACTTCCTTTCTCATTTGACACCTCTTTTCAGTAATTTCTTTTTCATTGTCATTTCAATTGACATTAAGAGTAAACGCAATATCCATGCCAATTAAAAAAGCGTCAAAATCTGACGCTTTCCGCTTTTTTTGGGTCATTTTCCCTAGATTGTGTGGCACTATTTAATTTTGGGGTTGTTTTTGGTTCTTTATAAAGGGATTATTACTTTTAGTGCTCAGCTATACCCTTCCGCTGCTGGACGGATTTAGGCCTTTCACCCATTAAAACACACATTCTCCGCACCAAAAAACAGCAGAGGCCGCCGGGCACCCTGCTGTTTTGTTTTTTTATCTCTTTTATTTTGCCTTTTTCCTGCTGGCTATGTCTGCTGCCGCTGTAAACAGTACGTCTGTAGAGGAGTTGAGTGCGGTTTCGCAGGAGTCCTGAATCACGCCTACGATAAAGCCTACGCCTACTACCTGCATAGCGATGTCATTTGAAATGCCGAACAATGAGCATGCCAGCGGAATCAGCAGCAGGGAACCTCCTGCCACGCCGGAAGCGCCGCAGGCACTGACTGCAGACAATACACACAGAATCAACGCTGTTGCAAAGTCTACGGAAATTCCCAGGGTATGGGCTGCCGCCAGAGTCAGTACGGAAATGGTAATAGCCGCACCGCCCATGTTGATAGTAGCACCCAGAGGAATGGAAATGGAATATGTATTCTTGTCCAGATTCAGTTCCTCGCAGAGTTTCATGTTAACAGGAATATTTGCGGCAGAGCTTCTGGTAAAGAAAGCCGTGATGCCGCTGTCCTTCAGACATTTGAATACCAAAGGATACGGATTTTCTCTGGTGGTTACATACACGATAATCGGATTTACAACCAGAGCCACGAAGAACATGGTTCCTACCAGAAGTATAATCAGCTTGCCGTAACTGAGCAGGGACTCTATACCGCTGGTCGCGATGGCATTGAACACAAGGCCCATAACGCCAAGAGGCGCAAAGCGGATAACCCATCTTACCACCTGAGATACTGCGTCTGCGATGTTGGATAAAACCTCTTTGGTTGCCTCCCCCGCATGGCGCAGCGCGATACCCAGCAGAATGGCCCAGGTGAGAATACCGATATAGTTGGCATTGAGCAGGGCGTCTACGGGATTTGCCACGATATTGAAAACCAGGTTCTTCAGAACCTCCGTAATACCGCCCGGAGGGGCCAAGTCGCTGGCCCCGTCGGCAAGAGCCAGGTCTATCTTAAAGATAAAGCTGACAACGACCGCAATGGTGCCCGCCAAAAAGGTGCCAATCAGATACAAAGCGATAATCGTTTTCATGTTGGTCTTTTCACCGGATTTATGTCTGGAAATAGCGGACATAACCAGGAAAAACACCAGTACAGGCGCCACACCTTTCAGTGCGCCTACAAATAAGTCTCCCAGAATGGTAATTCCGGACACTTTGTCAGGAATCGCCAGGGCAAGCACAATACCGATGATGAGACCAAGGATAATCTGCTTGACCAGACTGATTCTGTTCCATGCATTGAGTAGATTTTTCATTCCTAACCTCCAAAAAATAATTCATAGTATTCATATTATGCCACTTTTCTTATAGAAAAGCAAGGCTTCTAGGCTTCAAGTCTCTCCTCCTGACTGTTTCTATCCCTGATAATGGGTATCATCACCGCACAGAGAATTACGGCGCAGCTTAACAGTTTCATCAGAGGCAGCTCCTCGCTGAGAAAGATTACCCCTGCCGCTACGCCGCCCACCGGCTCCAGCATGCTGAAGATTGCCGCGTTTCCCGCGCCAATCAGCTTGATGCCTACAATCAGCAGAACGTAAGCAAAGGCTGAGTTCAGTACCGCCAGAAGAAAAGTATAGAACATCGTCAAAGGCGGCAGTCCATAGTTGATGGTGCCGAAAGGCAAATCGAAAAGCGCCACTGCAGCTGCGTTGACGATACACATGTAGAACATGGATTTCATAGAATCCATTTTGCCGATGGCAGTCTGCTCAATTCCCAGCAGATAGCCGGCATAAGTGACGGCGGAAGCCACTGCAAGGAGGATACCTTTCAAGGCAAAGGTTCCGCCCTCGCCTGTGGCCATGGCTACCCCTGCGGTGGCCAGAAGCAGCGCGAAAACTTTTGCCTTGTCCAGCTTCTTATGAAAAAATACCCATCCGAAAAATACGGTAAACATGGGATATAGGAAGTGCAGAGTCGTGGAAAGCCCCACACCGATATAGTTATATGCATCGTAAAGGATGTAAGTCGTAGTCGCGCTGAAAACTACACTGATAGCCGCCAAGGTCAGAAAATCCTTCAGACTGATTCTCAGGTCTATCTTTCGCAGCAGCAGAATCGCCAGAAGCACAGGAACCGCCATGCCGTTTCTGTAAAAAGTCAGCGTCATGGCGTTGCTTCCCATCTGGAAAGTCAGGCTAGCCAGAACCGGTGTAAACCCAAAGACCAGCGCTGAGGCGATAGAGCAGAAAGTGCCCTTTTTTAAATTGCTGTTCATAATACCTCTTTCGCCGTGTCCGCAGACTCCTTTGCGTCCTTTACATAATAATCGGCGCCAATCTCCATGGCGTATTCAGGAGTCAGAACAGCGCCTCCAACCATGATGCGGCAGGAAGGTGCGCAGGCCTTCACCATCTCTATGGTTTTCTTCATGCTGGGCAGTGTGGTTGTCATCAGCGCCGACAAGCCTACCAGCTTAACCTCTTCTTCTTTGACGGTGGACGCCACCAGCGCCGGGTCCACATCCTTGCCCAGGTCTATGATATCATAGCCGTAGTTTTCCAAAATTACTTTGACGATGTTCTTCCCGATATCGTGAATATCCCCCTGAACAGTAGCAATGACAATCTTTCCTTTCGATACCTGTTCTGAGGCGGTGCTCTGCAGTCTCTCCTTGATTACCTCAAAAGCAGCCTGGGCCGTAGAAGCGCACAGCATCAGCTGAGGAATGAAAATAATTCCGGCTTCAAAATCCTTGCCCGCTCTGTCCAGAATTGGAATCAGAATCTCGTTGATGATTTCCAGAGGCTCTTTTCTGGTTAACTCCTGTTCAATCAACTCTCTGCACTTGCCGGCCAGTCCGTTGGTAATGGCATACTCAATCTCACCGATTTCTTTTTCGACGGCTTTTTCAGAAGCAGTTTCCTGATTCTTTGGAACGGCTTGCGCAGCCGCGATTTCCTCACTGTACTTGGCGATATAGTCTCTTGCGCCCTTGTCCAGATTCATTATCAGCTTGTAAACGGAAATGGCACGCATCATATCCGGCGCCCCCGGATTCATAATAGGCAAATCCAGGCCGCAGGTCAGCGCCATCTGCAGGAAATTATGGTTAATCAGCGGTCTGTTGGGCAGGCCGAAAGAGATGTTGGAAACACCCAGCACCGTTTTCAGTCCCAATTTTTCCTTGACGTATCGAATGGCAGACAAAGTGTTGGCCGCGTTTTCCTGTTCGGCAGATACCGTCAAAGTCAGACAGTCGATATAGATATCCCGCTTTGGGATTCCGAGAGCAAGGGCTCTGTTCAAAATCTTTTCAGCGATTTCAACTCGCTTTTCTACTGTTTTTGGAATGCCGTCTTCGTCCAGGGTAAGGCCCACAACGGCAGCGCCGTATTTCTTTACCAGCGGTAATACGGTTTCCAGAGATTTCTCTTCTCCGTTGACGGAATTGACGATGGCTTTTCCGCTGTAAACCCGAAGAGCTGCTTCAATGACTTCAGGGTTGTTCGAGTCAATCTGAAGAGGCGCGTCGGTAATGCCCTGCAGGGCCTTCACAATATTTACGATAACTTCTTTCTCGTCAATCCCGGGAACGCCGGCGTTAACGTCTAAAATTTCCGCTCCGTCGCGAATCTGATCTGCTGCCTGAGCGAGAACGTAGTCCATATCTCCGTTTTTCAGAGCTTCTTTCAGTTTTTTCTTGCCCGTTGGATTGATTCTCTCCCCTATGACCCTGGGTTCATCGATGATAACTGTTTTCTCCGGCGTGCACACCGCTGCCGGAATAGACGGGTTCTGTCTGCAATACTTCTTATCGGAAAAAGCTTTGCGAAGAGCTCTGATAAAATCAGGCGTAGTGCCGCAGCAGCCGCCGACCAGTTTGACTCCGTAAGGAATTAAATTGGCCGTAAGCCGGGCAAATTCCTCCGGCTGTACATGATATGCTCCTGTGGCCGGGTCAGGCAATCCCGCATTGGCCTTTGATACCATAGGCAGCGTGGTCCATCTGGACAGTTCTTCCATGAGAGGCGCAAATTCCTCAGGACCTAAAGAGCAGTTCATGCCGATGGCGTCGGCGCCCAGCCCCTCCAGGGTCAGCGCCATGGAGCGTACCTCTGTTCCGGTAAAAGTTCTCTGATTGGCTTCAAAGCTCATGGTGCAGATAACCGGCAGGTCGGTATTTTCCTTTGCAGCCAGAAGCGCCGCCTTGCTCTCGTAAAGGTCTGTCATGGTCTCAATGAGAATCAAATCGGCGCCGGAGCCAGCCAAAATCTGCCGCTTAAACATGTCGTAGGCTTCCTCAAAAGTCAGATTGCCGTTGGGTTCCAGCAATCTTCCTATGGGACCGATATCCAGGGCTACCTTAGCGCCCGTCCCTGCGGCTGCCTCCCTGGCGTTCTTAACGGCCGCCGCCATGAGTTCTTCCACAGTATAGCCGCAGCCTTCAATTTTGTGTTCGCTGACACCGAAAGAACAGGTACAGATGATATCTGAACCTGCTTCGATGTATGATTTCTGTATCTTTTTGACAATCTCCGGGTGAGTGATGTTGAGAACTTCCGGCACTTTGCCGATATTGACTCCCTGCTGCTGCAGCAGGGTTCCGGTTCCCCCGTCTAAGAAGATAAATTCTTTTCCGGAAAACAAATCCAATAATTTATTCAAACTTCTTCCTCATTCCTGTTAAAATAATGATTTTACGCTTTCTTTAATTCTCTTTGCGATATACGGGTTGTTCATGGTATAAAGATGTACGCCGTCTACGCCCTGCGATACTAAATCCACAATCTGGTCTACCGCGTAGGCAATGCCCGCGTCCCTGAGGGCCTCAGGTTTATATTCATAACGGGACATCATCTTGGTAAATTTCGACGGCAGACTGGCGCCGCACAGAGATACCATGCGTTCAATCTGTTTCTTGTTGGTTACAGGCATGATACCCGCTTCGATTGGTACGTCGATACCGGCAATCCGGGCCTTTTCCACAAAATCATAGAAGGCGCTGTTGTCAAAGAAAAGCTGAGAAATCAGGTGCTCTGCCCCTGCGTCCACTTTCTTTTTCAGGTTGATGATGTCATCCACCTGACTCTCGCTGTCCAGATGAACCTCCGGATAGCAGGCTCCGGAAATACCGAAATCGTAAGGCGTCTGCTTGATAAAGCTAATCAATTCGTTGGCATGCAGAAATTCTTTTTTCGGCTCTACATCAGGTACTAAATCACCGCGGAGAGCCAGGATATTCTCTACGCCGTTTTCATGAAGTCTTCTCAGCACCTCCGTCACTTCCGCCTTCGTGGAGTTGACGCAGGTCAGATGGGCAGCCGAATTGATTCCGTATTTGTGTTTAATGGCGGAGGCAATCTCGCATGTAGAGTTGTCCGCCAGGCTGCCGCTGGCCCCGTAGGTAACACTGATAAAGTCCGGTTCCACATCCTGAAGCTGGTCCAGGGTATTGTAAATCGTCGCTATTGGATTATCCCTCTTAGGAGGAAATACTTCTAAAGAAAAAATTGTTTTACCTTGATTAAATAATTCTGCTAATTTCATTCTACTACCTTCCTATTTTTTTATCATGTAATCTATTGTAATCTCCACCGTCAATACATCTTTTTCCTCGGTCTGATAAAGATTCTCAGCGCTTCTCATGTTTCTGAACACCTTAAGACCTCCTTATAATATTGAATTGCACATTCTTACATTTTATATCGGTTATCGTTCTTTTTCAACCCTGTTTATAAAAATATCCTGCAGAGCTTTTATTTCACAACGCGCCACGCCTCTATGAGACGTTCCAGGCTGTAGGCAGCATTGGCAGGACTGGTGGAAGGCAGCTTCTCCGCCTCTATACCTGTCCTCTCAGCCAGAAATTTATCGTACAGTTTCTTGGCCAGATTTCCGTTGACATAGATTCTTTCAATGGAACTTTCCGCCAGCAGCTTCTCCACAGCCGCCGGCCTGGCATTTCTGACAGAGCTGTCCGAAGAACCCTTGATGTCACAGCTTTCTATGACGTCCCAGATTGCGATACCCCTGCCAAGAAGCATCGCCGTCTTTTCTTCTATGGTGTCCGGCACCGCCTCGTCTAAAACTGCCGCCAGAACCTTCCAAAATCTGTTCTGAGGATGTCCGTAATAAAATCCCTGTTCTCTGGATTTCACAGAAGGAAGGCTGCCCAGTATCAAAACCTTGGAATTTCGGTCGTATACAGGGGAAAAAGGCTGCACCACATGCTCATATTCTGCCATGCTTTTAAACTCTCCTTTACTTTCTCACAAACAAAATATTGATATCTACATCCGTCTCAATACCCTGGACCCGGCCCTGTTCGGTATACTGCCACATAGAAAAGCGGTAGGGATAGTCTGTGGCGTCGGTATAGTGGGCCAGCCACAACGGATACTCGGTCAGATAAGAAAGCTCTACGTCGTTATACAGCCAGCTTGGATTTCCATATACCATGGCGGTGAATCCGTTGCGCTCTATAATCTGGCAAAAGGCGTCGGCAATTTCCGTTTTTTCCCGGGCCGTCAGATGAGAAATCCTGTCCGACCCTGCCACCGGCTCCATGTCAAAAACCACCGGCAGCTTGATACCCTTTCCTCGGATACGCCGAATCACATACTTGGCTTCCTCCACTGCTTCATCGGTGGTAACCGCCTGAGAGAAAAAATAAACGCCCACAGCCAGCCCTGCTTTCTTGGCGCCTCTCAGGTTTTCTCTGTACCGGCTGTCAAGATGCAGCTGTCCTTCCTCCGACCCCCGATAGCCCAGCCGAATCATGGCAAACTCGATACCGTCGCTGGCCACCTTTTCCCAGTCGATATCCTTCTGATAATAGGAAACATCGATGCCGGTGACAGACCTATAGTCATCGTCGTCATAATAAAGCCTGCCGTCTTCTTCTGTCAGATTCTCCATTTCGTAATCGCTCTCGGGCAGGTTGTGGCGCAGGCCAAGTCCGTCATAGCTGCCGATGACTACGTAGAACACGGAAAACGTGCACACAAACATAAAAGCTGCCGCAAATCCGAGGATAACTTTCCCTCTGGTAGAAATTTTATATCTTTGTTTTCTTCTTTTTTTTACATGTTTCTTCTTTTTTTTCATGGATTTATTTTAACATATTTCCCGCCGCTGCGAAAGAATAATTGACTGCGGCGCCTTTCTCATATTATGATAGATATGAGAGAAAACCACGGAGGTATGCATTATGATTGACTTTAAAACCCTATCACATGACATTATACAATATCGAAGAGACCTGCATCAGATACCCGAGCTGGGTTTTTACGTATATAAGACCAGCGCCTACGTGAAAAATATTCTTTCCGGTCTCTCCTGCCGTGTAGACGAAATTGTCAAAACCGGCGTCATCGCATTCTTTGACTTCGGCCGGGAGCAGACCGTGGCATTCCGCGCGGACATGGACGCTCTTCCCATAACGGAAGAAACCGGCGCACCTTACGCTTCACTCCACGAAGGCTGCATGCATGCCTGCGGCCACGACGGCCACATGGCCATCATGCTGGGTTTTGCCAGAGTTTTGGACGATTACTATCGCCGGGGTCTGAAAATGAACTGCAACGCTCTGCTGCTCTTTCAGCCCGCTGAGGAAACCATCGACGGCGCCCTGAAGATATGCGGAACCCATCTCTTCGACCGGTACAATATCAAGGCCATCTTCGGTCTTCATCTGTGGCCCATGCTTTCTAAAGGAGAAATCGCCTCTCGCCCGGGCCCTATGATGGCAAAATCCACCGCCGTGGAAGTAGAAATCGAAGGGGTCAGCGCCCACTGCGGAGAACCGGAAAAAGGCAGGGACGCTCTGGAAGCTGCATGCAAATTCGTCAGCGACATCTACATGTTCAAAACCCTCTTTGTAAAGGACCGTTCGGTGCTGAAGTTCGGCAAGATAGAAAGCGGTACTGTTAGAAACGCCATTTCACCTCACAGCCGTCTGGACGGTACCATGCGAACTTTTAACGAAAAAACCTGGAATACTCTGGTAGAGGCTATGAAAAGCCTGGGAGAAGAACTGGAAAGCACCTACGGGGTAACCTTTAAACTTGATGTCAGCAAAAGCCATCCGGCCGTCATCAACAACGAGACGCTCTACGCCTTGGTCAAGCCTCAGCTTGCCCCTCTCAATTACGTAGAACTGCGCAAACCTGTGATGATTGCCGAAGATTTTTCTTTCTTTGAGCAGCAGATGCCGGGCATCTTCTTTTTCCTCGGAACCGGCAGCGGTATTCCGCTTCACAGCGACAACTATGATTTTGACGATACCGTACTGATTGACGGCGTCAAACTATTCGATACACTGATAAAAGGTGCCGACGCTTAACGCCGGCACCTTCTTACATTTTTGACTAAACTTCCTGCCTTTTATAAATGGACTTTCCGTCCTTGATGGTTTCCATAACCTGTATATCCCTAATCTCCATAGGAGAAACCTCCAGGGGACTTCTGTCTAAAATGACCAAATCGGCCCGCTTTCCCTCTTTCAGGCTTCCCTTTGTATCCTCCTCAAAATAGGCGTAAGCGCCGTTGATGGTGATGGCCTTCAGGCCTTCATAAACATCGATTTTCTGGTCTTCTCCGATAACATTTCCTTCCCTGCTCAACCTGTTAACTGCACACCACAGGGAATGGAGCATCTTCGGCTTTGTCACCGGCGGGTCCTGATGAAAATTCACACAAAGCCCTCTGTCCAGGGCGTCCTTCACCGGACTGATATGATTCCCCCGCAGCGGACCGAAATTCCTCACATGAACATCTCCCCAGTAATAGACATGGCCTACAAAGATGGACGGAATCATACCGACTTGGACCATTTTATCAAGCTGGTCCTTTCTCACTGTCTGGCAGTGAATCATTACTGGCCGCAGCATGTCCTTATTGGGATTCTTACTTTCAGCTAAGGCATGCTCATAGGCTGCAAGGTACTGGTCTGCTGCAGCATCACCGTTGCAGTGGGCCAGAAGCTGCTGATTTTCATCTACAGCCTGCAGTGCATATGCCCGGGCCTCCTCATCGCTCATCCACGGATAACCGCAGTAGTCGCCGCTTTCCAGATAAGGCTCTGTCATCCAAGCGGACTTCCCCTGAGGAGAACCGTCAAGAAGCAGCTTATACCCGCCTATCCTCAGATGCTTTTTGTAATCTCCTGCTAAAGCTTTATTTTTCGCAAGGAGCTTGCTGCCCCCTTCACTCATGAGAGGATAGCAGACCACATCGATATCGAGAAGGCCTAATGTGTTAGCCGCCTTCAGCATTTTCAGCGCCGCGGCATTTGTCGCACCGTCCTGTGCAGTAGTGATACCGTTCTCTATATAAATCTGCTGCATCCCTTTCAGCATTTTCAGCAAATTCACTTTGATTCTTTTGGAGATGGAACTCTGTATAGATATTATGGCTGCTTCCTCCAGATAGCCGTCCGGTTCCATAGAGCCCTCCAATCTGCCTATTCTGCCGCCCTTTGGGTCCTCAGTATTTTCATCGATGCCCGCAAGGGCCAGGAGCGGACTGTTTGCGCATCCCAGGTGTCCTGAAACATGCAGTACCATTACCGGAATTGTCTCGCTGACCAAATCGAGCACCTTCTTGTCCGGATGTGCTTGTTCTTTCAGAAAATTATGGTCGTAACCGAACCCTATGGCCGCCTGCTTGTCGGTCAGTTTATTGTCCCTGATAAACTGCCGCATCACTTCTGCTATTTCTTCCAATGAGGTGCATTCGGAAAGGTCTGCACAAAGAGACATCTGTCCGTTCATGGAAATATGTCCGTGGGGGTCAATGAAAGCCGGCATTAGACATCTGCCCTCTAAATTTATCTTCTTTACACGATTTCCGGCTGCGTCCATCGTCTCACGCAGAGTTCCCACTTTCTTGATAAAGCCATTTTCCACCAGAACTGCCTCAGGGCAATCGTCCCTGTTTTCCATGGTGATAATAGGTCCTCCGTAGTAAATTGTATCCATAAGCTACCTCCAAAAGTTATTTCCAGCTGTAAGTTTTCTTGCCCCAGGTTTTTCCTGCTTTCAATAAAATCAAATAGATTACGCACAGAGCTCCAAGAGCCGCCATGGTGACTGCGGCAGAAATCTGACCTGCAGCCATGCCCAGCAGCAGTATGTATACCGGCGTACAGAACAGCATAACCATGTTCATCAAGCCAAGCTCTACTGCCGTAGTGGTTTTGAACTCAGGATCGACGATTCGTACCAGGGCAATTCCGCTTGGCACAGTGCCCGTACAGGTACCGTAAAGTCCAAGGGTTCTTTCAAAGTCACTGCTGCCGCCGATTCTCTGACCAAAGTAGAAGCAGACGAAGATGGTGATAACAGTAATGACTGCGCTTTCCATGAGAATGGGAACCACCCAGTCGCCGAGAACAGAAAGACCCACGGACATAAATGCGCATACGACCAGATAATCGGCGGTCCATCCTGTAATCTTACTCTGCAGTACATCCTCCTGAAGAAAGTCAATATGCAGCTTTTTCATCAGGAATTTGACAATATAAGCGGCAAACATACCATTCATAAACATGAGACCCTCCATGGAATCTCCAAGAAAGCTGGGCAAAAGTCCCAATACCTTGGAAATGCCGATAGCCAAAATATAACATACGCCTATCAGGGCGAAATGAAAAGTGAGGGTTTCGATGTTGCTGTTTACCGTGGTGTCTTTAATCATTACATTCTGCTTCTGTTCCTCTTCCTTCAGGTAACCTTTCAGAATGCTCTTGTCAATCTCTCCGCAGTTTTTAGCAATGCCTCTGCTGATGCCCAGCTTTGCTGCCGGGATTCCCACCAGGAAAGCGACTAAAAACCCTATAGCCGCAAAGGTCAGAGCTACCATGGCAGAGTTTTCATAACCATAGGCTTCGTAAAGTGCGCCGTAGGCGGCTGCTTGTCCCGGACCCTGGGTAAAGGCAAAAGGAATCAGCGTACCGTAAATGGCATCCATGTCAAATCCTTTTCCCAGAAGCCCGATAATGCCCATGCCTACCAGAGGGGTCAGTGCGTAGAGCAGGCACCATAAAATACCCATGCCCCAGGTTCCCTTCAAAATGCTCTTCGGCGTACTGTCCTTACTTCTTCCTGCACCGGTCAGGCAAATAGAAATAAAGGAAATGGTAAATAAATGATTGACAATTTGTGTAAACATTTCCGAGTCTGTGCCGATATTGATTCCCAGTTCGGCGGTCACATTCATAAAAATCATACCCAAAATGCCTGCGATTACACTAGCCGGCACCAGCATATTCCTCAAAAAACCAATTTTAGCTCTCAAAAAAACGCCCAGGCATAACGCAATGCCGGCAATTCCGAAAGCAATCATAAAGCTGTTCATATTATTCCTCCTGCGATTTTTGCTATCGATGACAAAATTTTCCGTTCTCTCTCGTATTATCATACCAAGGAATGGATTTGTATTCTATTGCAGGGTTCAGAAATAATATGAAAAACATGAATCACTTTTATCATTTTATTCAACACTCAAGAGCAGATTTGACGTATTCAGCAGGTTTTCCATCTTTTGAAGTATCTGCTCTCTGTCAGACAGAACCACGTCGTCTCTGTGATTCCAAATTTCAGCGAAGAAGGTATGAAAAATTTCCTGTACCGATTTGTCTTTTACAAGGAGCAGATTATTGGTATAGCAGCCGTTTTCCAGGCGGAGATAGTCCATGGCGTCCGATAAAAACATGCAGGGATTTGTGATATACTTAAAGTCGTCGCTGAAACCTCCTGCTATCATTTTTATCTGCAATTCACCGATTTCCCCCATCATGTCTCTTAAATAGATGAGCTGCTGTCTCCGTTCCTCTGGAGAAAGAATCACTCTGTGGTTGAAAAAATCCACTTCTCCTGACAGTACAAAGTTGGTCAAAGCAGTATCATAAATTAAAAACTCTGTATCTCCCCTTCCTGCCGCGTTGACGGCCAGCGCATGGGCTCTCCTCGCCTCTTTCTTCAGGTTCTGTTCTAGCGGCCATACGTTATCTGCCATTCTCTCAAAGATTTCCGGTGCAAGCAGATGCTCTGTAATGTGTCCTACCAGCCATTTATTGCCCGAAGACAGCAAAGCTCTGATGTACTCGTGACTTTTCAGCATATCGTCCATGACTGTACTGAAGAAAATGGTTTTATCCGGGTCCTGCTCCATGAGAATGCTGTTATAGAGACTATTCACAGCAGCGCTGTCTCTGGTGACCGTCGTGCAGAGATACTGCCGTCTTTCCGAAAGAAAGGTAACGCCGGCATATTCCTCCTCTACGGCGAAAATCAGTTTCCCTGCAGCATTTCCGCTGTAGGAAAGCTGGAAATCGGTCAACGAATAGTGGGACAGCAGATGAATCAACAGAACCACGTCATAGACCATATTGCCTTTTAAACTGTCCAGGTTTAAAATCAGATGAAGATGAATATTCTCCCGCATTTCCTTCAGACGGAACCGATGATGCTCAATTCCGGCAAGGAGCAGTTTAGACGGCCTGTCCAGTGCAAATAAATCCGCCATTACCGCAATATGCAGCGGCCCATGGGCATCAATTTCCTTTGAAAAGTCAGTGAGCAGAGGCAGTTGATTCTCAGGGAGCACCGTTAAAGAAGCATTGTTGATGTACTTCCCGTCAGGAAAATTGCCGGAGGAAGCAAAATACGCCTCAGTCAGCTTATTTTCCATGGCAGTTCTCAGGAGTTCTTTATCACAAATATCTGAAATGCCAAGCCGTCTGCCAACCTCATCAAGTCCTTGGGGGTCTCCCTGTGAAAGAATGGTCTCTGCAATGATATCGATGACTCGGTCCACATTCTTCTTAGACGGCAGCACCGCCGCCGAAATCCATTTGCTGATATAAGAGACATCATAGTTTAGGGCCCTGGCAATGGTATAGTTTTTTACGCCGGAGGTAAGCAGAAGTTTCTCCAAGGTTTTACCGAAACTGTTATTTTTCTTCATCACAAGTTTCCCCTTCCCGCTGCCAAGCCAGGGTTTCCAGATAATCCCGCAGAACTAGATAGCCGGCGTCGATGTCCTCGGCTTTGGTAAATTCTGCGGTGCTGTGACTGACGCCGTCCACACTGGGCACAAAGACCATGTTGGTCCTGTACTTCTGACCGATGACCTGAGAATCATGGCCCGCGCCGCTTGTCATCTTCTGAAACCGGAGATTTCTCCTTTCGGCTATTTTCTCCAGCTGTTCTATGCCTGACTCATCCAGCTGAACCGGCGGTTCATTGCAGGCAACCCGCACCTCCACTGCAATATTTCCTTCCAGTTCTTTCTTCAGCTGCAGCAGGACGGCTTCCGCCTGGCGGAGTCTCTCCTCCTTTGCCGAGCGGATGTCAAAGGTAAAAGAGACCTCTGCGGGAATAACATTGGCATTGCCGGGCTGTGCCGTAATCTTTCCCACTGTGCAGACCATGTCTTCCATATATCCGCCGGCCCATTGATGCAGCCTGTAAATATACTCGGCAGCTAAGGGCATCGGGTCCTTTCGCAGATACATCGGCGTAGTACCTGCGTGGTTTTGATGGCCGGTAAAGATAACTTCTCCTGCAAATAGGCCAACGATAGAGGTAACGATGCCGACCTGCTTTTCCTGGTCCTCCAGCAGACCGCCCTGTTCGATGTGCAGTTCTACAAAATGCTCTAAATCCTTCCTCCCGGCGCTGAGTGCTTCTCTTAGATAGCCTGCTTTCTCCATGGCTTCCCTCATGGAGATTCCGTCGCCGTCTGTCACCTGTAAATCTTCTTCTTGGAGCTGACCGCTGATGTGGCAGCTGCCCGCGTAACTGCTCAGTGGAAAACGGCTGCTTTCCTCCTCGCAGATAGCTACAACCTCCACGGTTTTTTCCGGTTTTCCCAGCTGTCCATAGAGGGAGGCTGCAGCTTTCAGACCGGTGAGAATGCCCAGCATACCGTCATATTTACCGCCGTGTCTGACGGTATCTCTATGGGAGCCGGTCATAATGACTTGGCTGTCCTTTCCAGGCAGGCGGCCGAACAGATTTCCTACAGCGTCAAAATAGACTTCCATACCGCTTTCTGTCATATAGGACTTAAGCAGTTCTACTGCTTTTGCATCTTCCTCCGTATAAGTAGCTCTCCAGTATTCTCCGTCTCTAAGGGCAGTCTTTCCCACTGCTTCAACAGCGTCAACAATCCATTTCGTATCTTCCCTCATGGCTTCTCTCTCCTCGTATCTTTCCTTGTAATCCACAGTATCTCCGGCGGATTCTTCTTCTGATTGGGCAGACTGGCATATACCGTATGATACCGGCCCGCATCCAGAGTTTCAGCCCATTCCAGCAAAGCTTTTCTTTCCAGACTGCCCTCCCGGTGACCCGGATACATCACCAGGGTCACAATACCGCCCGGCTCCACCAAGTCCGCCGCCTTTGCCGCGGCCTGCACAGTATCCCGGCTCCGGGTGGTTATCTCTTTATCTCCGCCGGGCAAATAGCCCAGATTAAAGACCACGGCCCTAGGGTTTCTTCCCTCCGCCTTTTCCCCAATATAGCGGTCTAAATGCAGAAAATTTCCGCAAACCTGTATCGTATTTTCAATCCGGTGCTCCCGCAGCAGTTTTCCGCAGGAAGCGACGGCTGCCTCCTGCAGGTCCACGGCCAGAACGGTTCCCGCAGTTCCCACTGCCCGGGCCAGGGCCAGGGTATCGTGACCGTTCCCGCAGGTTGCGTCCACAGCAAAGTCCCCTTCTCTGATATAGGAAAGGGTCACGTACATAGCCAGCTCGGCGGTTTTGGTAAGCAGGTTTTCTTTCAAATCAGTATCTCTCCTTCCCTAGCTTCTCATATTTTATAGTATATCATAACTGTCGCCATCTTCAAGAAAAAGAACGCTGCTCTGAAAGGCCCCAAGTCTTATCTTTTCCGGCTTTTCCGTATGAACGGGAATTATCTTTTTCGGCTGCAGTCTCCTTACCGCCTCCCAGAGGGCCTCGCTGCTGGCATGACCCGAGGTGTGCAGCTTTATCCTGTATCGAAAGCCTGCGGCCAGCTTTTCAACAGCTGACTGATGCTTCCTCAGATACCCTTCCGGTACTGAACTGATGAAAAGACAGCTCTCCTCGCCTTTCTCCAAATAAGGCTTTATCACGCTCTGAAAGGCTTTCTGATTTCGCACTGTCATGCAAAAACCGTCGTCTTTCTCTTTCAAATCCTCCAGATATACCTTTGCCCTGGAAAAATCATAGAGCCCGTCGATATCACTGCCGGACTTCCTGAGAATTTCAAAGAGCTTCATCTGATAAGCGTCGCAGAAAAAAGACCCTTTTGATTCCGCAGCCCGGTAAAATACAGAAAGCCGGTCAAAGTCCGTTGGACTGCACAGCACAAAGGTATAGGGAAAGCGTTCCATAATGACCCGAGCAGCCTCCTCCAGCTTTCTCTCCTCCGTAGTAATTGGATTTTTGTAAGAAAGGTTGGTCCCCTCTGTGATTAATAAATCCACTTGATTCCGATAGCGGTCAAACTTTTCTGCCGTCCTTTGGCCTTTCAGCCCATGAAGACGAAAATCTCCCGTATGCAGAAGCTTTTTCCCGTCTCCCTCTATGACCAGCATATAGGCGTCAAAAGCAGAGTGGTCGGCCAAAAGCGGTGTAATATGAAGGTCCCCTATGGAAAAAGGCTTTCCGTCCTCATAGGTATGCATTGCTTTGATTCTCTCGGTCAGCGGGCTTCCTTCCTGTTCTTTAACGGCCATGAAAATTTCCCGCGCGGTCTTTCCTATGTAAAGGGGAATATTGGGCGCAATATACTCCATGAGGCCGATGTGGTCGCTGTGATAATGGGTAAAAATTACAGCGTCATAGGGTTCGTCGATGGATAAACGCTCTAAAGGCGTATTTCCCTCGGTGTCAGCCATCTGCTTGCCCATATCTATGAGGATTCGGGTGTGTTCAGTAGATACGCCTACGACGCAGCCGCCAATCTGATGAGTCCCTCTGTAAATCTTGATTTTCAAAAAATGTCACCCCCTTTAACTAATGTAAGTGAAATCTCAGTAATTTATGATAAATCCCTATTGACATTTCCTGCGGAAGTGGTAAATTATATACATGAGCATTTTAGCACTCATGCATAAAGAGTGCTAACAACCTGGTTAGGAATGAAAATCAACATAATTGGAGGTATACGATGGAGAAAAAACAATTTAAAGCAGAATCTAAGAAACTTTTAGATTTGATGATTCATTCAATTTACAACCACAAGGAGATATTCCTGCGGGAACTGATAAGCAATGCCAGCGACGCCCTGGACAAACTGTACTATCAGAGTCTGCAGTCCGGTGATACAGGTGTACAGCGTTCGGACTTTCATATCACCATTGCAGCTGATAGGGTCAACCGCATTCTGACTATCAGCGATAACGGCATTGGTATGACCCGTGACGAGCTTGAGGCCAATTTGGGTACCATCGCAAAGAGCGGAAGTCTCGCCTTTAAGGAAGCGCAGACAGCCAAGGACAGCGCCGCTTCCGCAGAGGACATCGACATCATCGGTCAGTTCGGCGTAGGATTTTATTCCGCTTTTATGGTTGCCGATACCGTAACGGTTACCTCCCGGGCCTATGGCAGCGAAGAAGCCTACCGCTGGCAGTCCGACGGCAGCGACGGCTATACCATAGAGCCGGCGGAAAAATCTGCTGTCGGCACGGAAATCGTCCTGTCTATCAAGGAAGATACCGAGGGCGAAAACTATACTGGTTTCCTGGAGGAATATACCATTCGCAGCCTGATAAAAAAATATTCCGATTACATCCGCTATCCAATTCAGATGATGGTGGAAAAGAGTCGCCCGAAGGAGGACGCCCCTGCTGAAGAAGGTCAAATGCCTGAGATGGAAACCTACATGGAGATGGAAACCCTTAACACCATGGAGCCTATCTGGAAGCGTCCTAAGAGTCAGGTAACGGATTCGGATTACAACGAATATTACAAGAGCAAGTTCAGCGATTTTGTAGACCCTGCCAAAGTGATTCGCACCAGCGTAGAGGGCGTATCCAGCTACACTGCCCTGCTCTTTATTCCGGGCCGCGCCCCTTATGATTACTACACCAAGGACTACGAAAAGGGTCTGCAGCTTTATTCCTCCGGCGTGATGATTATGGAACGCTGCCAGGAACTGCTGCCGGACTATTTTAACTTCGTAAAGGGACTTGTAGATTCTCAGGATTTATCCCTGAATATCTCCCGGGAAACCCTGCAGCACGACAGACAGCTGCGCAATATCGCTAAAAATCTCGAGAAAAAGATTAAAAATGAGCTGCTGAATATGCTGAAAAACCAAAGAGAGGATTATGAGAAATTCTTTGAAAACTTCGGACGTCAGCTGAAATACGGTCTCTACGATGATTTCGGTATGCACAAGGACGTTCTTTCCGACCTGGTTCTCTTCTACTCCTCCATGGAAAAGAAACTGGTATCCCTCGACGAATACGTGACTAAAATGGGCGAAGACCAGAAATATATCTACTACGCCTGCGGGGAATCCGTTGAAAAAATCGATATGCTGCCTCAAACTGAATTTATCAGGGATAAGGGATATGAGATTCTCTATTTGACCGACGAAATAGACGAATTTGTTCTGCAGATGATGCGCGACTACAAGGATAAAGAATTTAAGTCTGTTTCTTCTGAAGACATGACCGGAGAGGAAACAGAGGCTCAAAGAGAGGAAATGAAAAAGGCGGAAGAAGCCAGCAGAGAGCTTTTAGATTATATCAAAGAGTCCTTGGACGATAAGGTTTCAGAAGTCAAGCTGTCCCCTCGTCTCAGAAACTCTGCAGTCTGCCTCACCACCAAGGGGGATATTTCCCTGGAAATGGAAAAGGTATTGAACGCTATGCCGACAGACCAGATGGTAAAGGCCAACCGGATTCTGGAAATCAATCCTAACCATCCGGTCATGAAAACTCTGCAAAACACCTATGCTATGGGAGAGGAAGGCAAAGATATGGTGAAAACCTACGCCAACCTGCTCTACAGCCAGGCCCTGCTGATATCCGGACTTACCGTGGAAAATCCAATTCAGCTGGGAGAAGATATCTGCAAGGTTATCACGAAATAAGGAAATTACACGCTAACGATAAAGGGAGTTCTCACATCGAGAACTCCCTTTATACTGGATTATTTTCAATTATTCAAATACCCGGTTGTACAGTTCGCTGCCGTCGCCGTTCAGATAGATAACCTGGCACTTGATGCCGTCGATTTCTGTCTCTTCTTCAAAGCTATCTCCAATGGCTTCAAAGACATAGCTTGCGGAATCCATATACTCTTCAAAAATCTCTTCTGCCTGAGCAGCCTCGTCCTCATCTAAAGTCACGTCAAACTGGAAAGAACAAGTGATTGTGTTTTTCTTAACTTCTATTTTAACATCTACTCCCGACTGAGCGTTAGATGTCATCGCATCCTCCAGTTCCTCCAGCGCTTCAGGATTTTCGGCTACATACTCCTCAAGAGTCTGTGGCTCACTTCCGCCGCAGCTTGTCAGCACCAGAGTCATGGATAACATCATAACCAGCGCCATGGCAACTGCGAAAATTTTAGAAGTTCTTTTCTTCATGTGTCTTTCTCCTTTGTCTACTAAATATAGTATCTATATTTTATCACAGCGCCAGATATCCTTCAACAAAATTTTCTGTAACTTTTTTTAGGTATCTGCACAATAAATGGATTTTCTCATTTAATCAGCGACAACCTTTGATTTACTGGCCTTTTCTCGTCAGCAGAGCCACTGTTTCAATATGCTTTGTCCACGGGAAATTATCAAATGGTCTGGCATACTTAACCTGATAACCGTTATACACAAACTGCTGCAGATTGACTGCCAAAGTTTTCGGATTGCAGCTGATATACACAATCTGGTCTACACCGTAGCTGATGACCTTCTCCACAGCGTCCATACTCATGCCTGCTCTCGGCGGGTCCACTACAATGACTTCCGGCTTTTCATCTGTGGACTGCAGAACTTTGAATACGTCTCCGGCAATAAACCTGCAGTTGTCCAGCCCGTTGAGCCGGGCGTTGACCCTGGCCGCCTGGACTGCCTCCTCCACTATCTCCACGCCGGTAACCTGAGCGGCTTTCAGCGCCAGCACCTGGCTGATGGTGCCTGTACCGCAGTAAAGGTCGAAGGCCTTTTTCCCCTCAAAGTCGTCAATCAGGGAAAGAGCCTCGCTGTAAAGCCTTTCCACAGCCTCCACGTTGGTCTGAAAGAAAGAAAAAGCGCTGACCTTGAACTTCAGGCCCAGAATTTCCTCCATATAGTAATCCCTTCCGTAAAGGGTTTTCAGCTCTTCGCAGGTCACCTTGTCGGCGATGTTGTCATTGAAAGTGCGGAGAATCCCTACAATCTCATTGTCAAGGGGCAGCTGCAGAAGGCCCTTGACATAACCCTCTTCGTCAAATCCCTCTTCCCCGGACGTTACAATATTGATGAGAAGTTCTCCGGTCCGAATGCCCTTGCGGACGATGAGGTGGCGCAGAAGCCCTGTATGGGATTTTTTATTGTAATGGCGATACCCCTTCTCCTCTGCGAAGTCCAGGTTGAAGCGAAGGATTCGGTTGAAGTCCTCGTCCACCAGCTGACATTGGTCCACCGTTACAATGGACATGAAATTCTTTTTCTTATGCATTCCCAGACAGATAGGGCCGTCTTTGACAAAGTCTCCGAAGGTGTATTCCATCTTGTTTCTGTATCTGTATTTGTGATTTTCGGGGCAGCCTTGTATTGAATCGAATACCTCCGGCTGTACCCCTCTTTCTGCAAAATACCCTCTGACCTCCTTTTCCTTTAATGCCAGCTGCTGGTCATAGGGCATACCCTGGTAAACACAGCCGCCGCAGAACTGGTCGTGGACGCAAATATTAAAATCTTCCATATTTATCGTAAAACTCCTTTTTGTACTCTAAAAACCTGTCTTCTTCAATGGCTGTCCTGATATTCTCCATCATTTTAATCAGGAAGTGAATGTTGTGATTGGAAAGCAGCATGGCGGACAGCATTTCATCTGCCTTGAAAAGGTGCCGCAGGTACGCCTTTGAGTAATTCCTGCAGGTGTAACAATCACATTCCGAATCCAGAGGCGTAAAATCCCGCTCGTATTTGGCATTTTTGATGTTGATTCTCCCGTGACTGGTGGTACAGAGACCGTGTCTTGCAATTCTGGTAGGCAAAACGCAGTCGAACATGTCGATACCCCGCTCTACCCCCTCAAAGAGATAGTCGGGACTGCCTACCCCCATCAGATATCTGGCTTTATCTGCGGGAAGACGGTCTGCGCAGTCATCCAGAATGTCCAGCATCAATTCCTTTGGTTCCCCTACGGACAATCCTCCGATGGCATAACCCGGCAAATCCAATTCTACGATTTCTTCCGCGCTCTGTCTGCGCAGGTCTTTGTACATACCGCCCTGCATGATACCGAACAGAGACTGACGTTCTATATCCTTGTGCGCCGCCTTGCACCGGGCCAGCCAGCGGGTAGTTCTCTCCATGGAGTTTTTTACATAGGTTCTGTCCGCCGGATAAGGCGCGCACTCGTCAAAAGCCATCATAATATCAGAACCCAGTGCGTTCTGAATTTCTACGGCTTTTTCCGGCGTCAACATGTGCCGTGAGCCGTCGATATGACTTTGAAACCTGACCCCCTCCTCTGTAATCTTTCTCAGCTTGCCCAGGGAAAACACCTGAAAGCCGCCGCTGTCAGTGAGAATGGCCCGGTCCCAGTTCATAAACCGATGAAGGCCTCCGGCTTCCCTGATAATATCGTGGCCCGGTCTTAAATACAGATGATAGGTGTTGGACAAAATGATACTGGCTCCCATCTCTTTGACCTCCTCCGGCCGCATGGCTTTGACTGTGGCCTGGGTTCCCACCGGCATGAAGACCGGCGTCTGTATATCGCCGTGGGGCGTATGCACGATACCGCGGCGTGCCCTGGTGCGGGCGTCGGTTTTTAATAATTCGTAAGTAACTGCGTGTTTCATATGTCAACCTTTCTTTCCGTGAAATCAAATTTGCTGCTTTTTTATTCTACAATATCTGCGGGAGTTGCACAACCAAAAAATAAACTGTTTGTATTTTACTGCCGCGGGTATTATAATTTAAGTTAAGTAAAGTTATAAACAAAACAAACGGAGGGAAATTACCATGATTAATGCAAAAGTTGCAGAACTGCTTAACACGCAGATTAACAAGGAGCTGTATTCCGCATACCTCTATCTGGAATTTGCGAACTACTACAAAGAAGCCGGTTTGGACGGCTACGCAAATTGGTACAAGATTCAGGCACAGGAAGAAAGAGACCATGCAATGCTTTTTATGGAATACATGCAGAACAACGATTTAAAAGTCACTTTAGAAGCCATTGACAAGCCGGAAGCCGTGCTGGAAAACAACATGGACCCTCTGAAAAAGGGTCTGGAACACGAGAGATATGTGACTGAACTGATTCACACCATCTACGCCGCCGCCTACGAAGACAAGGACTTCCGTACCATGCAATTCTTAGACTGGTTTGTAAAGGAACAGGGCGAAGAAGAAACCAATGCAACCGATATGATTACCAAGATGGAAATCTTCGGAACCGACGCCAAGGGCCTTTATATGCTGGACCAGGAAATGGCCGCAAGAACCTACAGCGCCCCTTCCCTGACCCTGTAATAATAATATCATCAGAGTAATAGAAGCGTAAAACCAGCGGTGCTTTAGATGTTTTTGTGCCAAATGAAGATTTCTTGAGAATTTAGCACAAAAAAATCAGGCAATGGCTGCTGATGATAATTAGAATTTGTGCTTAAAATGTATTAAAGCGGATTTTAGCATAAGCCTCCCAAGAAACAACAAAGGGAGGCTTTAGCTTTTTCGTCTAAAACAACTCGATTAGCACAATTTTTTGTGCTAATCTGATGAAAAAAAGTAATGCGGCACAAAAATATCATACATGAATAGAAAAACAACAAAGAGCCGGCGTAAAAGCGTCGGCCCTTATTTATATAATGAGACAGGCGTCTCCATAGCTGAAAAAGCGGTACTTTTCCTTAACGGCAATTTCGTACGCCTCCAGGATTTTCTCCCGGTCATATAGTGCGGAAATCAGCATCAGAAGGGTAGATTTCGGCAGATGGAAGTTGGTAATCAGGGCATCGATAATCTTGTACTTGTACCCCGGATAGATGAAGATACCCGTGGAGCCCTCTCCTGAAGCAATCAGATACTTTCCGGAAGCTTCATCCAGGTAGGCTGCGCTTTCCAGGGTTCTGGCCGAAGTCGTACCTACGGAAACGATGCGGCCGCCGGACAGAATGGTATCGTTGATGATGCCGGCAGCTTCCTCTTCTACGGAGTATTCTTCAAAATGCATGTGATGCTCTTCCACGTTCTCGCATTTAACCGGCCTGAAGGTTCCTATGCCGACGTGAAGTGTCACATAAGCCAGCTTCACCCCTTTGGCCTCCGCCTTCTTCAGAAGCTCTTCCGTAAAGTGGAGTCCCGCCGTAGGCGCCGCTACAGACCCCTCCTCTTTGCAGTAAACCGTCTGATACATGTCCTTATCTTCCAAGGTGCTTTCTCTTTCGATATAAGGAGGTAAAGGCATGCTGCCAAGCTCCTCCAGCCTTTCCATAAAAATGCCTTCATAATGAAATTCCACAATTCTGGTACCGTCCTGGCCGTAGTCTAAAATCTCCCCGCGAAAATCAGGACCGAACCGTACCCAGTTGCCCGGCTTCAGTCTTTTCCCCGGCTTTACCATTGTTTCCCACCGGTCTCCCTCGATTCTCTTAATCAGAAGAAACTCTGCCTTGGCGCCGGTCTCCTCCTTTTCTCCAAAGAGCCTTGCCGGCAGAACCTTGGAATTGTTCATCACCAGACAATCTCCCGGCCTCAGATAATCCAGGACATCGTAAAAATGTCTGTGTTCTATGGTCCCGCTGCTTCGGTCCATGACCATGAGCCGGCATTGGTCCCGCTGCTCCGAGGGTCTTTGGGCAATTAACTCCTGGGGCAGATAGTAATCAAATTGGTCTATTCTCATAATATAATACTTTTTTCCTCCGGCTAAAATAGTTTCTGCTGACTTTCGGTTTCGGCGTCCCCGCTGTCCGGCTTTTCTCCGGCCTCAGGCTGCTCCGCTGTGTCTCCCGGAAATTCCAGTCCCATATGCTTATACCCCCGCTGGGAAACCATTCTGCCTTTCTGTGTGCGGTACAGAAGGCCCGACTGAATCAGATAAGGTTCATAGGCGTCCTCAATGGTAACTCTCTCTTCTCCGATGGAGGCCGCAATGGTATCTATCCCTACGGGCCCGCCGTTAAAGCGTTCAATGATGGCGGACAGGATTTCCCGGTCCAGCCTCTCCAGTCCCAGCTCATCCACGCCCAGCGCCTTAAGAGCGCTGCAGGTAATGGCCTCGTCAATTCTGCCGTCTCCGCGAACCTGGGAAAAGTCTCTGATACGTTTCAGAAGCCTGTTGGCGACCCGGGGCGTACCTCTGGAGCACCGGGCCATCTCCATCAGGGAAGTCTGGTCCGTCTCCACACCTAAAAGTCCTGCGGACCTGCGGATAATCTCTGTGAGCTCATCATGGGTATAAAGCTCAAACTTACTGATTACGCCGAAACGGTCCCGCAGCGGAGCCGACAGACTGCCCGCTCTGGTGGTGGCGCCAATCAGGGTGAATTTTGCGATATCCAGGCGAATAGACCTGGCCGACGGCCCTTTGCCGATGATAATATCCAGGGCATAGTCCTCCATCGCGGAATAAAGGACTTCCTCTACAGAGCGGTTCAGACGATGAATCTCATCGATGAACAGCACATCGTTCTCGTTGAGATTGGTCAAAATCGCGGCCAAATCCCCTGCCCTTTCAATGGCGGGACCTGAAGTAATCTTGATATCGACGCCCAGCTCGTTGGCGATGATACCTGCCAGAGTCGTCTTGCCGAGACCCGGCGGACCGTAAAACAGCACGTGGTCCAGGGGCTCTCCGCGAAGCTTAGCCGCTTCGATAAAGATTTTCAGATTCTCCTTGACCGTCTTCTGCCCTATAAAATCCTCCAGATGCTGCGGGCGCAGAGTGGATTCCTGTCGTTCCTCTGTAAACCCGGCAGAGCTGGACTGCGTAATTCTCTCTTCCATATTCTATCCTCTAAAATAAATTCTTCAGTGCGTGCTTGATGTAATCCTCGCAGGTCAGGCCTTCGGCCTTTACCTTGCCTACCGCACCGGTAGCCTCGTTTCTATTGTACCCTAAAGCCATGAGGGCCGCAACCGCTTCACCTCGCTCGTCGCTGACAGGGATATAAACGTCGCTGTCAGCGGAAAGACCATCCTCGTCAAAGCTTCCGACCTTATCTTTCAGCTCGAGAATCAGCCGCTCAGCAGTCTTTTTCCCCACGCCGTTGGCCGCTGAAATAGCTTTGGCATCGCCTGCGGCGATTGCCCGCTTAAGTTCCATAGGCGGCAGCGCGCTCATAATAGACATCCCAGCCTTGGCGCCGACGCCGCTGACCGTAATCAAAAGCTCAAAGAGCTCCAGACTTTCTTTGTCCGAAAAACCGTACAGGCTGATGTCGTCTTCCTTGACAATCATCGAGGTAAAGACCTTGACGGTCTCCCCTTCTAACTTCTTGTAAAGGGGCGAATTGGCCGGAATATGTACCTCAAAGCCCATGCCGCTTGCGGTCTCTATCATAACCGAGCCGGAAAGCCCCGGATGAAATATCCCTTTAATAAATCTAATCATATCTGCTATTCCTCTATCTTTATCTCAGATTCAGTTTAAGATTGCGCACCCGGTTGCCCGCCGAGTGACCGTGACAGATGGCAGCCGCCACCGCATCGGCCGTATCGTCCGGCTTAGGCACTTCCTTCAGGTTCAGAATTGCCTTTACCATGGCCTGTACCTGCTGCTTGTCCGCCCGGCCATAGCCCACCAGCGCCTGCTTAATCTGCAGAGGCGTATATTCGTTAATCTCCAGGCCTCCGTTGACGCACGCCAGCACCGCCACGCCTCTCGCCTGGCCTACCATGATGGCAGTCTTAGCGTTGTTATTAAAAAACAATTCTTCTATGGAAGCCGCATCGGGTCTGTATTCTTCTATAATCGCCGTCAGCTGCGTATATAAATGCTGCAGTCTCTGGGGCATCTCCATCTTGGCGTCTGTAGTGACCGCACCGTAATCCACTACGGAAAAACGGTTGCCCACGTGGTCCAGCACGCCCCATCCCAAAATGGCGTATCCCGGGTCAATTCCTAAAATCCGCATATTCTAAAGCCTCTCTTTTCTTTCTTCGCTATAACAGTATAGCACAAGAACGTGTGTTTGTCCACTTTTTATCTGAGGGAATTCCCCTTATCTCGGAACAATTATTCTTTCAATTTCGTCTATATTATGGTATAATACTGTGTGGAATTAGGACTTAATTATGGAAAAGGAGATTACCATGCGTTATTCAAGACAGAATAAAATCTTAGAACTCATTGCCAACAACGAGATAGAAACACAGGATAAACTTGCCGCCATGCTCAAGGAGGAGGGTTTTGAAGTCACTCAGGCTACCATTTCCAGAGATATTAAGGAACTGCAGCTGATTAAGGTACTGACCGGTACCGGGAAATACAAATACGCTGTAAGCGCCAGACAGGATGCACCGATTTCCGACCGTTTTGTAAAAATCTTCAGAGAGACGATTACCTCTTTTGCCTCCGCACAGAACCTGATTGTTATCAAGACGTTATCCGGGTGCGGCCCTGCCGCAGGAGAAGCTGTTGACTGCATCGGACTTCCCCATGTGGTCGGCTCTGTGGCCGGAGATAACACCCTGCTGATGATTATCGATAAGGAGGAAAATGTAGAAGAGATTTTATCTATTTTCAACGATATGTTAATTATGAGGTCGAAAGGACAATGATAAATCACATCAGTATTCAAAATTTTGCAATCATAGAAAATAACGAGATTGATTTTGAAGAAGGTCTGAATATTATTACAGGAGAAACCGGCAGCGGTAAATCCATCGTAATAGAAGCAATTAGCCTTGCTCTTGGGAGCAGGGCTGATTCTGCTTTTGTGCGCCACGGCGCGCAGAAAGCCGTAGTCCAGCTGGCCGGCGAGTTGGACGGAGAAGAAATTGTTATCTCCAGAGAGGTTTCTGCGACAGGCAAAAATCTCTGCAGGCTTAACGGACAACTCGTTACCCTGGGAGAGCTTTCCGAAACCTGCCGAAGACTTGCGGACATTCACGGTCAGTATGACAATCAGTCCCTTCTGAATCCCGATAACCATATCAGGCTGGTAGACAGTTACCAGGCAGAGAAAATCAAACCCGTACGTGAAGCTTTTGTTCAGGCCTATGAGGTCTACCATGACGTAAAAACCCGCCTTAACAAGCTGCTTTCTCAAGAGAGAGACAACCTGAAGAAGCTGGACTTTTACCGCTTTGAACAGTCTGAAATCCAAAATGCCAATCTCCGCCCCGGAGAAGATGAAGAGCTTTCTGAACGAGTTTCCATGCTGCAGAACAGTGAGAAAATCTTTGCGGGTATAGAAACAGCTTACAGCAGTCTCAGCGGCGACGGTGAAGGCGCTGTCAGCGCTCTTGGAAACGCCATGCACAGCCTTCAGTCCATCAGTCAGTATTCAGGCCAGCTGAACACTATCAGTGAAGAGATTACCGATATGTATTACAGGCTGGAGGACCTGTCCTCTTCTCTTCGGGAAACCCGTGAAAAATTCACCTTCACACCGGAGGAATTGGACGGAGCCATTGCCCGGCTCAATCTAATCGACAATCTGAAGAAAAAATACGGCTCTTCCATCGAAGAGATTCTCGCATATTATGATAAAATTTCCAAAGAGCTGAATGAAATAGAAAACTTCGACGATGTAAAAGCCTCCCTGGAATCTGAAACTTCCAAGGCCTATCAGGCTCTGGCCACCCAGGCAGAGCTTCTTTCCGAGGCCAGACGCGTCAGCGCAGCGCAGCTGGAACAGCTGATTCAAAAAGAACTTGCGGACCTGAATTTCGGCAGCGCAGTTCTTTCCATCGATTTCAAAACGCCGGAAAGTATCGGCCCGGACGGCAACGACATAGTGGAAATCCTGATTTCTACCAACAAAGGCGAGCCTCTGAAACCTCTGGCCAAAATCGCCTCAGGAGGTGAAATTTCCAGAATCATGCTGGCAATCAAAAACATTACCGGCTCTTACGACAGGATTCCAACCATGATTTTCGACGAGATAGATGCCGGCATCAGCGGCATTACGGCCAGCATCGTCGGCAGAAAACTACACCAGATTGCAGCCAATCACCAGATTATCTGTATTACCCACCTGCCCCAGATTGCAGCCAGTGGAGACTCCCACTACCGGATTTCCAAGGAGGAGACCGGCGACAGCACCTTCACCACAGTGGACAGGCTTTCCCCGGAGCAGACCGTAGATGAAATCGCCAGACTTCTGGGAGGAGAAAATATTACTGATACCACCAGAAAAAGCGCCGTCGAACTGCTGCAGCTTACAAAACAGAAAATTTAAATAAAATGGGTCTGTCCTTTTGCATGCGCCGGCTAACCCGGAGCCGCAAAGCAAAAGGAAAAGCCCATTTTTTGTTTGCAATTTACAGTTCCTCCCCCATTTTACAACAATATTTGAACATCACTTGACTTAAGTCCGATTTCGTACTATACTGATTACTGCTGCATAACGTCTAATATCAGTTTCCGCCGTGACAGCAGGCGGCAATCTTGCTTTGGAGGTATTTTCATGGAAACAAGCTTAAGCCAGGAATTTCTGGAGTTTAACCGTCTATATAAAGAGGAATGCGATATTTATCGTGAAGTCGCCCTGCGCCTTGGCGCGTCCAACAGCGCCATCAGTATTCTTTACGACATATTCCTGCTGGGTGAAGGCTGTACCCAGAAAGATATCTGCGAAAATTCCTTTCTCAGTAAACAGACGGTCAACTCCGCCATCCGGAAACTGGAATCGGACGGCTGCATTTATTTAAAAAGAGGCCGCGGCCGCAGCACCCATATCTACCTGACAGAAGCAGGACAGGAGCTGACTCGTCAGAAGATTTTACCGGTTTTAGAGGCGGAAACCCGGGCTTTTTCTGCCCTCGGCGAAGACAGGATTCTTCTGAACAGGCTGCTGAAAACCTATCTTGCCAATCTCCGCACACAAGTACAACAGTTGAAATAGACATTTATCAAAGGGAGGGGATTTTACATGCGAATACAATTATCAGAACATTTCACATACAAAAAGCTGTTTTTCTTTGTTCTGCCATCCATCGTCATGATGATATTTACATCCATCTACTCTATTATAGATGGTCTCTTCGTATCTAACTTTGTAGGCAAAACTGCCTTTGCCGCCGTGAATCTGATTATGCCGGTCTTCGGCGCCCTCAGCGCCATAGGCTTCATGCTGGGTACCGGCGGAAGCGCCATCGTTGCCAAAACCCTTGGCGAAAAGAAAAACGACCTTGCAAATCAGTACTTCTCCATGCTGATTTACGCCTTAATCGCAGGCGGTATTACCATTTCACTGCTGGCCCAAATCTTTGTCCGCCCGGTTTCAATTTTGCTGGGTGCAGAAGGAGAACTGCTGGAATACTGCGTGCTTTACTGCCGCATCATGCTGATTTCACTGCCGTGCTTTATGCTGCAGTGCGCTTTTCAGAGTTTCTTTGTCGCTGCAGAAAAACAAAAACTGGGACTTTATGTTTCCATCGGTTCCGGCGTCATCAATATGATTTTCGATTTTCTTTTTATCGCAGTTTTTCACTGGGGTATCGCCGGAGCAGCCATCGCTACTGCACTGGGAGAATTGTTCGGCGGCATTTTCCCAATCGTTTACTTTGCCGGGAAAAACACCAGTCTGCTCAAACTGACGGGCACAAAATTTTATCCCAAGACCCTGCTGAAAGCCTGCACCAACGGTTCTTCTGAGCTTCTCAGCAGTCTTTCATCTTCCCTGGTAGGCGCGCTGTATAACCTGCAGCTTCTGCGTTTTGCAGGGGAAAACGGCGTCGCCGCATACGGCACAATTATGTACGTCAATTTCATCTTCGCCGCTATTTATCTCGGCTACAGCATGGGCTGCGCACCGATTGTCAGCTACAACTACGGCGCAGAAAATCACCCGGAACTAAAAAATCTGTTCAAAAAAAGCGTCCGCGCCATTGTCTGCTGCGGCGTCGTGCTGGTCACTGTGGCCCAGCTTCTGGCAGTGCCTCTTGCCGCCATATTCGTCGGTTACGACAAAGCACTTTTTGAAATGACCTGTCAGGGATTCCGCATCTGCGCCATGTCCTTTTTAATCAGCGGCATAAATATCTTCGGTTCCTCTTTCTTTACTGCGCTGAATAACGGACTGCTCTCCGCTCTAATCTCCTTCCTGAGGACGCTGGTATTTCAGGTTTCTATCATTCTGATACTTCCGTCCTTTTTGGGACTGACCGGTATCTGGCTGTCCGGTATTACTGCAGAATTTTTAACGCTGATTGTTACTGTAACCTGTTTAACACTGAACAGAAAAAAATATCATTATGTATAATCGAAGAATGCGGAGCTGATTCCTAACGGTTATGTTCCGTTAATACAAGCAGCTCCGCATATTTTAAAGACCTTAACTGTTCATATCCAAATCCCAGTTTTCCAGATTTGTATGAAGCAATTCATGGGCTCTGTGAGAATTGGGTTCTCCCAGAAACTCTTCATAGGTCATCTGTACCGCTGAATTTTCGTGGGAAAAACGCAGCCCCGAGAACTTATCCAGTCCGTACAGAATTTTGCCTCTGGCCTCAGCAAATTCACAGCCATCTTTTACCGGCTGCCCGCCGCCGCCTACGCAGCCGCCGGGACAAGCCATAATTTCTACGAAATCGTAAGATGCCTGTCCCCTCTTAATCGCTTCCATCAGTTTTCGGGTATTGCCAAGACCGCTGGCAACTGCGACGCGAACCTTTAACCCTTTGATTTCAAAGGTAGCCTCTTTCCAGCCGTCCATTCCCCGCACGCTCTTAAAGCTGTCCGCTTCAGGATTCTCTCCTGTAATCAGGAAATATGCACTTCTAAGGGCCGCTTCCATAACGCCGCCGGTGGCGCCGAAAATCACCCCCGCACCGGAACCTTCTCCGAAAATCTCGTCAAATTCCTCTTCTTTCAAATCGTGGGCCTGAATATTATCCGCACGAATCAGTCGGTCCAGTTCCCTGGTAGTCAGCACTAAATCCACGTCTTTTCCATGGCCGGCGTCATCTATCTGCGGCACATCTTTTTCAAATTTCTTGGAAAGACACGGCATGATAGACACCGAGTAAATCTTGTCCGGATTGACGCCCAGTTTCTGCGCCATATAGGTTTTCGCCATGGCGCCGAACATCTGCTGCGGCGATTTGGCCGTAGACAAATTCTTTACATATTCCGGATACTGGGTTTTGACAAAACGAATCCACCCCGGACAACAGGAAGTAAACATCGGCCATTGATACTGCTCCTTATGGGTAAAGCGCTGGATAAATTCACTGCCCTCTTCCATAATCGTCAAATCCGCGCTGTAAGTCGTGTCAAATATGTAGTCAAAACCGATTCTTCGCAGAGCGCTTACCAACTTGCCGGTGGTCGCTTCTGTTTTGGAAATACCGATTCCTTCACCCCAGGCAGTACGGATTGCCGGTGCAATCTGCACCATCGTAATTTTTTCAGGGTCTGCAAGGGCGTCTCTAAGGCGCCGCAAGTCGTCTCTTTCTCTAAGGGCTCCCACAGGGCAATGGGTAATGCACTGTCCGCAGAGAGAGCAGTCCGCTTCCGTAATCTTGCGGTTATTGGAAACACCTACCGAAGCTCTGTATCCGGAGCCGTTGATATCCCAGACATGAAGCCCCTGCACCTTGTCGCAAATCTGCACACATCTCATGCATTTAACGCATTTGGACGCTTCACGAATCAGCGGCAAATCAAAATTCCATCTGGTCTTTTCGTGTACATCCTCATAAGGCTGCTCAATGATGCCTAAATCGTTGGCAATCTTCTGCAGGGTGCAGTTTCCGCTTTTGACGCACTGTACACATTTACAATCGTGGTCGGAAAGAATCAGCTCCACGTTAATTCTGCGTACTTCTCTGACTCTCGGACTGTTGGTTAAAATCTCCACCCCTTCTTCTACTTCTGTATTGCAAGCCGTTACCAGCTTTTCCATACCCACTTTTTCCACCAGACAGACTCTGCAGGCACCGATTTCGTTGATGTCTTTCAAATAACACAGATGGGGAATCTTAATTCCTACTCTCGCAGCAGCCTCTAAAATTGTAGTGCCGGCAGGCACTGTAATCTGCTGACCATCAATCTTTAGCTATACCATTTTTCTATTCTGCCTCCTCTAAATGAACCAAATCCGCAAGCATCGCAGCGTAAGCACCTTGAAGATTCCGCCAGTGATTCTTCTCTCGTCATCGGAAGTTCCACAGCGCCAAAGTCCCCGCCTCGCTCTGAAGCATACCGCTCTTTGAGTTCGATTCTTCCTCTTGCCTTCTGGTCTTGCACCAGTGGAACGGGGATATCCACGTCTACAGTAATCTCGTGATTATATCCCAGATAATTATCAATATTTGCAGCTGCAACCTTTCCTGCCGCCACGGCGTTGATTACAGTGGACGGACCGGTTACACAGTCGCCTCCTGCGTAAATTCCCTGGACTTTATCCACTACGCTGGACTTTTCAGTCTTGATGTTGCCGCGGAATACCGGCACTCCATACTGTTCAAAGAATGTAAAGTCTGTGGCCTGTCCGATGGCAGAGATTACGATATCGCAGCGCATTTTCACTCTCGGCAAATCTGCCGCAACTGGTTTTGGTCTTCCTGACTTATCAGCCTCTCCGGCTATCTGAGGCTGTACGTAGAGCCCCTTTACATTGCCGTTTTTATCTACGATAATTTCAGACGGCGCCATCAGTTCCATCAGCTGGCATCCTTCAGCCACTGCACCGCCGATTTCATCAGGAAGAGCCGTCATATCGTCTCTCCTTCTTCTATATACAATACATACCTCGCTGGCGCCGAGGCGCTTTGCGGTTCTGGCCACGTCCATGGCAACATTACCGCCGCCGACAATGATAACAGATTTTCCGTTGAAATCAGGCATTGCGTCATCACCGATACCTCGAAGCATTTCAACGGCCGGAATCACGCCTTTTGCATACTCCCCCGGAATGCCCAGGTTCTTGTGATTGTGGGAACCGATAGACAAATACATAGCGTCGTAGTTTTCTTTGATTTCCTTAATCGCATCTTCAGATTCCACGTCGTAATTGGTACGAAAGGTTACGCCGGTAGATGCGATGGCGTCGATATCCCACTGCAGTCTTTCTCTAGGCAGCCGATAGCTTGGAATACCGTAACGAAGCATGCCTCCCAGCTGCGCTCTCTTTTCAAAGACCGTCACATCGTGTCCCATAATAGACAGGAAATATGCGGCTGAAAGTCCTGAAGGACCGCCTCCCACCACTGCAATTTTCTTGCCTGTATGGTCCATGGTTTCAGGTACGGGTACGGTTTCCGAACAATTATCCATGGCGAAACGCTTCAGTCCCCTGATATTAATCGGCGCGTCGATAATGTTTCTCCTGCACTTATCCTCGCACGGATGCTCACAAATCAGTGCGCATACAGTCGGAAACGGATTGTCTTTACGAATCAGGCGCACTGCGTCATCATATCTTCCCGCATGTACCAGGGCCGTGTAGCCGGGAACGTCTACACCGGCAGGACATGCGCCTCTGCAAGGTACCGCTTCCCTGCAGCTGATGACATTATCGGCACAGGCGTTATTTAAGATATGGGATTCATAATCCTCTCTGAATCCGTCAAGGCCTCGCAGCACCATTGACGCCGCCTCAAAGCCAATGGCACAATCTGCCGACACTTTGATAGCCCTTGCCGTTCTTTCCAGCGTATCTAAAATATGTAAATCCAAATTGGTATCCATGGACAGAATATCCTCCAGTATATTCTGCAGCTGCCCAAGGCCGATTCTGCAGGGAACGCACTTTCCGCAGCTCTGGGCGTGGCACATTCTGAGAAAAGCTGACGCCATGTCCACCGGGCACTGTCCTGCCGGACTTGCCGCGATTCTCCGTTCAAGGTCTCTGTAAAGACCTTCCACTGCTCTTTGTGCATAATCTTTCGACTTTACATAAAGTCTATCCATTACAACTAACCTCCATTCATTTTCTCGTTGAAACTGAAACCGCCTCAAAAGATTACATGTTATATTATACCAACGTCCATGCATTTGTCAATTTATAACAAAAAATATAGAAAAAGTTTATTTTTTAACACAAGTTTTGTTTTATAATCAAACATAAATTCAGAAATATCTTTTTTCAATCAGCCATAAAAATTTCCTTTCTTCTTTCACATGCTAAAGTAATTTTCCACACCAAGAATATGGCAGAAAATACACCTCTGCGCCCCTTATGCACAATTATTTCCAAATCGTATACAATTTTTTCAACTTATCCATGTGGAAAACTTTTAAGCTTGTACGCAAGTGTTTGCAATCATTTCACGTTTTTTTACGTTTGTCAACCAGGAAGTTATCCACATATTTTACTCTTTATCATTGGGCAGTCTGCCTCGGTCCAATTTTTCTTAATATACAAATGTTTTTCATGAATAAAATGCAAAATTTTCAAGGAATAAGGAACGATTTTTCGACACATATCGGGGAATCTGTGGTATACACTTGCATTTAAGAGACGGGCAAGTTACAATATTCCTAAACAGTAAGTGCAGCAAAGACAATATTCCTCGTGAATTAAGGAATCTGTTTCAGTATCTGGAAGAAGGTACTGTTGCGGAAGCGGATTCATGGTTGCTGCGCCTGCAAACTGCAGTAAAAACCATGGAAAATGAAAAGGAGGTGCGGAGCAAAATGACGCTGTATGATGAATGGGTGCGAACTGCCACCGCATTTGAAAAATGCAAGAAAGAACTGGAAGAATCCGAGAAAGCTCTGCAAGTAACTGAAGCAAAAATAAAACAGGCTGAGGCTGAAAAAAAGCTTATGGAACATCTTCTGAATCAAAACCGCATCGATGACCTGAAGCGAGCTTTGAAAGATTCCTGCTATAAAGAAGAATTATTTAAAGAACTGAATCTATAAAATACTGTAGGTAATCAATTTTCTTTTATTCACAGCATAACAAAACACTGCTGCCCCGCAGCTTAATCTAGGGGACAGCAGTGTTTTTTATCTCTTCATTTTTTCAGAATATCAGCCCTTTCCTGTCCGGCGCCGCATCGCTAACTGAAGTTAGCGCGTCGCAGGCACGGCTTCAGGTAGTCTTTCGTCCATCATTTTCATCAGTGCGTCGGTGCATGGCAGTTCGTCTACCAGTTTTGCATCGGCAGCCGGTACGAATTTCGGATTGACAGGGCACAGGACGCCGCCAAGTACTTCGCCGATTTCAGCATATTTGTACAATGGCAGAGTATCGTCCATTTCCCAGGAAATATCAGATTCGTCCTCGAAGCCAAATTCTTCCTCGAATACGTGTGCCAATTCGGCTGCGATTTCCCAGTTGCTGCAGTCTACATCTTCTACGATGGCCGCTTCAACAGGCAGCAGTCTTCTCTCCGTATTGGTGTAGGTTCCGTCGGTAGAAGCGAATCCTGTTCCAGGAATAAATACGTCAGCTTTCTTGGCAGTTTCCGTCATGTAGATATCGGAAACCATCAGGAATTCCAGACCGGACAAATCACAGTCTACCGGGTCTTCTCCAAAGATAATCAGGCCCTTTACGCCTTCCATGGCTTCGGCTCCTTCACGGATACCCATATCTACAAGTCCCTGGGAGTTGTTCTTAGGTTTTACTTCCAGGATACCGTCTCTCGGTTTTCCGATATGACCGGATAACAGCGCAATGTCAGCAAGAAGGGCGGCTGCTTCCTCAGAAAGCACGTTCTGCTGGAATACAATCATGGCCTTCTTAGCCTTAGCGTACATCTCAGCCACAGCCTTGCATTCGTCGCAGAGAGGCATATCTGCAACAGAGGCTGCAAAGGCTTCAAAACCTTCAGCGTCAGATTTCTTGCCCATTTCAATCAGAGCTTTTGCCATGCTCTTAAAGAAAGCGGTACTGTTATCTGTGTCGATTACCTTAGCTGCAAACGGATAGGAAGTCTGCGCTTCAGGTGTATTAATAGCAACCACCTTTGCCCCTGCTTCCGCAGCCTGCTTTATCTTATTCCAGATTACAGGATTGTTCTTCTTGATGAAACCAGGTACGATAATCACCTCTGTGGACAGCAGCTCATCGATGGTATTCGGAGAAGCATCAAGACCCAATACATCAGTCAGAGCATTTGCTCTTGTATTGAAGCAGAAAGTCTTAGCGCCCACAATCCGAGCAAACTTCTTCATAGCATAAGCTTCCTCGTTGGTGTATCTGTCGGAAATGGCAACTGCGATGGAATCCGCGCCGTGTCTTACCTTTACGGCTTCCAGTTTCTTCGCGGCCATAACGATAGCCTCGTGGTAGTCGGTCATGCGGAAGTCGTCTCCATCTTTAATCAGAGGGTCAACCGCCTTGCCTTCCAGTACTGCAGTATCAAAGCCCCATTTACCCTTGCCGCAGCAGATTCCGGCATTGACAAAGCCCTCTTTGGAAGGATTTGCTTTGATTAACATATCGCCGTAGGACTCTAAATCCAGCGTACAGCCAACAGAGCAGTATGAGCAGGTTGTTTCTGTAATTTCCGTATCCAGCGGAACTTCCTTCTGAACGGTCTGTCTTTCCTGCAGCGCGCCTACCGGGCAAACGCTTACGCACTGACCGCAGGATTCGCAGCCGGACTCAGCAAGAGGTTTTTCCAGATTTGGTTTTACAACGGTGTCAAAGCCTCTCTGTACAAGGCCCAAGGCGCCTACGCCCATAACCTCGTCGCAGACTCTTACGCAAAGGCCGCACAGAATACACTTGTTCGGGTCTCTCACGATGAACGGATGGTCATCTGTAAATTCTACCAGATTCTTATCTCCCGCAAATCTTTCAGGAGCCACGTCGTATTCGTTGGCAAAGTCAATCAGCTTACATTCGTAGTAATCATGGCAGCCGCACTCCAGACATCTGGAAGCTTCGGCCACAGCCTGGTCTTCTGTGAGACCGTCAAATACAACTTCAGAGAAGTTATCCTTTCTTTCAGCGGCGGAAAGCTGGTCAGCCTTTTCTCTGCACAGTCTTTCTCTATCCTCGAAAGTCTTTTCAGTTATATCGTCTCTTTCCACAAAGAACGGCTTTTCATAGCTTACGGCTTCGCCGTTCAGATAGGAATCAATGACGATGGCAGCCTTGCCTGCGTCAGCAATAGATTCGATGGCAATGGAAATCTTGTCGTTACCGCAGTCGCCGCCTGCGAATACGCCCGGAATGCTTGTCATAAAGGTATCAGGGTCGTAAGCGATGGCGTTCTTTCTTGTCTTATCAACGTCAAAGGCCGTTGCGTCAACAGCCTGACCGATAGCCAGAATAACCGTATCTACATCCAGCGTTTCTGTCTTGCCTTCTACAGGAACAGGTCTTCTTCTGCCGGATTCGTCAGGCTCACCAAGCTCCATAACCTGCAGAACAACCTGTTTTACATGGCCATTTTCGTCCTTTACAATCTCCAAAGGATTGGTCAGGTTCTTGAAGATTACGCCTTCCTCTTCCCCTTCTTCGATTTCGATTCTGTCAGCAGGCATCTCGTCCTTTGTTCTTCTGTAGATGTTGTAGACCTCTTCAGCACCCAATCTTACGGCAGTTCTGCAGGCGTCCATGGCTGTGTTTCCGCCGCCGACAATGGCAACTCTCTTACCGAAGTCGATGTGCTGATTTCTTACAACCTTTCTCAGGAAGTCGATACCGCCGATAACGCCGTCAGCATCTTCTCCCGGGCAGCCCACGCCGGTGGATACCCAGGCGCCTATACCAAGCAGTACCGCATCGTAGTCTGCTCTTACGGTGTCAAAGGACAGGTCTTCACCGATTTTGCAGTTGGTTACCATTTCTACGCCCATGGACTGAATAATCTCAATTTCGTCGTCCAGGACTTCTTTCGGCAGTCTGTATTCAGGAATACCGTATCTCAGCATACCGCCCAGCTTCGGCATGGCGTCGAAGATGGTTACTTCGTGGCCCTTCTGTCTCAGGAAATATGCTGCGGAAAGCCCCATCGGGCCGCCGCCGATGATAGCCACGGATTTACCGGTCGGTTCATCGATTTCAGGTACGAATACAACATCCTCCATCATATCGTAATCGGCAGCAAATCTCTTCAGCGCCGCAATGCTAATCGGTTCGTCTACAAGACCTCTTCTGCAGGCGTCTTCACACGGATGCGGACATACACGGCCGATAGATGCAGGAAGCGGAATCTTGTCTTTGATTAACTCGTTGGCAGCTTCAAATTCGCCGTTGGCGATAAGCCCTACATAACCCTGACAGTCTGTGCCTGCAGGACATGCCAGGCTGCAAGGTGCCTTACAGTCTCCGTTGTGGTTGGAGATGAGGAGTTCCAGGTTGGTCTTTCTGGATTCCACAACCCTGTCGGTATTGGTCATTACAATCATGCCCGGCGCGATGGTAGTTGCGCAGGCTTTGCACAGTTTAGGGTTTCCTTCGACCTCTACAACGCAAAGGCCGCAGGCGCCGTAAATGGCTGTTCTTTCATCATAGCAAAGAGTAGGGATAAAAATATCATTCTCTCTGGCAACTTCCAGGATTGTCTGGCCGGGAAGTCCGAATACTTCTTTGCCGTCAATATTCATTCTGAATTTGTTCATTTGTATTTCCTCCTCCCTACTTTTTCTCAATGGCACCAAATCTGCAGTTTTCTTCGCACTTGCCGCACTTGATGCACTTGGTCTGGTCGATAACGTGTTTGCCCTTTACTTCCCCTGTGATTGCGCCTACAGGACATTTCTTGGCGCAGAGGGTACATCCCTTACATGCGTCTGTGATTTCAAATGAAATCAATTCCTTACATGCTTTCGCAGTACATTTCTTATTGTAAATATGGTCTTCGTACTCGTTGCGGAAATACTTGATAGTAGTCAGTACAGGGTTTGGAGCTGTCTGTCCCAGACCGCACATTGCGCCGTCTTTAATCTTAGCAGCCAGTTCTTCCAGCAGCTCGATATCGCCGTCTCTGCCCTCGCCTCTTGTAATTCTCTCAAGAATCTCCAGCATTCTCTTGGTACCGATTCTGCAGTAGTTGCACTTGCCGCAGGATTCCTTCTTGGTGAAATCCAGGAAGTATCTTGCCATATCTACCATACAGGTATGTTCGTCCATAACAATCATACCGCCGGAGCCTACGATAGCGCCGGTCTTATTGATATCTTCATATGTAACAGGAGTGTCAATCAGGTCAGCCGGAATACAGCCGCCGGAAGGTCCGCCCATCTGAACAGCCTTAAATTCCCTGTCATTCTTGATGCCGCCGCCGATGCCGAAGATGACGTCCTTAAGAGGGAGTCCCATCGGTACCTCAACCAGGCCGCCTTTTTTAATTTTGCCCGCCAGAGCGAATACCTTGGTGCCCTTGGACTGCTCTGTGCCCATAGCGCCGAAAGCTGCCCCGCCGTTGGCAATAATCCAAGGCACGTTGGCAAAGGTCTCTACGTTGTTAATGTTGGTCGGCTGCTGCCAGTAACCCTTTGCCGCAGGGAAAGGAGGCTTCAGCCTAGGCATACCTCTTTCGCCTTCCAGGGAAGCGATAAGCGCGGTCTCTTCACCGCATACAAAAGCGCCTGCGCCTGCTTTGATTCGGAGGTCAAAGTCGTAGCCGCTTCCAAAAATATTCTTTCCAAGGAAGCCCTTTTCTCTGGCCTGTTCCATGGCGTTTTCCAGTCTCTTGATTGCCAGAGGATACTCGGCACGACAGTAAATGATACCTTCTGTGGCGCCCATGGCGAAACCGCCGATAATCATGCCTTCAATCAGGGCATGAGGGTCTCCCTCCAGAACAGACCGGTCCATAAATGCGCCCGGGTCCCCTTCGTCGGCATTACAGACAATATATTTTTCTTTTCCCGGATTTCCCTTAGCGGCATTCCACTTAAACCAGGTCGGGAAACCTGCGCCGCCTCTGCCTCTGAGGCCGGAAATCTTAATTTCCTCGATGACTTCGTCCTGGGTCATGGAAGTTACGACCTTCTTAGTGGCTTCGTAGCCTCCAACCGCCAGATACTCGTCGATTTTTTCAGGATTAATCAGGCCGCAGTGTCTTAATACGACTCTTTTCTGCTTATCGAGGAACTGCTCGTCTTCAGCGGAAATTGCATATTCTTCTACAACCTTGCCGCCCTTCAGATGGTCTTCGACAATTTTTTCTACTTTGTCAGGCTGTACCTTGACATATCTGGTCATTTTGCCTTCGTCGTCGTACACATCTACGATTGGTTCCAGATAGCAGGTTCCGACGCAGCCTGTGATGTCCAGTTCCGCCTGAACACCCTGCTTCGCAATCTGTGCTTCAAACTCAGCCTGGGTCTTTTTGGCACCTGTAGCGATACCGCAGCTGCCTTGTCCGATAATTACTTTCATTTTCCGCACCTCCTAAGCTCTCTCTTTGATTTCAGCCAGAATCTGCACTACAGAATCCTTAGTCAGATTTCCGTAAGTCTCGTCTCCGTCGGCGCTCTGAATCATCATAACCGGTGCCAGGGAGCAGCAGCCCAGACATGCTACGTTGTTCAGAGTGAATAAGCCGTCTTCAGTGGTCTGACCGTCCTGAATACCCAGGTATTCACAGACAGCCTCTTCAATCATCTCTGAGCCGTTTACATGACATGCAGTACCCTGACACAGCATAATCAGATGCTTGCCGATAGGCTGCAGTCTGAACTGGGCGTAAAAGGTAGCTACGCCGTAAATCTTCGCAGGCTTAATGCCGGTAGCTTCCGAGATGTGGTTGATTGTGTCGATGGACAGATATCCATAGATTTCCTGAGCCTTCTGTAAAATAGTAATCAGACTGCCGGGAACTTTTGCGTACTTGTCTAAAACGGGGGCCAGTTCTTTGAACTGTTCGTTGTTAGAGCCGCCGCAGCAACAACATTTTTCACTCATATATGTTTCCTCCTGCTTACATTTTTCTAACAAAATAAGCGTAGTTTCTCGTAAGAAACTATAAAATTAATTATACTTTTTTTTAAGGGTAAAATCAATGATTTAAAAACATATTTATTTTTTAACAAAACCATGAAAAATTTTTAACAAAGTCTGGACCTAGAGGATTTTCTTTATAATATTACAGCCGGCAAGAGGCGCTGCAGGCACCCCCTTCCGGCTGTCTCGGTCCTTTATTAAATTCCGGCGATAAAAAGCTCCAGCGCTGTCTGGCTGTCCAAAAGGCCCGTCTTAATCTGGCGGTCCACCTGATAGATAGACGACAGGGTTTCTTTCAGCTTTGCCGCCGTATACCGGTTGGCGTATGGAATCAGTTTTTTGATTCGGAACTGGCTGCCGCCCAGCTTCTTGTGCATGGCTGAAAGGTCCATACCGTCTTCCCGCAGCTGCTTTACAGACAAAAGCAGCTCAAACTGAGATACAATCGCGCCGATGACAGAAAAAGCGTCCCTGCCGCTGTACAGGATATTGTAGAGAATCTGAAAGGCCTTGTCCTTCTTTCCTGCGGTGATGGCGTCCAGCATATCAAAGACAAAGGTTTCCAAATCCCCGCTGACAACCCGCTGCACATCCTCTTCCGTCACCCTGCCGCCCTCTGCATAGGCAATCACCTTCTCGATGTCCTTTTCAAAGTGAAAAAGCCTGTAATCACTTTCCTTGTTGAAATAGCCGGTGGCTTCGACGAGTATGGACAGAGCGCCGGGGCCGATATCAACGCCTGCCGCCCGAAAGCGTTTCTTTGCAAAAGAAGAAAAATCCGCCTTGTCAATTTTATCAAAATCATAGACCTGTCCGGCTTTTTTCAGTGCGCCTGTAAGTATGGCCGAGGCTTTTACCTCCTCAGCGGAAAAAATCAGGACAGTGTTGTCGTTGCTCTCTTTTACATATGCGGCCAACTCTAAAATCTCATCCTTGGTATAGCCCCTGGGACTGTCGCTGGAAAGAGGTTTAAAATCCCTGACCCAGACTACCCTGCGGGCAGAAAACATGGAGAAAGTCTCGCAGGCCTCTATAATCTGGCTGCAGGAAACACCCTCGCCATCTAGAAGCACGTAATCCACCGACATGGCCGCCGGATTGACGTATTTCTTTACCAGGGTCTCCGCCGCCCATTTCACCAGATACTGCTCCACGCCGTACATCAAAATAACTTTGTCTATTTTATCGTTCTTCAGATTCTCTGAGAAAACCTTGAAGCTGTGTTTTACGGGTTTTTTGTACATACTGAAAGCCTGCCTCTTTTGTTTATAATCCCTACGGCGCCGTCCCGGTCCGTTCTATATACCATTATACCCAATCCCCGCATTTTTTCAATAACCTTCTCGCTGGGGTGTCCGTAATTGTTCCTGCCCACGCCGATGACTGCAATTGCAGGGTTTACAGCTCTGATAAAGTCTTCGCAGCTGCTGTAGGGACTGCCGTGATGGGCGACTTTGAGTACATCTGCGCAAAGAACATCGGTTCCCCGATAGCGCCGCAGCAGCATTCGCTCCCCTTCCTCTGTAATATCCCCTGTCACCAGAATCGTGAAGCCCTTCATGTACACTTTAAAAATCAGACTGTTCAGGTTTTCGTCCTCCGACTTTGCAGTCTCCTTTTCCGGCCAGAGGATATCAATCCACTGACTGTCCCCCAGGGAAATCCGAAGGCCGGCCTCCCCTTCGGTGAGAAAAGCTTTTACGGGAAAAACCTCCTTCAGTTCTGTAAGTCCCCGGTAGTGGTCCGTATGCAGATGGGTTGCCGCTGCCAAATCCACTCTGCCGATTCCGTTTTTCAGAAGATAAGGCTTCAGGGTTTTTTCCCCGATATTGTATCTGACGCTTCCCCCTCCGTCTATGAGAATGTGGCTGCCCTCCTCTGTCCGCAGGTGCAGGCAGTCCCCCTGGCCTACATCTACAAAAACCGCAGACGCCTTGTCAAAGGGGCTTGCACCGGCGTAAGCAGCAATCATAACTGCAAGCAGCAGAGCCGCCGCCGGAAAACGCAGATTCTTCCAGCTTTTCCGCCGGTAATACACCTGAAAATGCTCAGAAATCAGATAAAATCCGGCGCCGTATACCAGTACCGTTATCCAAAGAGACGGCGATGCCACGTCAAAGGACAGAAAGGTAACCGACGCGAAGATGTGATTCACCTTGATAACCATTACAGATAAGCCTTCGCATACCGGGATAAATCCGGGAAGCAAAAGGCCGCAGAACAGGTGCAGGAAAAAGGCGCAGATACTGACAGGGACCAGTATGGATATGAGAAAGACCACTGGAATATTTGAAAAAAGACCTGCCAGAGAGATAAAATTAAAGGTATACGCCATGTAGGGCAGAAGTCCCAGCTGCACTGCCGCTGCGGCAGACCAGCCTCCCATGCGTCTTTCCAGCAGAGGCGCAAAGAAAGCGATGGACATTACTGCCAGAAAGGACATCTGAAAGCTTGCTCCAAAGACCACATAGGGATTTTTCATGACGCTGAAAATCGCCGCGGCCGAAACAGCAGTGGTAAAATCATACCGTCTGTCCAGTAGTTCTCCGCCCATGGACAGAAGAATCAGCACCACAGCCCTGGTCACAGATACCGTCCACAGAGCCGCCGTCCCGTAAATAAGCAGGAGCAGTATAAAAAGCACCGTCAGCGCCAGGTGCTTTTTTCGCCTGTAAAGTCTGCGGTAAATACCGTAGAGCATGCCGATATGCAGACCGCTGACTGCAAGCACATGGGCCGTGCCGTTTCTCCTGAAGGCCTCATAGGTATCCTCCTCCAGGCCTTTGGTATCACCAAATAGAACGCCTCGCAGCAGACCTTCTCCCTGAGATGACAGGGACATGGCGGAAAAGAAGCCTTCTCTTCCGGCAAAAATTCTGTTTTTTCCCTTATCCCAGAGGGTCTTTGGAGGATAGATTGCCGTGATTTTCTCAGCTTCTGCAATATAGTAAATCCCTCTGGACCTGAGATAAAGGCTGTAATCAAAAGTTCTGGGATTGGAAGCGCCTCTGGGCTTTTCCACCGTACAGACAAAGGCGATGGTGCAGCCCATCAGCTGGCCATAGTTTTCCAGGGGACGATAATAGGAAAGCAGCAGCTTTTCTCCCTCTACAAGGCAGCAGATGCGGTAACCTTCCTCTCCGCTTCTGCTCAGTTCCACCACTTTCCCTGTCGCTGAAACCCGGTTTCCCTGTGACTCTGCCAGTACCCCGCTCTCGGCGCCGATATGTTCCATAGTCACCAATATGCAGCCTGATAAAAAGCAAGCCAAAAAGACTGCTGCCCATTTCCGCTCTTCTCCTCCTCTTTTCCGCAAGAAAAAGACCAGCGCCGGAAAAACTGTCATCGGTAGAATCAGTCTCTGCTCTTGAAAAAAATAGATATAGATAACGCCGCTAATCATTGCGGCCGCCATAAGGAATAGTTTTCGTCTCATGATATTTCAAAGAGACACGCAAGGTTCATGGGGATATTATACCAGTTTTTTCTTTAATAAACAATATTTTCCTAAACTTTTTTATCGATTCTTTGCTCAACCAGACTGCCTGCGAAAAGATTAAGGATAAAAAAGTCTCCTCGTGCCAGCGGGCTTCTAAGGTATATTGGAGCCGGCTCATGTTATTCTATAAGGTAAACTAATATAAATTATTAATAATTGATTTATAAATTGACAAGTTTATAAATATATGCTAAAATATTAAAAATTGTCAAAATATTTTTAAAGCAAATAAAGCCGATTTTAAAGATTATGAAAAGAAACTCTTTTTTAATAAACTGGAATTTTATCAAAAATCAAATATTAAACATGCTGGTGCTGTATTTATTCACGGTTTCGGTATATATGAATTTTTTGCAGAAAGTTGACTACTCCATGCCGAAGCTTATCCCAATGGCGCTTTATTTTCAGGCACACAATAAATGGCTTGCTTCCTTGGGTACAATCCCTATTTACTTGATTTTTATCCGTGTTCGTGAACTGATAAAGCACGACTTCGTCAGGTGCAGACTGCCGGAGGATATTATACTCGCCTGCATATTCTTCATTTCGATTTCCCTCAGCATCTTTTATGAGCTTCATTTTATAGGCGCCGGAATTGTTATATGCATGACATATATCGTATTATCCGTTTTAAAATATGCTGCACGGAAAAAATCAAAACAAGATAATCAGGAGACGTAAAGTTTGCCTGTAAATAAAGAAGTTAAAGTAAAAATATATTAGTAGGTTTAGCCAGCCGGAGTGCTTCCGGCTGGTATTTTAATGGCCGGCCTTTCGTTCCGCCGCTGCCCTGTTTTTTCTGCCCATGCGGCAGGGTCGCCATAAGGAATAGTTTTCGTCTCATGATATTTCAAAGAGACACGCAAGGTTCATGGAACTATTATACCATTAATTTCTTTTTCAAACAATATTTACCAAAAGATTTTATCTATTTTTTGTTAAAAGTTGAAATATCCATTAACTTTGGTGGTGAATTATGGTATACTAATATGGAGTTTTATTCTTTACAAAAGAAAGGAATGCAACATCAAATGCGCAGCGACAAAAGAAATAAAAATAAAAAGAAAAATAAAAATCAAAATACAGATAATGCAGTTGTACAAGCCGACGGCAAGACAGCTGCCAAGAAGAAATACAGACTGAATAAGAAGCGCTTTTTCCTTTTCCTTTTGGGAATCATTTTAGCCATGGGAATCGGCGTCTGCGCTTATGTAGCCGTTATCATCTCTCAGGCTCCTGAGATTGATGTAGACGATATGTATACCATTCTGACAGAGAGTACCGTAATTTACGACGACGCAGGCAACGAGATAGATACGGTCTACTCCGAAGAGAACCGTACCAATGTAGAATACGAAGATATTCCTGAAAATATGGTAAACGCCATGGTGGCACTCGAGGACAAGACCTTCTGGAAGCATCACGGTTTCAACTTCATCCGTATTATGGGAGCCATCAAGGAATCCGTCTTCGGCGGCGGCCAAATCAGCGGTACCAGCACCATCACCCAGCAGCTGGCCAGAAACGTCTTTCTGAAAGACAGCCGTTTTGACAGAGACATTAAGAGAAAGATAATCGAAGCCTACTATACGGTTATCATAGAGAGCAAGCTGTCAAAAGAGGATATCATCACCCTCTATCTCAACACCGTCAACTTCGGCTATGGCAGCTACGGCGTCCAGGCCGCTTCCCAGGCCTATTTTTCCAAAGACGTGCAGGATTTGACCCTTGCGGAATGCGCGGCTCTTGCTGCTCTGCCGCAGCAGCCCAGCGTCTATCAGCTGGTTGAATACGTGGGCAACGACGATGTCTCTGAAAAAGACGAAAACATACTGAAGAGAACCTCAAACGGTACTTACATTGCCAACGATGTCAGCAAGGACCGCCGTGAAACCTGTCTGGCCCTGATGGAAGAACAGGGATATATCACTGCCGAACAGAGAGAAAAGGCGTCCAAAAAGAAGCTGACTAAAATACTCAATCCTAACTATAACATCAATGCTGAGGAATCGGCCTATTTTGAGGACTATGTCATCGAACAGGTTATCGAAGACCTGATGGAAGAAAAAGACTGGGATTACGATTACGCATGGGACAGAGTTTATAACGGCGGCCTGAAGATTTACTCCACCATGGATGCGCAGGCCCAGGAGGTAGTTGAAACAGAATTTGACAACGACGCCAATTTCCCGTCGTCATCCTCCTACAATACGCCGAATCTGGCAAGCTACGACAGCATATTTGACAGCGACAAGAACTTCACCTTCAAGACCAGTGAAATTATCAAGAAAAAAGACGGCAGCCTGATTATCAAAGCCGGCAAGCGTCTCAACATCTACGAGACCACAGTAAACGGAGAAACCGATTACAGTATCGAGTTTCCGAACATGTACACCTACGAAAACGGCAAGCTCTATACCATCGGCGGCGGTTTCATCAACGTACCGCAGCAGTATAAGTCTCAGAACAAAGCCGGCAATATAGTAATCTCCGCCGACTTCTTTGAAAATGAAGATTACAAGGACTTCTTCATATTTAACGACGACGGAACAGTTACCATACCTCCTGGCTCATATTCTTTAAACCAGAAAGTGATTCAGCCTCAGGGGGCTATGACGATTGTGGAAAACTCTACCGGTTACATCAAGGCTATGGTAGGCGGCAGACAGACCTCCGGCAGACAGCTGCACAACAGAGCTGTCAGTCCTGAGCAGCCTGGTTCCTCTATCAAGCCTCTGGCCGTATATGCCGCTGCATTGCAGCAGAGCGCGGAAGAAGCCCAGGCCGGTAAGAAACACACCTTTACCGATTTCAAAATTGACAAGCAGGGCGCCAAGCTCTGGGGCTACTATCTGACAGCGGCCTCCATCGTCATCGATGAAAAGACAACTATCAACGGTAAGGTATGGCCGCAGAACGCAGGCGGAGGCTACTCCGGTCCAACTACCATGAGAGGCGCGCTGCAGCGATCTATCAATACCTGTGCCGTAAAGATTTTCCTCCAGGTTGGAGCAGACTACTCTGCTGATACGGTTGAAAAGTTCGGTATTACTACCCTGGACAGAGAAGGTGATGTCAATGACCTGAACCCTGCAGGCCTTGCCCTTGGAGGCATGACAGAGGGTGTAACCACACTGGAAATGGCAAGCGCATATACCGTATTTCCTAATAACGGAACCCGTCAGGAAACTACTTCCTATACTAAGGTTGAAGACAGCAAAGGCGAAGTTCTTCTGGATAAGAGCACTACTAAAACCCATGAAGTCTTAGATTCCGGCGTTGCTTGGATTATGGCAGACATGCTGAAATCGGTTGTTACCAACGGAATCGCCGGCAGCGCATCTATTTCCGGCGTACAGGTCGGCGGTAAGACCGGTACTACAGACCATCAGGTAGATATCTGGTTCGACGGATTTACGCCGTCCTACTCCGCATCCCTTTGGATAGGTGTGGACCAGAATTGTAACGGTGTAGATATGTCTGAAACTGCTGCTGTTCTCTGGGGAAAAATCATGAACCAGATTGACGGCGCAAAGGAAGGCTCATACAAGAGCGCTCCGAGCAATGTTATCTACACCGGCGGAGAATACTTCATCTCCGGAACCCAAGGCGGCGTAGGAAGCATTAAAGATTTGGAAGAGGAAGTAACTATCTGTACGGAAACAGGCTATCTGGCCACGCCGGATTGCCCGCACACCAAGAAGGTAGGCTACCTTGACTGGGGCAACGAAGACAGTGAAGAAGGTGAAATGCCGAAGTATTACTGCTACAAGCACAACGCTGACCCTGAGAAGTATCCAATCAGTCCTAAGGAAAAATACGTGCCGTACGTGAAACCTGAAGACCCGGAGGAGCCGGAAAAGCCGACAGACCCTGTTGACCCAGACCCGGACAATCCTGACCCGACGGACCCGGACAATCCTGACGACAACACGGACCCGGATAATCCTGTAGAGCCGGCGGCTTAAACAAAAAACTGAAAGAGGCTACTCGCGCCAAGCGGGCAGCCTCTCTTTTTTCGCATATCTTAAATTATTTTCTGAAACTCCTTTACTCGCCCCTCTATATCCGGCGCGCCGAATACAGCGGAACCGGCTACGAAAATATCACAGCCTGCGGCTTTTATTTCCGCCGCGTTGTCCAGTGTAACTCCGCCGTCAATTTCAATGGCGTAGGTATAACCGCGGGCTCTTCTCAGTGCGTCCAGCTGTCTGATTTTATCCAGGGAGCCCTGAATAAACTTCTGTCCTCCAAAGCCCGGATTGACCGACATGACCAGAATCAAGTCCACGTCTGAAAAAACACATTCCAGAGAGGATACGGGCGTCGCCGGATTGAGAGAAACCCCCGCTTTTACTCCGAGATTTTTCAGATTCTGCACAGTTCGATGCAGATGTCTGCAGGCCTCCTGATGTACCACAATATATTCCGTCTTATCGGTCACAAAATCGGCTGCGTAACGGTCAGGGTCTTCTATCATCAGATGTACATCATAAGGCGCTGTATTCAGCCTGTTCAGAGATTTCATTACTGATGCGCCGAAGCTGATATTGGGTACGAAATGACCGTCCATGACATCGACATGGACATAGTCCGCCCCTGCTCTGCTGATGGCCTCAACCTGCTCTCCCAGCCGGGCAAAATCCGCTGATAAAATTGAAGGTGCCAGTTTTCCCATAATTTGTCTCTCTTTCTCTGCCAAAGGCAGCGGCTAGTTCTAATATTTCTTACGCTTTTTGATTTCTTCCATGTTGGAAAGATAGGACTGATAACGGGTCCTGCTGATACTTCCCTCCTCAAGGGCTTTACGGACTCGGCAGTCCGGTTCCTTGATATGCCTGCAGTTGTCAAACCTGCATTGATTGCTGAAAGGAGCGAACTCCGGATAATAACCCGCCAATTCGTCCTCATCCGCTTCCATAATGTCAAAAGAGGTAAAGCCAGGTGTATCGAAGACCAGACCTCCGCCTTCCGTTTCAAAGATTTCCACGTGTCTTGTGGTGTGCCTTCCCCTGGAAGTCTTGCTGCTGACCCTGCCGGTTTCCATATTGGCCTCCGGTATTATCAGATTGGTTATGGTAGATTTTCCAACGCCTGAAGGTCCTGCAAAAGCTGCTCGCTTTCCCTGCAGATACCCTTGCAGCACATCCATCCCCTGTCCTGTTTTTGCGCTGACAAATACGACGGGATAAATATTTCCATAGATAGAAGAAATAGCCGCAAGGTCCTCTTCTTTGGCCAAATCACACTTGTTGACGCAGATGACGGCGTCCATATCGCTCTTCTCCGCCATGATTAGAAACTTGTCTATGATGCTGAAATTCGGTTTCGGCTTTGCCGCCGCAAAGACCACGATAAAACAGTCCACATTGGCAATGGGAGGTCTGATAAACTGATTCTTCCTGGGCATAATTTTGTTAATCACCGCATCGCCGTCAGGAAGGATTTCTATCTCCACATTGTCGCCTACAGCCAGAGTGATACCGTCTTTCTTGAAGATGCCTCTGCCCTTTGCCTGATAGATTCCGTCGGCGGTCTTTACGTAATAAAAACCGCCGATTCCTTTCACAATAAGTCCTTCCATACGCCCTTACTCTTGTTCGTCTCCGGTATTTCCATCGTCGCCGCCGTTTCCTTCATCATCACCATTGTCATCACCATTATCCGGGTCATCAGGAACAACCACTTCCGGCTCTCCTTTGCTGATGGTCAAGATAACCGTAGAACCTTTCTTCACCTTCTCGCCTTCCATCGGCGTGCTGCCCATGACTACATTCTTAGCATAAATGGTGCTTTCTTCATAATTCGGTGTACCCATCACCAGGCCCGCCTTCTCCAGCGCCTCCCTGGCCTGATCTATAGAAAGACCGACAAGAGGCGGCACTGTTACCTTATCAGTGCCTTTGCTGATATAGATATTGACCTTGGTTCCTTTAGCAGCAGTAGTACCGGAGCCTGGATCCTGCCTGATAATCACCCCTACTTCAGCGTCACTTTCTTCATCGATAACCTCTCCCAATTCGTATCCCTCCGCTTTCAGCGCGTTTTCAACAGCATCCGGATTGGTGTCGTAGTTCAGTCCAACCAGGTTAGGAACTTCGCCCTTCGGCTTTCCTGAACTCAGAATAACGGTGATGGTGTCGCCTTTGCTGATGCGGCTGCCCGACTTCGGGTCCTGTGAGGCAATATGGTCCTCCTCCACATCTTCGCTGGTAATCGTCTGACTGCTGACCTCCAGTTTTAAATCCATGTCCATTTCATCCAGAATTGCTTCGGCTTCATCGACAGTTTTACCTTCTAAATCCGGCGCCTTTTCGCCGCCTATCACACCGAAGGCATAAAGCCCCGCTACCGCAGCGGCGATGAGCACAACCACTGCAGCTGCAATGAGAGCGGCTTTCTTGCCGCCGGACATTTTCTTTCCTTTACCGCTCTGGGAATCTTTCTTTGCCTTCTTCTTGGATTTTGACATGTCCTCGGCGACAGCCTCTTCCAGCTCGGGATTTGCCTTGCGCCGGTTCATTTCCTGAAACTCCTCCACCTCTGAGGCCGCAAAGATGGAGTCACCCACCATCTTTGTTACAAACTCAATGTTTTCCAAATCTTCCAGCAGCTCCTCCGCATTTCTGTAGCGGTTGGACTGGAATTTATCCGTCGCCTTGAGCACCAACTTTTCCAGAGCCGGCGGAATCCCCGGCACCAGCTTAGACGGCGGTGTAATTTCGTCGTTGATGTGCATCAGAGCCACCTGTACCGGGTTTTCTCCGTCAAAGGGAACCTGGCCCGTCAGCATCTCATAGAGCACGATGCCCAGAGAATAGATATCGGATCGTTCATCCACATAAGCGCCTCTTGCCTGCTCCGGTGAGAAATAGTGAACGGAACCTATAACTCTGCTGGTTTCCGAGGCCATAATGGTGGAGTCGCTGACGGCTTTGGCGATGCCGAAATCGGCAAGCTTGGCCGTACCGTCCTTTGTAATCATAATATTATGAGGTTTTACATCTCTGTGGATGATGTCGTTTCTGTGGGCGAGAGAAAGGGCGGAAGCTACCTGCCTAGTAATCTCAATGGCTGTTTTGTAGTCCATCGGCGCCCGCTCTTTAATGATATCGCTGAGGGGCCGTCCGTCAATCAATTCCATGACGATGAAGTGGATATTCCCCTCCTTGCCTACATCATAGACGCTGACAATATTCGGATGCTGCAGCCCTGCCGCAGCCTGAGATTCTCTCTTGAAGTTCTCTACAAATTGTACATCTTTGGTAAACTCCGGTCTTAAAATCTTAATCGCTACATATCTGTTCAGCAATCTGCACCTGGCCTTGTAGACTACTGCCATGCCGCCTTCGCCGATTTTTTCTATCAATTCGTATCTGCCTGCAAGTAATTTACTCATCGATATCCTCCTCCGTTACTTTCAAGACTACCATCGTGATGTTGTCACTGCCGCCGTTCCTGTTGGCAGCTTCCACCAGTTCATTACAAATGTGGGTCATGGATTCTTTCTCGCTTAACCGGCTTATCAGTTCTTTCTCGTCTACTTCTCCGTAAAGGCCGTCCGTGCAGATTAGGATGACGTCTCCCGCCTCAATAGGCACCTGGAAATAGTCTGCCTCGATGGTGTAATCTGCACCTACGGCTCTGGTTATCATGTTCTTATTCTCGTGGTGCTGTGCTTCCTCCTGGGAAATAATACCTGCTTTTACCAGGGTGTTTACATAGGTGTGGTCTTCGGTAATCTGGGTCAGCACCTGGTCCCGCAGCACATAAGCCCTGCTGTCGCCTACATTGATTATGTAAAGCTGGTCTCCCAAAATATATGCGGCAACCACAGTAGTGGCCATTCCCTTATTCTTTTCAAATCGCTGAGATAACTCAAGGACCTTGAAATTCACATCCTTCAGACAGTCGGAAAAATAGCTTTCTATTTCTTCTGCTGTAGAAAGCCGGTCCAGCGGATGTGTTTCCACATATCTTGCGATTTCATTGACGCAGGTTCTGCTGGCAATTTCACCGGAATTGTTCCCCCCTACGCCGTCGGCTACAATGAAAACCCTGTCTTTTTTCATAACAAAGCAGGCATCTTCATTATTGCTTCGACGCATTCCTTTATCAGTCTTGAAGCCTACCTCCATTGATATCTCCTTTCACCGTGATTTCTTTCTCATTTTGCAGATGTAAAAGCCGTCGGTCTCATCTGTCTCCGGCAGAAACTGTCTGTCTGAGACAAACTCAAAGTCCAAATTATTCTCAAGAAACTTGCGTATAACCTCTGTATTTTCCAATTGATTGACGGTGCAGGTACTGTAAAGCAGCACACCGCCTTTTTTAACATATTTTCCTGAAACAGTGAGAATCTGCAGCTGCTTTTCCGCCAGCCCTCTTCCCTGGTCGGTCAGTTCTTTGTATTTTATCTCCGGTTTTCGCCGGATGACCCCGAGGCCTGAGCACGGCCCGTCCACCAATACCCGGTCGGCTGTTTCCAGAAGGTCCTCCCGCATGACGCAGCCGTCGTTTTCCTCGACGGTGATAATGGAAATTCCCAGTCTGACAGCCTCTTTCTCAAGGAGCTTCAGTTTATGTTTATGTATGTCAAAGGCCGTGACGGCCCCTGCATTTTTCATTAATTCTGCCATTGCCAGGCTTTTTCCGCCCGGTGCGGCGCAGATGTCAAGCACCGTATCCAAAGGCTTTGGGTCTAGAATCTCTGCCGCCAAAACGGAAGCCTGATCCTGAACGGAAAAAAGCCCGTTTCTGTATTCCTCCGTTTCCAAGAGGCCTGCCCCTTTTACGAAAAGAACTCTCTCGCTGAGAGCGGCTTCCTCCGTCTCAAACCCCTGCTTTCTCAAGTCCCGAGCAAGGCTGCTTCTGTCTGTCTTCAGTAGATTCACCCTGACAGACAACTTCGGCCGCCGGTTACCCTGGGCCAGCAGACGTTCTGCCATTTCTTCCCCGTACTGAGAAATCCACAGGCGGACAATCCACCTGGCATAGGAATAGCGCACAGACAAATAGCCTTCTAAATCTCTTTCTCGGTCCGGCAGACTGATGTCTCCGCCTTTTTTGCCGTAGCCTCTTAGAACACCGTTGATAAAGCCGTCCCGTCCCGGCGTCATTCGCTTGGCCAGCTTGACGGTTTCCGAGGTAGCCGCGTAGCCGGGCACCGAGTCCATGAAAATAATCTGATACAGCCCCATGCGAAGCAATGTCAGCACCGGCTTTTTAATGCCCCGGAGTCCTCTTTCAATGAGATTTTCCAGAAGATAATCCAGATATATTTTGTTCTCTAAGACGCCGTATACCAGTTCTCTGACAAAGGCGGAATTATCGGGCTTGTTTTCAGTGATTTGCTTATTCAGCTCTAAATTGGAATATGCCTGATTTTTTTCAATTTCTAAAAGCGTCAGATACGCTGTCTTTCGGTTGATATCCATTTAGTCTCGCCTTCCTCTGATGGCCAGAACGCGAAGCAGCTGAGCTACAGCCACTGCCAGAGCGGCCACATAGGTCAGAGCGGCGGCAGAAAGTACTTTCTTGGCTCCCCTTTTCTCCGCCTCATCCACAATGCCCAGCTCATCCATCTGATGAATGGCTCTGCGGCTGGCGTCAAATTCTACCGGAAGCGTAATCAGATGGAATATCACCACCGCTACAAAGGCTCCCACGCCGATGTTGAAAATCAGATTGCCCATGGCTGTGGTTTCACCGTTTCCTCCGAAGAGAAGTCCCAATCCTAAGATTAACAGAATCCAGCTGAAGCTGGACGCGAAATTGACCACCGGTACGATGGCGTTTCTAATCCGCAGAGGCGCATAACTTCTGGCATGCTGGATGGCGTGTCCCGCTTCATGGCAGGCTACGCTGACAGCTGCCACAGAGGAGGCGCCGTATACATCCTGAGACAAACTGAGCACTCTGGTTCTCGGATTATAGTTGTCGGTCAGGCTGCCGCCGACAGCCTGAATCCCTACGTCTCTAAGGCCGTTAGCGTCCAGTACCCGTCTTGCTGCCTCCGCACCTGTCATATTTCTGTGGTTGCGGATTCTGGAATACCTGCTGAAAGACCCCTTTACCCTTGCCTGGGCCCACAGCGCAAAAATCATTGCCGGAATTAAAAATATCCAGCTGTTCATCCCGTAACCATACCCAAATCCATAAAATGGAAACATGTTTCTTTCCCCCTTTTGTTAAAAAGTTTTATCCTAATTTCTGTGCGGTATCGATTTTGTTGCCCCGCAGAAAATCTCTTACCTTTACTCTTTTCTTTCCGGGCAGCTGAATCTCTTCAGCACGGAGAAGGCCTTTCCCGCAGACGATATCTATACCCGTATCGCCGGCCGCAGTAATCGTGCCGGGCTCCGCAGCGGATACTTCTCCTTCTACGGCCTGGGCTTTCCAGATTTTCAAGGTGTCCCCGCCGTACCGGCAGTAGGCTCCCGGCCATGGATCGAAAGCACGAATCTGCCGTTCTATCTCCTCCGCCGTCTTCTTAAAATCTATTCTTCCATCCTGCTTGGAAATTAAACCTGCATAGGTGGACAAACTGTCGTCCTGCTTTTCCTGCGTTACGGCGCCGGCCTCAATCAGGGGCAGGGTATCCACTAAAAGCCGGGCTCCCATCTCTGCCAGAGCGTCATGCAGTTCCTGTCCGTTCATGCCGCCAATCTCAATGGACGCTTTAGCCAGCATATCTCCCGTATCCAGGCCTTCCGCCATCTGCATGATTGTAACGCCGGTCTCCTTTTCACCCTGCAAAATTGCGTGCTGAATGGGAGAAGCCCCGCGAAGCTTGGGAAGCAGAGACGCGTGAACATTGATACAGCCGTATTTTGGCATATCCAGCAGTTCTTTCTGAAGCAGCTGTCCGTAGGCCGCTACCACGATAACATCCGGCGCGTAGTTGCGCAGCTTGTCAAAGGCCTCCTGGTCCCGCTTGATTTTTTCAGGCTGTAAAACTTCTATATCGTGTTTTAAGGCCATCTCTTTCACCGGCGTAAACTGTACTTTTTTGCCTCTGTTTCTGGCCTTATCGGGCTGCGTCACCACATAGCCCACCTGATGACCGGCTTCCACCAGGGCCTCAAGTATAGGTACGGAAAAATCCGGTGTTCCCATAAACACTATTTTCATTAAGCTTCGTCCTCCTCGGCCATTTCCGGCTCACGCACATTGGTAGCTTTGTCGGTATAGAGAATCCCCTCCAGGTGGTCGTACTCGTGGCACATGACCCGGGCGTCCCATCCTTCAAAGTCGTAGATATGTTCCTCACCGTCTAAATCCAGCGCCTTTATTTTTATTTTTTCCGGTCTTACTACAGTACCGATTAATCCCGGCACGCTGAGACAGCCTTCGTCGCCGGGTACGGCGCCCTCCTGGCTGAGAATTTCAGGATTAATCATATAATAAACTCTGCCCGGCTCAGGCTCAGCGATGAAAATTCTGCGCATTACGCCTACCTGAGGGCCTGCGATACCTACCCCCATCTGGTCCCGCATGGTTTCAAGCATATCTCCCATGGTGGTTCTGATACGCGGGGTAATTTCATCCACCGGTCTGCATTTTTTTCTAAGAATTTCGTCGCCTTCTGTCACAACGTTTCTGATTGCCATGTTATTGATTCTCTCCTCCTCAAAAAGTACTGTACGGGTTCACATCGATGGTCATGGCGCAGCTGCTTCTGCTCTTCCGCAGATTATCGCCAAACCGGCCGATGTAGTATACATATTTGTTTCTCAGTCCTTTAGGACTTTTTATTAGAATATAGTAGCGAAAGCTGTTTTTTCCCTTAAAGTGGTATGACAGCTTCGGCGAAAATATATTGTTTTCTTCACAGATATTACATCTTTGCAGATACGCTCTGCAGTTTTCGGCAGCCTCAAGGGCCTCTTCCTCCTGTTCACTGGTAAATTCCACCAGTATCAAATCGGAGAAAGGCGGATAATCCATCATGCGGCGCACTTTGATTTCCGTCTCAAAGAAGCTGTGATAATCGTGATTTGCCGCGGTAATCAGGGCAAAATTATCGGGCGTATAGGACTGTACAATTACAAGTCCCTTTTCTTCTCCTCTTCCGGCCCTCCCGGCCACCTGGGTCACCAGCTGAAAGGTCCGCTCAGCCGACCTGTAGTCGGGAATATGCAGGCTGACATCGGCGGCAACTACGCCTACAAGCCCCACATTCTTAAAATCCAGTCCTTTCGCCACCAGTTGGGTACCAATTAGTATGTCCGTCTTTCCTTTAGAAAACCGGCTGATGATTCCGTTAATCTCCCTGCTGTTTTTGGCCGTATCCAAATCCAGCCGGGCTACGGCAGCGGCTGGAAAAAGCTGGTGAATAAATTCTTCAACCTTTTCTGTTCCGGCGCCGAAATATTTGATATATTTACTGCCGCATTCCGGACAGCTTTCCGGTATGGCAAAGCGTTTTCCGCAGTAGTGGCAGACCCCTGCATTTTCTTTCTTGTGATAGGTTAAAGAGATACCGCACTCCGGACAACTCATAACCTGACCGCACTCTCTGCAGGAGACGAAAGTGGAATAGCCCCTGCGATTGAGAAACAGAATAATCTGCTGTCCCTTTTCAAGGGTTTTTTCTATCTCGCGGTAAAGTCTGTCGCTGAAAATAGTCCGGTTTCCGGCCCTAAGCTCATCTCTCATGTCCACAAGCTCTACTTTGGGCAGCGGATTGCTGTTATATCTCTCTTTCAGTTCGATAAGGCGGTAAATGCCCTCTCTGGCCCTCTGATAGGATACGACGGAAGGCGTAGCGCTTCCCATAACCAGGACGCCGCTATAGTACATCAGCCTTTTCAGAGCGATATCCACCGTATCGTACTTGGGCGTCATATCCGACTTATAGGTAGCTTCGTGCTCCTCGTCCATGATAATGACTCCGATATTGGCTAAAGGTGCAAACACACCCAGCCTGGCGCCGATTACAATGGAAGCTTGACCGCTCTGTATGCGCATCCACTCGTCAAACCGCTCTCTCTGGGTCAGCTTACTGTGAAGCACTGCGATGTTCTTCTTGCCGAATCTGGCGATAAACCTCTCCGTTACCTGCTTTGTCAGGGCTATCTCCGGTACGAGCATAACGGCGGTCTTTCCCAGGGATAAAGCCCTGGCGATCACCTGCATATAAACCTCGGTTTTACCGCTGCCGGTAACGCCGTGGAGTAGAAAATTCTCCTGTCGATTTGCCTCCACGGCTTCGGTTACAGTTTCAACCGCCAGAGTCTGTTCTTCCGTCAGCGCCTGGATATGCTGCTCTTCTCCCGCCGAATCTCTGTAGGGTTCCTTTTCCCTGCCTTCTCTCGCAATCTTACCGTTTGGTACAAAGCAGCGGACGGCGTCAACGTACTTGATGCCGTAACGCCGCTTCATCCAAATACAAGTCTCAATCATTTCTTCAGACAGGGATATATGGGGATTTTTGCCGGAAATCTCTTTAATGCTTGAAAGAGAACAGTCCGGCGTCACGTCGGTTTCAAAGACATAGGCTGTCTTCACCTTGTTGCCCCGGTTAAAGGGCACCTCTACGATGTCTCCGACCTTTATTTCTTCATGGCAGGCGTAGGTATAATATGTATCCGTATGCCTGCTGTTATGGTTGATAACTACATTAATGTATTTTGTCATTACAGTAAGAAAATGTTGTGTTTTTTGCATTCTGCAATCATATCCTCAGGCCATACGGAAACCTGTACTTCTCCGATATGTGCCTTGCGCAGGAAATACATGCAGAGTCTGCTCTGTCCGATACCGCCTCCGATGCAGTATGGAAGTTCATCCTTTAAGACGGCCTGGTGGAAAGACCGTTCTCTGCGGTCGTCGGCTCCTGCCAGCGCCAGCTGGCGGTCCATAGCTTCCGCGTCGACTCGGATACCCATGGACGAAATCTCAAAGGCTCTCTCCAGCACATCGTTCCAAAGGATAATGTCTCCGTTCAGCTCCCAGTCGTCATAGTCAGGAGACCTGCCGTCGTGCTTTTCGCCTGATTTCAGCGCACCGCCAATCTTTTCGATAAACACTGCCCCGTGGGCTTTGCAAATCAGGTCTTCTCTCTCCTTCGGGCTCTTGTTTGGATAGAGGTCCTCAAGCTCCTGGGTAGTGATAAAATAAATTTCATTTGGCAGCTCTGTCTGTAAATCTCTGTAAAGGCGATTTACATAGTCTCCCAGGTTTTTCAGAGCGTTGTAGATGGTCACCACTGTCTCGTGGAGATATTCTGTGGTTCTCTGCTCTTTGGTGATAACCTTCTCCCAATCCCACTGGTCTACGTAGACGGAATGGAGGTTATCCATCTCCTCGTCTCTTCTGATGGCGTTCATATCAGTGTAAATGCCGTGACCCGGCTTAATTCCGTATTTCCCCAGGGCCATTCTCTTCCATTTTGCAAGAGACTGCACCACTTCTACTTCTCTTTCATCTAAGTCCAGCAGACTAAAGGAAACTCTTCTCTCCACACCGTTCAGGTTATCGTTCAGCCCGGTCTCCGGGAACACGAACAGCGGTGCGGTAACTCTTCTCAGGTTCAGGCCGTATGCCAGTTCCTGCTGAAAATAGTCTTTGATTTTCTTAATAGCTCTCTGTGTTTCCAGCGGGCTGATAACCGGTGAATAATCTTTTGGCGTAATTAACTGTGACATGAAAAACATCTCCTTTATTTCGATTTTCTATTTAATCTCGTTTAGAATAACTGCATCCGCAGTAGTTCTGCCGATACAGTCCATATTCTTTGGAAAGTTGAATACTTCTTTGGAAGCCCGCTTTTTTCTTAAAATCCAAATCCAGAAATTCTATGCCGTAAGCTTCGGAAAGTTCTTTCCCGATGGCAGAAATCAGTGGATAGTTCTTGTGCGGGCTGACGGTCAATGTGGTTGTAAAGATGCCGTAGCCTTTATCCGCCGCAGTCTGGGCCGTCTTTTCAAGGCGCTGCCTGAAGCAGATGGTGCATCTGGCACCTCCTTCAGGTTCATTACTGAAGCCGGCAGTTAACTGATAGTATTTGTCCGGCTCGTATACCCCCTCGATAAAATGAATCCTGTGCAGCCCCGCAAGTTTCAGATTGTACTTCTCAATGAAAGCAATCTGACTTTCTTTTCGTTTCTCATACTCTGCCTCGTCTGTAATGCAGGGGTTATAGAAAAACACGGTAATGTCATAGTCCGGCGCCAGCCGTTCAATGACGGAGGTGCTGCAGGGACCGCAGCAGCTGTGAAGGAGTAAAGCCGGCTTCATAACTGTTTCACCTGCTCCGGCAAGGCTGCACATACTGCTGGCGTCAGCAGACAGATGGCCTGTGCATTCCCAAGGCGATGTGGATTTTTTCGTCATGGCACTTCTCTCCTTTCACATTTTGTTCTGTTTCACAATGAAACTATTGACTCTTTATTATATCCGATTTTGGCTTTTTTTACAACAATCTGGCATGAAAAAAATTTGGCCCTTTCATTTTTTCAGAATCCGGAAAGCCTTGTCTTGTCTTCTGCCTGTTAATCGTATAAACTAATACTATGCGCAGAGACTGGGTCTCAGTAAAAAAGTAAAAGGAAAGGCAGTAGAATCCATGCAACCCAATATCAACTCCATCGGTTCCTATCTAAAAGAATACTTCGGAGAAAAAACAGTCAAACTTTCCATCGACGGAGGTTTCACCTGTCCTAACAGGGACGGCACCAAAGGCACCGGCGGCTGCACCTTCTGCTCGGGAGAAGGCAGCGGCGAGCTGGCCTCAAACATAGAGGACCAGATTCAGCTGCTATCGGAAAAATGGCCCAATGCCAGATATCTAGCATACTTTCAAAATCATACCAACACTTACGCGCCGGTTTCGGTGCTTCAGGAAAAGTACTATGCAGCACTTTCCCATCCTAAAATCTCCGGCATCGCCATTGCCACAAGGCCCGACTGTATTGATGAAGATGTTCTCAATCTCCTGTCGGAAATTAATGAGAACCACTTCCTATGGGTAGAGCTGGGACTTCAGACTATCCATCAGCAGACTGCGGATTTGATAAACCGCTGCTATCGACTGGAGGCCTTTGATTGGGCTGTCAAAGCTCTTCATGCGCGGGGTATCAAGGTCGTCGTTCATTTGATTTTGGGTCTGCCGGGAGAAAGCCGCCAGGATATGATTGATTCTGTCCGTTATGTCTGCAGCAGCGGCGCCTGGGGAATTAAGCTGCATATGCTCAATATTGTCAAAGGCTCTGCCATGGAAAAGGACTACAGCAGCTACAATTCCTTTGATTCCATCGAAGACTACGTAAACTTTGTCTGCGATTTAGTTGAAATCATTCCGCCGGAAATGGTGATTCACCGTCTGTCAGGCGACGCGCCCCGAAAAATTCTTATCGCACCGGAATGGAGCTACAAAAAACGAACCATCTTAAACGGAATCCATGCCGAACTTGCCCGGCGGGGCAGCACCCAAGGGTGCCGTCTGTAAAGTTCCCACCAAAAAAGCGGCCTCCCGCATCGATACGAGAGGCCGCTTTTTTCGTTTTATCTGTAAATTCTGTTGGCCTGATTAGACCACTGGGTATAATATTTTTTTCCGTCGATGGTCCGGACGCCGCGTATTTTGTAATAATAGCGGTTTCCCTTCACCAGCGAGGCTGAATTTTTATAGGAAACCCAGTTTCCGTTAGGCGTAGTAAAGAACGGATTTGCTCCATAATCGCCTGACTTGGTACTCCTGTATATTTCAAAGTAATCCACTTTGTATCCGTAGGACTTAGTCCATTTTAGTGAGATGTATCCGTCCCCCAGGGCAGAACTGGCTTTGATGGTTGTCGCCTCCACCCCGGAAATGAGTCCGGTGTTTTCGCCGGTGCTGCTGCCTGAAGCCCTATAAATCCGGTTGGCCTCGTTGGACCACTGGGTATAGTAGGTCTTGCCGTCGATAACTCTTACCCCTCTTATCCTGTAATAGTAGTGGGTTCCATCGACCAAATCCTTGGTATTCTTATAGGTGGCCGCTGTTCCGTCCGCTGTGGTGTAAAAGGCTTTGTCGCCATATACGCCCTTTGTCGTAGAGCGGAATACTTCGTAGTAATCCACTTTGTATCCATAGGATTTAGTCCAGTTAAGGGAGATGTATCCGTCCCCCAGGGCAGAGCTGGCTTTGATGGTAGTTGCCTCCACGCCGGAAATGAGTCCGGTGTTTTCGCCGGTGCTGCTGCCTGAAGCCCTATAAATCC
>CBCTFZ010000008.1:0-77399 GCA_965146355.1 uncultured Emergencia sp. | reverse complement strand
GGTTTTGGACTACGACGGGCCGTGCGGCGGGTATAACCTGCAGCACGCCTGGGAGACCGGAATGAAGGCAGGAAAGGAGATGGCGAGATGAATTATAGATATAGAATGCACCAGGTGAAGATTGCCGCCTGGGAGTCAAAGAGCGACCTGCCCAAGAAAATTTTGAAAAAGCTGGGAAATCGCGACTATATTCTTACCAACCTGGAGATTGTGAAAGAATCCATTGACGCCAGAGACAAAAATGATATCAAGCTGGTATATACGGTGGACTTTTCTGTGGTGACGCGGCAGCGTCCCAAGGACTATGTGAAGCTCCCCCTGAATCCAAGACTGCATCTGGAGCAGGCGCCGGAGGTTGTTTACAGAGAAGCAGAGGCCGGAGAGGAGCCCCTTTTGCACCGTCCTGTTATCATTGGTTTCGGCCCCTGCGGCATGTTTGCGGCTTTGACTTTGGCGAGAAGAGGTTATAAGCCGATAGTGATTGAGCGGGGCGCGGAGGTCTCACAGCGGGTTAAGGATGTGGAAAAATTTTGGACTGAGGGGATTCTGAATCCGGAGTCCAATGTTCAGTTCGGCGAAGGGGGCGCAGGCACCTTTTCTGACGGAAAGCTGACTACCGGCATCAAAGACCCGAGAATAAGAAAGGTTCTGGAGGATTTTGTCAGGGCGGGGGCAGACCCGGATATTCTATATAAGCAGAGGCCCCATATCGGTACCGACGTACTTCGCACCGTGGTAAAAAATATCCGTGAGGAAATCATAGGCCTGGGCGGAGAGGTTCGTTTTAATACCCGGTTTGTAGAGGTTAAGACCAAGAATAAGAACGTAAAATCGGTGGTGGTGGAGTCCGGCGGCGTCAGGGAAGAAATTCCAACCGAAGACGCGGTGCTTGCCGTAGGTCACAGCGCCAGGGACACCTTCCGCTATCTTGCAGGAAGAGGAATCAAAATGCAGCAGAAGCCTTTTTCCATCGGCGTTCGCATTGAACATCCCCAGGAGATGATTGACAGGTCTCAGTACGGCAGCACCAAGGGGCTGCCGCCTGCTGATTATAAGCTGGCCTACCACTGTGAAAACGGACGCGGGGTATATACCTTCTGCATGTGTCCCGGCGGAGAGGTGGTAGTCGCTTCCTCTCAGGAGGGGGGAATTGTCACCAACGGCATGAGCAACCGGGCCAGAAACAGCGGCACGGCCAACAGCGGCCTGCTGGTAGACGTGCGCTGCGAGGACTTCGGTTCGCCCCATCCCCTTGCAGGGATTGAGTTTCAGGAAAAATACGAAAAGCTTGCCTTTGAGATGGCAGGAAATACTTACATTGCGCCTAAAACGACCTGGGGAGAATTTAGAGACGGTAAAGAAGGCGCCGCGGCGGTCATCGGGTCTCTGCCTGCATTTGCGGTGGATTCCATTCGGGAGGCCATGCCCGTGCTGGGAAGCAAGCTGAAAGGATTTGACCGAGAAGACGCGGTGATGACGGCGGTGGAGACCAGAAGTTCATCTCCTGTGCGTTTTGCCCGCAATGAAAAAATGGAAGGCACTTTCGGCGGATTCTATCCTGCAGGGGAAGGAGCCGGCTATGCGGGAGGCATTATGAGCGCCGCCTGCGATGGTATGAAAGCAGCCGAAAAAATCATAGGGAAATACAGAGTATAGCAAAAGCGGTTTTGGATATTTCTGTCTGAAACCGCTGAGACCACTGAAACGGAAATTTCTTGACGGAGATGTTTTTTTGTATTAAACTTTATGTATAAAAATAATCATTTACCGCCGGGTAACGCTTTTTCCATTTCGTTAGGCCTTAGAAGAAATGGTTGAGGCGTTTATTTTTTTAGCGGGGAAAGAAGAGGTGTTCTATTATGTTCAGAGAAATGAGACGTTTTAAGCAGAAAATGTCCGAGAAAGACAGTATTGAAGTTTTGGAAAGAAATACTGCCGGCGTTCTGGCAGCGGCCGGTGACGAGGATTACCCTTATGCGGTGCCCCTCAGCTACGTTTATGCTGACGGCAAAATCTACTTTCACTGCGCAAAATCCGGTCATAAGATGGATGCTATTGCACGAAACGAGAAAGTATCTTTCTGCGTGATTGATGAAGACCGGATTGTACCGGAAGAGTTTACTACATATTTTCGCAGTGTTATCGTCTTCGGCAGGGCAAGAACTCTTGAAGGCGATGAAAAGATGAATGCAATTTTAAAGCTGAGTATGAAATATTCGCCTGATGAAACTGAAGAAAGCAGGAAAAAAGAAATCAGCGGTTCTTTTGACAATATGGCTATGGTGGAAATTTCCATTGAACATATGACAGGTAAGGAAGCGATTGAGTTCGTAAAGATGAAAAAGAAATAACAGAAGGCCGTCTCATGGTGTTTTACCTGAGACGGCCTTTGGTTATTTATTCTACAAGACTTTTTCCAGTCATTTCTTCTGGTATTTCAAGTCCCATCAAATCCAGCATAGTCGGTGCAATATCGCAGAGTCTGCCGCCGCCTGCGAGACGGGCCGGTTCTTTTGCGATATGTACCAGAGGGACAGGGTTCAGGGAATGGGCCGTGACTACATTGCCGTCCTCGTCCAGCATGCAGTCGGCGTTTCCATGGTCGGCAGTCAGCAGAATCTGACCGCCCTTTGCCAGGACAGCCTTGACAATTTGAGGTACGCAGGTATCCAGGGTTTCGATGGCTTTAATTGCTGCCTCCATAATGCCTGTGTGACCCACCATATCTGCATTGGCGAAATTGAGAATGATGCAGTCGTATTTTTCTGCTTCGATTTGCTCAAGGACCCGCGCAGTCACCTCCGGCGCGCTCATCTCCGGCTGCAAATCATAGGTCGCTACTTTGGGAGACGGTACCAGAATCCTGTCTTCACCTTTGCACGGCGCCTCTACGCCGCCGTTGAAAAAGAAAGTCACATGGGCGTATTTTTCAGTTTCGGCGATGCGAAGCTGTGAAAGACCCAGAGATGCGATGTAGTCTCCGAAGGTATTCTTCAGCGTCTGCGGCGGGAAAGCGACTTCTACATTAGGCATGGAAGCGTCGTATTGGGTCATGCAGACGTATTTCAGATTTCTCACCGTTTTCTTACGGGTAAAGCCGTCGAAATCCGGGTCAACGAAGGCCCGGGTGATTTCTCTGGCCCGGTCCGGCCGGAAGTTAAACATAATCATGGCATCGCCGTCGCAGACTGTACCTGCACCGGTACAGGTGGGAACCACAAACTCATCGTTTTCGTCTCTTTCGTAGGCGCCGTCCACAGCGGCGCAGCCGGACGGGGCTTCAAATCCCTGGCCCAGGGTCATAGCGTCGTAGGCCTTTTCTATGCGCTCCCAGCGTTTATCACGGTCCATGGCGTAATATCTTCCGGAAATTACAGCAATTTCTCCAATGCCCAGCTGATTCATGTGGTTCTGCAGGGCGTCGATATACTGCTTCGCACACCGGGGCGGTACGTCTCTTCCGTCCAGGAAACCATGCACCAGCACCTTTGTAAGTCCTTTTTTCTTGGCCATGTCCAGAAGGGCGAAGAGATGGCTGATGTGGCTGTGGACCCCGCCGTCTGAAAGAAGTCCCAGAAGATGCAGCGTGGAGTCGTTAGCAAGGGCGTGGTCCATAGCGGCATTCAGGGCCGGATTGACGAAAAATCCGCCGTCTTCGATGTCTTTCGTGATTCGGGTAAGCTCCTGATAGACAATTCTGCCGGCGCCGATATTGAGATGGCCTACTTCGGAATTTCCCATCTGTCCATCGGGCAGCCCTACGTCCAGTCCGCAGGCTCCCAGGCTGGTCATGGGATAATTGGCAAAGATATGGTCCAGATTAGGCGTCCTGGCTTTTGCGATGGCGTTTCCTGCTGCTGACGGATTCAGTCCGAAGCCGTCCAGAATCATCAGCATAGTTGGTCTTTTTTTTATCATCATAGATTTCATCTCCCATCTCACATATTATCTTTTCATTATATCAAATTTTTTGGTATAATGGAATACAGAATCCCAGGGGAAAAGAGGTAAAACATGGCTTGGACCAAAGAACAGCAGCTGGCCATCGACCAGCGCGGTAAGAATATATTAGTGGCGGCGGCGGCAGGCTCGGGTAAGACGGCCGTGCTTGTTGAGCGCATTAAAAAACTTATCATCGAAGACGGCGTGGCTATCGACCGCATGCTCATCGTGACCTTTACCAACGCGGCGGCAGCAGAGATGAAGGAAAAGCTGCGCAAAACCCTCATTGAAGAAATCGACAGAGCGCCGGAGGACTCCGCAAAGCTGCGGGAGCAGCTGGCTCTTTTGCCGCGGGCCAATATCAGCACCTTCCACGCCTTTGCCCTGGAGGTTATCAGGCGGTTCTTCTATGAGGCTGAGGTAGAACCGGGCTTTTCCATCTGCGATGACGCCCAGAGGACCATTCTCAAGGAAGATGCTATGGATATTCTGATGGAAAGCAGGTTCGCTGCCGGCGATGAAGCATTTTATGAGTTCCTCAACTGGTACTCAGGGGACCGCAGCCAGAATAAAATTCGGGAAATCATAGACGGCGCATATAACGTGCTGCAGTCTCTTCCTTATCCGTGGCGATGGCTGAAGGAGAAAGTTGACGCCCTTTCCATGACGGCGGAGGAACTGAAAAGCTCTCCGCTGATGGATTATATATGGAGCTTCACGGAGGAGTCAATAAGCCAGGCGGAGACCTTTTCGCGAAAGGCCGCAGAAACCCTGGCGGAAGCAGGACTTACCCGCATGGCGGAGAAGGTGGAAGCAGAAGAGCTGAGCTTTTATGAGACCATGGAGGAGCTTTGCCGGCAGCGGAAGTTGGAGGAGCTGGGCGCTCATGTCAAGGGAATGCCTACCCTGCGCCTGACTGCTAAGAAAGATGAAAAAGAGACTTACGGGCCGGTTAAAAACAGAGTGGCTGCCTGCCGCAAAAAAGCCGCGGCAAAAATCAAGGAACTGGAAAGCCTGCTGTTTGCAGAGTCTTTTGAGGAACAGGCGGAAGAACTGAACCGGACGGCTCCCCTGGCCGAGACGCTGCAGGAACTGCTTCTGGAATTTGACGGACTGTTTCGGGCAGCAAAGGCGGAAAAAAAGCTGGTGGATTTCAATGACATCGAACATTTCTGCCTGGAAATTCTGGAGGAACCCCAGGCGGCAGAGTTTTACAGAAAGAAATTTGAATATATTTTCATCGACGAATACCAGGACACCAATATTTTACAGGAAGAAATTATTTCTAAAATCAGACAGGAAAATAATCTGTTCATGGTAGGAGATATCAAACAGAGCATCTATAAGTTCCGCCTTGCGGAGCCGGAAATTTTCAGGCAGAAGTATACCTGTTACAGCAGCGGCGACCCCAATTCCGTTAAAATTGACCTGAACAGGAATTTCCGCAGCAAGCCGGTGATTTTAGGAGAAATCAATAAGATTTTTGCCAATCTGATGGAGGACTACGACGAGAAAGCCGTGCTGTATCCGGGCCTTGATTACGACGGCGCTTTCAGCTACCAGCCGCAGGTCAGGGTGGTGGACGCGGCTTCTGTGGATGCCGCCGATGATGAGCTTGCGGCTCTTAAGAACACCGAGCTTGAGGCTCTTGAGGTCTGCCGCATTATCCGGGAGAATCTGGGAAGAAGGTTCTACGACCACAAGGCCGGGAAAGAGAGAACCATAAGGCCCAGGGATATCGTCATTCTCATGCGGGGCGTGCGCAATTACGCCGATATATTTTACAATACTCTGAAGGAAAACGGCATTGAAAGCTTTGTGGACGAAAGCGAAGGCTATTTCGATACCATGGAAATTGCCGTATTTATGAATCTTTTATCGGTAATAGACAATAAGATGCAGGACGTGCCGTTAATCAGCGTTCTGCACTCGGAAATCTTCAAGTTTTCCGCCGAGGAACTGGGCGCCGTGCGGGGGGCCTTTCCGGAGGGCTCCTACGCAGAGGCTTTTATTCGGTGCGGACAAGAGGAAAGCTGTCTGGACCCGGCCCTCAGACAGAAATGTGAAAAGGCGCTGGACAGTATCAGGAGCTGGAAAGAAAAAAGCGGGGCTATGCCTTTAGGAAAGTTCATCTGGAGTCTTTTAATGGAAACCGGTTATTATATTGAGATTGGCGCTATGCCCGGCGGAGGGCAGCGTCAGGCCAATTTGCGGGCCCTGGTGGATAAGGCCGAAGGGTACAGCCGCGACAGGCAGAGTTCCCTATACAGTTTTGTTCGCTATATAGATGCGGTGAAGCAGAGAAAGGTGCCTATGGGTCAGGTGAAGCTGGTAGGCGAAAACGACGATTTGGTTCGCATTATGACCATTCACAAGAGCAAGGGTTTGGAGTTTCCCATGGTTATCGTCAGCGGCATGGGCCGCAGACTCAACTACACCAAGCCGGGAAGCGGGGCGGCTCTTCACAAGGACCTGGGCGTTGCCATGACCCTGTCCGATTATGAGGGCCGCTGGTACAAGCAGACTCTGCTGCAGCGGCTGATGGCAAAGCAGGTCCGCAGAGAGGAGGTCCAGGAGGAGATTCGGATTCTCTACGTTGCTTTAACAAGGGCCAAGGATATTCTCTATATGACCGGTACGGTGAGAGATGGAGAAAAGTTTTTGGAAAGCCGAGATACCGGCATGGGGGGAGACGCTATGTATCTGGATATGGCCTGGGAAGCTTCTTCTCTGGAAATGGTGGACGCCAATCTGCTTTCCCCGCAGCAGCAAAATGAAAAACGGTATTTTGGAAATCCTATAGATTGGGATATTTATGACGGGGTACAAAGTAAAGAAGAGGCCGATGAGATTCGGAGGCGTCTGGACTATGTATATCCTCATGAAGCCGCCAGAAAGCTGAAATCCAAGAATACAGTAACTGAACTGAACAGGATGGAGGAAGGGCCCGCGCCCGCAGGGCGCGGCGGCGGAGCCGCAGGCGGCTCCGGGGAGCACGCCGGCCCTTCCGCGGTATTGGCAGTACCCAAATTCAGACAGGAGGAGAAGCCGCTGACTGCTGCGGAAAAAGGAACCGTATATCACGATATTATGGAGCAAATCGACTTTTCCAGGGCGCTTTCTGAAGGGAACCCTTATTTGAAAGCCGCAGCGGCGGCTATGGTGGATGCTGAGATTCTGACAGAGAAGGAAATCAGCGCCGTAAATCTAGGCAGGATTGAAGAGTTCTTCAAAAGCCCTCTGGGGCGGCGCTGCGCCGCCGCCTTTTCCCGGGGCAAACTGGAGAGAGAGCGGCCTTTTAACCTGCAGAAGGCCATTTCCGGCGAAATCGTGACGGTACAGGGTATTATCGACTGCTTCTTTGAAGAAGACGACGGCATCGTACTTCTCGATTATAAGACCAACTGGATTGACAGAAGTAAGCCTTTTGAAGCGGAGGCACAGCGGCTGCGGCAGAGCTACCGCAGGCAGATTGATATTTACAGTGAAGCCCTGGAGGAAGCCCTTGGAAAACCTGTGAAAGAGGCTTACCTGTATTTATTCGGTGCAGGCTGCGGCATCAGAATGGACTAGCAGGCGCCCTTTGAACGGACAGCTTTGGAGCCTTGGGAGCATTAAGCCGCAGTGGTCAGCCGGGGCAGAAAGGACTTGAACCGGGTGATTGGGCCTCCGGCCGGCTCTATGTTGACAAAATTGACAAAAATTTTATAAGTTGGCAATTTTGACAACGTTTTGGCCGATTTTTGTTGACAAAATTGACAGATTTAATGTTTTTTGTCAATAATGACAAAAAAGCAGCAGTGATATGAAAAAAACAAGGGGATTTTTGCCGCCAATGTTGACAAATTCTAATCAAATTTCAAATTTTGTCAATATCAGCCCTGGCACCGGACTTTCCGCAGGGGAACGAGGAACGGGTCAGTGCTCCAGCTGGAGGAGAGCAGCAGGGCGGGCATCGGGCCTGCAAGGCACCGACGGTTGTACAATCCCTATGAAGAAGGAGAAAAATTTGAAAAAAGGATTGATTTTAGAGGGCGGCGGCATGAGAGGCATCTTTGTCGCCGGCGTCATCGACTACCTGCTGGATGCGGGGATTAAATTTGAAAATGTGCTGGGCGTGTCGGCCGGCGCCTGCCATGGCTGCAGTTATGTCAGCGGGCAGAGAGGCAGAGCTTACGCTACCAACACCGACTATCTGGACGATGGGAGATACTGCAGTTTTTCCAACCTCAGGAAAACCGGTGACTTATTCGGTGCGGAAATGCTGTATCACATCATTCCTGAGGAACTGTATCCCATTGATAACGAGGCTTTTAAAGCAAGCGGCATCAAATTTCAGCCGGTGGTCACCAACTGCATCACGGGAAAGGCGGAGTATCCGGTGGTAGAGGACATGTTCCGGGATGTGGAGTGGGTCAGAGCTTCCAGTTCTCTTCCTTTTCTTGCCAATATGGTGGAGGTGGACGGCGGTCTATACATGGACGGCGGAATTGCTGATTCCATTCCTCTAGCCCAGTCCATCAGACAGGGCAACGAGAAAAACCTGGTGGTTTTGACAAGACCTCGGGATTACCGCAAAAAAGCGGCACGGGGAGGTGCCAAGACGTTGATGCGCTTAAAATACAGGGACTATCCCAACATGGTAGAGGCTTATGCCAACCGGTATAAAACCTATAACGAAAGTCTGGAATTGGTGGCTGCAGAGGAAGCGGCGGGCCGGGCTTTTGTCATAGCGCCTTTGGGACCTCTTGACATCGGAAGAACGGAGAAGAACAGAGATAAACTCCGTAAAGCCTATCAGGAAGGGTACTATGTTGCGGAGGGCCTTGGAGAAAAGCTGGAGGCATTTCTCCGGCAGTGATTCCCCAGGAAACACATACAAAATTGATGGAGATTTTCCGTTAATGCGGTAGTTCCCCTGAGTTTAAGGTATCTTTCTTTCACCCGCAGACAGCTTGACAGAGAGTAAGGTCTGATGCAGGGCTGCCGAAAGCCGTCATCAGAGCTGAATCGTGCAAAGCAGACAAAATACAAGTAAAACACAAATTTTGTCTGTAAATCCGTCCTAAAATGCTGATTTTGACCTGTCTTTACACTAAAAAACAGACAAGACAGACAGATTTTCGAGAATTTGTCTGCTTTGTCTGTAATTTTTAAGGAATTGCCTGACAAAACAGACAAGAGACTAAAAATGCGTCTGTTCTGTCTGTCCTCCCCTCCACGCGATACTGTTTTTAATAAAATAAGGCTGGGCATTAAAGGTTATTTTCCGTTAATGCTCAGCCATTTTAAAATTATGATGCAATTATGAGCTTGATTTGGGGCAGCCGTCAAGTGCCACGTGCTGAAGCACTGCACTTTTGGCAGGGGACCTACCGGCAATTCGCAGAGCTCATTGGGTTAGGTCTCCCAGTACCATTATACGACTAAATCCATCCAATCGCATTTATACAATGCCCTGTGCCATCATAGCTTCTGCAACTTTTTCAAAACCAGCGATGTTTGCACCGGCAATCAGGTCATAGCCTAAGCCGTATTTTTCGCAGGCTTCTGCAGCGTGCTTGTGAATATTAACCATGATAGTCTCTAACTGTTCGTAAACCTGAGCAGGGGAGAATACAGTGTGACCTGCGTTCTGGCCCATCTCGATGCAGGAGCAGGCTACGCCGCCGGCATTAGCAGCCTTAGAAGGACCTACGATTACGCCGTTTTCCTGTAAGTAAGCGATAGCGTCGTTAGTGGTAGGCATGTTGGAACCTTCGCACAGGAACTTACAGCCGTTTGCCACCATTGTCTTAGCGTCTTCGATGCGGATTTCGTTCTGAGTCGCGCATGGGATGTACAGGTCAGCCTTAACTTCCCAAGGCTTCTTGCCTGCGTGGAAAGTAGCTCCAGGGAATTTGTCTGCGTAAGGTGCGCAGATGTTCTTGCCGGAAGCTCTCAGTTCCAGTAAGTAATCTTCTTTTTCGCCGGAAGTAACGCCGTCCGGGTCATAGATGTATCCGTCCGGTCCGGAAATAGTGATAACCTTAGCGCCTAATTCGTTGAGTTTCTGAACGGTACCCCAAGTTACGTTACCGAAACCGGAAACTGCAACAGTTTTGCCTGCAAGCTCTTCGCCGCAGTGTTTCAGCATTTCTCTTGCGAAGAATACGATACCGTAGCCGGTAGCTTCAGTTCTTCCGGCCAATCCGCCGTAGGCCAGACCTTTACCGGTCAGAACGCCTTCGTATCTGTCAGTAATTCTCTTGTACTGTCCGAACAGATAGCCGATTTCTCTTGCGCCTACGCCCAGGTCTCCTGCAGGAACGTCTGTGTGAGGTCCGATGTGTCTGTAAAGCTCGGTCATAAAGGACTGGCAGAATCTCATAACTTCAGCATCGGATTTTCCGTTAGGGTCAAAGTCAGCGCCGCCTTTGCCGCCGCCGATAGGAAGTCCTGTCAGACTGTTCTTGAAAATCTGTTCAAATCCCAGGAACTTGATGATACCAGGATATACGTTTGGAGCAAATCTCAGACCGCCTTTGTAAGGTCCGATTGCGCTGTTGAACTCATATCTGTAGCCTCTGTTGACCTGAACTTTTCCTTCGTCATCAACCCAAGGAACTCTGAAGCTGATGCCTCTTTCAGGTTCAATCAATCTTTCGATAAGACCTGCTTCTACGTATTCAGGATGTGCTTCCAGAACTGGCTCGATGGAAGTTAATACCTCTTCAACTGTCTGTAAAAACTCTGGTTCGCCAGGGTTTCTCTTCTTAGCAAGTTCGATATACTGCTCAACTAATTTTCCCATTTCAATCTCCTCTTTTCTCTCATAAATTTTAGAAATTAGTACTCACAATATCTAGTAAATATTGTCGCCGTTATCTCAAATATAACACTTTGACAATTTTTAGTCAACTGTTTTACGAGACTAAAGTTCAAATTTTTATTAAAAAACACGAAATGGCGTAAATATTGAAATTACAACAGTTTCACAATGTACATTGCTAAAGTGAAGGGGCGAGGGGTAAACAGGTTTAAGCCTGTTTATCTATCCTTCTCTTCTTTACAAAAAAGAGAAAATAGGCCAACATATTTTACAGAAAAAAGGTTGCCAACCCATGAAGTTTCGAGGTATAATAAACTGTTAATGTATGTCTATTTAATGTAGAGAAAGGAAGTGAAGTCATGGATAACGGGCCTGCCCCTTTACGATGCAGATTACAACTTAACAACTTCGAGCTATCCCTGGCTTCACCTGACAGATAAATCGCTTCCTCTTCTTTTTCGGAGGGCCGTATTTTCCGGGTAAAACAGGGAAATACTGACGAAAGAGAGGAACGCACCAATGGACAACAGAGTAATCATTGACGCAGACGTATTATGGGAAGAATCTTTCAAAAAGGTTCTCGAGCTTACTGAAGAAAAAAAATATTTCCAGGCAAGAGACGAGCTGCTGAAGTTTAATACGGTAGATATCGCGTATATGCTGGAGGATGTATCCTCGGAAATGGACATCGATATCACCATCGTTTTGTTCCGGCTGCTGCCTAAAGCAGTGTCCGCAGAAGTTTTCTCCGAGCTTCCCACAGATTATCAGGTAGAGATTGTAAATGCAATCACCGATAAAGAAATTGACTTTATCCTGCAGGAACTCGACTTCGACGATAAAATCGATATTCTGGAGGAACTGCCCGCCAACATGGTGGACAAAATCCTGGAAAAAACGCCGAAGAACGAGCGCAAGCTCATCAATACATTCCTGAATTATCCGGACAACAGTGCCGGCAGTCTGATGACGCCGGACTATATCAGCCTGCGGAAAGAATGGAATGTGGAGCAGGCTCTGGAGTATATCAAAGAGGTGGGCATGGACGCGGAAACCATTTACACCTGTTATGTGCGGGACGGCGGACGCAAGCTTCTTGGTATCGTATCCTTGAGCACCCTGGTGATTTCCAGCGATGATACCAAGATTATGAACATCATGCGCACCGATTATGTTTACGAAAATGTCTTCGACGACCAGGAAGAGGTTTCCGAGGACTTTAAGAAATACGGTTTCCTGGCCCTTCCCGTTGTAGACAATGAGCACCGTCTTGTGGGTATCATCACCGTCGACGATATCCTGGACGTTATGGAAGAAGAGGCCACAGAGGATATCGAGAGAATGAACGGCGTTATCGACTTTGAAAACTCCGACAAGGGGTATCTGGAAAAGTCTGTCTGGAGTCATGCCGTAAACAGACTGCCGTGGCTGGTGATTCTGATGATTGCATATATCTTTACCGGCATGCTCATTACCGGATTTGAGGGAAGGCTTTCGGAAATTATCTGCCTGGTGGCCTACATGCCGATGCTGATGGGCACCGGCGGCAATACCGGTTCTCAGGCGGCAACGCTGATTATCCGAGGCCTTGCCACTGACGAAGTGGATACGGGAGACGTATTGAAAATACTCTGGAAAGAGATACGCATCGGCGCTCTCCTTGGCGCAATTTTGAGCTCCCTGAATTTTATCAGAGTTATCTTTGTGGACGGCAACGATATTTCCGTAGCGCTGACTGTGTGTCTGGCCATGCTTTTTATCGTTATCTTCGCCAAAGTACTGGGCAGCATGGTGCCCCTTCTTGTGAAGAAAATGAATCTGGACCCGGCTCTCATAGCAAACCCGGCCATATCCTCAGTTTCCGATATTGTGGCCCTGAGCATCTATTTCGCCATGGCTATGCTGATTTTGGGATTATAAAAAAATGAAAAATATAGGTTTAACAGATAAAAACTTTGTCCATACTGTAATTAGAAAGCGCCCCGAGGACGTACATAAAGGCGACTGCGGCAGAATTCTCATAGCTGCCGGAAGCAGGGAAATGGCAGGCGCCGCCGTTTTCGCAGCTAAGGCAGCTATGAAATGCGGCACCGGCCTTGTCAGCGTCTGTACGAGTAAAAAGATATTTCCGGTTATCCAGATTTCGGTGCCGGAAGCCATCTGTACTTCATGGGGCAAAATCAAAGGCGGCCCTTTGCAATACGACGCTATTGCAATCGGTCCGGGAATGGGAGTTGATAGGAGAACAAAGAAAATCCTGGAGAGGATTCTAACCGAATACGGAGGTACTGTAATCATCGATGCCGACGGACTCAATACCCTGGCGGCATACGAAAGCCTGCAGAGGCTGTGCCGAAGAACCAAGGGGTCTGTCATAGTGACGCCTCATCTGGGCGAAGCGGCCAGACTGCTGGGAAAAGGCGCAGGCGGACTTTCCAGAGAAGAAATCGGACAGGCTCTCGTGGAAAAGCTGGGCGCAGTGGCGGTAGTCAAGGGACCTGCAACGCTGGTAGCCCTTTCAGATGAAACGGCATATACTAATACCACAGGTAACCCGGGAATGGCCACAGCAGGCTCGGGAGATGTTCTGACCGGGATTATCACATCTCTGGCGGGACAGGGGCTTTCCGCAGCTGACGCGGCCAGAGCCGGTGTATTTGTACACGGACTGGCAGGGGATTTGGCCGCTGAGGTCCTGGGACATCACGGCTTGACTGCCAGCAGCATCGCGGATTATGTACCTTTTGCTTTAAAAGAAATAACCGATTAAGACAAGGAGTGTTGGACTTTGATAGTAAAAAAGGGAGACCTTTACTTTGCTGATTTAAGTCCCGTAGTCGGCTCCGAGCAAGGGGGCGTTCGACCAGTACTTGTAGTTCAAAACGACGTAGGAAATAAATACAGCCCAACCATCATTGTGGCTGCCATTACATCACAGACAAAGGCACAGTTGCCAACCCATGTGAAATTGGAAGCCGCCGACGGCGGACTAAGCAAAAATTCAGTGGTGCTCATGGAGCAGCTCCGCACCATCGACAAGCGGAGATTGAAGGAGCACATCGGTACGCTCAGCCAGGCACAGCTGCCCAGTGTAGACCAGGCGCTGTCCATCAGTCTGGGGATTACCGATAACAGAAATCACTAATTTTGATTTTTTGGGAGAGCCGGAAGATAAGCCGTCTCTCCCTGTAAATAAATTTATACGAGACGGAGGTAACCAGGTAACAATGAACAAAAAAGAATATGAAGCATTGGCGGCAAAGGTCAGAATTGACATAATCCGCGCTATACATAATGCCGGCTCGGGACATCCGGGCGGCTCACTTTCAGCAGCCGACATCGTGACGGCGCTCTATTTCAGAGAAATGAACATCGACCCGGAAAACCCGCACAAGGCGAATCGGGACAAGTTTATCCTATCAAAAGGACATGCGGGCCCGGTGCAGTACGCGGCCCTGGCAGAGAGAGGGTATTATCCTGTCAGCGATATGATGAGTCTGCGCAAGCTGGGCAGCAAGTTTCAGGGACATCCCAATATGCAGAAAGTTCCCGGCATCGAAATGTCCACCGGCTCTCTGGGACAGGGCATTTCTGTCAGCGTAGGTATGGCCCTGGCAAACAAGCTTGACGGAAACCCTGGAAGAATTTATACCCTTTTGGGAGACGGAGAGCTGCAGGAAGGTCTGGTGTGGGAGGCCGCTATGGCTGCAGCCCACTATAAGCTGGACAACATGGTCGCAATCGTAGACTTCAACGGGCTGCAGATTGACGGCAGAAACGATGATGTTATGACCGTCAGACCTATCGATGAAAAGTTTGCTGCCTTCGGCTGGAACGTTATCGTCATCGACGGCCACGATTTTGATGAAATTTTTGACGCTTTTGACGCGGCGAGAGGGTGCAAGGGAAAACCTACCGCTATTATCGCCAGGACCCACAAGGGCAAGGGCGTATCCTTTATGGAAGATAATCCGGGCTGGCACGGCAAAGCGCCTAGCGCTGAAGAGGCCAGACTGGCAGTAGAAGAGCTGGGAGGTGAATGGTAATGGCAGATAAAATCGCGACAAGAGCCGCTTACGGCAAAGCTCTGGTAGAACTGGGAGCAGAAAAAGAAAACCTGGTGGTTATGGATGCCGACCTGTCCAAATCCACCATGACGGCAGAGTTTGGTAAAACCTATCCTGAGAGATTTTTCAACATGGGTATTGCAGAGCAGAATCTGTACGGTACGGCCGCAGGTCTTGCCCTGTCCGGAAAGGTGGTCTGCGCTTCTACCTTCGCCATGTTCGCCGCAGGCAGAGCCTTTGAGATTATCAGAAATTCCATCGGCTATACAGGAGCCAATGTAAAAATCTGCGCGACCCACGCAGGTATTACCGTAGGCGAGGACGGCGCAAGCCACCAGACCTTTGAGGACCTGGCTCTGATGAGAACCATTCCGGGCATGACCGTGGTGAACCCGTGCGACGGCGTCAGCGCAAAGAAACTTTTGAAACAGGTGGTGGATATGACAGGCCCCGCTTATGTAAGACTGGGAAGAGCGGCGGTACCTGTGTTCTACGATGAAACCGCTGAAATAGAACTGGGCAGAGCCAACGTGCTTCGCCAGGGCAGAGACGTTACTGTAATCGCAACCGGCATTATGGTGGCCGAGGCCATGATGGCGGCTTCTCAGCTGGCAGAGGAAGGTATCGACGTCAGAGTTATCGACATGCATACGATTAAGCCGCTGGACGAGGAGATTATCATAAAGGCAGCCAAGGAAACCGGCAAGATTGTCACTGCCGAAGAGCATTCCGTCATCGGAGGTCTCGGCAGCGCCGTAGCCGAGGTGCTGTGCCAGAAATGCCCTGCCAAAATGGTCATGGTAGGCCAGCAGGATACATACGGCGAATCCGGAAAGCCTGAAGAACTGAAAGAAAAATACGGCATGACAGCAGAAGATATTGTAAGTGCCGTCCGCGAAATTTACTAAGATTAAAGTGATGAATACTCCCTTTTCAGACAGATAAGCGCTGAGGGGAGTATTTGTTTTTATATTTGAATAACGTTTGCCGCCCTGAGCTCCCTCTAAGTTGTATACCCCTATGGGGTATACGGCTCCTAAATTTCACAGCGCTTTTCCCGCAGAACCTTCTCCTAAGCTTTTGCGGGACATTTTTGTATGGATTCGGCCGATGAAACACTGTTTTTTTGATTAATCTCTTCCGCATATGCTTTACGGCAAGCTTCCAGGGCTTCCAGATATGGAAGTTTATTACGTTTTTTTCCAATTTATTAATGAAATAACCTGATATCAGCCCTCATTTTCCTTCATATACCCCTCCCTTTTTTTGAAAAACATCCCGCAGAAGTCCTTTTCGCTATTTTGCGGGACGGACGAGGATGAATCAGGGTTTCAGCCTGCAGTAATTTATCGGGAAAAGGGCCGGTCTTTTTTGCGGTCTTGTCTCATACAGTGCTATTAGACGCTGAGAAAGGAGACACCCGTATGAAAAAAGAAATCATCGCCATCGTAATTGCCGCCGTCGTGCTTGTGGCCCTCATTGCGGCATTTGGACTGAAGTCAGGGGAGACCAGTGTAAAATTTGAAAAAGTTTCGGATAAAACTATGCCCAGAGAATTGGAGGCGGATATTCTGCCGGAATACAGAGATTTAGAGCGAGCGCTGGCTTGCAAAGTCGGAGAACAGGTCTATGTTATCGTAACCCGGGGAGAGAAACCTACCGCAGGCTATGAGGTAGAGATAGAAAAAATGAAGCTGGAGTCCAAAGACGGCAAGAGCAATCTTATCGTCTATGCTTCCTTTGCAGACCCTGCGGAGCCGGAGAATATGGCGCAGATTACCAGCTATCCCGCCGCCGTTGTCAAGGCGGACTTAAACGGACTTCCCGACACCATAGAACTGAGGGCAGAATTTGTAAAATAGTAGAATTAATTACAAAAAATTCCTTGACCTGCGAAAGGGTATCTATTATAATTAGGAATACCATCAGCGGAAAGGAATTTGACGATGAACAGAACTTTTATCCGCGGGCAGCAGGATATGGCAGAAGCCCGCGGCAGGAAAAATCCTGAGCAGCTGAATATAGGAGTTACGGGCCTTGGCCGGAGTGTTGGAACAACCTTTGTTGCATCATCTCTGGCCTTTTATTTTGCCGATAAGGTAAATAGTGTGACTTTTTCCCAATGCCTTACGCCCAGCAGGTGCAATCAGCTGCTTTACGATACGGCGGCTATGGACCAGCGGTTTGCCGGCCGTCAGTTTCACGATGTATACCGGAAAATCTTCGAGGGTGAAACGGTACGGGGAAAAAAGAATATGGAGAAAGGTGTCAACTGGGTTCTGCCGACTCCCTGGTCTGTTGAAAAAGAAGCTGACCTGGACCAGAAACAGAGGAGCAGGCTCATCGCAAGCGCCAGAGGTCAGGTCTGTATCTTTGACCTGGCGGCGGAGAGAGAATGGGATTCTTTTCTCATGGACATGGATAAACTCCTGATAGTGGTAGACCCTATGCCTTCCAAACTGATTCGCCACAGAGAGCGGTTCTCCATGCTGAAAAGCCTGGAGATTTCAGGGGTTCAGGCGGATTGGATTGTCAACAGGATGAACCGAGGCGTCAGCCGCAGACAGGTTGTTTCTTATCTGAAAAGTAATAAGCTGTTATGGCTGCCGGAGATGGAAAGTCAGCTCTTTTACGCCGACGAATTTGCCTGTCGTTTTTCCTGGGAGAATAAAGAAATAAGGAGTAAATTTCTGGATATTTTCACAAAAGTTTCACAGTAAACGACTTAATACGGCCTTTTTCGATTTGAAAAGGATATCGAAATATAGTATAATTTAGATGTGCGTGTAGAAAACACACAAAATATAGGATGAAAGGGACAGCTATGATTACATTCGACAATGTGACTAAGATATATAATTCCAATATCGGTCTTGAGAATGCAAGCATCCATATCAAAAAAGGCGATTTCGTATTTCTCGTCGGCCCCAGCGGTGCGGGTAAGTCAACCTTCATTAAGCTGATTTTGAAGGAGATAGACGCCGACGGGGGGAGCATTCAGGTTGACGGCCAGGAGGTAACGACTCTGAGCAACCGGGAAATTCCCAGGCTGAGGAGAAAAATCGGAATTGTATTCCAGGATTTTCGCCTGCTTCCCAAAAAGACTGTATACGAGAACGTAGCATTTGCTATGGAAATTTTACATAAAAACAAAAGACAGATTCGCAAGAAGGTGCCGCAAGTACTCAGTCTGGTGGGTATCAGCGATAAGGCGGATAAGTACCCGGACGAGCTCTCTGCCGGCGAGCAGCAGCGGGTTGCCATCGCCAGGGCTATCATCAACAATCCCACTGTGCTTATCGCCGACGAGCCTACGGGCAATCTGGACCCGGATACTGCGGCGGAAATTATGGATTTGCTCAGTCAGATTAACTTGACGGGTACTACCATTGTGATGGTAACCCACGCCAAAGATATCGTTGACAGAATGCAGAAGCGTGTTGTCGCCATAGAATCCGGACATATCGTCAGAGACGAGTTCGGACAATATGGATATGAGGAAGAGATTGAGCCGGGCGAAGCTTTTGAAGAAGAGGAGGTCTTTGGTGATGAACCAGATATTGTATAATATCAAGCAGGCTTTCGTGCAGATTGGAAGAAACAAGGGAATGAGCCTGGCCTCGGTATTTGCCATTACGGCGATGATGCTGATTCTGGGTCTGTTCTTTGTCATTACTGTCAATATCAATCTCTTTACAGAAATGGTGAAGTCCGACTATGACCAGGTGGAAATTTTCCTGCTGGATTCCACGGAAACTGAAGAGGCCCAGGCAATCATGGACGATATTGAACAGCAGAAAGGTGTAAAGGAAGTAGAATACAGAACCAAAGAAGATGCACTGAATATCATGAAATCCCGATGGGGAGAAAGCAGCTATCTTCTGGATTCACTGGGAGATAATCCCCTGCCCAATTCCGTTCTTATTACGGTAGAAACCCTGGAGGATGCGGGACGCATTACCGAGTACGCCTCAGGTCTTGAGGGAATCGAAGATGTCAAGTACTATCAGGAGACAGTTGAAAAACTGACGAAGGTAACCGGCTTTATGCAGATTGCGGCCCTGGTCATCATGGCTTTTCTCATAGTGGTTTCTGTGGTGGTAGTCTCTAACACCATTAAGCTGACCGTATTAGCCAGAGCCAAGGAAATTTCCATTATGAAATATATCGGAGCGACCAACTGGTTTATCCGAGGACCGTTCCTGGTAGAAGGCATTATCATCGGAATCTTTGCGTCGCTGGTTTCAGCCGGCATTACCTTTGGCATTTACAGCAAAGTGGTGGACCTTATCGGCATGCAGGTTATGACAATCCTGTCCTCGCCGCTGGTGCCGGCAGGATATCTTTCCCTGAACCTAATCTGTATCTTCCTCGCCATGGGAATCAGTATCGGAGCTTGGGGAAGCATCATATCGATGAGAAGATTTTTAGATACTTAAAGGAGAGGAAGAAGTCTTATGAAAAAGAAAACTCTGGCTTCTCTGCTGATTGCCGCCCTGGTCTTGGCCCTTGGGACATACAGTTTGTCCTACGCCGACAGCAAAGCGGATAAGCAGGAAGAGCTCAACAACATAGAAAGCGAAGCAGAAAGCACGAAAAACGATTTGGAAGCCCTCGTTGCGGATATAGAAAGCCAGCAGGAAGAAATCGACCAGCTGCAGGGTTCCTTGGATGAAAAGCAGAAAGAGATTGAACAGGCGCAGGCCGATATCGAGCAGACACTTCAGGATATCGAAGAGAGAGAAGAGGGTCTTAACACTAGACTCAGAACCATGTATAAAAACGGCTCTGTAGGGTATCTGGACGTGCTTCTTGGCAGCAACAGTATCTCGGAATTTTTCACCAATCTGGAGATGATTCAGCGTATTTATAAAAATGACCAGGATACGCTTGCAACCCTGGAAAAGCAGCAGAAAGAGCTGGAGGAGAAGCAGGCGGCCCTGGAGGTTCAGCAGAAGGAGCTGGCAGAGCAGAAAGCCCAGGCTGAAGAAAAGCAGCAAGCAATGAAGGCGGACCAGGAGGCGCTTCAGGCGGAGTTAGACAAGCTCAACGCCGAGGCTGACCGTGTGAGCAGTGAAATCGCAGCCATGCAGGACAGCGAGAAAGTATATGAAGGCGGCACTTTCTTGTGGCCGACCAATACTACATATATCACATCCTATTTTGGTTACAGAATCCATCCGGTGACGGGCATTTATACCGGCCATACTGGAATAGATATCGGCTGCAGCTATGGTTCGCCTGTTTATGCGGCAGCTGATGGAACGGTAATTATTGCGAGCAATTCCTACGGCGGTTATGGCGTTGCCGTAGTAATTGATCATGGCAGCGGCATCAGCACCCTTTATGGTCATAACGACCATGTTAATGTGAGCGTCGGTCAGAAGGTTTCAAAAGGCGATGTTATTGCAAGTTCAGGAAACAGCGGCGTTTCGACAGGCCCGCACCTTCACTTTGAAGTGAGAATCAACGGAAGCTATGTTGACCCGATGCAGTATTTTTAACGGATAAAAGGATGTAGAATGAAGTTACAACCGAAACTGATTGAGTTACTGAATAAGAGAGGCGTCAGGACAGAAACCGAAATCGCCGAGTTTTTGTCGGACAAGCCTCAGAAGACATATGATCCATTCCTGCTTCTCAATATGGAAGCAGGAGTGGATTTAATACTGTCTGCCATCGAAGACGATGAAAGAATCTGTATCTATGGGGACTACGATGCCGACGGTATTACCTCTACCTCCGTACTGATGGAAGTGCTTTCTCATTTGACGAGCAACCTTACCTACTATATTCCCTCCCGCTTTGAGGAAGGCTACGGACTTAACTGCCGCGCACTTGACAAAATTAAGGATGATGGTGTGAATCTGGTGGTGACCGTAGACTGCGGCAGCGTTTCCTGCGACGAGGTAGAGTATGCCAAGGCTTTGGGCCTGAAGATTCTGGTGACCGACCATCATACCATCACCGATAAGGCGGCGGACTGCCTTATCATCAACCCTATGCAGCCCGGCTGCCCGTATCCGTTTAAATATCTTGCCGGAGTGGGCGTAGCTTTCAAGCTGGCCCAGGCCATCGCGGCGGAGACGGGGCTGCCGAAATCTGTAATCAACAGAACTCTCGATTTAGTCGGAGTGGGCACCATCGGGGATATCGTATCTTTGACAGACGAAAACAGAACCCTTGCCAAGTACGGTATCCGCGCAGTAAATTTGACCCAAAGGCCGGGACTTTCCAGGCTAATCGAGGGGGTAAGTCTGCATAAGGGACAGATTGACTCTGAAAATATCTCCTATATCATCGTGCCGCACCTCAATGCGGCGGGAAGGATGAAGGACGCAAGAATTGCTGCCGATTTGATGATGGCCACCGAGGAAAAAGCCGTTTCCGAGGGGGTAAAGACCCTGATTTCCTGTAACGAGGAGAGAAAGCGGCTGCAGAATGAGATTTTTGAAAGCTGCAGACAGATTGCCCAGGAGCGGTACCGGGAGGATAAATTTCTGGTGATAGATGTTGAGGACGCCCATGAAGGCATCACAGGCATTGTTGCCGGAAAACTGAAGGAAACTTTCAACAGACCCGCTGTTATCGTAACGCCTACAGGGGACGGATGTCTGAAAGGCACCGGCAGAAGTATCGAGGGCGTCAACCTCTACGGGCTGCTGAAAGAGAGCGAAGCCCTCTTTGAACGGTTCGGCGGCCACGCGGCAGCCTGCGGTTTTACCATGAGGCGTGAGAACCTTGACCGCCTGCGGAAAAATCTCAATGAAGGGATGGACAGGCTTTTTGCAGAGAATCCGGACCTGTTTAACACCGGATTGAAAGCGGATTTACATCTGTCGGCGGCAGAGGTGAATCTGGAGCTTGCCCGGCAGCTGAAGCTTCTGGCGCCTTTTGGCTGTGACAATCCTGAGCCTGTAGTCTCTGTGAGAATGCGTCCCTCCGGGATGCGGAGAATGGGAAATCAGGGACAGTACACCCGGTTTATGGGAATCCTGCAGGATGGCAGAGAACTTCAGTGCGTCATATTTAAAGACGCCGCGGCATACGATGAATTATTGAGAAAAGGCCGCGAGCTCAGTATCCTGGGTACATTGTCCAGTCAATGGTGGAACGGCAGACAGTATCTGCAGATGACCGTACTGGGCGCGGAAAAATAAGGTGAACAGATTATGATAAAAATGAAAAAACAGGCTTTTGTGCTGACTATCATCGGTGTAATTCTTGCTACCCTTCTGGCAGCCTGCGGGGGCTATTATGTTTTTACCGGCGCCAAGGACGTAGTGCTGGTTCAGGCTTCCGATTATGAAGAACTGCAGGACATGTCAGAAAGGTACGGCAAGCTGTATGCTATGCAGAATACCATTAACGAGAAATTTCTCTGGGAGACCGACGAGGCTGCCCAGATGGACGCCATGTATAAGGCCCTGGTCGAGTCCCTGGGCGATAAATATTCTGCTTACATGACAGCAGAAGAGGCGGAGAAGTGGAATCGATATGTGACAGGAGTCTTCACAGGCGTGGGCATTACCTTTGTCCAGAACAAGAAGGGACAGCATGAGATTACCAGCGTCATGGACGGCGGACCTGCCGATGTCAGCGGCCTTATGGCAGGAGATATTATTCTGAAGGTGGACGGCAAAGGCTATGAAACTTCCGATGAAGTGGTAGCCGCCCTTCAGGGAGAAGAGGGCAGCCAGGTTAAGATAACCTATGAGCGAAAGGGCAAAACCCGCACGGTTTCCGTGGTGCGGGGGGAGGTTTCTGAGCAGAGTGTTTATGCCGGCATCATCGATGACAAATATGGATATATTCAGATTACTGCTTTTGAAAACGACACTGCAGACCAGTTCAAAACGGAGCTTGCCAATTTTGAGAACAAAAAGCTTTCGGGGCTGATTATCGACCTCAGAGACAACCCGGGAGGCATTATGGGACAGAGCGTTGAAATTGCCGACATGCTTCTGCCTGAGTGTACTATCCTTCATACCGAGGACCGCAATGGAGAAACGGAATATTATAATTCCGACGAGAAATGTACCAAACTGAAATACGTGCTGCTTGTAGACGAGAATACGGCCAGCGCGGCGGAGATTCTGGCGGCTGCAGTCAAAGACAACGGCGGCGGCTTGCTGGTGGGCGTTACTACCTTTGGAAAGGGTATCATTCAGAGCTCTATGGAATTCAGCGATAAAACGGCCCTGCGGCTGACCACTATGCAGTATTTGTCGCCGAAAAATCATCAGATCCACGAAATCGGCGTGGAACCGGACTATCAGGTAAAGCAGTCTGCTAAGAGCAAGACCGACAAACAGCTGAAAAAAGCGATTTCTTTACTGAAAGAGTAACTAAATTAGGAATTTCCTTTGACTTTAGCACGTAAAAGTGGTATAATGACTATATAACGTGGTAAAGAATGAAAGGAGTCCGGCAATGGCATATGATTCAAAGTTTAAAAGGGACGATATTGATGAACTGTTCGATGGTGTTTTAACATTGAAAGATAGGGAAGATTGCTATAGATTTTTTGAAGACATATGCACGATTAACGAAATTCACGCAATCGCCCAGAGACTTCAGGTGGCGAAGCTTCTTTCACAGAAAAAAACCTATAGCGAAATAGAAGAAATCACCAAGGCTTCTACCGCAACAATCAGCCGTATCAACAAGTGTCTGGTATACGGTGCCGATGGATATCAGCGGGTTTTGGAACGTCTGGAAAATCAAAAGAAAAAGTAAATTGATGAACACGGGCGTCTTACAGGCGCTCTGTTTTTTTGGCAGATAAAACGAAGGGAGATGAGATTTTGAGCAGTATATATCTTTACGAAGGCCCTTTTGAAAGAGGGGAGAAGGGATATGGACTGATTAGGCAGGCAGCAGTACGCTATTGCGGAGAGGCAGGACTCGATTATCCTGTACAGGAGGGGCAAATTCTCAGAGGAGAAAAGGGGAAACCGTATTTTGCCGATATCCCTCTGGAATTTTCATTGAGCCACAGCGGGATTCTGTGGATGTGCATGGTTTCTCAGCAGCCTTGCGGTCTGGATTTGCAGCACGTGAAAGAATGCAAGTTTGAGGAGATTTCCAGGCGCCTTTACCTGCCGGAGGAGCAGCACTATGTAGAGCTTTGGGGCCTTGAGGGATTTTTCGACGTATGGGTCAGAAAAGAAGCTTTCGCAAAGTGTGTGGGAGAAGGTATTTTCGCTAATCTGCCGTCTGTTGTCAACAAGACGGGGGACTTGTACAAAGAGGTCAAGTGGAACGACAGAGAGTATTTTTTCACTGAAATCACCATTGCGCCTGATATCAAGTGTGCGGTGTGCACCGATGACGAAGCTAAAGTGGGTATGAGGATGCTCGCATGACACAACTTACTTTAGAAATAAAAGATGCGGCTTTGCGGTATTTGAGTTCCCGAAGCCGCACTGTTTTCGAGATGACAAAATATCTGCAGGAGAAAGGGTTTTCTGCTGAGGCTGCCGCTTTGCTGACGGAGGAGTTTCAGGCCTTGGGATATCTGGACGACCAGCGTTACTGCAGAGAATACTTTCGATACGGATTTGGAAAAGGAAAAGGAAAGAAAAGGGTTTTCTATGAGCTTCGGGAGAAGGGCGTCGACCCAAACCTGGTAGAGATAGCTTTTGAGGACTATCTTGCTGAAGAAGGGACAGACTATGACGAGAGGGGCAGAGCCCTGGCCGAAGCAGAAAAGGTGCTGCGCATGGCGGATTTGACCCGAGAGGACGCCCTTTCCGAAAAGGTGCTCGCCCGCATTGGAAGAAAGCTGCAGTCAAAGGGCTATAGCGGCGACATCATTTACAGTGTGCTGGGAGAGCTGCGGGGACGCTATACCCTGTGAAACGGTCAGCCGGTTTAACATGAAAGGAAGAGGCGATGAGCAGGACAGAAAGAACAGAGCTTTTGATAGGAGAAGAAGGCATAAAAAAGCTGCAGGTTTCCCACGTATTGATTTTTGGCTTGGGCGGCGTCGGCGGCTATGTCTGCGAAGCCTTGGCCCGTGCCGGCGTGGGCAGCCTTGAGCTTGTGGATAAAGACACTGTATCGGAAAGCAACATCAACCGGCAGATTATCGCGACTTATGATACGGTGGGCAGAGCCAAAACCCAGGTGATGGAGGAGAGAATCTTATCTATCAATCCGGACTGCCATGTGAAGCGGCGAGATTGTTTCTATCTTCCGGGCACGGCGGAGGCTGCGGCCTTTGATTTCAGTCAGTACGACTATGTGGTGGACGCCATAGACACCACATCCGCCAAGATTGATATTATCGCCAGGTGCAAAGCCGCCGGAACTCCTGTGATTTCCTCTATGGGAACGGGAAACAAGATGGATCCGTCACGCTTTGAAATTGCGGATATCAGTAAGACCAGCGTGTGTCCCCTTGCCAAGGTGGTGCGCAAGGAGCTGCGGGACAGAGGCATTGAGGGGGTCAAGGTGCTTTACTCAAAGGAAGAGCCGGTAAAAACCGGAGGCAGAACGCCGGGCAGCATCAGCTTTGTGCCGCCGGCGGCAGGGCTTCTCATTGGCGGTGAAGTCATACGGGACTTATTGAAGCGTGTCGAAGTTTGCGGATAAAATACCCGGAAGCTTTGTAAAAATTTCATATAGACAACATAAAGAGCTGATACAATGGATTTTGTCAAAAATAGAATGGGGACGCCTGCTTCGGCAGGGGTCTCATGGAGGTATTATGAAAAAATATTTTGCAGAATTTATTGGAACAGCTCTTTTCGTGCTTTTTGGCTGCGGAGCCAGCGTGGCGGCTACGGCGCTTTTAGGCGCTATGGGACTGTATCCTGCGGCTTTCAGTACACTGGCCGTAGCGGCGGCCTTTGGTCTTGGGGCTGCGGTGCTGTCCCTGGCTTTCGGAGAGATTTCCGGAGGCCATCTGAATCCGGTGATTTCTTTGAGTCTGTGGGTCAGAGGCCGCATGAAGGCTAGGGACGCCCTATGTTATGTTGTCAGTCAGTTTGCAGGAGGAATTGCCGGAGCGGCCCTTCTGATGGTTATCATCGGCGGAAGAACTGCTTTGGGCGCTAACGGATACGACAGTCTCAGCACCTTCAGCACCAGTGTGGAAATCGTGTTTTTAGTGGAGGCTCTGATTTCCTTTACACTGGTATGGGTGGTTTTGGCAGTCAGAAAATCAGAGGAGTTTGAGCCGGCCCAGGCATTATATACCGGCCTTGCTGTTTTTACCGTTTATATCTTCGCATATCCTTTCTCCGGCGCTTCCGCCAATCCGGCCAGGTCTCTTGGGCCTGCAATCTTTCAAGAGGGCAGTGCTTTGAGCCAGGTATGGGTTTTTGTGGCAGCGCCGGTTGCGGGCGGACTTGCCGCTGCCCTTTTGCATAAGCTTATGACGGAGGAAATCAGGCTGAAACCGAGGAGAAAGAAAGAGGCACTCGCAGCCGAATTGGACCAAGGCGATGACGCGGCCCAGGCTGTCGAGGCAGATGCTGATGAGCAGGAGACCCAGGAAGTGCAGCTTTTCCATAATGAGGAACAGGAAGAAGCCGTGCAGGCCGAGGAAATATCGGAGGGACAGACACGGGAGAAAGGATGACGCCGTAGTATAATCCAAAGACTATGTATGACTTTGGAGGAGTTATGAATTTGAACCAAACTTATCCCTTTGTAAACCCGCCGCTGCCCTATGCGGCTGATGGACTGGAGCCTTATATCGATACAAAAACAATGATGCTCCACCACGACGCACATCTTCAGACTTATGTGGATAACCTGAACAAAGCGCTGGCCGATTATCCGCAGCTGCAGAAGCTGACTCTGACAGAACTGGTTACATTTGCCTGTGAGATGCCGTGGGAGATAAGAGACGCTGTTAGAAATAATGCCGGCGGGGTTTGGAATCACATCATGTATTTTGAGCAGATGGCGCCGGCTGACAAAGCGGAAAAACCGTCGGGAAAACTACTTTCAATGATAAACAGCCGCTTCGGCTCTTTTGAGGATTTTAAAAAAGAGTTTGAAAAGGCGGGCCTTTCCGTATTCGGCTCGGGCAGCGGGTGGCTGGTCACAGACAGAAACGAGCAGCTGCAGATTGTAACTACGCCTAATCAGGACAATCCGCTTCAGTCAGGTCTGAGGCCGCTGATGATTTTGGACGTGTGGGAGCATGCCTATTACCTGAAGCATTACAATAAACGGGCTGATTACATAGAGGACTGGTGGCATGTGGTAGACTTCAGCAAGGTGGAAAAGAACCTGCTTTCTGAAAGTGAGAATGGGACATTTTCTTTATCATCTCTTCTTTAACGTTGAAACTCTAACATTCCCATGGTATTATAGAAGAAAATAGAAACGCAAATAACGGCTTTTATTAATCTAATTTTAATCTTTCATCCCTTTTTCTTTAATCTGAAAGAGATATGATGGAATCACAAAAGGGGAACTGCATAAATGATTAAAGTTAGAAAGGAATTGAAACAATGACAAAGTTGGAAAAAGCAGAGAAAATCATCGAAAAAACAGGTGTAACCTACGATGAAGCAAAAGAAGCCCTGGAGGCTTGCGGAGAGGACATGCTGGACGCCATCGTGTATCTGGAAAACCAGGGGAAGGTAAAGGGACCGGCGCAGCAGGTCTATACCACAAAGACAGAGGACTCCAGCAAGGAGTTTCAGCAGGCTGCCAAAGCCTACGAAGCGGCTGAAGAGGAGAAGCTCGGAAATATATTTCTTCGTTTACTCAAGTGGTGCGGGCAGCTAATCAAGAAGGGCTGTGAAAACTTTTTCATCATTAAGCGCCACGGAGAGGAAATTATCAGCGCGCCGGTTATCGTGCTGGTACTGCTGCTGCTCTTTGCCTTCTGGGTTATCGTGCCGATTCTGATTGTAGGACTGTTCTTCGGTTACAGCTACAGCTTTCGCGGAGAGATTACCAAGGCCGTGGATTTGAATACTGCTTTTGACAAAGCGGCTGAAGCCGCCGAGTCGGTAAAGAAGGAGTTTCATGAAGAGTCGAAGAAGGAGTCTCGTCCTGAGAAATAGCGGAATCGACAGAGGAGAAAATCGTGGCACAGAGAATTTTATTGGTAGAAGACGATACAAAGATTGCAAGATTTATAGAATTGGAATTGATTCATGAGGGCTATGAGGTGACGAAAGCCTTTGACGGAAGAGAGGGACTGAGCCTGGCGGAAAGAGGCGGCTTTGACCTGCTGCTCCTTGATATCATGTTGCCGGGCTTAAACGGCCTGGAGGTCCTGCGCAGACTGCGCAGAGTTTCTGAAATGCCGGTCATCATGCTGACTGCCAGGGACGCTGTTATGGATAAGGTCTCGGGTCTTGATTCGGGGGCTGACGATTACATCACCAAGCCTTTTGCCATAGAGGAACTGCTTGCCAGAATCCGGGTGGTGTTCAAGAAAAGGTCCGGTACAATGGGTCAGACCCGCCGCATGAGTGTGAAAGGTGTAACGATGGATATTGACCGCCATGAGGTGACTTATGGCGGTGAAGCTGTGGAACTGAACCACAGGGAGTATGAACTGGTACGGCTTCTCATGGAGAACAAGAACATTGTGATGAACCGTCAGAAGCTGATGGACAGCGTCTGCGGTTACGATTACATGGGCGAAACCAACATCATCGATGTGTATGTACGGCATATCCGCAGCAAAATCGACGACCGCTTCGGCATTAAGTTTATCACCACTGTGCGGGGCGTGGGCTATGCGGTGAAAGAGGACTAAACCATGAACGAGAATAACAGGATGACCTCCATCGCCAGAAAAATTAATTTCGAGTTCTGGCTGCGGCAGCTGGCGAATTTTATGGTCCTCGATATGATTTTATTAATTGCGGTGTGCGTCAGCTTTTTTGTCTGGCGGGAGAACGTGGTACCGGAGGACGCGCTGGTTTCAGACCGGGGCTTCATCGGGGAAGGCTATCAGCAATGGCAGTATATTATTGAGACAGAGTCGGGAAAGGTGTATGGTTACTATATCAAAGACCTGGTGGACATTATCAAGGTGCCTGCACTGGTCCTTCTTGCCGTGCAGCTTGTAATGCTTATCGAAGACCTGTTTCACACCGGAAAGGTGCGCCGCCTCATGCGCCCTCTCAACGACATTGCCGTCAAGACGGAGAAACTTTCCAGCATGGCCTTTGACAGCGCTAAGGTGCAGAACTTTGAGCAGGCGGTATCCAGTCTGGACCCGGAAAATCCGGAGGCCAAGGTCTTCACCGGAGACCAGGAACTCAAGAGTCTGGAAATTGCCATTAACAATCTGCTGGAGAGAATACGGGAAAGCCACAGGCAGCAGGACCGCTTTGTGTCAGACGCTTCCCACGAGCTGAGAACGCCGATTTCGGTGATTCAGGGTTACGCAAATATGCTGGATCGATGGGGAAAAGAGGACGAGCAGATACTGGAGGAATCCATCGAAGCCATAAAAAACGAGTCTGAGCACATGAAGAATCTCATCGAGCAGCTTTTATTTCTGGCACGGGGAGACAGCGGCAGAAACACCCTTGAGTTTGTACCCGTCGATTTAAGCCGGATTGTAGAGGATGTATGGGAAGAATCCGAGATGATAGATGAAAATCACAAGTACGAGTTTGAAGGAGGAGAGCCGGTGGAAATGCTGGGGGACGCGGCGATGCTGAAACAATCCCTCAGGATTCTGGTACAAAACGCCGCCAAGTATTCCGGAGAGGGGAATACTATCACTTTGCGGGCCCGGCTCATAGACGGCAGACCCGCCTATATTGTACAGGATGAAGGTATCGGCATGGCGGAGTCGGAGGTGGTTCATGTATTTGAACGATTTTACAGAGCAGACGCTGCCAGAAACCGGGAAGAAGCGGGAACGGGACTGGGCCTGTCCATTGCCAAGTGGATTATCGACGCCCACAAGGGAGAAATCGAAGTCCTCTCACGGCCTGAATTTGGGACTCGCTTTACTGTAAAGTTTTAGGCGGCGTCCTCATACCTCTGAAACAGGAGGATTGGGACAAAAAAGCCAGGTAAAGGGGAATAGCCGGTAAGCTGCCCGCATAAACTTTACCATGTTTATCGAAATCAATAAGAAAAAGTTAAAACGAATTGGCGCGGGAGTTTTCATGGCGGTACTGGCTATCGGGCTTGCTGCTGGCTACAGAATGATTCATCCGGGGGAGGCAAAGACAATACCGGAGAATACGGAAGTTTCCACTGCCGGGCAGACTAACTGGGGCTTGTCCTTTCAGACAGAGGGGCAGCCGCCGGTGGGAAATGCCACCAGTGAGGAACTGGCGAAATATAATGCCTATTATTGCGGAAGTCCCGAGGAGAAGATTCTCTATCTGACCTTTGACGCAGGCTTTGAGAATGGCTACACGAAAGATATTCTGGACGTTTTGAAAAAGGAGAAGGTGCCTGCGGCGTTTTTCCTGGTGGGAACCTATATCAAAGAAAATTCAGACCTTGTCAAGCGGATGGTGAAGGAGGGCCATATTGTAGGCAATCACACCATGAATCATCCCGACATGTCGGCTATCGCAGAAGAGGAAGCATTTAAGAAAGAATTGGAGCAGGTGGAAACCCTTTACAAAGAGGTGACCGGCAAGGAAATGAAAAAGTTTTACCGGCCGCCTCAGGGAAAGTTCAGTCTTACCAATTTAGAGCAGGCGAAGAAGCTGGGCTACACCACCACATTTTGGAGTCTGGCTTATGTGGACTGGTATGTTGACCAGCAGCCAACCCGGGAGGAGGCTTTGGAGAAACTGATTCCAAGAACCCATAACGGGGCGGTGATTCTGCTTCACTCTACTTCCAAGACCAACGCAAAGGTGCTGCAGGAGCTGATACAGAAGTGGAAGGACCAGGGCTACCAGTTTAAATCCCTGGAGGATTTAAACGAAAAAAGTCAAAAGTCATGAGGAAAAGTTGCAGAAGCAGCCGGGACAAAGACCCGGTTGCTTTTGTCTGAAAAAGGTTATATAATATTGTGTGATATCATTACGAAAAACACTTGATGGAGAAATACGATAATGGATAATCTGAAAGAATTTAAAGAAGCGATGCTGACCGCACGGCCTGAAAGCTGGGATTTGATTCCGGACTTGGACCTCTATATGGACCAGGTTATCAGCTATATGGGCAGACAGCATATCGGGCTGGCCCCTTCCGGAGACGAAACTCTGACATCGGCCATGGTCAACAATTATGTCAAAAGCGGCCTGCTGCCCCGGGCAAAGGGAAAGAAATACAACCGTGAGCATATGGGCTATCTGACCGCAATCTGTCTTTTGAAACAGGTGCTCAGCGTTGGCGAGACCGGCGCCCTTTTGGAAAAGCAGATGGAGCACTGCAGCATTCGGGAGTTTTATGACAAGTACAGCAAGACCCTGGACATGGCGTTCACCCACACTGCTCAGGGCATTCCTGAGGACGCAGGGGAGGAGGAACTGAGCGACCTGGCTCTTTCCATGGCCGTAGAAAGCTACGCAAAAATGCTGGCCTGTAAACAAATTCTGCGATGCCTTTCAGAACAATCCCCGGAAAAATAATAGTCACGAAATGGAAGCCTCTTTCATAGTATAGAATATCTTACTGTGAAAGGGGTTTTACTTTTGAATAGAATTGAGCCTTATATAGGTATGCCGATTATTCTGGGCGATGGCGGTATGCAGGACTCCGACGCAGCTGCCGGTCAGAATGGGATGCAGAATATGCAGCAGAATATGACGCAGCCGGCTATGCAGCAGCCAACCATGCAGCAGCCTGTGCGGCCGATGCCTTTACCGGAAACAGCGCCGCAGGAGCAGCAGAATTGTCAGCCGTGCCTGACCGATACCAATTGCGAAAGCTGCGCAAGCCATCAGCCGCCGCAGCAGACCATGGTAGTGGGTATGGCCTATGTGCCTTGGCAGAGATGGCAGCAGCCTTATGACTACGAAAAGGGCTTCGAGGTGGGAACAATTTTCCCTGACCTGGATTTGCCGTTTTTAGGATATCAGGGAGGTAGAAGAAGATGACTAGAGATGAAGCACTGAGACAGGTGCAGATGTATGACTTCGCGCTGACTGACACGGGGCTGTTCCTCGATACCCATCCGACCAACCGGGCGGCCCTTGCTTTTTACGACGCTACGAGAAAAATGTATATCGACGCAGTGGAGGCCTTTGAGGAACAGTTCGGGCCGCTGACTGCCGAAGATACTGACGTTGAAAAGGGCTGGGCCTGGGTAGAAACCCCGTGGCCTTGGGAAATGGAGGATTAGTATATGTGGACTTATGAAAAGAAATTACAATACCCAGTGAGGATTAAGAATCCTAATCCGGCTATGGCGAAGTTTATCATAAGCCAGTACGGAGGACCGGATGGTGAAATCGGAGCGTCTCTTCGCTATCTTTCTCAGCGTTATTCCATGCCGTACCGCAAAGTCGCCGGCGTTCTCACCGATATCGGCAGCGAAGAGCTTGGACACTTTGAAATGGTTGCGGCTATTGTCCACCAGCTGACGAAGAATATGACCATGGAGCAGATTAAAGAGGCGGGATTCCAGGAGTATTTCGTAGACCATACTGCCGGTGTTTACGCTCAGGCGGCGGCAGGCTTTCCTTTCGACGCGCTGTGCTTTGCTTCAAAGGGAGACGCTATTACCGATTTGCATGAAGATATGGCTGCGGAACAGAAGGCCCGTACGACTTACGACAACATTCTCAGAATGGTAGACGACCCGGATGTAATCGAGCCCATTCGTTTCCTGAGACAGCGGGAAATTGTACATTACCAGCGTTTTGGGGAAGCTCTGAGAATCGTGCAGGATAATCTGGATTCCAAGAACTTCTACGCTATCAATCCGGAGTTTGATTTGAAGTAGATAACAATTCGGAAATAAATTAAAAAGAAACTGCGTATCTTGTTGGAAAACTTTTCAAGGTACGCAGTTTTACTAAAGGAAAGGTTTGGCTATTTGTAAACTGTGTAGTTATAATCAACAGCTTTTGTATACAATGAAGAAGCATGACGGATAATTCTGCCGTCGGTAAGATAAAGGTTGTCTGTGGCCTGGAGAAGGTTATCCAGAGGCGACACCTGCAGCCATTCTGCCTGTTCCTCAGAAGGAACAGAGATGGACATGGTAACCTCGAGATGGCTGATTGACAGATGATATTTCTTTTCAATAATCTCATATAAAGGCGTATCCTTTAGGGAAAAAATATCCAAATCCGGCAGCAGTTCTTTGTTGAGATAGACAGACTGAATGGTAAAAGGTGTATCGTTGTAATAACGAAGTATATTGAGATAATACACTTTTGTCTCATCGCCATATTGAAAGATAGACCGAAGCCTCTCCGTAACATTTAAAATATCAAATGAAATAATCCGGGAAGTAATGTCTGGATTGTCGTCTGAAATACCAAAGGAATAGATTGGGGAATCAGAATACATCTGCATTTCTTTCTGGGAAACATAGAGGCCCTGATACGGCCGCCTCTGCACGATTCCCTCCTTAATCAACTCATCTAAAGCTTTTCTCACCGTGACCCGGCTGACCTTATAATAGTCTACAAACCAGCTCTCGAAAGGAAGTCGGTCACCTACAGAGTAATCTTCTGTTTCAATTTGTTTTTTTATTTTTGCTGCAATCTGCAAATAAAGTGGCAAAGATGTACGTTTTTCCGTCATGGATTTCCTCCCATTATATCACGTCTAATAAAATTATAATACACATTTTCCCAGTTTTCAAGAGATAATTTTCTGTATTTGTATTAAAAGTGTATTTAAATATATCTAAAAATGTATTGACAAATTTCGACTAAGAGTATATACTCTGTATTGTAAATTATCTGAAAAGTTAAAAAGCGACAACTGAAAGGAGATTATTATGGCAATTCGTTTATCGGACATGATGAAAGGGACCTTGAACTGCGCAAGAAATGCGTGTCCTATTGTTTCAGGAGAATCCGTTCTTCTGATTGCAGACACTACGACAGACTCGTTAATCGTCGATGCCTACAGAATCGCATATGAATCTGAAGGTGGTTATGTTTCCGTTATGACGATTCCTGCAGCCGGCGCAGGGTGCAGCTCACAGGAAATCACCAACAATACACTTTGCGGACCATATCCGGAAGTTTTAATCGGAGCAATGAAGGCAGCTGATTTATGTATTAACCTCAGCGGCTACGCCGATATGCACGGAATTTATGGGACAGGACACACTCAGTACGGCATGCATCCAACCGATTTCTGGAGTAAATACCATACCCGTATGCTGAGCGTGGCAATTTCTAATAAAGAGGCTTTGGCCAGCGACTGGGCTACTTATCCGAATAACCTGTTGAAATATCTAAATTTCAAAGCCCATGAGCATTTGCTGAAGGCTATTGGCAGCGACATTGACAATGCGGTAATGCACATTACCGATTTGCAGGGCACAGATATTACAATCAAGGGATTTAAGATGTGCACCAAAGGCGAGATTAAAGAGGAAAATGGGAAAGACCCAATTAATACCTTTGGCACAGAGCAGGTTGGTATGATTCCGTATGAGCCGAAGCCAAACGGGGCCAATGCAGAGGGCGTTATCGTGGCAACTTCCATTCATACCGGGTACGTTCCGGAAATGAAAGCCACCGTTAAAGGCGGAAGAATCGTCAAGCTGGAAGGCGGCGGTGAGGTAGGAAAGGTTTGGATGCGCGACTTTGAAAAGGGTAAAGATGCCAGTGCAGAAGGCAGAAACACTACTTTTGGCGTTTCTCCCGGACCGGGAATCAACTGGCTGGAAGAAGTCATGTATGGCGTGCATCCGAGAGCCTTCCGTCTGGGTTATAAATATCGGTATCAGGGTTCAGAAAGCTTTCAGGCATGGGTTGGCGGCACCAGACGTTCCGGCGTGCTTCACTTCGGCATAGGAGGAGGCAAGGATGAATGGTACAGACACAGAGATATGGAAGTATTTTTCCCGACCCTGACCGTCAACGGAGAAGTATTGATTAAGGACGGTCATCTGATGATTCTGGACGATCCTGAAGTCATCAAGGAGGCTTCTAAGTATGGTGACCCAGATGTGCTCTTAATGGAAAAATGGATTCCTGAAATGCCGCCTGCAGACTAAAGGAGGGGAAAGAGATATGGCGAAAGACGATGCAAGATATACCGGAAGTTTTTTCAACAGCTATACCAATACGAGAATGAAGCTGCACAGACATTGTGTACCACTAGACAATAATCCGGCTAAAATTGCAGAAATCTACGACTATCCGAGGCAGCAGGTTGATGAAATCTTTGCTGAACTGGAAAGAGATTTGCAGGGGGCCGCAAATAATCTAAAGGAAAAATTTCATCTGCAGCTGAATGAAAAGCTGACCGGTCTTAACGCAAATTTGGTATTTATAGGAGACCAACTGACCAGTGAATATCTCAGTTATTATAACATAATCAGGAAAGTATTTGAGGAATATGACGGAATTAGGGTCTCCATTGCCGGAAATACCGGAGATAACTCAAATCAGTCCCTGCAGTATATTTATGGACTGGCTGTCTCACAGCAGCCGGTGGTTACATCTATTTTCATCGGCATCAACGATGTTTTTTACGCCGCGGATGCTTATGGCAAAACCATATCCTCTCGAAGAGAATTTCGGGAAAATATAGATTATCTGACCAAAGTTATGCTGCATAACGGCAGTAAAGTGATACTCCATACATTGCCTCCGGTAGATGAGAAAGCAGCTGCCAAAGCATATCGGCATATGAACTGGAATATAGACAATGAGGAAATCAGAGCGCGTAATGAGGACATTCGCCAGACCGCGGCAAAGAACCGCTGTACCCTCAATGATATCGGAGAAGCCCTTGAAACATTTGATGGACTTGTCAATCTTTCGGGAAACGGCGTGCTGCTCACAAAAGAAGCGCAGCGCTTTATTGCGGATAGGCTGATAGGCATTCTTCTGGAACAGCTTTAAAGGAAAGGAGGGCTTGCAATGGGTACAATGGGAAATATCAGTGACTATTATGATGCTTATACCAATATTCGATTTAAAAGCTATGACCAGGGCGTCATGTGGATGGAAAATAATCTTAGACTCTTATCCATCGGGTTCGATTATACTGAAGAAGAATTAAGCCGGATTATTGGGGAACTGAACCGCCAAGTGGATGATATGGCGGAGATTGTAAAGGGCATTTACAGAGAAAGAATGGAAAAAATCCTAAAAGGGAAAAAATTAAAACTCTGCATTATAGGATGCTCTTTTTCCTCCGAGTATCTCAGTTATATCAATGTAGTAACTCAGCTTTTGAAAGAGTATGAGAACATTGAAATTATTGACGCCGCTGTGACAGCAGAGACCGTTCCGCAGACCATGGCGCATATCTATAACCGAGTCGTGCGGTATAAGCCGGACATCTGTTCACTGTATATGGGCATCAACGACATGCGCAGAAACAGAGACGTTTATACGAAGAACAATGTCAGCCCAAGAGAGTTTTACAGAGATATGAATTATTTGACTGATGTGCTGAAGCGGTACGGAAGTCAGGTTATCTTACATACGCTGACACCTTGCAATATTCCTGCTCAGGAGAGAGGCGTGAGCGATAAACGGTGGACTTATCGAATAGATGACTGGGATATTTTTAATGCTATCATTAGAGAAATTGCAGAAGTAAAGAATTGCGTGCTCAACGACCAGACCAGGAATCTGGAAAAGTTCTGCGGTCCGGTAAACATTCCGGAAAATGGCCTGCATCTGACAAGAGAGGCCCAGGAATTTCTGGCGATACACTTTATGGATGTGCTGCTAAATACGATAGAATGCAAGTTTGAATAAGTATGGGAAAGGAAAATATTATGAAAAAGAAATTATTGTCTGCGATATTGATTCTTGTTTTTGCGCTGACGATGACAGCCTGCGGCGGTGATAATAATACAGAAGCCACAGAGGGTGAAATTCAGCCCATGGAAATTACCATTGCCACTCCGCATCCTAATAGCGAAAATGACCCGGTATATGTCTATTGCAAGACATTTGCAGACCTGGTAACGAAAAAAACGGACGGCAAGATTACTTTTGATATTCAAGGTGACAGTGTTTTAGGCGACGATACGGAAATTGCAGAAGGAATGGTACTGGGAACTCTTCAGATGGGTATCACCTCAAATGCAGCCGTTTCCAGTTATGACCCGGCTCAGCAGCTTTACGCACTGCCATTCCTCTTTAAAGATGATGAAGAAGCTAATACTTTTATCGACAGTGAAATCGCAGCAAAGATGAATGCAGGTGTAGAGGATGACGGCCTGAAAATTATGAGTGTTTTAGACGGCGGATTCAGACAGTCTCTGAATACCAAAGGCTCCATTAAACAGCTCGGCGATTTTAAGGGATTGAAGTATCGAGTTCCTCCAATGGACTTGTTTACAGATACTTTTAAAGCTTTAGGGGCTAATGCAACGCCGATGAGCGGTGCAGAGGTCTTTACAGGACTGCAGCAAGGTACCATCGACGGGTGTGAATTTCCAATCGCTTCGATTTATTCCATGCAGCTTTATACTGCAGCGAAATATATCGACATGACCAATCATATGTTTGCCGCATGGTATGCATGCGTCAGCGATGAGCTGTGGGAGAGTTTGACGCCGGAGGTACAGCAGATTTTCACCGAAGCTGCGGCAGAAGCAAACGAGGCGTCCCGAAAGGCTCAGATTGAATCGGTAGAAGCGCAGATTGAAGAAATAGAGAAGGCCGGCGGCGTCGTAAACTGGGACGTAGAAACGGACGCAATGAGGGAGGCTGTGCAGCCGATTTTAGAAAGCTATCGTGATAAAATTGGTGCAGAATTGTACGACGAGGCGATGGAATACATCGAATCTTTGAGAAAATAATTTATCACCGGAAAGGAAATTATTGTGTTAAGAATACTCAATAAAATCAGCGACTTGGCCAACGAGGCCTGTAAGGCAGTGTGTGCAGTAATGATGGCCTATTTGTTCATTGTCTGTACGCTGCAGGTCATTTACCGCCGGTTTCTCAATAATTCGCTGTCCTGGAGTGAGGAAACCATGCGGTACGTCTTTATCTGGATGATACTGCTGGGTACTGCAGTGACAGTAAAAGAAGGGAGCGGCGCTGCAATCGATTTGATAAAGAAAAAGCTTAAAAACGAAAAGGCTTTGGCAGTTCAGGAGATTATTATTTTTTTCCTGACGGGTGTTACTGCTCTGGCACTGATAAAGTTTGGCGCTGCTTATGCCATTTCCGCAGCAAAACTGACCAGTGCGGCAGTGCACCTCCCAATGAACCTTGTGTATGCTGCAATTCCGGTAGGAAGTATTTTTACGCTGCTGCACTGTATTAACGGCGCTGCTGACGGTATTGCAGTACTTTTCGGGGTAAAATGCTCTGAAACAGCAGCAGAAGAAGGGAGCGTGAAATAGATGGGTGCGGTGTTGATTATCTCTTTACTGATTCTGATGTTTATCGGTATGCCCATTGCATATGCTCTGGTGCTCTGCAGCGGAGTTACTCTGGTGAGCACAGATTTTGCGGACCTGATTATTATCGTACAGAGGTTGTTCAACGGACTGGATAGCTTCCCGATTCTTGCCTGTCCGCTGTTCATCTTGGCAGGATACATTATGGAAGGCAGCAGTATGTCTCAGAGGCTGGTTGACTGGGCATCCTGCGTATGCGGAAGAACCAGAGGAGGAGTCGGTACTGTTACAGTGGTTGCCTGTGCAATATTTGCTGCTTTGACAGGTTCCGGACCGGCTACAGTTGCTGCCATCGGCGCCATTATGTATCCGGCACTGATTGACGCAGGATATCCTCGCAGTTCATCAGCGGCACTGGTAGCTGCAGGCGGCGCTTTGGGACCGGTGATTCCTCCAAGCATTGTCATGATTATCTACGGAACCACTATGGGCGTCAGCGTTCCTGATATGTTTACCGGTGCGATTGTACCGGGATTGTTAATGGCGGCGGCCCTTATCGTAACCAATAGTTTGATGGCAAGAAAGTGGAATATTCAAATCAGTGATAAAAAATACACAATGAAAGAGGTACTTCATTATACCTGGCGTGCGGCAGGGACGCTGTTTATGCCGATTTTAGTGCTGGGAGGCATCTATAAAGGTTTCTTTACCGCTACGGAAGCCGCCGCCATTGCCTGTACCTACAGCTTGATTATTTCTATCTGCTACAAGAGCATGAGCCTTAGGAAATTTTACGAAATTTTAAAGAAGGCCGCTGTAGTTTCAGCTATGGGGCTCCTGATTGTTGGTTCCGCCAATGCCTTCGGCTGGCTGCTGGCAGCGGGAAAGATTCCGGCTACAATTACGGCATTCCTGGTACCCCTGCTTCATACCAAAGTGGTGTATATTGCAGTACTTTTGGTTATTCTATTCCTGGTGGGAACACTGATGGAAACCAGTGCTTCAGTGGTGATTCTGGCTCCGATTATCGTGCCGACCGGCCTTGCACTGGGCTTTGACCCGCTCCATCTGGGACTGGTATTTGTGATTGCACTGGTGGTGGGTTATATCACGCCGCCTTTTGGTGTGAATCTATTTACCGTATGTTCTACTACCGGAGAGAGTTATACTGATGTAGTAAAGGGACTTGTTCCCTATATAGTGGCTGTCATCGTCACTGTAATTCTTATTGCAGCTTTTCCGGCTTTGACATCCATACTACTGTAACTTTTTATATGCAAAACCCTCATAAACGGCCTTTACCGCTGTTTGTGAGGGTATCTTTTTGTTGCTGCTTAATTTGGTGCTTTTCCGGGTAAAATACACCTAAATGAGAGGAGGCGTCAGTTTATGGAGAAGACGATTTATCTGGCAGGTGGGTGTTTTTGGGGCCTGCAGAAAGTGATGAAGGAAATATGCGGCGTAACAGCCACGGTCTGCGGCTACGCCAACGGCACGGGAGAAGCCGAAGCGGATTATGAGACCGTGTGCGGCGGTAAAACCGGCTTTCGGGAAACGGTGCAGGTGAACTATGACCCGAAAAAGGTTTCCCTGGAAAAGCTGCTCTTCGCTTTCTTCTATGTCATTGACCCGCAGGCAGTTGGCCGGCAGGGAAACGATGTGGGAACCCAGTATCAGAGCGGTATCTACTGGGAACCGGAGGACCAGGAGGCCCGAAGGTCTGTCCATGCTGCCGCAGAGACCATGAGGCGCAGGTATCCTGACTTTGCGGTGGAATTGAAGCCTCTGGAGAATTTTTTCGCTGCTGAGGAATATCATCAGGATTATCTTGACAAAAATCCCGGCGGCTACTGCCATATTTCGCCGGCCAGGATGGAGGCGGTACGGAATATGGTCGTAGACCCCGCCCTGTACGAGAGACCTGACCAGGCACAGCTCAGGGAAAAGCTGACAGAAGAGCAGTATTATGTAACCCAGGAAAACGGCACAGAGCCGCCTTTTCGCAACCCTTTCTGGAACCACGACGAGAAAGGTATCTACGTGGATGCGGCGACGGGAGAGCCTCTCTTTTCTTCCCTGGATAAATTTGAAAGCGCCTGCGGCTGGCCGGCCTTTTCAAAGCCTCTTGACCCGGCTGCAGTTTACGGCAGGACCGACAGAACCTTCGGCATGGTGAGGACGGAAGTGCGAAGCAGAATGGGAGACTCTCATCTGGGCCATGTGTTTACCGGAGAGCCGGAGTCGCCAAATGGGGTGCGGTACTGCATCAACAGCGCAGCCCTTCGCTTCATTCCCTTTGAAGAAATGGAGAAAGCGGGCTACGGCAGTCTGATGAAAATTTTCGACAGAAAGTAAAGAGGAAGCGTCCCCGGCCCTTTAACTTTTCCTGTCTTTTGTCCGGCGGATATGGTATGATAGTGAAAGACATCTGTGAAAGGAGAACGAAACATGAAACTGGTGATTCAGCGAGTAACAGAGGCATCTGTAACCATAGACGGCAGTGTAAAAGGGAAAATCGGAAAGGGCTTTCTGGTGCTGATTGGCGTAGGCAAAGACGATACCAGAGAAATCGCGGACAAGTATATTAAGAAGCTGCTGGGACTTCGCATCTTTGAGGACGAAAACGGCAAGACCAACTTATCTCTTGCCGATGTTGGCGGCCAGCTGCTTTTGATTTCCCAGTTTACCCTGTACGCCAACTGCAGGAAGGGCAACCGTCCCAGCTTTGTGGACGCAGGGGCGCCGGACCAGGCGGAAGAACTTTACAACTATATCGTAGAAGCGTGCCGACAGGCTGTGGATGTGGTGGAAACCGGAGAATTTGGCGCTGAGATGAAAGTATCGCTGTTAAACGACGGGCCCTTTACCATCATTTTAGACGAAGCAATTTTATAAGGGCGGACCGTATCTTGGGAAGAGGCTGTACAGCAGAAGTGCAGCCTTTTCTTTTTGCTGAACGGGAAACAGCTTTCCGGGCGTAGTGACAAGAAAAGATTGTTGTGGTAAACTGTAAAGGAAAACGAAGAGGAGGAAAGTTTCATGACAGAAGAAGAAAAAATCTTTGCCGGACTGATTTTTGACCCGCGCAAAAAAGAACTGAAAGACATCAAACACAAGGCTCACGAAGCCTGCCGCAGATATAACGCTATGGACGAGTACGATAAAGACAGGCTTCCCATTATCAGGGAGTTTATCGGCAGCATCGGAAAGACTTATTATTTTCAGGGACCGATTCAATTTAACTACGGCAGCCACACCTACATCGGCGAAAATTTCTTTGCCAATTTCAATCTGACTGTCATCGATGACGCACGAATTTACATCGGCGACAATGTCTGCTTCGGACCCAATGTATCTCTTATGGCGACCAATCATCCGCTGATTGCGGAAGAGCGTATGGGCGTGGACGAAAGCGGAAATACTACCATGGCAGAGTTTGCGGAGGAGATTCATATCGGCAACAACGTATGGATTGCCTGCAATACTACGGTCATCGGCGGCGTAACCATCGGCGACAATGTAGTCATCGGCGCCGGCAGTGTGGTAACAAAGGATATTCCGGCAGGATATCTGGCTTACGGAAATCCGTGCAGGCCGATTCGGCCCATTACGGAGGCCGACTCGGTGTACAAGACCGGTAGATAATCTAAGCCGCCGGAGCCCGGCGGGGAAAGAAGGCGGGCCGCAGCTTTACGCAGGAGAGGAGATAGATATTATGACATTTAAACAGCTTTTTTTCAAACATTACGACAGAAAGGTTTCGTCAGGGGAGATGAGCTTCAGCCAGACCGGTATCAGTAAAAATGACTTTACCCGAGTGTGCACGGAAGAGGATTTCGCCTTTGACAGACAGAGCCTGTCCCTGATTTGCGACAGAATGGAAATTACCGGCGAGGAGAGGGAAGAACTCTTTGCCGCCGCAGAAATTTTTTGGTAATATTTTTTTAAAATGTGGCAGTGTATTTTGCATTTGACCTGGTCCTGTTGATTTTTTACATTTAATATAGTACCATATCATCTAGTAGATGAAGTCTGATTGATGTTTAAGACAAATAACAGAAACAGATGTGGAAAATGGAGGAAGAACAGGATGAAGAAAAAGTTATTTGCGGTTTTAATGTGCCTGGTTATGGTATTTTCTCTGACGGCGGTGCTTTCCGGCTGCGGCGGAGAGGAAGCGGCTGAAGAACCGGAAGCCGAGGTAGTAACCCTTAAGGTAGGCATGCTGGGCAAGGATATCAAGACTGCCTGCATTATTATGGCTAAAGAGCTTGGATATTTTGATGAGGAAAATCTGGATGTGCAGTTTGAGAAAGTCAATTCCCTGCCTGACGGTTTGACCGCTGTCAGCATGGACAAGCTGGATATTCTGCCCTACGGTGTAATTCCAAGCTGCAGCTTTATCTCCCAGGGAACCGACGTGGTCATCTTTGGCGGCACTATTTCCGAGGGAAGCGAGGGTATCACCAAGGAAGATGAAACCTATACAGAGCTTTCCCAGTTCGCAGGAAAGAAGATTGCATGTTTCCGTATGGAGACAGGACATATGGTTCTCAAAGGTCTGCTCCGCGAAGCAGGTGTGGACGCCGAGTTCATTTACATGGATTCTCAGCAGTCCATCGTGGAAGCTGTAAATAAAGGCGAAGCTGATATCGGTATGGTAAACAGCGGTTTCGGCTATGTGGCGGAGCAGGGCGGCGCTCATGTGGCCTTCCAGGTGGGTGATTTTGAAAGCGATTTCCCTTGCTGCAGACAGACTGCGTCAAGAACCGCCGTCAACGAAAAGAGAGACGCATTGGTTAGATTTGAAATGGCGGCTTTGCGCGCCTACGCGACTTATCTCAATGACAGAGAGACTACCATTAAGACTCTGGCAGCCTACTCCGGTCAGGATGAGGCTTATGTGGAAGCCGTTATATACGGTACAGACGCTTACGACAACGCTATGATTGTATCTCTGGACCCTAACAAGAAGAAAGTATCCGACTTCTACGAAGTCATGAAAGGAAACGGAGATATTGACGCCGATACAGAGTACGATATCAACGATTACATCGATACTTCTATCTATGAAGATGCTCTGAAAGCCCTCATAGAAAGAGGCGACGACAAAGAAATTTATGAAAAATTATTAGTAGAATTTGAGGCTAACAATCGATGATTGGAATTGAACATGTGACTTTTGCATATCCCGGAAGCGGTAAAGATGTGCTTGCGGATTTCAATCTGAATATTGAGGACGGAGAGTTTCTATGTATAATCGGACACTCCGGCTGCGGAAAATCAACCCTGCTGCGACTTGCAGCAGGGCTTGATGTGCCTCAGGGCGGAAAAATTCTGGTAGACGGCAGCCCGGTGGAGGGCCCCTCCGTGGACAGAACCATCGTTTTTCAGCAGTATTCCCTGTTTCCGTGGCTGACAGTAAAGGACAACGTTACCTTTGCCATGAACAAAACGGGAAGATTTAAAAAGGAGCAGGCCGAAGAACGGGCATTATATTTTCTGGAAAAAGCAGGGCTGTCTGACTCCCTTTCCCTGTATCCGTATCAGCTTTCCGGCGGCATGCGTCAGCGGACCGCAATCGCCAGGGCCCTTGCCATGGATTCCCCATACCTTCTTCTGGACGAACCATTCGGCGCTTTGGATACGAAAATCCGCAGCCAGCTCCAGCAGCTTCTTCGCGGGCTTTGGGCTGACAGCGGAAAAGGGAAAACCATAATCTTTGTGACCCACGACTTAGAGGAGGCTATGATTTTAGGAAGCCGCATTGTATTTCTCAGAGATGGAAAGGTGTATCGGGAAAAATCCATCGAGGAAGAAATCAACTGCTGCTGCAGCGATGATTTGGGGCAGGAAAAGTGCCTGCGCTTGAAAGAAGAATTGGCGGGGTGGTACAGATGAGAAAAAAACTGAATGTGTCTATGACTATCAGCCATCTGCTGCTGGCCGTACTTCTGATAACGGTGCTGCTGCCCGGGGAGAAAAAAACTGAGGGCCCTGCCGCCATGATTTGCGCCATGGGGCTCATAGAGGCCTATTACATATACAGACTGCTGCGTTTTCCGGCCAAAAGAAATTCCGCGTCGGACATTGTTTCCATACTGTGGGCGCTGATGCTTCTATGGGAAATCATGGTGACAAAGCTGGACTTGTGTCATCCGGTACTGGTACCTGCCCTGGAAAATATTTTTCACGTGTTTTCCACAGATTACCTGGAAATGGGCAGAGGGGTGATTTCCTCTCTGGAAATCCTCTTTCTGGGTGTTGCCGTAGGACTGATTCTGGGAACTTTGCTGGGGCTTATCTGCGGCTGGCACCAGAGGCTGAAAGAGGTGTTTTATCCTATCGCCAACGTTCTGGCGCCCATTCCGTCCATTGTCTTTGCCCCTTATGTTATCGCCGTCATGCCTACCTTCCGAAGCGCTTCGGTGGTGGTCATTCTGCTGGGCATTTTCTGGCCCACCTTTCTTAAGACGATTCTTTCAGTGGAATCCATCGACAAGAATATCATCGACTCGGCGAGAACTTTGGAACTGTCCGGCTTTTCCATGATATTTCAGGTGCTTTTGCCTTACTCCTTCCCAGGCATTGTAAAAGGTCTCAAGGTTACCATGACCACTGCGGTGATGATGCTGACCTTTGCGGAAATGATGGGTTCTACCGTAGGAATGGGATATTATATCGTCAATTTCAATACTTACGGCAATTACACAAAAGTCATCGCCGGGATTATCGTAGTGGGACTGGTCGTTACCCTGCTTTCCGCACTCATCTCGGCGCTGCAGAAAAAAGCCGTCAAGTGGCAGAATTATTGACGGCTCTGAAAGACCGTATTGCTCTGAAGTACCGGATATGGTATGATGAATGTCGTAGTATAGACGGGAAGAGAGTAATGATATGGGAAAGATTAGAAAACGATATCGAATTATGAGCAGGGCAATGCACAGCGAGCTTCGGGAGCACAAGAGCTCCTTTATCGTGTTTATGATACTCCGCTTTCTGGTAGTGGTCGTCATGGTGCTGCAGGCGCTCAACGGCAACTACGAGAATGTGGTGCTCTGCGCTTTTACGCTGCTGCTCATGCTGGTGCCAAGTTTTATTCAGCTGGAATTTCGGGTAGAATTGCCTAAAACCCTTGAGATTATCATTCTCCTGTTTATCTTCTCGGCGGAGATTCTGGGAGAGATAGGGGAGTTTTATGTAAGGGTGCCTAACTGGGACACGATGATGCATACCCTGAACGGCTTTCTGGCAGCGGCAGTAGGGTTTTCCATGGTGGATTTGCTGAACCGAAGCAAGAAGTACAGTATCAATCTGTCCCCTTTGTTTCTTGCTCTGGTGGCTTTCTGCTTTTCCATGACCATCGGGGTCCTGTGGGAATTTTTTGAATTTGCCATGGACACTTTCTTCGACATGGATATGCAGAAGGATACGGTAATACATACCATCCATTCTGTGACCTTGGACCCGGGCGGTCATAATGTTCCCTATACCATCGATGATATCACCGATGTGACAGTCAATGGAAAGCCGCTGGGACTGGAAGGTTATCTGGATATCGGTCTTATAGACACCATGAAGGATTTGATTGTAAACTTCATCGGTGCGGTGGTATTCTCCGTCTTTGGATATTTCTATGTCAAAGGCAGAGGTAAAAAAACCATCATCAACAGCTTTGTGCCTCGCAGAAAAGAAAAGGAGGCGGACTTCCTGACTCAGGAGGAGATAGCAGAACAGGAAAGAAAAGAAAGCTGATATATGAAGATAGAAGGCTGTGCTCGTCTTGCCGCTGGCTGGGAGCGCGGCCTTTTTTGCTGCACGCCAAACCGTCGTTATACAGCATAAATTTTCCTCATGGAGGAGATACTACTTCAATGGACAGGTATCATTTTGAGAGAAGACAGAGGGAAAGAACTATGGAGTCAATTTGGAGCAGAGATGTGAAAATGCCGGAATTTCCAACGGTGACAGGTGATATGAAAGTGGAGGTTCTGGTGATTGGCGGCGGTATGGCGGGCCTTTTATGCGGATACTTTCTGAAAGAGCAGGGCGTCAGATACGCGCTCATAGAGAAGAATACTGCGGCAGGCGGCGTGACAAAAAATACCACGGCAAAGCTGACTTTTCACCACGGACTAATCTACAGTAAGCTGCTGAAAGAATTTGGACAGGAAAAAGCGGCCGCCTATTTAGCGGCAAATTCCAGGGCTCTGGAGGAGTACCGCGCCTTAGCAGCAGAAATTCCATGTGATTTTGTGGAGAAAGATAATTGGATTTATTCCATGGGAAATCATAAAGCTATCTTGGATGAGGTCAGTGCAGTGGACCGTATCGGTGGAAAAGCATTTTACATGGAGAGGATGGAAATTCCTCTAAAGGCGGCCTGTGCGGTTCGCACACCGGAACAGGGACAGTTTCATCCTCTGAAGTTTGCAGCAGCCATCAGCAGGGGACAGAATATCTTTGAGCACAGTTTCGCCGGCGATATTCACAAAGAACGGTACGGATACCAGGTGAAAGTGATGAATCAGCTGGGCAGAGATATTAAAATCAACGCAGACAGGGTCATTGTGGCAACCCACTTTCCGTACATTGACCGGTGGGGCATGTATTTCATGAAAATGCATCAGCAGCGTTCCTACGTGCTGGCCCTGGAGAATCCGGACGGAACCAAGCCCCAGGCTCTCGGCGGTATGTATATCGGCATCGGCAGTGAGGAGGAAAATCCGCTGAACCTGTCTTTCAGGACTTTTGGAAACTATCTGCTTCTTGGAGGCGGAGGGGGCAGAACCGGCAAAAAACAGGCTGCCTGGGAAGAACTAAAGCAGCAGGGGCGTAAGCTCTATCCGAAAGCGAGAACGGCGGCGGCCTGGGCGGCTCAGGACTGCATGACTCTGGACGGTGTTCCGTATATCGGTCCCTATGCCAAGGGCAAGGATGGTCTGCTGGTAGCCACCGGCTTCAACAAATGGGGTATGACAGGGGCCATGACGGCGGCGCTGGCGCTGACCGGGCGGATGGATTCTTCTCTCACGGAAGTTTTCAAGCCCCAGAGGACTTCCCTGCGCTCTCAGCTGGCGCTGAATTTCTTTGAAACAGGAAAAAACTTTCTGCGTCCTACCGCACCTCGCTGTACCCACCTTGGCTGTGCGCTGAAATGGAACAGTCAAGAAAAGACCTGGGATTGCCCCTGCCACGGTTCTCGCTTTGAAGAAGGCGGCGCCGTCATTGATAATCCGGCCCAGGTGGATTTGAAAAAAAGGGCATTTTAGATTGTTGATATAGTAGCTATCTTTAGCTGAATGTGATATAATGGTTTCACCGCTATACCGGTGTTGCCGCGGGGAAGGCGTGACTGACGCCGCTTTTTCAGCGGTAATAGCTTCAGAAACAATTATATTATAGGAGGCTGTAATGTCACTGCGCAGTGAAAAGATTGAGAAGCTGGTGACCATCGCCAGATTATATTACGAGGAAAACAAGAATCAGAACGAGATTGCCAAGGCGTTGGGTATTTCAAGGCCGCTGGTCAGCCGTTATCTGGCTGAAGCCAAAGATTTGGGCATTGTAAAAATCCAGATTAAAAGTCCTGTGGAGGAAGAACGACTTATTCTGGACAGGCTGGAAGAAAAGTTTGGTCTTCGGGGCGGCTGCGCAGTAGAGACAAGACTTAACGAGGCGGATACCAACAGGGATATCGCAGACGCTGTCATCGACGGCCTGGAACAGCTTTCGGCAAGCGCCGTCGGCATCGGCTGGGGCTCCATCATCGGAGTGATTTGCCAGCAGCTGCGCAAAAAGCCTTCCATTGAGAGGGGGATACAAGTTTATCCCCTTGTGGGAAACGGCGGTGTGCTGAACCCGGATTACCATCCCAGCGAGATTATCAGCGTCTTTGCTGCAAAGACAGGCGGCACAGCCCGGTACTGGTCTGCTCCCGCCTTTGTGGACAGCGCTGAAGAGATGAAGCGGCTGAAAGACACGGAAAGCTATAGAACCATGGAAAGCGGCTGGAAATCCATGAAGGTGGCTTTTGTAAATATAGGAAACTATCCATCTGTACCTGATTTCGCAACGGCAGCCAGCTATGGTACGAAGCTGACAGACCAAAAGGCGGCCGGGAAGCTCCTCTCCTACTATTACGATTCGGCAGGCCGCATCATCAAGCCTAATATAGACTGCACCATGCAGATTCCGCTGGAAATTCTCTGCAAGCGTAAATTCGTAGTGGGTATCTGCGGCGCCAATGTCCATCCCAAGGCTCTGACAGGCGCTCTGAAAACCGGCATTTTCACCCACGTGGTGGCGGCGAAGGAAACCCTGCTGCAGGTGCTGAACCAGACCGAGTGACTGCAATAGAGGCGGTCAAGGAAAAGTCTAGCGGCTGATATAACTTTCTTCATTTTGGTTACATATGTAACAATATTCTGATAAAAGCACCCAAAGGGTGCTTTTTGCGTGGCAAAATCGTTGACCCGGCGGACTGCAAATGGTAAGGTTACGGTAAATTATGAGTTGAAAAGAGGTATACCAGTATGAACATCGACAAAAACCTTTTGGCTGAAATGCTGGTGTCCGCCGCAGAGGCTTTGATAGACAACAGCGACTATCTCAGCGAGATTGATTCAAAGTTCGGCGACGGCGACCACGGTATTACAGCGAAGAAAATAGGCTGTCTGATAAAGGAGAAAACTGAAGCCTGGGAAGAGGAAACCTTCGGGGAATTTTTCGACCAACTGGGCATGGCGATTATGGCCGTCAACGGCGGCAGCGCAGGTCCTCTCTACGGTACCATGGTGGGAGGCTTTGGCGTGGAGCTTTCCGATGAAGAGGAAATAGACCCCCAGATGCTGAAAGAGATGTTTGCGTCCTGCCTTTCGGAGATGGAGGATATCACCACTGCCAAGGTAGGCGATAAGACCATGATGGACGCACTGATTCCTGCGGTGGAGGCTGCCCAGGAGGCTGCGGAGGACGTGGAGGAGATACTGAAAGCGGCAGCGGAAGCAGCAAAAGCAGGCGCAGCGGAAAGTGAAAAGTTTGTATCAAAATTCGGCAGAGCCAAGAGCTATAAAGAGCAGACCATCGGAACTCCCGACGCAGGTGCGGTAAGCACTTCCCTGTTCTTTGAAGGACTGGCGAAACCGTTTATGTAAGAGAATAAAGAAATTGAAAAGGAGAGCTTGATTATGAAAATGAAAAAATTCATCAATGACCCTGCAAACCTGACACCTGAATTATTGGAAGGTTTTGCTCTGGCAAACGGAGACCTGGTTCGCCTGGAGGCGAATAATACCGTGGTAAACAAGGGGCTGGACCATGCTGACCGGGTTACCATCGTGACCCAGGGAGGTTCGGGTCATGAGCCTGCAATCAGCGGTTTTGTCGGAGAAGGTATGGTGGATGTGTCTGTTGTAGGCGACGTTTTTGCGGCGCCTGGACCTGCAGCCTGTGTGGACGCAATTAAAATGGCCGACAAAGGACACGGCGTTTTGTACATCGTGCTCAACCATGCCGGCGATATGCTGACTGGTAACCTGACGATGAAACAGCTGAAAAAGGAACCCGGCGTCAAGTGCATAAAGGTGGTAACCCAGGAAGACATCGCCAATGCACCTAGAGAAAATGCCGACGACAGAAGAGGCCTGGTAGGCTGCATTCCTACATATAAAATCGCGGGAGCTGCGGCGGCAGAGGGCAAGAGCCTGGAAGAGGTTGCCGAGATTGCGCAGCGCTTTGCTGACAACATGGCCACCCTGGCAGTAGCCGCAAGAGGCGCCACCCATCCGGCAACAGGCAGCGCCCTGGCTGAACTGTCCGACGATGAAATGGAAATCGGCATGGGGCAGCACGGCGAAGGAGGCGGCGGCCGTCAGACCATGAAATCCGCCGATGAAACCGCAGAAATCATGGTAAACGGACTGCTGAAGGACCTTTCCATCAAAGAAGGCGAAAAGATTATGCTGATTTTAAACGGCAGCGGTGCAACTACGCTGATGGAACTTTACATTGTATACAGAAAATGCGCGGAGATTCTGAAAGAAAAGAACATCGAAATTGTGGCAAATTATGTGGGTGAACTTCTGACAGTTCAGGAACAGGCCGGATTCCAGATGTTTATGGCCAGAATGGACGATGAGCTTCTGCGTCTGTGGAATGCACCTTGCAATACACCTAGCATGAAGAAATAAGACGGGAGGTGCATAGCATATGGCAGATAATATGGGAAACAAAGCGGCCCATGACTATCATCTGGACACACCGGTACGCCAGGACGGGTTTTATGTAAAGGGTAACGACCACTGTGACTGGGGTATGAAGAGCCGCCTTTCAAAGATATTCCGCGAGGAAAGCGGCAATACGGTTATGCTGGCCTTCGACCACGGCTATATCATGGGGCCGACCTCAGGACTTGAGCGTGTGGATTTGGTTATTCCGCAGCTGTCCCCTTATGTCGATGTGCTGATGGGGACAAAAGGGGTCTTTCGCGCCTGCATTCCACCGGCTTCTAAAGCAGCAAACTGCGTCCGCGTCACCTACGATTCCACGGTTTTATACGATGATATGTCAAACGGCGGCGGCATCGCCTGCGATATTGAGAACGCAGTCCGCATGAATGCCGACTGTATGGCCGTGCAGACTTTTATCGGCTCTGCCGGTGAAGCCAGGTCTTTAGAGCTTCTGGCCCGTACTGCAGACGCCGGAACCCGCTACGGCATTCCGACCCTGGGAGTTGTAGCGGTGGGCAAGGAAATGGCCCGGACAGAACAGTTCTTCCTGCTGGCAACTCGGGTGCTTGCAGAAAACGGCGCCAATATTGTCAAGAGTTACTACTGCGACGGCTTTGAACGGGTGGCGGCGGCGTGCCCTGTTCCAATCGTCATTGCCGGCGGAAAAAAGCTTCCTGAGCTTGAGGCTTTGGAGATGGCCTACCGCGCTATGGCAGAGGGCGCCCGCGGCGTTGACATGGGAAGAAATATTTTCCAGTCCGACTGCCCAATCGGCATGACCCAGGCCATCGCAAAGGTGGTGCACGAGGGATACACGGCTAAACAGGCCTACGAGGTTTACGAAACAATTAAGAACGAGAGATAATTTGAAAAGGAGATATCGCTATGGCAGCTACCTATATGCACATCGGGATTCCGGTAACCAATAAAAAACCGGGCATGGTATATAACGAAGAGATGAAACTCTGGATGAGCAATCCTGAGGATTACGATTTCGTCATCGAATACCTGAAGTTTGAGGAGGGAACGCCGTTCCCTGAAATCCTCCACCACAATCCTCACGTTGCCTACAAGGTAGACAACCTGGAGCACTACATCGAGGATGCGGACCAGCTGATTTTCGGGCCTGCCCAGGCAAGTGAAACAGCCAGACTGGCCTTTGTCATCAAAGATGACGCCATCATCGAGCTTTATGAGGAAAAATAAAATCTACGCAGAAAGCCGGGCGCGGGAAAGCGCCCGGCTTTCTGTACGTATGGGGAGACGGAAAGTTCACGTTGAATCTCGAGCTGCTTTTTGATATACTTTACAGTTGTGATATTGAAAAAGAAACGAGGGTCTTATGAAATTTATCAGACAATTTTTAATTATACTGGCTGTCTCCTTTGTAGGAGAACTGCTCAATTACTTTATACCGCTGCCTATTCCGGCCAGCATATATGGACTGGTACTCATGCTCATCTGCCTGCAGCGGGGCATCATTCCCCTGGAGGCCGTAAGGGAAACGGGTAAATTTTTGGTAGAAATTATGCCTCTGATGTTTGTGCCGGCTGCCGTAGGACTTCTGGAGTCCTGGGAAGTGCTTCGGCCTGTATGGATGCCGGTCATTGCCGTTACGGTAGTCTCTACGGTGGTGGTTATCGCCTCAGCCGGCTCGATGACCCAGTTTGTCATCGGCAGATGGGGCAGCGGCGAAACAGGCGGCGCAGACGGGCAGACTGCCGGACTGTACGCCGCGGAAATCGGAGAGGAGCAGGAGGTAAGGGCCAATGAGTAATCTTTTACAGGAATCTGCGTTTTTTGGCGCGGTAATCACCCTCGCCGCTTTTGAAATCGGACAGCTGCTGAAGAAGAAACTGAAGATATCTGTGTTCAATCCCATCCTCATTGCCACAGCGCTGGTTATCGCCTCGCTGGCTTTGATTGATATGGACTACGGCACTTATTACGAGGGCGCCAAGTATATCAGTTATCTGCTGACGCCGACCACAGTGTGTCTTGCCATTCCCATGTATGAGCAGATGTCACTTTTGAAGAAAAACTGGAAGGCCGTCATGGCGGGCATTGTCACCGGCAGCTTTGCCAGCTTACTATGCATTCTGGTTATGGCTATCGTCTTTGGGCTCAGCCATGAGACCTACGTGACGCTGCTGCCTAAGTCTATTACTACAGCCATCGGTATGGGGGTTTCTCAAGAACTTGGCGGCTATGTAACCATCACTGTGGCAGTAATTATTATTACAGGTATTTTGGGCAATATAATCGGAGAAGCCGTGTGCAGAATTTTTCGCATTGAAGAACCTATAGCGCGGGGTGTAGGCATTGGAACGGCCTCCCACGCCATAGGCACCGCCAAAGCCATGGAAATGGGAGAAATCGAAGGCGCCATGAGCAGCCTTTCTATCGCCGTAGCGGGGCTTGTGACCGTAGTAGGCGCCAGCGTGTTTTCATGTTTTTGGTAAACGTAAAGAAAGGAATATTTTACCTATGAAGCAGATTAAACTAAAACCATTTCCGCCTTTTCACAACAGTGTGGATGTGGCGGTCATAGACTTTCCGCAGGGCCTGGAAGGCAGAGAACGGCAGCGGTGCAAGGTTACCGCAGAGTTTGCCCAAGTCGATGTAAAGCAGCTGCAGAAGCAGGGCATGGATTTTGAACAGGCCATGGAATACTACAGGCAGTGGCTCTACCAGGTGGTAAAACATCACATCGGACAGGAATGGGAGTGCACAGAAGGCTGGGAAGAAGTGATGGATATCATTTCAGAAAAGGTTCAGCGCTACTATTAGATTTTTTCTGTGAGAATATGGGAAAACTGTGGTATAATAACTAAATATGGTGATTGCCACGCCTACGGCGTATTATGATTAAAATTTTTAGAAAAGAGATGAAAACAGATGACAAAAGTAGATATTTTTTCCGGCTTTCTGGGAGCCGGTAAGACAACCCTGATTAAAAAATTGATTGAAGAGGCATACAAAGGCGAAAAGGTAGTGCTTATCGAAAATGAGTTCGGCGAAATCGGCATCGACGGAGGCTTTCTGAAAGATGCCGGCGTGGAAATTAATGAAATGACTTCCGGCTGTATCTGCTGCAGTCTTGTTGGCGATTTTGGAAGAGCTCTGGAGCAGGTGCTGTCCCAGTTTCATCCGGACAGAATCCTTATCGAGCCTTCCGGCGTAGGCAAGCTCAGCGATGTTATCTTAGCGGTAGAAAGGCTGGACAACGAAGAACTTTCACTGAATGCCTTTACTACTGTCGTAGACGCGAAGAAGGCCAAAATGTATATGAAGAACTTCGGCGAATTTTATAATAACCAAATAGAGCATGCCGGCGCCATTGTCCTGAGTCATACCGGCGGTCTGAGCCAGGAAAAGCTGGACGCATGTGTAAAGCTGGTGCGCCAGCATAATGCGGAGGCGCCTATTGTGACAACACCTTGGGAGGAAATTACCGGCGGGCAGATTCTTGAGACCATGGAAAATAAGAATACGCTGAAGGAGCAGCTCGCTCACCTGGAGGCAGAAGCTCACGACCATGAACACCACCATCATCACGATGAGTGCTGCGGCCACGACCACGACCATGAGCATGAACATGAACACGAGCACCATCATCACCATCACCACGATGAGTGCTGCGACCACGACCATGAGCATGAACACGAGCACCACCATCACCATCACGCTGATGAAGTTTTCACCAGCGTTGGTATGGAAACTTCTCATAAATTCACTGCAGCGCAAATTGAAGAGGCCCTGGGCGCTTTGTCCAACTTTGCAGTTTACGGCCAGGTCCTGAGAGCCAAAGGTATCGTAGAGGGAGAAGATGGCCAGTGGATTCACTTCGATTATGTGCCGGGAGAGCCGGATGTAAGACGGGGAAGCGCCGCAGTGACAGGTATGCTCTGTGTGATTGGGGCAGGCATTGAAGAAGACAGCATAAAAGAACTATTCGGACTGTAGAGGTGAGACTATGGAAATACCTGTATATCTGTTTACCGGGTTTTTAGAAAGCGGAAAGACTACTTTTATTCAGGAGGCCCTGGAGGGCGATGACTTCAATGCAGGAGAGCGGACGCTGCTGCTTTTGTGCGAAGAGGGAGAAGAAGAGTATCACCGCAGCAAATTTTTCGGTACCAATGTGTTCATCGAGATAGTTGACGAGGAAGAAGCGCTGACTGCAGAGTTTCTCCGCGGGCTGCAGCTTAAACACAGGGTAGAGCGTGTTATAGTAGAGTATAACGGTATGTGGAGTCTGGATACCCTTTACCGCAATATGCCCCAGGAGTGGCTGACCTATCAGGAAATGCTCTTTGCAGACGCGAGCACCTTTACCGCATATAATCAGAACATGCGTCAGCTGGTTTATGATAAGCTGAAAAGCGCTGAAATAGTGGTTTTCAACCGCTGTGAAAAGGGCTTTGATAAGATGGAATTTCACAAGATTGTCCGGGCTGTCAACAGGAAGTGCCAGATTCTCTACGAATACGATAAGGATGATGTGGAACTGGACCAGATTCCTGACCCGCTGCCTTTTGATATCAACGCGGACTACATCGATATTGCGGATAATGCTTATGCGGAGTGGTATCGCGATATCAATGAGGAACAGGAAAAGTATGACGGCAAGGTTCTGCACGTCAAGGGAAGAAGCGTCCTGGGAGGCGGAATGCCTGACGATAAGTTCGTTTTCGGACGTCACGTGATGACTTGCTGCGTGGAGGATATACAGTTCGCAGGTCTGGTATGCAGATGGGATAACGCTGCCAATGTGCTGGAACACGGAGGCTGGGTTACTGTTACCGCAAAAGTAAAAGTAGAGTTTGACGAAACTTACGGAGAAGTAGGGCCTGTACTTTACTGCAGCAAGGTGGAGGAGGCCGAAGAAGCCGACCCGGAAGTAGCGCAGTTTTAATATGGTTAAAAACAAGAGCACCTGAAGCTGAGAAGTCGGCTGAGGGTGCTTTTTAAATAGGTGAAAAAAGAAAAGGTCGCAGTTGAAGCTTTCTTTGTCAAATGGTGCGAAGCAAAGTGTGCTGTACGGGCTGGTGAATTTATTTTAAATAATATATGCCAAATTCTTTTGAACGAAAAATCAAATATAAACTTGATAAATATATAAACATTTGATATTATAGAGAAAACTAAATCTGTAGTTGCAGGCGGTATTTCCAGAGAATCAATATCGTCAACATTTAAAAGACCATGAAGAAAGAAGTTAAAATAATTGAGGGCAATATTTCAGTACAAGCTGCCTTATCAGAACAATTACTAACGAAGTATACCTCTAAAGGCACAGTGCTTTGTTCAACGCTGTTTTCAACAACAGACACCGCTATAGACAAGAATATCCTGGAGTGTATTTTCAAGAAAGTAGTTATCATCGTTCATGAAGATATAGTGACTTACAACGTATCCAGACCAAAAAGGAAAAGTCTTTTGGCTTTTCGATTTTGCCTTAAAAAAAGAACAGTAAATCAGTAGATTGCATATTTTTGTATAGGTAAGCCGCAAAGAGTTTCTAAAGGAAAAGGAATACATTATGAAAAAAGGCGAATCAAATTAAGTGAAACTACGAAAGAAAGCCGTTTGAATTCCGATTGGAACTTATTTTGCCGGTATTTGAAACAGTATGTTGAAATCAACGGTACTTACGGATTTATAATGCCTGGATTTGATATGAAGAAAGCAGAAAATGACGTTTTCTTGAAGAGCTTGGCAAGGGTGTTTCCCAATACTTTTATAGTTGCTGAAAGAAACCCAGCCTTAAAATCCAAATATTATATGCTGAGATTGGAAATTAATGAAAACTGAAACGATGGTTGATTTAAACCGATATGAATAGCCCATCGAAATCCAAAGCACCTGAAGCTGAGAAGTCGGCTGAGGGTGCTTTTTTTCGTGAAAGCGAGGGCGAGGTGACCCGCAGTACGGTGATATGGAGAATGTGCGGGATGTTTTTGCAGAGAGAGCGAGGACGAGGTGACCCGCAGCATAGAGATATAAGGAATGTGCGGGACAGAATTGCTTTGCATGAGAGGACGAGGTGACCCGCAGTATAGAGATATGGAGAATGTGCGGGACAGATTAGCTGTGCATGAGAGTGGGAAGGTGACCCGCAGTATAGAGATATAAGGAATGTGCGGGACAGATTAGCCGCACATGAGAGGGCGAGGTGACCCGCAGTATAGAGATATAAGGAATGTGCGGGACAGATTAGCTGTGCAGGAGAGTGGGAAGGTGACCCGCAGCATAGTGATATAGCGAATGTGCGGGACAGACTAGCCGTGCAGAAGAGAGCGAAGCGACCCGCAGTATAGAGATATAAGGCAGGTGCGGGACAGATTAGCCGCACATGAGAGAGCGAAGTGACCCGCAGCGCAGTGATTTAAGGCAGGTGCGGGACATTCTTCCGGAGAAAGGAAGGGTATCTGCCGTCATACCTGCCTTTCCTGCCGCATATACTCTTACCATGAAATTAATCAACGAGATAACATATGATTTTGATATTATGGGGCCTAAGATTACAGCCTCAGACAAGGCCGCCGTCATTGAAAATGTAAAACAGGTCACCCTTATAAGCGATACTTCAGTGACGGTAGACACGGGGCGTTTTTTTGTTGCGGTCACCGGCAGGGGCTTTCTTATCAGCGAAATTTGGGAAGGGCGAATGGAACTTGAAGGAGAAATCACAGGAATCGAATTTTATAAAGCACTGGGTAAGAATAAGAATAGAGGGGTTTAAACCGGAGCGGCTGATTTCCCAGGCCATGGCCGGAGGTATCGGCCTTCGGAGTATCCATTACAAAGACGAAACCGAAGTATATCTGACCGTTGCGAGGACGCATCTTCCTGCTCTGAAAAAGCTTGCCGGCAGTAAGTACAAGTTTACGGTGGTGGGCCAGGGAGGCGCAGTTCCCGCCGGAAAGTCCCTTTGGAAAAACAAAATGGCAATAGCCGGAATGGGTCTGTTTCTCCTCTTTTTCTTCTCACAGACTCTCTTTGTCCGGGAAATCAACGTGATAGGCTGTAAAACCATCACAGAGACCAGCATCAGGGAAACCATCGCAGAAGAAGGTCTTTACGAAGGAGCACTGAAGAGATTTGACGCAGACGGCATAGAGCGCAGGCTTTTTCAGACTTACGATACCATTGTCTGGGCCAGAGTGGCCTATGAAGGCAGCTACGTGGAGGTACAGATTTCCGAAAGCGAGAAAGGACCTGACGGAGATGTGGACGATACGAACCCTTGCAATCTTGTGGCTGATAAGGACTGCTATATCGAGCGCATCTATACATACAAAGGAAGAGCCAAAGTAAAGGAGAATGATTTTGTACGGAAAGGGGGCATACTAATTTCGGGTAAGGTACCTATTGAACATCCGTCCTATCCGGTAGAGGAGGGGGAAAAGCTGTATCATTACACCCACGCTGACGGTAAGGTGGTAGCCAGAGTGCCCTACTATTTTTCCTTCTACATGGAGGCGGAGAAGGACGAAAAAACCCGTAACAGCAGAGCACAGACCCTTTTGCGGCAGTGGATAAAAGAAAATGTACCGGAAAGCGCCGAAATTTTAAATAAGGACTTTCATTTTTACCAGAAAAAAAATATAATAAGAGTATATGGAACAGTAGAAACCCGGCAGCAGGTCGGAATAGAGAAGGAGATTGTAATTGACAAAGATAAACGAGGAACTGAAGAAGCTTCAGATTGAAGATGACATAGACAGAGTTGAGCTTTTCGGCAATATGGATGTGAATCTGAATCTGATACAGGAGAGCACCGGCGTAGAGATTTTTCAGCGGGACGACTGCCTGCTGATTCGAGGTCAGGAGAAAGACCTTTCCGAGGAAATTTTGGAAGAACTGATGTCTATTCTCAGAACCGGAGAACGGCTGGACGTGCAGAAGGTCAACTACGTCATCAGTCTGAAGAAGCAGGGGCTTTCCTATAGAGAAGGAAATGTCAGCAGAGATATCATCTGTTTTACCAGTAAGGGAAAGCCGCTTAAGCCCAAGACCATCGGTCAGAAAGACTATGTGAACAGTATCCGCAAGAAAGACATCGTATTCGGCATCGGGCCTGCGGGAACCGGAAAGACTTACATTGCCGTCGCCATGGCGGTAAACGCATTTAAAAATAAAGAGGTCCAGAAGATTATTCTCGCAAGACCGGCGGTAGAGGCGGGAGAGCGGCTGGGTTTCCTGCCGGGAGACCTGCAGGAAAAGGTGGACCCGTATCTGCGCCCTCTTTACGATGCCCTTTACGACATTCTGGGCAGAGACAATGCTTTGCGCCTGAAAGAAAAAGAGGTCATCGAGGTGGTGCCTCTTGCTTATATGCGCGGAAGGACTTTGGACAACTCCTTCATTATTTTGGACGAGGCACAGAACACCACGAGAGAACAGATGAAAATGTTTCTGACACGTATGGGCTTTGGCTCTAAGGTGGTGGTTACCGGCGACATAACCCAGATAGATTTGCCGCGGGGAAGAAAGAGCGGCCTCATCGAGGCAGAACGGGTTTTGAAGAATGTCCGCGATATCGATTTTTGCTACCTGAAAGACGTCGACGTAGTCCGCCATGAACTGGTTAAGAAAATTATCAACGCCTATGACAGTTACTACCGGCAGCACCCTGAAGAAATAGAAGAATAACGAGGAAGCACATATGAAGATATATTTTGAGGAAGAACAGCAGATTGACTCAGCTCTTCTGAAGACCATGGAAAAAGCGGCGGCTTACTGTCTGGACCTTGAGGATATTGACAAAGACCGGGCAGAAATCAGCGTTACTTTTGTATCCGCTGAGGAGATTCGCTGTCTGAACCGGGATTACAGGGATACAGATAAGGTCACCGACGTCCTGTCTTTTCCACAGTTCGACGACTTAAGCCGGATACCGGACCTGGGCGAAATCTGTCTGGGTGATGTGGTTATCTGCAGCCAGCGGGTGAAGGAACAGGCGGAACAGTTCGGTCACAGCATGGAGCGGGAGGCGGTCTATCTTTTTACCCACAGCGTTCTTCACCTTTTAGGGTATGACCATATGACTGCGGAAGAGAAAGCGGAGATGAGAAGAAGAGAAGAAGAAGTTATGGACTATCTGGGAATCCCCAGACAGTGAACAGGATTGGAGACTGTAGAAATGGAATACAAAGAGTTATACAGAAAAGCCGTCAGCGCGCTGCCCAATGCTTTTGCGCCCTTTTCCGGTTTTCAGGTAGGCGCGGCGCTCCTGACCGATACAGGAGAGGTTTTCACAGGGGTCAATGTGGAGAACTCCTCCTACGGCGGAACCATCTGCGCCGAGCGAACGGCCTGCGTCAAAGCCGTTTCTGAAGGCTTCCGAAACTTTGCGGCAATCGCCGTAGTTTCAGCCGGGGTATCAGAGGGCAGAGGGATGGCAGCGCCATGCGGTATCTGCAGACAGTTCCTCTACGAATTTTCACCGGACATGACGGTTGTCCTGGGAGACGACGAGGACCATTTAAAAATATATACGCTGAAAGAATTATTACCAGAAGGATTTAGACTATGATGAAATCAGGATTTATCGGCATTATCGGCCGCCCCAACGTGGGAAAATCAACCTTATTAAACAGCATTTTAGGCGAAAAGATTGCCATTACAACGGACAAGCCTCAGACTACCAGAAACAGTATCAGAGGCATCTATACCAGATTCGACGACCCGCAGGAGACTTCAGCAGGCGGCGTGCAGATGGTGTTCATCGATACGCCGGGCATTCATAAAGCCAGGAATAAACTGGGGGCCGCCATGACGGAGATGGCCATAAACACTTTTAAAGAGGTGGACGTGATTCTCTTCCTCGTAGACAGCAGTATCAAGAAAGGACCCGGAGACAGATACATTTTGGATATGATTCAGGGTCTGGATACACCGAAAATCTTAATTATCAACAAGATAGACAAGATGGGCCCGGAGGAATACAGGGAAATCTTTGAAGAATACGACGCTCTCGGCGTATTTGACACCATTTTCGGTACATCAGCTCTGGAGGGAAAGAATGTGCCGGAGCTGCTGGCAAAGCTGGAAACTTACCTGGAAGAAGGCCCTATGTTCTTCCCGGAGGATATGGTTACCGACCATCCGGAGCGGTTCATCGTCAGCGAAATCATCAGGGAAAAGGTGCTCAACTATCTGGAAGAGGAAGTTCCCCACGGGGTTGCCGTAGAGATTGAAACATACAAGGAAGAACCCAAGGTGACCCGAATCGGCGCGGTAATCTACTGCGAAAAAAAATCTCACAAGGGCATTATCATCGGAAAGCAGGGCAAGAAGCTGAAGGGCATAGGCAAGAGCGCAAGGCTGGAAATCGAGGCGCTGCTGGGCACCAAGGTATATCTGGAAACCTGGGTCAAAGTGAAAGAAAACTGGCGGGACAGCGATTTTGCCCTGTCTAATTTTGGTTATAAGGAATAAACTATGTATACAAGCACAGAAGGAATCATTTTCCGTCAGGTCAAAGCGGCCGGCGGCAGAAGAATGATTCTTTTGTTTACAAAGAAATATGGAAAAATCAGCGCGGGCAGCAGTCTTTCCGAGAAGGGCAGAACCAAAGCGGCTCTGGCCCTGCGGCCTTTCACTTACGGCAACTACGAGCTTTACAAGGGGAGAGAATCCTACAATATCAACAGCGCAGAAGTTAAGCGCAGCTTTTTCCGCATCGGCGAGGATGTGGATAAATACATGGAAAGCTCTTTTGTTCTGGAGCTGACCGAAAAGATGACCCCCGAGGATTTACCCCAGCCCAGGCTTTTCAACCTGCTGGCAGAATTTCTCGCGGCCATGGAAAAGCGGGAAAAGAAGCACAGCACCCTGGTTTTGGCCTACGAAGTCAAAGCCCTGGCCGCTTTGGGCACTTTTCCCCAGCTGGATAAGTGCGCCTGCTGCGCCGGCAGTGAAAATCTGCGGTATTTCAGTGTCAAAGACGGGGGCATGGTCTGCGGAAAATGCAGAAATCCTGCCAATGATACATTGATTTATGAGCCAAAATTTGATATAGTAAATATATTAAAGTTTTTTTCAAAAACACCTATGAGGGGCTTTGAAAAAATTGCGCTGGATGACGGTGCAGCTGAGGAACTGCAGCGCATTTTGAGAAAATATATGTCGTATTACTTAGATGTGGGGACCCTGAAGAGCGAGAGTATTTTTGAAGGAAAATATTAGGAGGTAAAATTATGGAAATCACTTTAGAGAAGATTGAATTAGTCAAGGACAGAACAGGTGTGACGTACAAAGAGGCCAAAGAGGCTCTGGAAGCCGCTGACGGCAACGTGGTAGACGCCATTATCGCCATCGAGGAGACCATTGACCAGAAACCTTCCAGCAAGCTGGGTGACCAGAAAGAAGCCCTCGTTGCCAAAATGAAGGAGGCCGTTAAGAAAGGAAACATTTCTAAAATTCTGGTTACCAGAGATGGAGATACGCTTATCAACATTCCTCTGACTGTAGGCGTTTTAGGCACCGTTGTGGCCCCTTGGGGCATGATTGCAGGCATCGTGGCTGCGTTTGGTTTCAAGTGCAAGATTGAGTTTGTCAAGGACGACGGCTCCGTCATCGATATCACGGAGAAAGCCGGCGATTTTTATGAAGAAGCCAAGGAGAAGGGCTCAGACCTTTACGAGGACATTAAAGAAAAAGCGCCGGGCGTCTACGAAGACATCAAAGAAAAGAGCAGTGAGGCTTTTGAGAAAGCAAGGGATTTCGCCATGGAGGCCAAGGATAAGCTGAAAAAGGATAAGGACGACTGCGATGAGGATTTGGCTATCGATATCGATATCGACTGTGTCAATATCTGCGAAGAAGAGTGCGAGCCTTGTGAAGAAAGAAGTGATGACTGCCATTACGACGAAGCACAGAAAGAAGACTGAAATATAATTGGAAAGGTCAGGATATGAATCAATGAGCAAAGAAGTTACAATGGAAAAAATCGTTGCACTAGCCAAGAACAGAGGATTTGTTTATCCGGGTTCTGAAATTTACGGCGGTCTTGCCAACACGTGGGATTACGGTCCCTTGGGCGTTGAGTTCAAGAACAATGTAAAGAAAGCATGGTGGAAGAAATTTGTACAGGAATCCAAGTATAATGTGGGTCTTGACGCCGCCATCTTGATGAATCCCAGAACATGGGAGGCCTCCGGTCATGTAGGCGGCTTTGCGGATCCTCTAATCGACTGCAAGGAGTGCAAATCCAGATTCAGAGCCGACAAGCTAATCGAGGAGTACATGCAGGAAAACGGCATGGAAGTGGTGCCTGTGGACGGCTGGTCCAACGACAAGCTGGAAGGATACATTGCAGAAAAGGGGATTAAGTGCCCGGACTGCGGTAAGAGCAATTTTACGGGAATCAGACAGTTTAATCTGATGTTCAAGACTTTCCAGGGCGTTACGGAGGATTCCAAGTCGGAGATTTATCTGAGACCGGAAACCGCCCAGGGCATCTTCGTAAACTTTAAGAATGTGCAGAGAACCGCCAGAAAGAAAATTCCTTTCGGTATCGCACAGATTGGAAAATCCTTCCGAAACGAAATTACGCCGGGCAACTTTACCTTCAGAACCAGAGAGTTTGAGCAGATGGAACTGGAGTTTTTCTGCAAGCCGGGCACCGATTTGGAGTGGTTTGACTATTGGAAGACCTACTGCATAAAGTTCCTGGAGTCTCTCAACATGAATATGGAAAATATCAGAACCAGAGACCACGAGAAAGAGGAACTGTCTCACTACAGCAACGCCACCACCGATTTGGAATACTTATTCCCGTTCGGCTGGGGAGAGCTCTGGGGCATCGCCGACAGAACCGATTTCGACCTGAGGCAGCACAGTGAGTTTTCCGGCCAGGAAATGAACTACGTGGACCCGGAAACCAACGAGAAATACATTCCGTACTGCATTGAGCCGTCTCTGGGCGCCGACAGAGTCGCCCTGGCGTTTCTTATCGACGCTTATCACGAGGAAACCCTGACCGACGGCAACGGCAAGGAAGATACCAGAGTCGTGATGAAATTCCATCCGGCGCTGGCGCCGTTTAAGGCCGCGGTACTGCCCCTTGCCAAGAAGCTGGGCCCTGTGGCGGAGCCTGTCTTTGAAGAACTGTCGAAGTATTTCCCTGTGGACTACGATGCGGCAGGCTCAATCGGCAAAAGATACAGAAGGGAAGACGAGATTGGAACCCCTTTCTGCATCTGTGTAGATTTCGACACCCAGGAGGACGGCTGCGTAACAATCCGCGACAGAGATACCATGGAGCAGGTAAGACTGCCTATTGGAGAAGTAAAAAGTTATATTGAAGAAAAACTTATTTTTTAAAAGAATTTTTTGATTATTGTTTAAAATCTTCAGGAGAGATTGACGAATCTTCCTGCCGGTGGTAGAGTCAAGTCATAAAATATGATTTTTACAATCAGACAGGAAGTATGAGGAGAAAGTATATGAGCAAATTTGTTTATTCATTTAACGAAGGTTCCAAGGATATGAGAAGCCTTTTAGGCGGCAAAGGCGCTAATCTAGCGGAAATGACTAAGATTGGTCTGCCAGTGCCTTTCGGCTTTACAGTAACTACAGAAGCCTGCAACAGATATTATGAGGAAAATCAGACTATCGACGAGGGTATCATCGCTGAAATTCATCAGAAGATGGAAGAACTTGAGAATGTAACAGGAAAGAAATTCGGCGACAGAGAAAATCCTCTGCTGGTTTCTGTCCGCTCGGGTTCCGTGTTCTCCATGCCGGGCATGATGGACACCATCCTGAACCTTGGTCTGAATGATGACACCGTTGTCAGCATGGCAGAGCTGACGGGCAACGACCGCTTCGCCTATGACAGCTACAGAAGATTTATTCAGATGTTCGGCGATGTAGTCATGGAAATTTCCAAATCCAAGTTTGACGCCATTTTCGACGGACAGAAGGAAAAGGTAGGCGCAGAATTTGACGTGGATTTAACTACCGACGACCTGAAAGAAGTGATTGTCGGCTACAAAGCGCTGGTGCAGGAAGAAATGGGAAGAGAATTTCCGCAGGACCCTGAGCAGCAGCTGATGGAGGCCATCAAAGCCGTATTCCGTTCATGGAACAACGACCGCGCCATTCTTTACAGAAAGCTGAACAACATTTCCGATAAACTGGGTACCGCCGTGAACGTACAGTCCATGGTATTCGGAAACATGGGAGATACCTCCGGCACAGGGGTAGCCTTTACCAGAGACCCGGCCAACGGCGAAAACAGGCTGTACGGCGAATTCCTGGTGAACGCTCAGGGCGAGGACGTCGTAGCAGGTATCAGAACGCCGAAGCCTATCAGCGAAATGGCCGAAAGCTTCCCTGAGGTATATAAGGATTTTGAACATATTGCGGAGGTTCTGGAAAAGCACTATAAAGACATGCAGGACATGGAATTTACAGTTGAGAGAAACAAACTGTACATGCTGCAGACCAGAGCCGCTAAGAGAACCGCTGTATCCGCTGTCAAGGTTGCGGTGGATATGGTAGAAGAGGGTCTGATTTCCAAGGAGGTTGCGGTTTCCAGAATCGATCCGAATCAGATTGACCAGCTGCTTCACCCGAACTTCGATGCACAGGCCGAAAAGCAGGCGGATGTTCTTGCCAAGGGGCTGCCGGCGTCTCCGGGAGCTGCTACAGGCAGAATTTACTTCAACGCTGCTGACGCGGTAGAAGCTGCGGCAGGCGGCGAAAAGGCCATTCTTGTCAGACAGGAAACTTCTCCGGAAGACCTTGCGGGCATGGTTGCCGCCGAGGGTATTCTGACAGCAAGAGGCGGTATGACGTCCCACGCTGCGGTAGTTGCAAGGGGTATGGGTAAATGCTGCGTAGCGGGTTGCTCATCCATCGTGGTAGATGAAATAAAAAAGACCTTAACAGTTGCCGGAAAAACCTATGAAGAAGGCGAATATATTTCCTTAAACGGCACCACAGGTGTTGTTTACAGCGGACAGATTGAGACCGTTGCTCCTGAATTTTCCGGAGACTTCGCCACTATCATGTCCTGGGCTGACGAGATTAGGACGCTGAAAATCAGAACCAATGCCGACAATCCTAGAGACGCGAAGCAGGCTGTAGAATTTGGCGCCGAAGGTATCGGCCTTTGCAGAACTGAGCACATGTTCTTTGAAGAAGAGAGAATCCCTGCCATTCGTCAGATGATTATGGCAGAAACTGAAGAGGAGAGAAGAACTGCTCTGGCAAAGCTGCTGCCGTTCCAGAAATCTGATTTTAAAGCGATTTATGAGGTTATGGAAGATAAACCTGTAACCATCAGACTGTTAGACCCACCGCTTCACGAGTTCCTGCCTCATACTGAGGAGGATACCAGAGAGCTTTCCCAGCATACAGGCATTTCTGTGGAAAGGCTTTCCCAGATTGCAGATGAACTGATGGAGTTCAATCCGATGCTGGGACACAGAGGCTGCCGTCTGGCTGTAACCTATCCTGAAATCGCTGAAATGCAGACTACCGCTATTATGGAAGCTGCTATAGAAGTGGCTCAGGAAAAGGGTTATGATATCGTTCCGGAAATCATGATTCCTCTAATCGGTATCGAAAAGGAAATGGAGTATGTAAAGAAGATTGTCGTAGAGACTGCGGAGAAGTGCAAGGCCGCATATCACTCCGATATGTCCTATATGATTGGTACAATGATTGAAGTGCCTAGAGCGACCATCATTGCTGATAAGGTTGCTAAGGAGGCTGAATTCTTCTCATTCGGTACCAACGACCTGACCCAGATGACCTTCGGCTTCTCCAGAGACGACACCGGAAAGTTAATCAAGGAGTATGTGGAGAAAGGCATTCTGGAAGACGATCCGTTCCAGACCATCGACCAGGAGGGTATCGGAAAACTGATGGAAAACGCCGTGAAGCTGGGTAAGCAGACCAGACCGAACATCAAACTGGGAATCTGCGGCGAGCACGGCGGAGACCCGAGAAGTATCGACTTCTGTCACCGCATCGGTTTGAGCTACGTGTCCTGCTCACCTTTCCGTGTGCCAATCGCCAGAATCGCGGCGGCTCAGGCAGCTATCGTAAATAAGAAATAAATCCAATTTGTAAAGCCTCCTTTGGGTTTTCCGAGGGAGGCTTTGTTCTTCTACATTATTTACCAGATGAAAGTGCCGTCACCCTATTTACATTTTAGAGAGAAGAGTATATAATTAAATAAATTAGGAGTAATAGAGATTCACATGATAAGTTTTTGGGGAACACACATCGGCAACTTGATAATGACGGCCCTGATTGCCATGGTGCCGGTTTTAGAGCTTCGAGCAGCAATTCCGGCGGGGGTGGCTGCAGGACTTCCGGTGCCGGAGGCGTTGCTTTTGGCAATTATCGGCAATATGCTGCCGATACCGATTATTATTCTGTTTGTCAGAAAAGTCTTTGACTGGATGAGAACGAAGAGTCAGCGACTGGACCGGCTTGTCTGCCGTTTTGAGGAAAAGGCCGCCAGACAGTCCGCCATCATTGATAAGTACGAGTGGTGGGGCCTGGTGCTTCTGGTAGCCATACCCCTTCCGGGAACCGGCGCATGGACCGGCGCGCTGGTAGCGGCCATGCTGGATATGCGCTTAAAGCGAGCGCTGCCCGCCATTTTCATCGGAGTTGTCATAGCCGGTATTATCGTTTCTTATATCACATACGGTGCAAGTATGCTGATTTAGAAAATATTTGCTGCAGTGATTATATTTAGTTGGGAGGTAGAGAATGACAATTGTTGGACTGACCATCAGCATGTCTGTATTCTGGCTTGCGGCGGCAATTATCTTTGCTGTCATTGAGGGCCTGACTATGGGTCTTACAACCATTTGGTTTGCCGCCGGCTCGGCAGTGGCTTTGATAGCCGCGCTTCTGGGCGCCGGTATTCCGGTACAGGTCGTGCTGTTTTTCGCAGCGTCCATTCTACTCTTGGTCTTCACACGGAAGCTGTTTGTAAAGAAATTACATACGGGGACTGAAAAGACCAACGTAGACGCGCTGATTGGAAGAGAGGCTGTCGTCAAGTCAGCTATCAGGCCTTTTTCGCCGGGAATCGTCAGAATCGGCGGACAGGACTGGACTGCTGTCTGCCAGGACGCAGAGCTTTCTTTAGAAGAGGGAACAGAAGTGAAAGTTGTTGGGATTGAGGGTGTCAAAGCGATAGTATGCCCTCTGGACAAGTAGGAGGTATTAAATTATGGAAAACATTATTAGCTACATCGTAATTGCAGTTGTCATTCTGGTAGTGATTGGTCTTATTGTAACCAACATCAGAATTGTACCCCAGGCAAGGGCATATGTAATTGAAAGATTAGGGGCATATAAGGGAACCTGGCAGGTAGGTCTTCACTTCAAGCTGCCGCTCATTGACAAGGGGTTTCCCGGAAAGTTTCTTTGAAAGAAAAAGTTATAGATTTTCCGCCGCAGCCTGTAATTACCAAGGACAACGTAACCATGGAAATCGATACCGTCGTATATTTCCAGATTACCGACCCGAAGCTTTACACCTACGGTGTTGAAAGTCCTATGGACGCCATTGAAAATCTGACTGCCACTACTCTTAGAAATATTATCGGCGAACTGGAGCTGGATGGAACTCTGACCAGCCGTGAGCATATCAATACTAAGATTAGAATGGTGCTGGATGAAGCCACCGACCCGTGGGGCATTAAAATCAACCGTGTGGAAGTAAAGAATATTACACCGCCGCGGGATATTCAGATGGCCATGGAAAAACAGATGCGTGCAGAGCGTGAAAGACGTGAAGCAATTCTTCGCGCTGAAGGTGAAAAGAAGTCCGCAGTCCTCATTGCGGAAGGTAACAAGGAGGCTATCATTCTGGAAGCCCAGGCCAGCAAGGAATCCAAGATTCTGGAAGCTGAGGCCAGAAAAGAGGCTGCAATTCGTGAAGCGGAAGGTCAGGCAGAGGCCATCAGAATGGTACAGCAGGCCACCGCAGACGGTATCAAAATGCTGGTTGAATCACAGCCAAACAAAGAGGTTATCGCTCTGCAGAGCCTGAATTCCTTTGAAAAGGCTGCCGACGGCCAGGCCACCAAGATTATCATTCCGTCAGAGATTTCCGGCCTTGCGGGACTTGCCACTTCTCTGAAAGAACTGGTAAAAGAAGACTGATAATATGATTTTAAGCTGCAGAGCTGCCGATAGGCAGCTCTGTTTTAAATGAAAGCCTGCGGTCGTTTTTCCATGGCATAGTGACGACTATTATATTAACATATTTAAAAGTAAAGTAAATGTTGACTCATATATTCAAAAATGATAAAATTAAGAAAAAACTAATAATTGCGACAAAAGGATTTTTATGCAAAGAAAGTGATATGCTGATTAATAAATAAAAGCGAAAAAATTAGTAAGTGTGTATGTGGAGAGGAGAAAATCTTATGAGAACGTTACCAAAGCTGTTAACTTTATTTTTGATAGTGGTGATGGTTTTATCGTCTGCCACGGCTTCCTTTGCGGCTGATAATGTTAAGAAAAGCATTACAATTAAACTGGATATAGCTAAAAGTGAAAGGGACCTTTCAATAATTAAGCAATACCAGAAGAAAAAAGATGCGCCTTACTCAAAAAAGAACAATCATATTAAAGTTGTTTTGACAGATATTAAAGAGGAAGGAGATACTGTCATTGTTTCCGGTACTGCAAAAGTAAAAATGTTTGGCGACTTATATGAAAGCACCTTTGAAGACAAAGCTCTGGAAATCAAGTATGTGAAAAATAAAAAGTTCTACACAGGAGGGATAGAGTCCAGGATTGACGACCGGTATACAGCCCTAATTGATATTACCACAATGTATAACTCCAGCAAATCTATTATTCAGTACACTTTGGTGGATGAGCTGACTGGCGAGCAGCAGGTGATGTTCTACGGCGATACCTTTAAAGAACAGGTTGAGTTGATGAAACAAGAGATTGCTCGAATTCAGGCAAAAGAATACTCTGATAAAACCAATTAAAGTGGCGAAATCAAAACTCGTGCAACAGCAAATCATACAGTAAATCTGAGATAAAGTCTTGCAGATTAACTGGCTATTTGGGGGAAGTATCATGAAAAAAATTCTTTTAGGAATCCTCGTTGGTATTCTGGTTCTGGTAGTCGGATTTTACATTGCATATTCCAAAGCGATTCATAACGAAAAGGTAGAGTATAATGAGGAAATTTCTTATGCAGAGGAAGATGTCGAAGCATTTCTCGATAACATTGAAGTTCTGCAGGAAGGTGGCAAGCTTGAATTTGAAGACTTTTACTTTAGCGTTTACAGTGCAGGCAAAAGCCTTAACCAGTGGGCGCACCTGTATCGGGATTTGAAAGATATGGAAAGAAGTCTGCCGGCTGATGATTTTTCATTCAGCGTTAATGATATTCACTACCTTATCGTACAACTATACTGCAATGCAGCAGAGGCTTATTATTTCCAGGGAGATAGGGGCAGTGCCGCTCTTCAGGAAAAAATAGGGGAGGACGCAGAAACCGTGCGGAATATGATGGCTGAATTATGCGCGCCATATGATGTGTGAAAGGCGAAGGGATTTCATGCAGAAGATATATAATATAAAGGGTGGCTTCATCGGTCTGAAGCCACCCTCTTATATTATATGAAAATAGTATTGATGCAGATTATCGATAACCCAAGGCTTTCAGCTGTTCTTTATAATCAGCCACGTTTTTCTCAATCAGAGCAGGGGTGTCCAGTCCGTATGGACATTTGCTTGCACACTGACCGCAGTGAATACACTGTTCTGCGGTTTTCAGCTCCTCCTGATGTGCTTCGTCCATGTACACGTCGGTTGGCGCACGGCGAATCATCAGGGACATGCGGGCCCAGTCATTGATTTTGATACCTACTGGACATGGCATACAGTAGCCGCAGCCGCGGCAAAATTCCCCGGTCAGTTCCCGGCGCTCAGCTTCGATATGGGCCTTGATTTCACCGGTCAAAGCAGGCGGATTCTTTTCACAATCCAGGAACTGCTGCAGCTCCTCCATTTTCTGAACGCCCCAGATTGGGAGAACGTTGTCGTACTGAGCCATAAAAGCGTAGGCTGCGTCGGCTCTGTTAATCAGGCCGCCGCTCATACCTTTCATGGCGATAAACCCCATGTCGGCTTTTCTGCACTTTTCAGCCAGAGCGATTTCATCCTCAGAAGCAAGGTAGCTGAAAGGGAACTGCAGGGTTTCGTAAAGCCCGGACCCAATAGCTTCGTGGGCCACTGCCAGACGATGATTGGTAATGCCGATATGACGGATTTTACCCTGGGCTTTGGCCTTCAGCATGGCTTCATAAAGTCCGGTACCGTCGCATGGCTTCGGACAGAATGAGGGATTGTGAAACTGGTATAAATCAAGATAGTCCGTCTGCAAATTGGTCAGTGTTGTTTCAAGTTGGTTCCAAAATTCTTCTGTGTCTTTGCACATGGTCTTGCTGGCGATAAATACTTTGTCGCGAAGTCCGCGGGCACAGAGTGCCTTGCCCAGCTTTTCTTCACTGTCCGTATAAAATCTTGCGGTGTCGAAAAAGGTGATGCCGCTTTCGTAGGCTTTCATAATCAGTGCGTCAGCCTCTTCGAAGGAAATTCTCTGAATGGGCAGAGCACCAAAGCCATTTTTATTGGTTACAATTTCTGTTTTTCCAAGTCTAATCTGTGTCATAGTACCTCCCGTTATACGACTAAATCCATAAACCGCTGCAAGGTCTCCTGAAAAGAGTTCCCCAAAGGGCGATAATTCATGCTAAATCATAAAAAGCGGTATGCTTAACATACTCAAAACCCCCAAAAAGCATGAAACGAAACCGAAAAAAGGGCAGACCCCATAGAAGCCGGAGAACGCCAGCATAAGGTCTGCCACGCCAATCGAGCATCGCTCGTGCTCGCTCTCTTGGGGCAGACCATTAGTTTTTCAGGCTCTGCAGTGGTGCAGGGATTCTGCCGCCTCTATGAATCATTTTAGCTGGGGACTGGCTGCGCAGAGGCATAACAGGACCGTAGCCCAGCAGTCCGCCGAAGTCCAGCTCTTCTCCCTCCGCAAGACCGATTGCCGGAATCACTCTGACCGCCGTGGTCTTGGAGTTTACCATACCGATAGCAGCTTCGTCAGCAATGATGGCGGAGATTACTTCACTGGTTGTATCCCCCGGAATGACAATCATATCAAGACCTACAGAGCATACCGCAGTCATAGCTTCCAGCTTCTCAATGGATAAAACGCCGTTTCTGGCTGCGGCAATCATGCCTGCGTCTTCACTGACAGGAATGAAAGCGCCGGATAAACCGCCGACGCTGGAAGAGGCCATTACGCCGCCTTTCTTTACTGCGTCGTTGAGCATGGCAAGGGCTGCGGTAGTCCCGTGAGCGCCGCATTGCTCCAGACCGATTTCCTCCAGAATGTGAGCCACGGAATCGCCTACAGCCGGAGTAGGCGCCAGGGAAAGGTCGATAATGCCGAACTCTGCGCCCAGCATCTGCGCGGCTTCTGTAGCCACCAGCTGACCCATTCTGGTAATTTTAAATGCAGTTTTCTTAATTGCCTCGGCCACTACATTAAGGGGCGCGTCATCAGGCATCTTTGAAAGCACGCTGCGGACTACGCCGGGGCCGGAAACACCCGCGCTGAGTACGCAGTCAGCTTCTCCAACACCGTGGAAAGCGCCGGCCATAAACGGATTGTCCTCTACGGCATTGCAGAAAACTACCAGCTTGGCTGCGCCGATACACTGGTTGTCCCGGGTAAGCTCGGCAACTTCTCTGACCTTCTCACCCATCATTTTCACAGCGTCCATGTTGATGCCGGCTTTGGTAGAGCCCACGTTGACGGAAGAGCACACCAGCTCGGTTTCCGACAGCGCTCTCGGAATTGCCTCGATTAATTCAAGGTCGCCGGCGCTGAAGCCTTTCTGCACCAGGGCGGAAAAACCGCCGATAAAGTTGACGCCTACGTCGGATGCCACTTTGTCGAGGGTCTTTGCGTACTTGACAGGGTCACCGCCGGACACGCCTACCAGCATGGAAATGGGGGTAACAGAGATTCGTTTATTTACAATGGGAATGCCGTATTTCTTTTCGATAAATTCGCCGGTTTTTACAAGATTTTTGGCCTTGCTGTAAATCTTGTTGTAAACCTTTTCGCAGGATTTGTCGATATCGCTGTCGGCACAGTCGATGAGGGAGATTCCCATAGTAATGGTTCTAATATCTAAATTTTCTTCCTGTATCATGGTAATGGTTTCCATGATATCACTCATATTAAGCATTATCTGTATCCCTCCCCGACCTTAAATTCTGTGCATAGAGTTAAAAATGTTCTCGTGCATAACGTGAACCTGCATGCCTGGAACTCTCTCAGAAATGGATTTCTGGATTTCCTCAATCGGCATAGTAGCGTCTGTGATGTCGATAATCATAACCATGCAGAAAAAGCTCTCCAGAACGGACTGGGTCACTTCTACGACATTGGCATTGGCTTCGGCACAGGCAGCGGAAACCTTTGCCAGAATACCTACCATATCTTTTCCGATAACGGTAACAACTGCTTTTGATGTTTCTTTCATTGCTTTTCTCCTTTTATTGTAATTTGAAATTCATTGTTTTTTAGCTTTGGATTTACTTTATATAATATGTTAAGCTGCGGGTACTTTTCAAGAAAATATTTCTTGTTTTTTCCCTGATGGCCTATCAGATTGGAAAAGCTTCTGCCGTTGGCAAAGAAGTCAACTTTGACCCGGGCGTTCCGGCAGTGCTGCGACGTGCTGGCCTTCACCGGAAAGGATGGGCTGCCCGATGAAACCGGTGCAGCCGGTGTAAAGCCTTTTTCCGACAAAAGGGCCTCGATTTTTTCTCTGGCAATATCTCCCTCCACCAGCTGTCGAAAAGCGGGATGATAGGTATTTCCGCTGACCTGGCCGTTTTCATTGATGATGTCGGTGCTCTTCAGCCCTACCCGAATAATGTTGATTCCGGCGCCGTCCAAACGCTTGTACATCTCTTTGGTGCGTAAAACTGCTTCCTGCTGCGACAAAGGGACGTATTCTCCACGCAGGTACTGGTTGTAAAGCTCTGTATCGTGAACAATTACCGTAGGATAAAGACGTGCAATAGACGGACCGATTTTTACCGTTTCTTCTGCGGAAAAAATGCAGCTTTCCATGGAATCGCCGGGAAGACCAATCATCAGCTGAATGCCCAGCTCAAAGCCGTAGTCCTGTATCAGTTTGCAGGCTTTGTAGACTTCTTTGCTGTCGTGACCCCGGTTAGCCATCTGCAGTACCTTATCATCAAAGGACTGAACGCCTAGTTCGATGGTATCTGCGCCGAAGCGCAGCAGGTTGTCCAGGATTTCTTCGCTGATACAGTCCGGTCTGGTCGACATGTGGATTTTGTCAATACGTCCCGCATCTTTATACCCCTTGGCCACAGCCAGATAAGCCGACTGCTCCTCCATGGGGATTCCCGTGAAGCTGCCGCCGAAAAAAGCTGCCTCAATGGTATCAACACCCCGAGGCTCCAAAGTAGAGAGCCAGGTTTCAATGGTATCTTCCACGTCAGATACCGTCACCGCCTTCTGACGCGCCGTAATCTTCTTCTGATTGCAGAAAATACAGTCGTTGGGACAGCCTTGATGGGGTATGAAGATTGGTATTATGCTATGCTTTTTCACTTGCTTTCTGCCTCCATTGCTGCGGTTTACCGCATGTTCTGCGGTACTTGCGTAGCTTTAGTACGCGCCGTTCCTCGACATTTGTAAACCTGTGCACTGAAGGCAGAAAGCTGCGTGAAGCGATAATTGACTGCCTCCATTGCTGTGGTTTAACCGCATGTTCCGTTCCTCCATTGCTGCGGTTTACGGCTCGGTTTACAGTATGGAACCGATGTCGGTCAGTTTAAACTGAGGGAACCACTTGCAGGACAGGCCGCGCTTTTCGATGAAGTCGACGATGGCGGAAAAGTCCGGATGGCCGAACAAGTCGCCGTGGAAGATGATTTCCCTGCCGACTCGGCCGCTGGCGCCGCCGATGAAGCCGGTGTCGTAACCGTCCAGTCTGACAAAACCGGGCGCCACCCGCAGTACGGAAATCTCCGGATATTTGCTGCATGCGGCGATAATTCCTTCGTCGTAGGTGATAATAGAGGTTTCATCGACCACTACCACGCTGCATTTTGTGTAGCCCTGACGGACATCGATTAGGGTCATTCCCATCTCTTTGGCTGCCAGCAGCAGCTTTTCATTGGTTGCGGACAGATTGTGGATGAAGAATCTGCCGGTGCACGCGGCGTTGAAAGCCACGTCGGCGGGATAATCCATGCCCAGGTCGCTCTTTTCGGCAAAGAAAATCGGAGCGTTGTCAGAAGCGCCCATTTTACATAGAAAAATGTCCGGGTGATTGGAAATTCCCTTGTCGACAATACCCGAGGAGGAGACCGTTTCCAAGGCATAACCCTTCTCCGTTAGGTACTCCTTCAGCCGGATATTTGCGTCTTTTGAAATAAATATTTTGCTCATGGGTTTATTCTAACACGAATGGGCCGGGAAAAAAAGAACAGATTGTACTTTCTTGGTATAATCCCTTGACTTTATAACGAGAAATATGTTTACATTATAGATAGAAATTTATGGAGAAAGGGGCGTTCATTAGCATGGAAAAAAACAACACATTGATGACTTCAGGCACTATATGGAAGGAAATTCTCCTTTTTTCAGTACCGTTGATTTTGGGAAATCTGTTTCAGCAGCTTTACAATATCGTGGACTCTATTATCGTAGGTAATGTAGTAGGAAGCAACGGCCTTGCCGCAGTAGGCGCAGGGGGGTCAGTTATTCAGCTCCTGATAGGCTTTTGCATCGGCGCGTCTACCGGTGCGGGAGTTGTAACCTCGCAGTACTATGGAGCCAGAAACGAAGAGGGAGTCAGGAAAGCTGTGCATACAACCTTGGCAATTTCTTTTTCAGCAGGTATCATTTTGTCTCTCGTCGGCGTTTTGGCTGTACCATGGATTCTCAGATGGATGGACACGCCGGAAGAGGTTTTTGACCAGGCAGTAACCTATCTGAGGATTTTCTTCAGCGGCATTATCTTTGCCATTGTTTACAACATGTCGGCGGGGATTCTCAATGCAGTGGGAAATTCCAGAAAAACACTGAACTATCTGGTGATTGCTACATTTACAAATATCGTGCTGGATTTGATATTTGTGTGGGGACTCAAAATGGGCGTTGCAGGTGCGGCCTTGGCAACCATTGCAAGTCAGCTGGTTTCCTGTATCTTTATTCTCAGATTTCTTGCAAAAATTAAAGAACTGTATAGAATCCGTTTTAGGGATATCCGTTTTTATGACAATCTGCTCAGCAGGATTCTTAAGATTGGTTTGCCTACAGGCGTGCAGAGCATCGTTATTTCCCTGTCCAACATTTTGGTACAATCCGGCGTCAACAGCTTCGGCGCGACGATTATGGCGTCATATGCAGCATTTAATAAAATTGACGGAATTATTCTGCTGCCGATTATGAGCATCGGCATGGCGGCCACTACCTTCTGCGGACAGAACTTTGGTGCTAAAGAGGTGGAACGTATCAAAAAGGGTATGAAGACTTCCATTGGTATGGGAACGGTTTACGCTCTGGTTGTCGGTGCAGTGATGTTGATTTTCGGACCGTATATCATCCGAATTTTTACCGGTGAACAGGCAGTTATTGAATATGGCATCTATATGATGAATATCATGTATCCGTTTTACTGGCTCCTTGCGGTTATGCATATTGCTATCGGCGCTATCCGCGGCGTAGGAAGGACCATGGAGGGAATGATTGTCTCCATTTCATCTCTGTGTGTATGCCGCGTGCTGTGGATTTTTATCGTGTTGAGAATTTCTCACCAGCTGGGACTTCTGGTTGCAGGATATCCGGTAACCTGGCTTATCGGCGCGGTGGTAATGCTGATTTATCTGAAGAAAGGAAGATGGCTCAGATTGGAAGAGATGGGTCTGGAACAGGAAAGGAACTGACAGTATGGTAAATATAGGAAATAAATGGGATGAAGTTTTGGCAGGTGAATTTGAGAAAGAATACTATCAGAAGCTGCGCCGGTTTCTCATCGAGGAGTATCGCAGCAGGACAATCTATCCGGATATGCACGATATTTTCAACGCACTCAAAGCAACCTCCTATGACGATGTAAAGGTAGTCATTTTGGGGCAGGACCCTTATCACGAGCCGGGTCAGGCCCACGGCATGTCCTTTTCCGTCCGAAAGGGGGTCAGGACACCGCCGTCTTTAGTCAATATTTATAAAGAAATTAAAGACGATTTGGGTTATGATATCCCGGGCCACGGTTATCTGATGCAGTGGGCGGAGAGCGGTGTATTGCTGCTCAATACTTGTCTCACTGTCCGGGCCCATCAGGCAAATTCCCACAAGGGAAAGGGATGGGAGCAGTTCACGGACAGGGTGATAGAACTTCTCAACGAAAGAGAAAAGCCTATCGTCTTCATTCTTTGGGGAGCCAACGCAAAATCCAAGGAGAAATTAATCACCGGCAGACAGCATTTGATTTTAAAGGGAGCCCACCCCAGCCCACTGTCTGCTTATAACGGCTTTTTCGGCGGGAAGTATTTTTCGCGGGCCAATGAATTTTTGCAGGAATGCGGGGAAGAACCTGTAAACTGGAAGATTGAGGGGTAACTTCTTGAAAAAAACACTACTTAAGCTAACTTTATATGTTTTGGCAGCCTTTCTCATCCTGACGGCTGCCTTTGGCGTTTACTTTTACGCAAACGCCCAGGAGGCGCAGCACGTCATGGAGCTTTATATGCCCACAGTAAATTCCATTATGGATGAGGACGGAAGCCTTTCCTTGATAGGCCTTTTAAGAAACAACATTTTTGCCTGCGCCATTTGCGTT
>CBCTFZ010000007.1:0-83251 GCA_965146355.1 uncultured Emergencia sp. | reverse complement strand
GAAAGTCAACGAAAGCTCTCTTACCGGTGAATCAGAAGGGGTCGATAAGAGTGCAGGCGTCATCGACGGGCAAACCGTTGCCCTGGGCGACCAGGTCAATATGGTATTTTCCGGTTCTCTGGTGACTTACGGCAGGGGGCTTGCGGTCATCACAGGGGTCGGCGCAAACACCGAGCTGGGCAAAATTGCCGACCTGATGAACAATACCACCGAAAGAAAAACACCGCTGCAGGTGACCATGGACAGTTTCAGCAAAAACCTGTCCATCGCAATCCTCGCCATCTGCGCCGGCATTCTGGCGCTGAATATCTACAGAGGTATGCCTTTTACCGACTCCCTGCTCTTTGCGGTGGCGCTGGCAGTTGCCGCCATTCCGGAAGCCCTGTCTTCCATTATCACCATATCCCTTGCCATCGGCACTTCCCGCATGGCGGACCAGAACGCCATCATCAAGCAGTTAAGCGCAGTTGAGGGGCTGGGCTGCGTGTCTATCATCTGTTCTGACAAAACCGGTACCCTGACCCAGAACAAAATGACCGTGGAACAGCTGGCAGTGTCAGATGAAAAGAAGGCGTCTATGCTGCAGGCCTCTGTCCTCTGCAACGATACGGCTATCGTGGACGGAGAAACCGCAGGAGATCCGACGGAAACAGCCCTTGTAGATTACTATGTAAAAGCGGCGGCAGACGGCAGTCAAGGCCGCTCCTCTTGGGAAACCGCAGAAAGTACTTCACTTCACGGAAAGGAAAATGAAGAAAAATATGCCGTTTATACCCAGATAAAAGCACAATTTCCCCGCCTTTCGGAGCTTCCTTTTGACTCTGACAGAAAACTGATGAGCACCCTCCATCAGATAGACGGGCAGTATATCATGTACACCAAAGGAGCGCTGGACGTAATCTTAGGCAGAGCCGCAGGCCTTTCCGAAGCGGAAAAAGACGCCATCAGGCAGACCAATTTCGATTTTTCCAATCAGGGACTGCGTGTACTGGCCTTTGCAAGAAAGGCCCTGGCCGACAAAAAGAAACTGACCTTTGAAGATGAAAAGGATTTAGAATATCTGGGACTTATGGCAGAAATGGACCCGCCTCGCCAAGAGTCCGCAAAGGCAGTGGCGGACTGCCGTGAAGCGGGTATCAAGGCCATTATGATTACCGGCGACCACAAAATCACCGCTTCTGCTATCGCAAAGAGAATCGGCATCATGGCCGATGACGATATTGCGGTAACAGGTACGGAACTTGACGCTATGAGCGATGAAGAATTAGATGAAAAACTGCCCCATATCAGCGTTTATGCCAGAGTCAGTCCGAATAATAAAATCCGAATCGTTGAGGCTTGGCAGAACCGGGCCCACATTGTCGCCATGACCGGCGACGGCGTCAACGACGCCCCGGCGCTGAAAAGCGCCGATGTGGGCGTAGCTATGGGCATCACCGGAACCGAAGTCGCAAAGGACTCCGCTTCCATGATTCTCACCGACGATAACTTTGCCACAATCATCAAATCCGTTTTAAACGGCAGAAATATCTATGCCAATATCAAAAATGCGATTTCATTCCTGCTTTCGGGAAACACCGCGGGAATTTTGGCAGTGCTTTACGCGTCGCTCCTTGCCCTGCCGACCCCTTTCACCGCAGTACAGCTTCTGTTTATCAATCTGATTACAGACAGCTTGCCTGCTCTGGCCATCAGCATGGAACCGTCCAATCCGGCGCTGATTCACGATAAGCCCCGTCCTCGCGACGAGTCCGTTCTGACTCGCCAGACCCTGCTGCAGATTGGTCTGCAGGGGCTTCTCATCGCAGCCGTCACCATCTCCGCATTTTATATTGGCCTTGAAACAAACCCGGTAACCGCCTCCACCATGGCATTCGCCACCCTCTGTTTCGCCAGACTGTGGCACGGTTTCAATTCCAGAGGCAGACAGTCCATTTTCAAACTGGGGCTGTTTTCCAACCCTTACACCATCGGCGCTTTTGTCATTGGAACCATGCTCCTCTTTGCAATCCTGCTGATACCGTTCTTTGCCGGCGCCTTCGGTATCGCGCCTCTTACCGGCGGGCAGCTGACCTGGATTTGCGCCCTTGCTTTCGCGCCGACCTTGGTGATACAAATTATCAAAGTAATCGCAGATAAATAATAAGTTTTTATCAGTACATCCCGCAAGTAAGGATTCTCCCGGCCTTGCGGGATGTTTTCTGCGAAAAGGGAGGGGGTATCCGGGGCTTTTATGGGCACATTGTTGCTTATTTGCATCAAAATCAATGGAATAATATGTAAATTTTTTCCAAATTCACCATTTCAAGCTCTAAAAAAACGGTTTTAACCGGCGTCTTCCGACTTCTCGGCCAACCGACCGCCATAAAAATGTCCCGCAAAGGCTCGGGCAAGCCTTATGCGGGACAAACAGCTGTGAAAATTTTGGTAACATACCCCATAGGGGTATATATTTTTGGTATATCATTGAGATAAAACGCCGCCATGCTCCTGCAGCGACAGGTTTCTTTTTTCCTTTCTTATGATATGAAAGTAATACAGCCCTGCGGCCAGCACCAGCGCCATGGTTTCAGACACGGCCATGGACAACCAGATACCGGTTTCTCCAAAGAGGGCTGCCATAGACAGCAGACAGATTGCCACAAAGACCAATCCGCGTCCCATGGAAATCGTCATGGCCGGTTTGTTTTTTTCCAGCGCCGTAAAATATCCGGTCAGAATGATGACCACGCCAAGAGGCAGAAACTCAAAGGAGAACAGCTTGAAGGCCGATACGCCGCCCAGATAAAGGCTTGCATTCTGTGTTGGGTCGATGAAGACGGCAACCACCGGATTGGGATACAGCACGCCAAAGAGAAAGGCTGCGGCCGACGCCGCTGCTGCGGTGAGGAGCGCCACCTTCAGAATATACTGATGGATTGTCTTTTCCCCTCTGCCGTGGTGATAGCTGACAAGGGGCTGCATGCCCTGATTGATGCCCATCATGGTCATCAGAATCAGCTGATAGACATAGGCAATGACGGAATACATAACCACGCCGTCGTTGCCGCTGACCCGAAGCAGCACGTTATTAAATAAGAAGATAATTACGCCTACAGAAAACTCTGTCACGCTGTCTGCAATACCCAGCTTGGCGAACCCCAGGACTTCTTTTAGCCTCCACCTGATACGCACAAAACTGAAGCAGGACTTTTTTGACAGGAAGTGGGACAGGAAGATGGAAAAAGTCATCAGCTGGGAAAGTCCCGTAGCGATTGCCGCACCCTTGATGCCCCAGTGAAATACCAGAATAAACAGCGCGTCCAGGACGATATTGGTACAGGCTCCTGCACAGGTGGTCATAATGGCTTTCTTCGGAAAACCATCCGCCTTGATTAAAACCTCCAAATTATAGGAAGTCATGTAGCAGGGTACAAAGAAAATGATGATGCGCAGATAGTCTTTTACATAACCCAGGGTTTCATCGTCAGCGCCCAGCAGCAGAGCAATCCTCTCCAGGTTCAGCTGGGCCAGAATTACTACAATCCAGGCCAAGGTAAACACTGTAACCGCGCTGGTGGTAAAAATTCTGTTGGCGGTTTCCATATCATTTCTTCCTTTATGGATAGAGGCTCTGGTGCTTGCACCGACAGCAAATAGGATGCCCAGAGCAAATGCGGTATTGATAAAGGGCATGGCGATGTTGACGGCGGCAAGGGCCGTGGTCCCCACGCCTCTTGCTACAAACATGCCGTCTACCATGGTATAGATAGTATAAACCCACATAGCCGCCACAGACGGCAAAGCGTAGCCGAAAAATTTTTGTCGTATATCTCTCTTTTCGTCTAATTTCATTTTAACAACTCCTTTTACTTCCATTTCATTATAAACCTTGGTATAATACTAAGGTAAAGGAGTTTTTTGAAAAATTATGAAAGAATATTATAAAATAGGGGAGATTTCCAGATTATACGGTATCGGTACCGACTCTCTGCGCTATTACGAAGAAATCGGCATTTTAAAACCCCGCCGGGACGATAACGGTTACCGCATGTACGGTATTAACGACATTCAGACTCTCAACGTACTGAGAGAGCTGCGCTCTATCGGGTTTTCCATGCAGGAGATTAAAGCCCATCTTCAGGACTTTAACCTGCAGAAGACTCTGGCCCTTTTTTCCCAAGGTATCTCCGCCATCGACGCAAAGATAGATGAACTTTTAGACCTGAAGGCACAACTCCTAAGCAGAACTGCGGAAATCGAAAGCCATCTGCAGCAGGACTTTGTCTTTGATGAGCCCGTGCTGCGGCATATAGGCCCACGGCACATTTTAAAGCTCAGCGAGGAAGTGTATCGGGACGAGTATCTGGACCTGGTTATTAAGGAACTGCAGAAGAAAAGTCAGAATCAGCTATACCTGATTGGCAACGGCAACACCGGTGCAATCCTGCCGCTGGCCCCTATCTCCCAGGGGGAATACGGCTATTTTAACGGTGTGTTCTGCACCGTAGACGAAGGAGAAGGATTTGACGCTGTCATTGAAGAGGGCGATTATCTCTGCTCTACTGTCAAAGGCAGCTACGCCGCCATGGGAGACGCCTGGAAAAAGCTGTTCAGCCAGCTCTCCCGCCGAAACCTTACGGCCGCAGGCGACCCCATGGAGTTTTATATCATTGACAATCACGATACCAGAGACGAAAGCGAATATATCACCCAGCTGCAGATACCGGTATTGCTGCCGGAAGAATTATGATTCCCCCATCCGCCCCACAAAAAAGCAACCGAATCCGCAAAACAGTTATCCTGCGGCTTCGGTTGCTTTTTTACATACTCCATATCCCTATTTATTTCCCTTTACATATAGCGCAAAGGAATACACCACCGGTACTACCGCTGCCCCAAGGGTAACGCAAACCATGGTTATGGTTCTTGCTCCTGCAGACATAGGCAGAAAGTTGCTGGCAATGATGAACAGCCCGCAGAGAATAAAGAGTATTCCGCCCAGTCTGTGGGTTTTGTTCCAGTTATCCGCGTCGGCCAGGGTCCACGGCACCTTGATACCAATCGTATAATTCTGCCGGCTTTTAGGCAGATAATTTCCCGACAGTATCAGAATGACGCCTACCAGCAGCGTCACCACCAATGTCACATTGATGTCCCTGCCCAGGGCCACCAGCAGTATCACCGGCTGTACCACCAAGCTCAGGATTGGAATCAGCCAGAAAATCAGCGCCCTGGACACAGCTGACTGATTCTGCTTCTTCGGGTCATGGACAGTTGCCGCTACGCAGATGACCTCCAGTACTGCCAAAAATACCGGTATCCCAAAGGCTCCTGCCAATCTGCCGGCGTAGCCGTCCGGATTTCCTGCGCTGTCCCAGTGAATGGCAATCTGCTCCGGTAAATCCGAATATACGGCGGCCGACAGGAGCAGCGGCAGCAAGCAGACGATAACCGCTGCCAGCAGCGTTTTTTTATATTCCTTCATTTCTCTTCCCCTCCTTTGAACCCTGAAAACCACAGCATCAGTTCCTCGAAGATGCTGGTGTTCAGTTCATAAAAAATATAATTCTTCTCTTTCGTCTCGAAAATCAATCCCGCCTTTTTTAGCTGAGCCAGATGATGAGATATGGTAGCGCCGGTCATGTCGAAGTGCTCCCCGATTTCTCCAGCCGACATACGCCTGCCTTTCAGCATCTCCAGGATTTCTCGCCGGACCGGATTTGACAGCGCCTTAAAAGTTTCAGGCAGTCCCATACCAATTTCTCCTTTCACAAAGTTCCCCGATAATCTATTTAGAAATATTTCTAAATAGATTATAACACCTCTTTTCCGCTTCAGTCAATATCTATTTAGATTTTTTTCTAAATAGATTGATTATTCTTTGTAGATAATTTTGTGCTAATTGCCGTTTTAGAAGTGATTTAGCACAAAAACACAGTGATGCAAGGAGAACAAAGAACAAAAAATTATGCTAAAATGGATTCAGCTATCCAATTAGCATAAAAGCGGCCTCTTCAAGCAAAGGGAGTGTTTAGCTAAAACGCAGTAAAACGTGGATTTAGCACAAATCTTTGCTCATTCTACGGAAAATATTGTGCTAATCCACAACTTTTTTTCATATTAGCACAAAAACATCTCACATATAATCGTGAGGACAATTAAAAAGAGCCATCGCCACTGTGCGACAGCTCTGTCTATACGATAATACGATAGTTTATCTTTCACATCTTGTCTTCAGCTTTTCCCACTGCTGGTCCACGTAGTTTTGAGCGTCCTCAATCATCCATTCGTTGCCCTTGGCAAACATGTGCTTGAATCTTCCCTGCTTTTCCAGAAACCGCTCTACCGGCAGCTTCTTCGCAGGTTCGTAGGTCAGTTTCCACTGTCCGTGCTCAATTTCGTAAAGAGGCCAGACGCAGGTGTCTACTGCCAGTCTGCAGATTTCCGCCAGGTCCTCCATCTCATACCGCCACCCTCTTGGACACGGAGACAAAACATTTAAAAAACACGGTCCCTCGGTATAGATGGCCTTGTGGGCTTTGCTGTGCAAATCTCGGAAATCTCCCAGAAATGTGGTCTGAGCCGCATAAGGCACGTTGTGAGCAGCGATGATTTCCGTCAGGTTTTTCTTGTTCTGCACCTTTCCGTAGGATTTTGTTCCCACCGGCGTAGTGGTAGCGTCAGCAAAACGAGGGGTGGCGGAAGAGCGCTGAATGCCCGTATTCATATATGCTTCGTTGTCGTAGCAGACGTAAACCATATCGTGGCCCCGCTCCATGGCCCCCGACAGGGACTGAAATCCGATATCGTAGGTACCTCCGTCGCCGCCGAAACAGATGAACTTGTAATTTTCCTTGACCTTGCCCTTTTTCCTGAGCACGTTGTAGGCCGCTTCTACGCCTCCGGTCATAGCCGCAGCGTTTTCAAAGGCGCTGTGAATATAGCTGTCCTCGTAAGCCGTATAAGGATAGATAAAGGTGGAAACCTCCAGACAGCTGGTGGCGTTGGAAACCACGGCCTTATCCCCCTCGTCCAAAGCCCGGAGTACGCCGTTTACAGCTACCCCTGCGCCGCAGCCGGCACAGAGCCGGTGTCCGGGCGCCAGCCTGTTTTTCTTTTCTAATTCTGCTTTTAAACTGTATGCCATTTATCTGTCCTCCAAATCTCTCACACCGATATGCCTGTATACCTGGCCGGTCTCTCCGCTTTCAATCATAGCAAAGAGTTCTCCGTAAATTTCGTCGTAGGTGGCAATGGTTACATCTCTGCCGCCCAGGCCGTAAACATAGCCCACCGCCATGGGTCTTTCCGGCAGGTCGTAAAGGGCCGACCGGGTCTCGGCAAAGACAGGACCGCCGAAGGCGGAAAAGCCCTCGCACTTATCCATCACCGCAACTGCCTTGACGCGGGATAAGGCAGCCGCAAGCTCCTCCATCGGGAAAGGTCTGAACACTCGAAGCTTGATAAGTCCCACTTTCTTTCCGTCCTCCCGCAGCAAATCCACTGCGTCTTTACCGGTGCCCGCAGAGGAGCCCAGCACGACGACTGCCGCCTCGGCGTCTTCCATCCGGTATTCTTCAAAAAATCCGTACTTTCTGCCGGAGAGTTTTCCGTAGGCCTCCCCCACTTCTAAAATCCTGGATTTGGCCTCCTTCATGGCCTCTGCCTGGGCCTTCTTTACCTCCATGTAGTACGGTGAAACTCCGTAGGGACCTACGGCCAGAGGATTCTCCGCTTTCAGCAGATAGTTTTCCGGCTCATACTGTCCTACAAAGGCCTTGACGTCGGCGTCGTCCAGCAGCTCTATATTTTCCACCGCATGACTGGTAATAAAGCCGTCCTGGCAGACCATGATAGGCAGCCTGCAGGCTTCTGCGATAGGCATGGCCTGTATATAATTATCGTAGGCCTCCTGATTGTTTTCCGCGTAAAGCTGAATCCATCCTGTGTCACGGCAGCCCATGGAGTCTGAATGGTCGTTGTTAATATTGATTGGTCCGGTCAGCGCCCTGTTGACTACCGCCATGGTAATGGGCAGCCTTGCCGAGGAAGCAACGTAGAGAAGTTCCCACATCAGGGCAAGGCCGGCGGAAGAGGTAGCTGTAATAGCCCTTGCTCCCGCAGCGGAAGCACCGATACAGGTGGACATAGCCGAGTGTTCTGACTCTACAGCTACAAATTCAGTGTCCACTTTCCCGTCAGCGATATATTTGGAAAAATACTGAGGAATTTCAGTTGACGGCGTAATCGGAAAGGCTCCCATTACATCCGGGTTAATCTGTCTCATGGCAACGGCGATGGCCTCGTTGCCGCTCATTCTGTCTTTGACCGCCATTTACTTTTCCTCCTTTCCCATGGTAATCGCTCCAAAAGGACATACCTTGGCGCAGATGCCGCAGCCCTTGCAGTGGAACAAATCCGTCTCTCCCCGTCTGCCGCCGCTGACAGGAATGCTGACATCAGGACAGAAAGGCACGCACAGCATGCAATGCTTGCATTTATTGATATCAAAGAGAGGTGTTAAAACTCTCCACTCTCCTGTATTTACCAGCTTCGATGTGCCGGGCTCATAAATCTCCGCACCGGGGGTCAGTTCCTGCCAGGCGCTTTGTTCATTGATGTATTTTGCTTCTTTCATCCTTATCCTACCTTTACTTCGTTCATGGACATCTTCAGCGCCTCCATATTGCCGGCGATAACCCCCGGCTTTGAGGCGAACTTGTGCTGAAAAGAGGTCTCCATATCGGCCATAAATTTTTCACATTCCACCACATTGCTGACCTTTACTACGGCAGCCAGCATAGGTGTGTTGGGAAAGTTCTTTCCCAAGGTGGCCACAGAAATCTTCTCCGCGTCCACCGTGCAGACTCTGCCCTTGTAGCCCCGCAGCAGCGGGCGCAGCTGGTCTGGCTCCTTGCTGCTGTTAATGATAATGGCCCCCTTTTCTGAAAGACCTGCCGTCACATCTACTGAGTGGAGCAGGGTCTCGTCCACCACCACAACGTAGTCGGGATTGTATATATTGGAATGTACCCGGTTCTGTCCGTCGGAGATACGGTTGTAGGCCGTAATAGGCGCGCCCATTCTCTCCGGTCCGTATTCGGGAAACCCCTGTACCTGTTTGCCGGAACTGAAAGCCACGTCGGCCAGCAGCAGACACGCCGTCTTAGCCCCTTGACCCCCTCTTCCGTGCCATCTGATTTCCACAGTATTATTTGCCATTTTCATATTCCTCTTTCTTTCCTATGCTAAAAAATCTCCGCCCTGTATCAGGGCGGAGATATCATAATAATCTTCGCTAAACCACCTGCTACAGCATACCATCATATGCCCTTCCGATTACGGGGAAGGCCCGTCAGCGCTTACTCGGAAGGGGAAACGGCAATTCGGCAGCTGCCCTCCTCCTTTCGGCTCTGCAACTCGGGAGTGATATTCGAGTCTAACCTACCTTCAGTACCGGGCTCACACCAGCCCCGGCTCGCTCTCACCTTTTCAGTGTAGACCTACTGTCTCCGTCAAAGTCTTTGGCTTCTTGTTCAATTCAATCCACAACTATCTTACCTTTTTGAAAATCAAATGTCAACAGGTTTTTGTGGTTTTTTTACAAATACTTTTCAATTTCTTTGTTTTTGCTTCCCAAGGAATCTTCGTTTCTACTTAAACTTCTGGCGAATCTCCGAAATGGTCTTGGTTACAATCTTTTCCGCGTCGAAGCCTTCTATGTCGAGGGCCTCGGCCTTAACGCACTCTGTATCGGGAATCCCCAGCATATCCGCGATACCGCACATGTAATCATAGCCGTAGTTTTTATCGCCGATAAAGCCTCCGGCCGTGGTGATATAAATCAGTTTCTTTCCATTGCAGAGGCCGATAAAGCCCGTATTGGTAGCTTTGAAGGTCAGGTTGGCCACCATGATATTCTCAATATATACCTTCAGAATGGCTGCAAAGGACAAATCCCAGTAAGGACTTCCGATAACCACATAGTCCGCCTCCTTGAACTGCCTTGCAAGGCCGAACATGGGATGGGAAAAATCCTTTTTGCGCACCAGTTCGTCCCGCTGGGCCAGCTTTTCCGAAGTGTGGGTTCTCAGGCAGCCCTCCCGAAGCACCAGAACTTCTTTCTCCACGTCCGGATGCTTTTTCAGAAATTCCTCCAGATACACATCGCACAGCCGTCTGGTTCTGGAATTTCCATCTCTGACGCAGGCGTCTATAAATAACAGTTTTTCCATCGCTTTGCCCTCCTCATGATTTTTGATAGCCGGCAATCCGCTCCGCCAGCTCAGAAAGGTATTCCCACCGTTCCATCTTTTCCGACAGGGCCTCTTCGGTTACATCTTTCTCCCTCTGCAGCTCTGCCAACTTTCCGTAGTCTCTGGCATTTTCGGCCATGGCAGCTTCAAGGTCATGAAGCTGCAGCTCCAGGGCCTCTATATCGGATTCGATGGTTTCGTATTCCTTCTTTTCTTTATAAGTAAATCTTGGTTTCTGCGGCTTTGCCTGCACCTCCCCAGAAGGCGCGCCTTTGGCTTTCTGCCGCGTCTTTTCCGCCGACTTTTCCTCTCGGATTTCCTCTTCCCGTCTGGCCTGAAAATCGCTGTAGCCGCCGTTGTATTCTCGGATAAGGCCGTTTCCGAGAAATGCAAAGGTCCTGCGGGTCACTCTGTCCAGAAAGTACCGGTCGTGGGATACCGCAATGACAGCCCCTTGAAAGTCGTCCAGATAGTCCTCCAGAACGGTTAGGGTTTCGATGTCCAAATCATTGGTCGGTTCGTCCAGAATCAGTACGTTTGGAGCCTGCATTAAGATACTGAGAAGATAAAGTCTTCTCTTTTCCCCGCCGGAGAGACGGCCAATCTCAACCGAGTGCATGTGAGGCGGGAAGAGAAACCGCTCCAGCATCTGCGAGGCGGAAAAGCTGCCCTCTTCGGTGTGCACCGTAGCGGCAATATCGGAGATGTATTTGATGACTCTCCGGTCTTCCTCCAGAGCCTGGTTTTCCTGTGAAAAGTATCCAATCTTCACCGTATCGCCCTTTTCCACAGTGCCGGCGTCCGCCTCCACCCTGCCTGTAATCATGCCCAGAAGGGTGCTTTTGCCGCAGCCGTTGGGTCCGACGATACCCACTCTGTCGTTTCGCAGCAAGGTGTAGCTGAAATCATCAACCAGCTTCAGGCTGCCATAGGATTTGGCGAGCCCCCGTATTTCTATAATTTTCCTGCCCAGACGGCTGGCCGCCGTCGTCATTTCTAAGGAAGTATCGTCTATTATCAATTTACTTTCTTCAAGCTGCTGAAATCGCTGAATCCGGCCCTTGGCCTTGGTGGTTCTGGCCTGAGCGCCCCGGCGAATCCATTGAAGCTCTTTCCGGTAAATAGCCATCCTCTTTCGCTCCGAGGCAGCCTCCATTTCCTTTCGGGCAGTTTTGGTCTGCAAATAGTAATCGTAATTTCCCTCGTAGGAATAAAGTTTCCCGCCGTCGATTTCTGCGATGCGGTTTGAAACCCGGTCCAGAAAGTATCGGTCGTGGGTAATCATAAGAACCGCACCCTTATAGCCAATCAGATACTCCTCCAACCAGCTGATTACATCGCTGTCCATGTGGTTGGTTGGTTCGTCCAGAATCAGAAGATTGCTGTCTGCCGCCAGCACTGCCGCCATGGCGACTCTCTTTCGCTGACCGCCGGAAAGTTCTTCCATCTTCTGTGAAAAGTCCTCCATGCCAAGTCTGGTCAGCATGGACTGACACTGGTAAAGCTCAAAGCCAAGTCCCATATCCTCCAGATACCCGGTCGCCTGCTCCAATACGGAAAGCTGGGGTTCATAGGGCGGGTTCTGCGGTAAATATGCGCTGCGCAGCTCTCTTGATTTGGTAATGACGCCGCCTTCCTCGTCGGCAGCTCCGGCGATAATCCGCAAAAGGGTGGATTTCCCGCTTCCGTTGACGCCTATCAGTCCAATTTTATCTGTATGGTGAATGGACAAATCCACGTTCACCAGCAGGGGTTTTTCAGTATAACTCTTTTGAATGTTTTCTGCGTTTAATAAAATCATAATTTCATTATATATGCCCATGGGCCATTCTTTCAAGGGTTTTATTCCAAAAGTCCCGCGTCTGCTCTGGCGCAAATCCGGTCTATTTTCTGCTGTATCTCCGGCGGCAGAGCGTCTTCCACCGGTCCCTCCAGAATTTCCCTCACCTTTTTATTGGCAATCTCGATGCTGTCCCGTTTTTCAAAGGTAGAAGCCCGAAGCTTTGACGGAAACATTCTGGAGTGGTACATTTCGTCTGGATTTCTAAAGTTTTTTACTGAAGATTTATGGGCAAGAAAGGCGCCGCCGGGGCCTTCTGCCTTGATATCCTCTGTCAAATCGGTATCTTCCCCTATGCGGATGCCTTTTGCAATGCGCAGGCATCGCTTGGCGATTTCATCTTCGGTAAGAATCATTTCCAAGCTGACAGCCATGCCGTTATCGGTGGTGCCGATGCCGTCAATCAAATCCGCCCGGCCCAGATAAACGGGCATAGTCTCAAAGCTTCCGCCTCCTGTTACTGCACAGGGAAGTCCATAGTAGCGGGCCATTTCCGTGCCGCCCAGACTTACCAAGGCGGCTTCTCCGCTTTTTACATATTCCCCTGTAACCGGGTCCACCATGCCGGAGGCCACTCCGTAGATAACCGGCCAGCCCGGACGCACGGTCTGAAACAGCACTACAGCCGACAGCACCTCGGCATTTATTTGACAGACAGTAGAAAAGATTGAGGCAGGAGAGGTCAGTCCTATCATCGGCATGGGATAGATGTTGACGGGAACCTGATATTCTGCCAGAGCCAGATAGGCCTCCAGCATATTTTTATCCTGGGTCAGGGGAGAAACCGGACAATAGAGCACCGAAGCGATATTGCGCCTGCTCACTTCCTGCGGCCCTCCTCCCACGACGGCCTCCAGAATCTCAGCTGCAAAGCCGGCTTCATAAGGGCTGGAAAGTTCAAACTGCACGTGTTTAGAGGTACCCGCTATGATGGCTGCCATTTCGTGAAGACAGTGGGTCTTCTCGGGTACGTCCCCTGCGCTGCAGCCGGTCCAGCAGGCTGCGCCGGTCTCCGCATGCTGAAACACCCTGCCTACATGAAACACGTCCTCTTTGGTGGACTCTCGCAGCTGCCTTGTATAAGGGTCATAGATGTTGGTGGTGATACCGCTCATCAGATGGCGGCTCTCCAAAGCAGGAAGTCTGAAATCATACTGCGGATTTCTTCCGCCCAGAACAAAGGAGCCGGGCGCCGTTTTCAGAGCCTTCTCCACCATTTCCTCTGTAAAGTACACGATACTGCGGGCTTCATCAGTCCGGGCCCCCGCCTGCTTCAGCGACTCAAAAGCTATGGGGCTTTTTATCATGACGCCTGTTTCCGACAGAATCTCCATGGTCCGCCGGTGTACCAGCTGCTTTTCTTCTTCTGAAAACACTTTAATTTCTATCTGCATAGTAACGCCTCTTCCCTCTTGATAATTTCCGTAAGCTTCTCCTGAACCTCCTCTGACAGCGGCTCCCCGCGGTGCTCCGCAAGGATTTTTTCCGCCAGCTCTCTGGCAGCGGCAGGCATATCCTTAGCCCCGCTTTTCTCCCAGCTTTCCCGCATCCGGCGGTCGATGAGGGTGGTAGTGGAAATCTCATCTCTCATATGCTTTAAGGTATGCTTCTGGCTCAGGTAATTCCCGGCCGGTCCTACGGCCTTGATTACTTCCAGCGCCAGCGCGTCCTCATCTGTTTCCACAGGTCTTTCTGTTCTCTTGAACATCCGCACAAATTCGGCGTCCATGAGAAACTGTTCATAGCTTATGGCCATGCCCATATCTATCATGCCCAGACCATAAATCAAATCGGCCCCTGCCAGCACCGGCATGAGACCGGTCAGGGTCTTTTCATGTCCAATCTGCACGTCCATCACTTTGCTGTCCGCCTAAGTGCCTCCAACCTTCGTCACTAAATCATAATATTTTCCCATCTGTGCCACCATGGCGCCGAACATACCGTGCTCCGGCGCGCCTACAGGCGAGGTGGCGCGTTTCATATCCATAACGGTGGTAGAGCTTCCGTAAATCACAGGATTTCCCTGGTGCACCAGCTGGGCCAGCACAATGCCTGCCAGAATTTCCGCATTGGTCACTACAAAGGTACCTGCCAGCGTCGCCGGAGTGGTGCCGCCGGTCAATCCCATGGAGAGGATGCTGACAGGAAGTCCGGCTCTGGCCGTCTCGATGATTACCTGGGAAGCCCCGTCGTGAATTTCCAGCGGGCTGTTGGGACACATGCAGAGGGTGAAAAACGGCCGCTCCCGCAGAGCTTCATAACTGCCGGCAATGGCCGCGCCCATATCTATGATGGCTCTGGCGTTATGGCCGTTCTCTGCGTCTAAAATTGCATGTTTCGTCGTATTCTTGAAAATCGCTTCAGCTTCATAGAAGTCTTTTAACTGCGGAGGTGCGTCCTGTGCCGCCACGGCTGTGGTAAAAGCGTTGATTTCAGGAATTGCGTCGCAGAACCGGGCAAAATTTCCCAAATCCTCTGTATTGGTATCTCTGATTTCTCCAGTGTCCAGGTCGAACATCTGCAGTCCCGTACCGAAGCTGGTAAAAGAAACCGTTCCGTCACCCAGTACAAAGTCGTCTTTCGGATTCCTGCCGCACATGGTAAACCGTCCCGGCGTCACCTGGATGGCCCATTCCACCAGGTCTCTCGGAAAACGAACCATATTGGTTTCGTGCTCCACCCGGCAGCCGCCTTTTTCATAAATCTCCCTGGCTTCCTGTCCGAAAATGCGCACACCGTATTCCTCCATCAGCTCCATGGTGGCGTTATGAAGGTCCAGAATGCCCCGTTCTGTAAGAATCTTGTAGCCCCTGGTCTCCTTATCAAATGTAAAAGCCATTGCTTCACCTCCTCCAGTGTTATTAGAGACTATCATACCACAAAATTCCATTTTTAACAACATGAACAATTTTCTTCCAGTCTCGTTCCACCCTGTTTCAATACCACTGCTCTGCGGCTCCCGCGGCTTCTTATCTGCTGCCAAAGCCTGACAAAAAACAGAAAAAGTCCCGCATGGCAACCGGCCCGGTGGGGCTCGCTGACATGTGGGACACAAAGTTAGTCATGCATTTGCATTTTTTATAAGTTTATGTATAACAAATTCATCAAAGTTATACCTGAAAGCGTATTTCAACGCTTTTTTAGTATAACTCCATTGGCAGTCACCGGGAGAAGTTATACATAAAATGCGAAAACAGGGAAATATAGTATCACTTCATCAGAGAACAGCCTGTAGTGGTTATACACAATCCGTTCATTTTCGTTGGTTTGGGATAACCGCCGGCGCAAGGTTCCGGCCGTCCTTCTCCTGTTCCCCTTAATAATTGCTCAGCTTCATAATCCGTCTCAGCCTGCCGGACAGCATGAAGGCAAGGCCCATCTTTATCAGGTCGGGTATGATAAACGGAAATACGCACCAGCCCAGAACGGCGGTCAGACCCACTGCCCCGGTGGTTTTGGTATATACCTCCATGAACCAGATGGTGCCGAATACATAGTAGGCCACCATTCCCAAAAGCATAGCCAATATCTGTATCCACCTGCGGTCGGGAGCCGCTTTTTCCAGCAGCCAATACAATAAGCCGCTGAAGAAAAATCCCAGAATATATCCGCCGGTGGTGCCCATGAGAACACCCAGTCCGCTGCTGAAGCCGGCAAATACCGGAAGCCCTACAATTCCCAGCAGAACGTAAATAACAACAGCCATGGTACCCCGTTTACCGCCCAGAACGCCCAGGGTCAAAAAGAGACCGAAGGTCTGCATAGTAAAGGGAACCACTGTGGGAATGGAAATCCATGAGCAGACTGCCATCAGTACAGCGAATACGGCGATGCAAATCATATCATAGGTCTGTGTCTGCCGATTGTTTTTTGTAATCGTTGCCATGTAGAATAATCCTCTCTTTCAAAGTCATAATCTGTCAATGATAAGAGAAGTATAGCATTCTTCCCGTCTATTGTCAACTTTATTTTACATCAAAAGGTGACAATAGAACGATGCTACAGACCATTTCCCAGTTCCCATGCCTTTTCCGGAAAATCCGAAGCGCTGGCTGCAGCCCTGTCGCCGCAGCCCGTAGCAAGGACGGTCCCCGCATTTTCCCACTCCAGATATTCGATAATCCCTCTGTAATGGGCTGTCAGTTCATCCATGGCCCAGCCATTGTCACCGGCTGCATCGGCACAGGCGGCAATGAGTACGCTTTTCTTTCCGCTGCCTTTCAGCTTGCTGTCAATTCCGTAGAACCGGTCCAAAACTGCTTTCAGCTGAGCCGACATCCCCGAGTAGTAAAGGGGCGTTACAAAGGCTACCAGGTCAGCCCCAAGCAGATAGGGCTGTAGTTCCTGCATATCGTCTTCAAAGACGCAGGGCTCACAGCCCTGTCCGCACTGGTCGCAGGCAAGACAGGGAAATACTTCTTTTTCGGCGGCGTCAAAACGATACACCTGATGGCCTGCCGCCTGCGCCCCTTCAATAAAGCGCTCAGCCAAAAGGGCAGTGGTCCCGTCTCTGTGGGGACTTCCTGTAAGTACGGTAATTTTCATCTGTTCAAGTCACCTCCAATACCCTTATCATATCACAATGGGGCTGAAAAATCGACCTGAACCTGTCACCTTACCCTTTCTTCTTATTCTCCGTTCTTCAGCGCCTCCTCCATAGGCACCTTCTTTATCTTCCTCATAATCACCGGCTGAATCAGGGCGTAAGCGCAAAGCCCCAGGAGAAACGCTTTCCAGTATATGTCCGGGGCCACATAGAAAGGCAGCCATCCGCTCATGCGCTGCAGCATTACAAAGTAAATGACTTTGATGACTTCCTGCGCCACAGGCAGTGTTATGGCCAGAGACAGCACCACTACAAAAGTCGTAGCCCTGCCGTAAAGCTTGCTGATTTCCCGGTTTTCATAGCCCATAATCTTCACCATGGAAATGGCGCCGGCATTCTTCTCGATGACAATCTTCGTCAGGAGATACAGGATAATCAGATAGATAACTACGGCAAATCCTCCAAATATAGGAAATACGCTGCCCATAGAACTTTCCAGCTGGTCGGAGATGATAGTCAAATCCTTTTGGGTAATAATCGACGCTACGGCCTGTTCCGGCAGCTCCGACAGCTTTTCATCGGAGAAATAGCCGTTGAAATATTCTTTCTCCTGTCCGAAGACTCTGTTGCATTCCTCCCTGGTTAAAAACAGGGCGAAACCGGCAGGATAGTGATAGCTGCCTGCGATGCGGAAGGTATAAGTCTCGTCCTCGAAAGGCTCCTGCAGACAGATTTCATCACCTACTGAGAGGCCGTACTTTTCCAGATATCCGTCGGAGACCACCGCTTCCCCCTCTAAATCAGGCAAATCCAAATCCTCAAGATAAGCGGAATTTTCCTCGATTCCATAGACCATGACCTCTTCTTTCAGCGTATTGTCCAGCTCCAGTTTGTGAGCCGTATACTTTTCTGCCTTTTCGTTGTCCACCTCAACGGGAGCGGTCAGCACATACTGGTATCTGCTGAACATGCTTCCTTCAATTTCCTCGCGATGATGGTCCAGCAGCGGGCTCATCATCATGCCGAATACCAGCAGCACATTGACGAACAGGATTCCCACCAGCAGCATAAAGTAGCTGCCCCGGTTCTGCAGGATTACCCGCAGGCGAAATCTGGTGAAAAAACTCCAGGCCGGCAGTTTTACGCTTTTTCGATTCTGTTTCCTCTTTAAATCTCTGCGCAGAAAATCCAGCGGACTGAACAGGAATTTTCTTCCCAGCACCGCCAGATTGACTACTGCCATAATGATGAGCGGTGATACTGTGGTCAGCAGGAAAGCTTCGCTGTTCCACAGGGTTTCATAAGGCGGCAGACTGTAGCTGCCGTAGTACAAAGACGCCATATAATCTTTGAACACCGTATATCCCAGTATGTTTCCGGCAACTGCTGCGGCCGCCGTAACCACAAGAGGCAGAACCATGTAATGCCTGATTAGCTCTCCCCTGCTGTATCCGCACGCCCTAAGGGTTCCGATAACGGTGGACTCCTGCTCAATGGTGTTGACCGAAGTCACTGAAAAGACGAAGGCCATGATTGCCATGACGATATACATGAGCCACAGAATCATCTGCTTGTCGCCGCCCATGTCTTCTCCTGTAAAGTGAATGGCCTGGTTTTGTTCTTCTTCTATAAAGTCAGTGAGGGTCAGTCCGTATTTGGCAGCCGTCTCCACCGTCTCCTCAAGCTCAAGCTGACCTTTCCAGGCATATACATACCCGGTCTTCTCAGTCAGCCCGTTAAAGGCCTCATCGCTGACCAGCGCCACAGAAAAACCCTGGGCGTCGAACATACTGTCGGTGTTCTTTTTAAACAGCGCGCTGTAGTCGGAAAAAGCAGTCAGTCCGCAGATTTCAAATGTTCCCGCCTCAGTCTCTATGGTATCTCCCACCTCATAGCCGTTGTTCTTTGCGTAGAGGCGGTCCAAAGTAATCTCGTCTGCTTTCTCCGGCAGGCTGCCCTGATGCAGACTCACCAGATTTACCTGCCGCCTGATTTTGTAGATTCTCAGCAGGTGGTCCCCGGATGCGGTCACCTCTTTATAGAAAAGAGGATACAGACTGACCCCTGTCTCAGACTGCAGTTCCTCTGTAAAATCATCTCCGGCCCGGGCTGCAAGCTCAAAATGACCGTCTTCAATATTGTATTTTTCAAAGCTTTCATCGTAGGCGTGAATCAGACTGTTATCCGATACGAGAAACCCCGACACAAAACCGATTGTCAGCGTCAGAAAGAGAAAGATAACCACGTACTTGGCAAGGTCCCCTTTCAGCTCCCGTAAAAATCTTCTGTTCATGGGATTTTTCATAGCGCACCTACCATTCCAGCCGGTCAGCCGGCGTCTTTTCCCGGTTCTCATAAGCCTTCGTAATTTCTCCGTCCCGCAGCATCAGCACCTTGTCGGCCATGTCTTTGATGGAGTCGTTGTGGGTCACAATCATCACCGTATTGCGGTACTTTTGATTTACCTTTTCGATGAGCCGCAGAATTTCTTTTGAGGATTGATAGTCCAAAGCACCCGTCGGCTCGTCGCACAGCAGTATATCGGGATTCTTGATGATTGCCCGCCCGATAGAAGTTCTCTGCTGCTGTCCCCCTGAAAGCTGGCTTGGAATTTTATCCTGATGTTCCCAAAGTCCCAACGTTTGAAGCAGGTCCTCCATGTCCAGGGGATTTCTCGACAGATACGCTCCCACCTCAATGTTTTCCCGCACGGTCAGATTGGGAATCAGGTTGTAGAACTGAAACACATATCCCAGATGTCTGCGGCGGTACAAGGCCAGCTGCTTTTCCTTCATAGCCCCCGTTCTCTCTCCGTCCACGGCGACAAAACCGTCGTCGGCCCTTTCAATACCTCCTATGATATTCAGCAAAGTAGACTTTCCGGAGCCGGAAGGCCCAAGCAAAACGCATATCTGCCCTCTCTCCAGTCCGGCAGAAACCCCTTTCAGCACCTCCGCCCTGTTCTCTCCCTCTCCGTAAAACTTATGAATGTTGTTGATTTCCAGAAACATTTTCAGGTTATCTCCTTTCAACGGAAAAACCGGCACCGCCCGTTTTTTCATACAGGCAGATGCCGGAATTTCCAGCATGTATATTTAGACTAAAGCTTTTCCCAGTGCTTTGCAGGCTTCCTGTGCGTCCGCATCAGGCGCTTCGTTGGCGATAACGCATTCGCAGGCGATATAGGCTTCGTCTTCGATGCAGCGGTCTTCCCAGGTTCTCATCCATTCTCCGTCTCCCCAGCCGTATGAGCCGAACAGCGCAATCTTTTTGCCGGACAATTTCTTTTCGCAGGCTTCAAACATCGGTGCAAATTCACTTTCCTCAAGTTCTTCAGCTCCCATGGACGGGCAGCCGAAGGCGATGGCGTCAAAATTGTCCATCATATCCGGCGTAAACTCTGCGGCCTGATAGCAGGAAACCTCGGCGCCGCCGTCTTTTGCACCGGCAACGACCTGTTCTGCCATTTTCTGAGTATTGCCTGTGCCGCTCCAATATACTACTGCGATTTTGCTCATAATTGATACCTCTTTCTTTCTATTTGATGATATGTATTACACAGCTACTGTCAGCTGCGAAAGCGGCTTTCCCTCTTGAAAAAGCCGTTTATAAACCGCTTTACATTTATCGAATTTAGCGAACAGCCTGACGGCTTCGCACTCGTTGCAGTAGACCTTCCAGCATCCGCTGCATTTGCTGTTTCTCCCCGAGTTTTCGATAAATCCGATTACGTCTCCCAACGGATAACCCAGGAAAAGACCAATTTCGTGAGGAAAACCTCCCGCCTCTGCAATTCTTCTGCGCAGCTTTGCAATGGCCCGTTCCACAGTAAATGCGTCGTAACCGCAGGTCTGCAGAAATTCCGCAGTCCCCGGCCGGTTCAAATCCTCCTGAAGCTTCTGCCGGCGATATACGTAAATCAACGCGCTGTGCTCCAGCTTTCTTAGGATGGTCACCGACACGCCTTTGCCGGACAAGCTCCGATTGAGACTTCTGATATATCCGTACAGTTCCTCCTCCGACAGATACTGGTAGTTGAACAGGTTAGCCGTTTTCAGGGACGCCAGAGTAGGTGAACAGTGTTCAATCAAATAGTCTTCCATAGTCTTTCCTCCTCTCCGCTAGAGATGTTCTGCAAAACAGTGTAAGTTAGTTTAAACTAACCGCTTTGCAAAATATAAGCTCCCCGCCCGCGAGTCGGTTAGCTTAAACTAACTATACTATATTTGCAGTATTCTGTCAATACAAATTTAAACAATTTTTTCCCACTGATTTCCAGCTTCTTCACAAACCCTTAACTTGTAACCTTTCCGCCGGAGGTGTATACTAATAGATGAAAAGGAAGTGATGCATTTTATGAAGTTTGATATGCACTGTCACACAAAAGCCGGTTCCATCGACGCAAAGATTCCCATCGAGCGGTATATTGCGCTGCTGAAGGCGCGAGGCTTTGACGGCATGCTGGTTACCGACCACGATACATATAAAGGTTATCGGTACTGGTCCCAGAATTGCCGCCATTTATCGGAAGACTTTACGGTGCTTGCAGGTGTAGAATACGACACCAAGGACGCAGGGCATATTCTGGTCATCATGCCCGACGGTATTTTTCTTCCCGTACTGAGAGTGCGCGGCATGTCCGTTTTCACCCTGGAAAAGGTAGTCCACCATTTCGGCGGTATTTTGGGTCCTGCCCATCCTTTCGGTGCCAGGTGCAACAGCGCCCTTTCCCTGGGGAAGCTTTCCCGGGACAGCCAGCTTTTCCAGAAATTTGATTTTATCGAAGGCTTCAACACCTGTGAGACCCACCTTGCCAATCAGGCGGCTCAAAAGCTGGCGAAGAAATACGGAAAGCCTTGTCTGGGAGGCTCAGATTCCCACAAGGAAGATTATGTGGGTATGGGATTTACGGTCTTCGACCGGCCTATCACCTGCAACAACGACCTTATCGCCTGCATCAGAGAAGGCGGTATCGAAGCCTTCGGCGGCAGAGAACGGAAATTCCTGCCTAAGCATAAGAAAAAACACGGCTTTGCGGCCACCTGGGGATTCCGAGCTTACAACCGGGGACTGGGATTTCTCTATTCCCCTTACCGCAATCACAATCTGCGCAAATTAACCTTGCACCGCAGATAAACTTTTGGTAGAATAAATAACAGGAACATTGCAAAAGCCCGGACTTCGGCAAGAAGCCCGAGCTTTTTTGCTAAGGACTTTATTAGATAGGAGAAAAAGAAATGAACGAACAAAAGACAAAGGCGAGCGGCCTTACTCTGCTTCCGATTCTGGTATTCCTGGTTCTCTTTCTCGGAACAGGAATCATTCTGGACGACTTTTACACCATGCCGGCCGTGGTAGGTTTTTTAATTGCCCTGATTGTAGCCTTCCTGCAGACCAAAGGAAAAACCTTCAGTGAAAAAGTTTCCATTGTAGCCAAAGGCGTGGGAGATGACAACATCATTACCATGTGCTTGATTTTCCTGGCCGCCGGCGCCTTTTCCGGTGCGGTTTCCGCCGCAGGCGGCGTATCCAGTACTGTCAACCTGGGTCTCTCCCTGCTGCCGCCGCAGATTGCGGTAATCGGCCTTTTCATCATCGGCTGCTTTATTTCCATTTCCATGGGTACCTCCATGGGAACCATCGCTGCCCTGGCGCCTATCGCCGTGGGCATTTCCGAAACTACCGGGTTTCCTATGGCAATCTGTATCGGCGCCGTGGTTTCCGGCGCCATGTTCGGCGACAACCTTTCCATGATATCCGATACCACCATCGCCGCGGTCAGAACCCAGGGCTGTGAGATGAAGGACAAGTTCAAGCGTAATTTCCTCATCGTACTGCCTGCTGCGCTGGCCACAATCGTGATTCTCTTCTTCCTTACCAGAGGTTCCTCCTTTGTTCTGGACGAAGCCCTCGACTTCAACATCTGGCAGGTTCTGCCTTATATCTTCGTGCTGGTTACCGCCATCATCGGCATCAACGTATTTGTGGTACTAATCAGCGGCACGGTACTCTCTGTCATCGTAGGTCTTGCCACCGGTTCTCTTGCTGCTGCCGATATTTTCACATCCATCGGAACCGGCGTTACCGGCATGTACGATATCACCGTCATTTCCATCCTGGTTGCCTCCATCAGCGCACTGGTAAAAGAAAATGGCGGCTTCGCCTTCATCTTGGAGAAGATTCACAGCCGTATCCGTACATACAAGGGAGCCGAAGTGGGCATCGCCGCTCTGATTTCCCTGGTTGACGCCGCCACCGCAAACAATACCGTAGCCATCGTCATCGCAGGACCTATCGCAAAGGAAATCAGCGACGACTACGGCATTGAACCTGCAAGAAGCGCCTCTCTTCTGGATATGTTCGCTTCCGTATTCCAGGGCATCATTCCTTACGGCGCTCAGCTGCTTTCCGCAGCAACCCTGACAGGTCTGACCTCCTTCGACATCATGCCGTATCTGTTCTATCCGTATCTGATGGCTTTCTGCGGCATCATCAGCATCATCATCTCCAAGAAAAAAACCGAATAAGACAAACCAGAAGAGCCATGCCGCAGTTTGACCAATCAGTCGACTGCAGCGATGGCTCTTTTTTTCTTTATATACGGGATGTCTTGTGCTGAAACCAATAAACCCTGCGGGCAGGCATATTTTGCCCTCCCTTATTTCAGCTTAAAGGACTGGGCTTCTTCCTGACCCTTCATAAGGCGCAGGCCGCCCAGGGCCAGAGCCTCCATTTCGTTTTCGCCCGGCATGATGTGAACCGGTGCGATGAACTTCACATAGCCGGCGATTTCGTCGGTCAGCATTTTAGAATAAGCGATGCCGCCGGTCAGAACGATGCCCTGTACATCGCCTTTCATCGCCACTGCCATCTGGCCGATACCCTTGGCCACCTGATATGCGATAGTATCATAAATCAACTTGGCCTGCTCGTCCCCTGCAGCCGCCATATCCTCCACGATTCTGGCGTCAGTAGTTCCCAGATAGGCTGCCATACCGCCTTTGCCGCGGCATTTTTTCTTCATTTCCTCATAAGAATATTCTCCGCTGTAGCAAAGTCTGATGACGTCCAGCAGCGGCGCATCTCCCGCACGCTCAGGGGACATAGGGCCTTCATCGTCGCCGATGGAATCCACAATGGTTCCCCGCTGATGGGCGGTAATGGAAATGCCGCCTCCCATATGGGCCACAACCACGTTAGTCTCATCGTAGCGCTTTCCACTTTCCCTGGCAAAGCGCATAGCCATGGCGCGGCTGTTCAAAACGTGGGCCGTGCTGTGCTTTATGATTTCCGGAAACCCTGTGGTCTTTGCGATATCCGGCAGGGCCGCACCGGTTACCGGGTCATAGATAAAGGCAGGAATTTTGGCTTCTTCGGCCAGCCGATGGGCCATCAGGCCTCCCAAAAGTGAAGCATGAGGCGAGCAGTATTTTTCGCTGCTGAGAGCAGTAACCAAATCGTCGTCAACACGCCAGCCGCCGGTTCCGATGCCGTAAACCATACCGCCCCGACCCATAATATCGGAAAGGTCGCTGACCTGTATATCGTGCTTTTTCAGGAACTCTTTGACAAAGCCCAGACGGTAAGGCACCTGGTCCGGCAGATGTTCAAACTTAGCCAAATCCTCCGGGCTGTGTTCAATGGTCTCCTGAAACAGCTTCTCTTCGTCCTCATAAACTGCCAGCTTGGTGCTGGTAGAGCCGGGGTTGATAATCAGTTGCTTCATTGACATGTTTAGAAATACTCCTTTGCTAGTTCTTCAAATCTCGGCAGGGACTTCATAATCTTTTCCTCTGATACGCAGTAGGCCATTCTCACATAGCCAGGGCCTGCGAAGGAACTGCCGGGCACCAGCAGCAGATTGTGCTTCTTAGCTGCGGCCACGAATTCCTTTTCGTCCGCTACCGGGGACTTCATCCAAAGATAGAACGCGCCCTCCGGCTTCACACATTCAAAACCTAATTTTGTCAGTCCATCGTACAGCAGGTTGGCGTTCTTTTCGTAGTAGGATACATCGCACTGGGCGTCCACACATCTGGCGATGACCAGCTGCATCAGGGACGGCGCGTTGGTAAAGCCTCCTACACGGTTGGCCACGGTAGCTGCTGCGATAAATTCCTCAGCATTGTCGGACTCGTCCGGAATCACCACGTAACCGATTCTTTCACCCGGCAGGGATAAGGATTTGCTGTAAGAATAAGCCACTACCGTATTATCGTAATATTTAGTCAGGTAAGGCACGTCTACACCGCCGAAGGCCAGCTCTCTGTACGGTTCGTCGGAGAGCAGATAGATAACCGTGCCGTACTCTTTCTGTTTGGCGCTGAGGATGTCGGCAATACCCTGAATCACTACTTCCGGATATACGGCGCCGGTCGGGTTGTTAGGGTTGTTGACGATAACAGCCTTGGTTTTCGGCGTAATCTTAGCCTCAAACTCGTCCAGCTTCGGCATAAAGCCGCCCTCCGGATTGGCGGATACCTCCACGGTAACGCCGCCGTAAGTTCTGATATAGTTGCCGTACTCCAGGAAATACGGCGCAAATACGATGACTTCGTCCTCAGGATTCAGCATGGTTCTGAGCAGAATGTTGAGAGCGCTGCCTGCGCCGACGGTCATAATGATATTGTTCATATTAAAATTGGTTCCAAACCGTCTGTTCAGATTCTCCGCCACAGCTGTTCTGGTTTCCGGAAAGCCGGCGTTGCTCATATATCCGTGCACATAGAGAGGGTCCTCATTCTCAATAATGTCGGTGATTGCCTCCTTTACTTCTTTCGGCGCCGGTACGCTTGGGTTACCTACGCTGAAGTCAAAGACATTCTCCGGGCCGAACTGCTCGGCCATCTTTTTTCCCTCTTCAAACATGGCTCTCACTACGGAGCTTCCTGCTACTAAAGGTTCCATTTTCTTCGATATCATCTCATTTACCTGCTTTCTGTAAAATTGTTACTTCCATTTTACTGCTTTTGCGCAGAAAATAAAAGTAAAATTTCAATTCCTTTCGCCGATAATACTCTGCATCTCACCTGGGCGAGCAAAGCCGGGGCCGGCGGAAATATCCGCCGGCCCCGGCCGTCTTTATACCCGATAAACAGATGTTATTTTATTTTACAGCGTCTGCTCCTACCTGGAAAGCCTTTAAGTTCAGGTCTACGAACTTTTCCTTTACGTTCTTTCTGATGATGTCTTCCCAGTCGATATCATCAAGGCCCATCAGCTTAACCAGAGCGCCCAGAAGGATAACGTTGGCAGCTTTTACGTTGCCCAAATCCCCTGCCATCTTGGTAGCGTCCATGGTGTGAACTCTGTCAGCCGCCTTCTTAATTTCGTCGATAACGTCGTCGGCATATTCCTCAGCGCCGGTAAGAACGGTCATGGAAGGAATCTTTTCGGTGTTTACAACTACTGCGCCGTCCGGTTTTAGATAGTCCAGAGTTCTCAGCGCTTCCATCTCTTCAAAAGAAACGATGATGTCAGCGGTACCCTTTTCGATAACCGGTGAGAAAACCTTTTCCTTGCTGTATCTTACTTGGGAGACAACGTCTCCGCCTCTCTGGCTCATGCCGTGGATTTCACTCATTTTTACATCGTATCCCGCCTCCATCAATCCGAAGGTCAGCATCTTTGCAGCGGTAATGGTGCCCTGTCCGCCGACACCTGATAATAAAATATTCTTTGTCATTTTATTTCTCCTCCTTTACGATGGCATCTACAGGGCAAACCTGTGCACAAACATCGCAGCCTACGCAGTCAGCTCTGTTGATATGTACTTTCTTTGTCTCCTTGTCAAAGATCAGTGCAGGACAACCTGTCTTCTGGCACATCTTACATCCGATACACTTGTCAGCGTCTACCACGTCCTTGGTCTGGAACAGGCCAGGGAATTCCTCCAGGTCAGCCGGTGAGAACTTCTTCAATACGCACGGCCATCTGGTGATGATGACGGAAGGCTCATCCAAATCCCAGAATTCATCAAAGGCAGCGTCTACAGCGGCCAAATCGTTCGGGTTGATGGTCTTCACGTGTTTGATGCCCAGCGCTCTAACCAGTTCTTCGATGTTAATCATGTTGGCTTCTTCGCCTTTGACTGTGTAGCCTGTGCCCGGATTCTGCTGATGTCCGGTCATGCCTGTGATACGGTTGTCAAGGATTACGTTGATGGTATTGCTCTTGTTGTATACGGTGTTCATCAGAGAGTTGACGCCGGTATGGAAGAAGGTGGAGTCACCCAGTACGGTAACGACCTTTTTCTTGATGCCCGCTCTGTTGAAGGTGTGCTGCGCGCCGTGTCCCATGGAGATGGAAGCGCCCATGCAGATAGCTGCGTCCATGGCGTTGTAAGGAGCGCCGTAAGCGAGGGTATAGCAGCCGATATCGCCGGTAATCATGACGTCTTTTCTCTTGCCCAGTCTGTAGAACAGACCTCTGTGAGGACATCCTGCGCACAGAGTTGGAGGACGCTTAATCACTTTCTCTTTCGCGTACTCAATCTGCGGCAGTTCTTCGCCGGCCAGGGACTTTCTCAGCACGTCGGAGGTCATCTCTCCATAAGGAGGGAAGGTGTCCTTTCCGTGGCAGGCAAAGCCCAGGCGCTGTACGAATTCTTCAATATACGGATCGTCCTCTTCAACGATGTAGATTGTCTCAACCTTGCTACAGAAATCTTTAATCATTTCTGTCGGAAGAGGATATGTAAAGCCCAGCTTCAGATAGGAAGCGTCTTCACCGAAGACTTCCTTTGCGTAGTAGAAGGACGGACCGGATGCGATGACGCCCACTTTGCCGCCGTTCATCTCCGCGAAGTTGAACTTGGATTTTTCGGAGTACTCGGCCAGTCTCTTGGTTCTGTCTTCCATGTTGACTCTGTTGACTCTTGCGTTAGCAGGAACACAGACGAATCTTGCCAGGTCCTTTTCCCATTTTCTGTTAGGAACTTCCACTCTTTCGCCTACTTCTACCAGAGACTTGGAATGACAGACACGGGTTACCATTCTCATCAGAACCAAAGCGCCGTATTCTTCGGAAACTTCATAGGCTTCTTTCATCATATCCAGACATTCCTGAGAATCTGCAGGCTCAAACATCGGCATCTTCGCCATCTTTGCAAAGTTTCTGTTGTCCTGCTCGTTCTGTGAGGAGAACATGCCCGGTTCGTCAGCGGTAACTAATACAGCGCCGCCGTTAACTCTCATGGTTGCGAAAGTCATCATCGGGTCAGCCGCTACGTTAACGCCTACGTGTTTCATGGAAGCCATACTTCTTGCCCCTGCCATGGAAGCGCCGGCAGCGGATTCCATAGCTACCTTTTCGTTAGGAGCCCATTCAGCATAAATCTCTTTATACTTCGCTACGTTTTCCAGAATTTCTGTACTAGGCGTACCAGGATATGCAGAAGCGTGCGTTACACCAGCCTCGTAAGCACCTCTTGCAATAGCCTCATCGCCTGTTAATAATTTTTTCATAAGGTTTTCCTCCTTTAGATATCTACCAGGTATAAAAAACAAAAATCATATCCTGATTTCATTTTAAATCTTAAAATAATTTTGTCAATTTATTTACTAAAAATGACATGTTTTTTTCAAAATTTATTTTGTTTTTTATAGAATTTAACAAAAAACAAAATAAAAATTTATTTTTTGTCACTATTGTATACATAACATTATTCTAATAAATAAAAGTCCAAAATTCCATTAATTTCAATCGTTTTCTGCTTTTTTTCAAGTCGGAAGAAATGATTTGTAAAAATATTCTAAACAAGAAATAGCGCATTATCCATTATTCGTTATTTTCTGTTAAAAAATCACGGAAAACAAGTCTAATCCTTGACAACTTTTGAAAAACCACGTACAATGTTTGTATTGAAAGGAATACATGACTATGAACAAGCCAATTAAAAAAGCTCCTATTCGGGACCAGATTTACGACATCATCAAGGAAAACATCCTCGCCGGTAAATATGAGCCCGGAAGCAGGCTGAGCATCGCCGCTATTTCTAAAGAACTGAACGTCAGTAATTCTCCCGTCCGCGAGGCAATTTCCATGCTGAACAAGGATGGTCTTGTAGATATCTATCCCAATTCCGGCCCCAGTGTGATTCGATTCTCAGACAGAAGACTTGCCAACATCGCCCAGGCTATCCTGAGCATGCTGCTGGGCGCTTTTGAAATCTGCCAGCAGTCGGATAAGATGGATCAGCTTGTGGGACTGCTTCAGGAGGCTCTCAAGGCACAGATTGCCCATCTGGAAGCCGAAACCATACAGGAGTACGTCCGTTACTCTATCGGCTTTGAAAATGCGTTTATCCGGTGCTGCAATAATCCATATATGACAAAACAGTACAGCGAAATGGAAGACCTGTTCTATCTGGTCGTGCTCTACAATCAGTGGCACATCGAAAAGACCAGGAATCATACGGTCATCGAGCATCAGCAGATATTAGGCGCCATCACCAGAGGCGACTATCCGGCAGCAAAGGACCTGCTGTCCAAACACTATAACCGCTTTCAGCTTGAAGATGAAAGATAAATCCTTCCATCTGTTTCTGCCGCAGCCTCCTCCTGTTCTTTCTCTTACAAGGCGGCGGCAGAAAGCCTTAACCCCTGCGCGTATGTTTCTGCGGCAGGGGTTTTTTCGCGCCTTTTATCTGATAGCGCAGCAGGCACAGCAGCAGAAAGATTCCAAGATAGCCTGTAAAAGGATAGATAGCCGCCACCAATCTGTCAAAAGGCATCTGGCCCAGAATAAAAGCGTCCAAGCTGACAAGAAGCGCAATCATCAAAGAGGCTTTGCTGCCCGGTTTTGCCAGATTGATGCAGAGAGTCCAAAGAACCGGCGCAGCCGTAGAAAAGATACCGCAAATCATGACAAAGACAAAGATGACGCCGGCCGCTGCGGAAACGTTTTCCGCCAGCTTCAGCGACGGAACGATAGTGCCCTCCGCCAAATCAAGTCTGCTGAGCAGGGCCAGATTCATGAAGATAACCGTCACCATCAGCAAAATACCGCCTGCAATACCGCCTGCCGCGGCCTCTTCAGCACTTCTCGCGTCCCGGCCCAAAGCCATGAGAAAGGCCACAGAACTGACCGTATTATAGGCCGCGTAGAGAATGCCGCTGAACCACCAGTTATCCGAAGGTCTGGCGTTTTCCAGCGCGCTCACATCCACATTGCCTACCATCAAATCTCCAAAATTTGCCGTAATGGTGCACACAGCGATAAAAATGGAAAAACCGATAATCAAAGGGCCCATCAGTCCTACAATATCGATGAGTTTTTCCAGGCCAAAAGCAAAGGCTGCGAATACGGCCAGGGCCATGCACAGTCCTCCCACATAATAGCTGACGCCGCAGTACTCCTGCAGAGACGCCCCCGCTCCGGAAATCATCACCGCAAGAACAGCAAAGAGGTAAAACAGCACGAAATATTCATAAAAAGCGCCCATAACCCGTCCGCACAGCAGCTGATAAGGTTTTGCCGCAGCTTCCTCCCCGGTTTCATGGCCGATTTTCATAAGACTGCCTCCCGCCCAGGCGAAGAGAAACATGCTGACCAGGGCGGCGCCGATGCTCATTACGCCGTAGGAAGTATAAAACTGAAGAATTTCCTGTCCCGTGGCAAAACCTGAACCGATTTCAAAGGCGATATACGCGCCTGCGTATTTGATTACACTGCGGATTCTTACTTTCTTTCTCAAAATCATCTCACCTCTTCATGTCCTACTTACATCTTATGCAGCCGCCGTCAAGGTATGACGGCAGGCGGCGGTGAATTGATTTCTTGACCTTTCACTACATTAAAGCTATAATGTTAAAAAGACGTCGCTCAGTAATGCAATTTAATTGTTACGGAGGAAAAAGTATGAAAATTGAACAGCTGCAGCAGCTTGTAAGAATTGTAAAGACAGGCAGCATTACCAATGCTGCTAAAGAATTATACCTGGAGGACCAGGACCTGGAAAACTCCATAAAAAAACTCGAGGAAGAGCTGGGCGCTCCAATCCTGGAGACCAATACGGGCGAAGCGATTTTGACGCCCTTTGGCCTTGATATCTACCGGCAGTCCAAGGATATCTGTCAGCGCCTGGACCTGCTGCAGGTGACGGCAAAGCAGGCGGAGATGCCCAGCCTTTCTGTCACCAACATGTACTGCTCCATCGCCAACCAGGCCTTTACCGACATCTATAAGCAGCACTACAAAGAAGGTTTTGTAGGAAGGCTGGAGGAGGCCCTGCTGCCTGAAACCATCGGTCAGGTCAGCTCGGGTCAGTCAGAGGTAGGCATCGTGACTTTATTTTCCGACAGCGAAAACATTTCCCTGCGCCTCATAGAGGACAAAGATTTGGAGTTCAATCAGATTGTAAAGCGCAGGCTGTACGCCATCGTAGGACCGGAAAATCCTCTCTACGAGGACCAGCGTCCCTGGATTCATCTGGCGGACCTGAAAGATTATCCGTATATTACCAACTACGCCTCTCCATCTGATTATGCCTGGGAAAAGGCTCTGGGCGGCCGCAGACACAAGAGAGCCGAGATTCAGGTCAACGACCTGGGCTGCGCGCTGCAGCTCATCGACCGTACCAACGCGGTTATGATTGACACCTACGACCAGGCAGCTTACCAGTCCCTCTACGCCGGCAACCGATGCAAATTTATTCTCATCAAAGACGCGCCTCTGACCTGCAGACTGGGCTGGATTAAGCTGAAAAACAGAAAACTTTCTCCAATCTGCGAAGAATTTCTGCGAGTCCTGACAGAAAAGGCGGAGACTTCTGCCCTTTAGTCTCCGGTGCCTCACCTGTACAACCCATCCCGCAAAGAGGGAAAATCCCCGACTTGCGGGATGTTTTCTTGGAAAAGCAAAGGGGGTCTAAAAACAACAGTCTTTTCTATTTGATTCCATAATCGCTCAGCTTTTTATATAAGTTTTTCCTGGCGATACCCAGCTCTTCTGCAGTCTTCGATACATTGCCGTCATTATGCTCCAGGGCTTTTTTGATAAAGTCCTTTTCAAACTCCCTGGTCATGCCTCTCAGGGTGCCCGGGCTTTTCTCCTCCCCTGGTTCCCCCTTGATTTCCTCCGGCAGATTGTCAAAGGTAATATTTCCGTCGTCAGAGAGCACAATCAGCCGCTCGATGATATTTTTCAGCTCTCTCACATTCCCCGGCCAGTCGTATCGTCTAAAGGCGTCCATAACCTGACCGTCAAAAGAGTTGACCTTTCGATTCATCTCCTGTGCGTACCGGGCGAGGAAATATCGACTCAGCTCCTCTATGTCTTCCTTTCTCTCCCGCAGCGGCGGCACCTTTATCGGGATGATGTTCAGCCTGTAATACAAATCTGCTCTGAATCTGCCGGCAGCTACCTCTTCTTTCAGGTCCCGATTGGTGGCGGCAATCAGCCTGAAGTCACTGTAAATCGGCGTTGAACCGCCTACCCTCTCAAAGTTTTTTTCCTGGAGGACTCTCAGCAGAGATACTTGCATGGACAGGCTCAGTTCTCCTATCTCATCAAAAAAAATTGTCCCTCCGTCTGCCGTCTCAAATCTTCCCTTACGCAGTTTTTCCGCACCGGTATAAGCGCCTTTCTCACTGCCGAAAAGCTCCGATTCGATAAGATTTTCATTTAGCGCGCCGCAGTTTACGCAGACAAAGGGCGCCGAAAACCGCCTGCTGTTTCCGTGAATCAGGTTGGCTAAGATTTCTTTTCCCGTTCCGGTCTCTCCCGTTATCAAAACCGTGGAATCGGTTTGTCCGATGATTTCCGCCTTCCTGCGAAGCTCCTTTGCCGCGGCGGAGGACCCTACAAAGCTGCTGTCACGAGAGAAATCCGCAATTTGCTCCCGAAGCATACGGTTTTCTCCTTTTGTATCGGCCAGCTCCTGGGCCTTTTTCACACTGGAAATGATTTCGTCGATATCCGCTGGCTTGACGAAGTAGGAAAAGGCTCCCCGTTTTACCGCAGCTACGGCCTCAGAGATGGAGCCTTCCGCTGTCAGCATGATTACCTCGCAGTAGGGATACTCCCTGTTGATTCGCTGCAGCAGTTCCATGCCGTTCATTCGAGGCATTATCACATCGGAAATGACCACAGAAATATGGTTTGAAGCCAGCTTTTCCAGGGCTTCCTCACCACTGCAGCAGGTCACGATGTCAAATCCCTGTAATTTAAATATCTTGCTGTACACCCGCAGTAAATCCTTATCGTCATCTACCAGCAGAACCTTCGTCTCCCCCATCTTTTTTCTCCTTCATAGGTATTATAATTTTAAATTCTGTTTCTTCCGGCTTTCCGTCAATAATCTCAATGCTTCCCTTAAGCGTATTGACCAGCCGCTTTGTTATCCAAAGACCGATGCCTGTTCCGTCTTCTTTCGTCGATAAAAACGGCTCAAAAATCCGCTCCTTAGGCGAAACCTTGATGCCGCCTCCGTTATCCTTAATACAAATCACCACGTCTTCACCATCTCTTCCGCAGCAGATTTTTATTTTTCCATCATAGTCTACTGCCTGAATAGCGTTGAGTATGGTGTTCTGCAGGATAACCTTCAGCGCCTCTTTTCCCGCTGAATCAATATAACACTTATCGTCCAGTGCAAGACTCACATCTATGTTTTTGGTAATCAGCTCTTTTTTCGATAAGAGAAGAATCTGATTGATTACCGTGCTGACGCTGGTCATATCCCTTTCGTCGCCGCTCTTCCTTGAAAAATCCAGCAGGGTCGTAATGACGTTCTGGGCTTCTTCCGCCGCCTTGCTGATAGTCTGAAGTTCCTCCTGATTCTCCTCGGTCAAACTGGTCATGGACAGAATATAGACAGCGCCTTTGATACGGGCCAGAACATTTTTCAGTTCGTGGACGATGGCCGCGGAAAGCTGTCCGACGCCTGCCATTTTTTCCAGCTGCTGCAGTTCCTTTTCCATCAGGGTGCTGTTAGTCACGCACTTGCTGGATATGACCACCTTCTTCACTTCGTTGTTCTCCAGAATAATGGGATAATATACGTTCTTATAAACCTCTCCGTCCTGTACCAGCTGCTCTTCAAAGGATTCCTTATCCCGTTTAATTTTGCTCAGAGCATTTTTGATTCTTTCCTCCGATACGCCATGATTTTCCTTGCTTCTGATTCCTATGTTTCCGTCCATATCGACAATCATCAGGGCGTCTTCGATACTCTCCAGAATTGTGCTGACCTCCCGGTTTTTATCAAGGAGCGTCTCCGTATAAGTTTCAATGCTCTGATTCATGGCGTTAAACGCGCTGTTCAGCTGGGCAATCTCGTAATAGGTTCCGTTCTCTTCCTCGATGGTGCCGTAATCCCCCTCCGAAATACGTTCCGCCTGCCGCACCAGTTTTTTCATAGGCTTAGAAAAGCTGCCGTACAAGAGCAGGGCGAAAATTCCCGCCAGCAGGATTTCCAAACTGAGCAGCAGAAAAAGCTTTTTCAGGTCAAACCGTTCCCCGGCGGCAAACTCGTTCATATCCATCTGAATAATCAGCGATGAATCCAGGTCCTCAATCCTCGAATAAACCAGTATCTGCCGTCCGTGTAAACCCTCAAACAGGATGATGCCGCTGCCGCCTCCCAGGGCCTCTCTGATGGCCCTTTCCTCTTCTTCTGACATTTCCTGAAGGTCGAAAATATTCTTATCATAGATTTCTCCCTGAACGTTTGACAGATTGTCGTAATCACTGTGATAAAACAGATTTCCGCCCTCGTCCAGCCAGAAAATTTTTCCCGACTCTCCCAGAGAGAAGCCTGCGAAAAATTCCTCTCTCATTTTTTTCATAGACACGTCCAGACATACGACGCCGAACATCTTATCTTCAGCGTCATATATCGGCTGGGAACAGGTAATGGTCCATCCCTCGCCCAGGTAATCGTTATATGGTTTGGTGATAATCGCTTTCCTACCTGGATTGTGCTCTTCGTCGGCCATGGTGTAAAAGATATCCTCATTCTGCATATGGTTGCTGTCAAAATATTCATCCAGGTCGCTGTAAGGACTGACCCGCAGGAAGTTGTTCTCCGTTACGATATACCCCCATACCACCTCTTCGTTTTTCAGGACGATGCTCATGGGCTCATCTATCTTTTCGGTCAGCAGGATTTCTTTCATCAGCTGTTCTTTATTCCCCTCGTTCCAGACGGCCAAAACGTTGCTCTGTTCTTCTGCGGTTTTTCCCTCGTCCTTCCTGCGCTTTATGTAGCCGTCCTCATTGAAAATATATGCTTCCGATATATCTCCCATATTGACCGGTTCTGCCCGGAGAGACTCTTCCACCAGGGAGCTGAGCATTTCTACGCTGGTTTCTAACCTGTTAAATCTGATGGCAATCAGCTTGCTCTTTTCGTTGACAATTTCCTGCATGCTCTGTTTGGCATAAGCCACTGCGCTGTTGTCTCCCTCGGCCTTGGTATAATAGGTGAAAAGCAAGATGGAAAACACGTTAAAAATCAAAAAAATCACGATAATCATCATGGTCAGAGAACGTTTCACTTTCATCCTTGTCTTCACCTCCCTACTTTCCATTGTAACATTAGCCCGGAAGTTTGTCCCGGGCTAAAATAAATTGTCTGACTTTATTGCTCTAACGTATAGTCTCTGTCCACGGTATCAGGTGAAATGACTACCGGCGCCCAGCGCTCCGGATCCTGCTTCTGTTTGAATTTCGCATAACCCCATAGAATGACGCCCAGCACCGCATAGATTGCCAGCACCGCCCAGGCACCAGTATTCATTGCCAAAGCGTTGGTGTAGATGACCCAGATGCAGAACAGAACGCCGAAAACGCCCCAGAACATGCCGCCTTTCAGTTTATATGGCCGCTCCCAATCCGGATGGGTTTTTCTCAGCCTCAGGAAAGAAACTGTAACCAACAGATATACCAGTCCTGCCGCAACGCCGTAAATGGTATAAATATAGTCTACCCAGGCGTCCGGTGCAAATACGGTAAAATAAATGGACAGGATTCCTACGATTAGATTGCCGAAGGCCGGCTGTCCGTGTTTGTTCAGCTTCATGAACTTAGGCGTCATCTGGTGCTGCTTGGCCGCACCCAAGAGGATACGGGACGCGGAAAGCCAGAAAGAGGACAAGGTGGTAATACAGGTCAGCGCACCCATGATGACGATAATCAGTCCCAGCCAATGCATGTTCAGCAAATCAGCTACTCTAGGGTCTACGATATCGGTGTTATCAATCCATTCATTTCCCACAACACCGCCCACTGCGACGATGGCAAGGCCGTAGATTAGTACAGTACATCCGATGGAGCCGACGAAGGCTTTCCACAGATTTTTCTTCGGGAAATTGGCTTCTTCTGAAAGCTGCGGAATCAAATCGAATCCGACAAATTTCATGATTAAGAGGCCGATACCCGCCGTGTACCCTGCGGTTCCGTGCCTGAACCAAGGGGTAATGTTGCTGTAGTCCCATTGTCCGCTGAAGATAAAGATGATATCCGCTCCTACGGCGACAATCAAGGTACTCCAAAACAGGATGTTCTGCATTTTTGCCAGTATCTTAAGCTCCGAATTGGTAAGAAAATACCAGATAATCAATATCACCGTCGCGATAATCTTTGTCTGCAGGGATGTGATAGGATACAGATATCCCAGCATACTGGCAATTCCATAGGCCACAGTCGGCATGGCCATGACATAAAGAAGCATAATCAGCCAGCAGGCGGCAAAACCCGTATTCCATCCCAGTGCGTTGGAAACCCAAAGGTTCTGTCCTCCCGCATAGGGCATCATACTGGTCATCTCCGAATAGATGAAACACAGCGGCAGAACGAGAATCGCACAGGTAACCAGTGACCATAGGGAGCCTGCTCCCCCGATTTCAAACCAATACTTAATTTCTACCATCCAGGCAGCTACCATGCCGCCTGCTGCCATGGCTATCATGCCCGGCAGTGTTATGGTCTTTCTCAATCCGTTATTATCCATAACTATCCTCCAAAATTATTTCGCACTTTTTTCAATAATACCAATCGTCTCTTCTGTCGAAAGGACGTCGCAGTAGATAACGCTCATGATTTTAAGCTCCGCGTCGTGAAGTTCCATAGAGCCTGCTGCACAGGCGTCCTCCACGCAGATAACTTTGTAGCCTGCATCGGCAAGCCCCCGGACGGAGCACGCTACACACTGGTCGGTTACGATGCCCGTTACGACTACGGTCTCAATGCCCATAAAGTTGAGCAGGGTCAGGTAGTTGGTTCCTGTGGTCACGCTGTCTGTGGTCTTATTTACCACAATCTCATTCTTTTGCGGCTTCAATTCGTCTATAATCTGGGTCTCAGGATTATTGATTGGAAGGAAGATGCCGTTCCATCCATCCGACTTCTGTACAGGAGACCTATCTTCCCCATCCTCTCTGAGACACGCTATCTGTGCATAAGTTACCGTCATGCCGTGCTCTCTGAAACACTCCAGCAGCTTTACGTTATTGGGAATGACGATTTCGTCCAGCCTGTCGTGAAACGGAATCCAGCGTTCCCATTCCCCGGCGGCCTTAAAAGCCTCCGCCTCCGGCGAATCTCTCCGCACAAACTGATTCTGCATGTCGACAATCAGCAGGGCTGTTTTCTTCGGGTCAATTACCGGTTCCGGCACCTCCCCAATGGTTTCGTAATAGAAATTCAAATATTTGTCTTTGACTTTCATAGAATCTTCCTCCTTCTAGTTTTTTAATAAATATTGCAAATTCGGTGCCATACTGTTTAAAAAGGAGTCTCCCATTGAAATTTCAGCATTTATTCCATATCCTTCCCCTTTGCTTTTTCCTGCGGGTCTGTTACCTTTTCAGGCAAAAATCCCGGCAACTGTTACTAATTGGTAACAGAAGTCCTGCAGTTCCTAAAGAAACGTTATCCTGAATCTGCCAAAAAACAAAAAACATGTATAACCGTTTTCCTCGCTTCAGAACTGAAGTTATACATGTTTTTGCAGTTTCATCGAATTTATGTATAAATAACCCAGGCAAATTCACTTTTTTAAAGCCGCGCACTCACGTTTATAACGATTTTTCCCCCTTAATCAGGTCGGAGTTATACAGGTTTTTCTTAAAGCCAAGATTTCAAGTATAATTTTCACCATTTTGTTATACATAAAATTCCCCTTTTCAGGTAAAAAAGGTTAACCCTCTGGGCAGAAAGCGACCAGGCATACATGCGGGCAGAAAAAAACCAGCCGGAGCATCTCCGACTGGTCTTAAACTATCTCGGCTGATAATGGGTATGGAGCAGATGGTGTGCTTTTTCGCTGCCCGGCTCTCCCAGGTAAGTTTTGTAAAGTTCCTTGATAACCGGATTCTTGTGGGATTTTCTCACAAAGCTTTCGTGATCGCTTCTGTAAAGGGCCTTAGCTCGCTCTGCCCCCAAATCCATCCAGTTGCGGACAGAAGACGGCTGCTGCGGCTGGCCTCCGCCGTTGACGCAGCCTCCCGGACAGGCCATCACTTCTACGAAATCAAAGTGTTCTCCGGCTTTGATTCTCTCCATCAGCGCCCTGGCGTTGCCCAGTCCGTGGGCCGCCGCTGCTTTAATGGTTAAATCTCCAATTTGGATTTCTGTTTCCTTAATACCTGCTTCCTTTCCGCGAACCTCCATGTAGTCGATGGAATCCGAACTCTGTCCGGTGAGAACATCCGCCACAGTTCTGAGGGCTGCTTCCATAACGCCGCCGGTAGCGCCGAAAATTGTAGCCGCGCCAGTAGAAATACCCAGAGGATGGTCGAAATCCGTATCAGGCAATGCCGGGAAGTCGATTCCAAAAGCAGAGATGGCTCTCGCCAGTTCTCTGGTAGTAAGTACCAGGTCTACATCGGGATATCCTGTTGCCGCCAATTCCTCTCTCTGTGCCTCGAACTTCTTTGCCGTACACGGCATCACGGAAACCACCGAAATGTTGGCAGGGTCAAGACCCTCTTTCTCAGCATAGTAGGACTTTATCACCGCACCCAGCATCTCATGAGGAGATTTGCAGGAAGATAAGTGGTCCAGCATATCCGGGAAGAAATGTTCGCAGAACTTAATCCAGCCCGGTGAACAGGAAGTGATGAGAGGCAGCTTGCCGCCGTTTTTAATCCGGTTAATCAGCTCCGTACCTTCCTCCATGATTGTCAAATCAGCTCCGGTATCGGTATCGAAGACTCTGTCAAAGCCAATCATGCGAAGAGCCGTAACCATCTTTCCGGTTACATCCGTGCCAAAAGGCATATCGAACTCTTCGCCAAGGGCCGCTCTGACAGCCGGCGCAGTCTGCACAACCACGTGTTTTTCCGGGTCTTTCAGAATCTCCCACAGGTCGTCCAGGCTGGAATGTTCCTGCAGCGCGCCGGTAGGACATACGTTAATACACTGGCCGCAGTTGACGCACTTGGACTCGTCAATAGGTCTGTTAAAAGTGGTGCTGACCACCGTGCCGAATCCGCGGTTGATAACGTCGATGGCGCCTACAGTCTGCACATTATGACAGATGCTGATACATCTTCTGCACAGGATACAGCGGTTAGGGTCCCGCATGATGGAAATACCGTTATCAATTTCCATGACCTGATTGGCCGTAACAATTTCCTGATTCTTCGCATAGTTGGTAAATTCGGTGTCCATGGTGTTGGCTAAAGTCTTCAGCTCGCAGCCGGTGGAACCCCTGTTGCAGCTCTGGCACATAGCCGGATGGTTGGACAAAATCAGCTCCAGATTCTTTTTTCTGAAGTTGAGAATATCCGGCGTATGGGTTTTGACCACCATGCCTTCGGCTACCTTCTGCACGCAGGAAGCCTGCCAGTTTTTCATGCCCGCAACCTCCACAAGGCACATACGGCAGCAGCCTATCTCGCAGACATCCTTGAGAAAGCACAGGGTCGGAATTTTAATATTAACTTCTTTTGCCGCCTGAAGAATGGTGTAATCCTCCGGCACATTGACGTCCATGCCGTCTATGGTTAATTGTACTCTTTTTTTGTTTTTCATAATTTGCCCTCCTGATTACTGAAACTTAAGCATTCTTCATAATGGCCTTGAACGGACATTTTTCCATGCAGACGCCGCACTTAAGACATTTTTCGTTGTCAATCACATAAGGCGTGGTCTTGCTTCCGCTGATACACTGGGCAGGACAGTTTCTGGCGCAGAGTCCGCAGTGCTTGCACAGCTCGTCTACGACCATGTAACGAAGCATAGAAACGCAGACGCCGGCAGGACACTTCTTGTCAACCACGTGGGCAATATATTCATCCTTGAAATATTTAAGGGTGGAGAGCACCGGATTCGGCGCCGTCTGACCCAGACCGCAGAGAGCGCCCTTCTGCACGTTCTTTGCCAGATATTCAAGGTCCTCAAGGTCCTCAAGACTTCCCTTCCCGTCAGTAATCTTCGTTAAAATTTCAAGCATCCGTTTGGTTCCTATCCTGCACGGAGGACATTTTCCGCAGGATTCATCCACGGTAAACTCCAGATAAAACTTGGCGATGTCAACCATACACGTGTCTTCATCCATGACAATCATGCCCCCTGAACCCATCATGGATTTCAGTTCCAGCAGGGAGTCATAATCTATAGGCGAGTCGAGAAACTCCGCCGGAATACAGCCGCCGGACGGACCGCCGGTCTGCACCGCTTTAAATTCTTTTCCGTTTGGAATGCCGCCGCCGATTTCATAGATAATCTCTCTCAGAGTAGTTCCCATAGGAACTTCCACCAGACCGGTATTGTTGATTTTGCCGCCCAGGGCGAATACCTTGGTGCCGTGGGATTTTTCCGTTCCGATAGACGCAAACCAGTCCGCACCTTTTAAGATAATCTGAGGCACGTTGGACAGGGTTTCTACGTTATTGAGAATGGTCGGCTTGCCGAAGAGACCTTCCACTGCAGGGAAAGGCGGCTTGATGCGCGGCTCGCCTCGATTACCCTCGATGGAGGTCATCAGAGCGGTTTCCTCACCGCAGACAAAGGCGCCGGCGCCCAGTCTGATTTCCAGGTCAAATTTAAAACCCGTACCAAGCACGTTGTCTCCTAAAATGCCGTAGGCTTTGGCCTGCTCAATGGCGATGCCCAGCCTCTGTACAGCGATTGGGTATTCTGCTCTTACATAAACGTAGCCCTGAGACGCACCGATGGCATAACCTGCAATGGCCATGGCTTCTATTACGGAATGAGGGTCGCCCTCCAATACAGAGCGGTCCATAAACGCGCCCGGGTCCCCTTCATCGGCATTACAACAGACATACTTTTCCTTGACCTGCTGCTTCGCCGCAAACTCCCACTTGGTTCCCGCCGGGAATCCGCCGCCGCCTCTGCCTCTCAGCCCCGCGTCTTTCATGACTTTAATCACATCCTCAGGCTCCATCTCCGTAAGCACCTTACCCAGAGCCTGATATCCGTCAAAAGCTATGTACTCGTCGATGTTTTCCGGGTCAATTCTGCCGCAGTTTCTCAGGGAAATTCTCATCTGCTTTGAGAAGAAGTTGAGCTCGTTTTCAGACTTCAGACGTTCTACGACTCTCCCGTTTCTGATATGGGCTTCCCAGATTTCGTTGACATCGTCCGGAGTTACGTTGGTATACATCACGTTTTCCGGATATACCAGAAGGATAGGGCCTTCCGCACACAGGCCGAAACATCCGGTCTTTACAATCTGGACTCTGTCTTCATAACCGTCTCTGGCAATGAGTTCCTCAAGCTTATCTCTATTTTTAATAGCCCCTGATGAAGTACATCCCGTACCGCAGCAAGTCATAATATATATTTTACTGTCATCGTTTCCAATTCTGTTGCCGAAGGACTGCAGGGTATCAGCCTGAATCTTCCGGATATCCGCTATTGTTTTACTACTCATACCGCTTGCCTCCTACTCCATCATCTCATATTCATTCATGATTTCATCAACCATATCCGGCGTCAACCTGCCATAGACCTCGTCGTTGATAGTTACCACCGGAGCCAGACCGCAGGCACCGATGCACCTGCAGGAATCCAGTGAAAACTTGCCGTCAGGCGTGCAATCTCCCACCTCGATGGAAAGTCTCTCTAAAAACTTTCCCAGAATGTCATTGGCGCCCTTTACATAACAGGCAGTTCCCATACAGACATTTATCTTATATTTGCCCTTTTTCTTCAGCGAGAACTGGGAATAAAAAGTTACAACACCGTATACTTTTGCCATGGAAACTCCAAGGCCGTCAGCAATCCTCTCCTGTACTTCGTAAGGTAGGTATCCGAACACCTCCTGTGCTTCATGGAGAATCGGAATCAGCGCGCCTCGTTCTTCTCTATGCCTGGCAATAATTTCGTCAAGCTTCTCGAATTTTTTTGTCATTTCGCTGCAATTACACATGTTTCTCTCCTTAAAAACTTAGATATAACGACCAGTATTGTTAAAGTTTTAACCAATATAAGTTAAACTTTTAACTATTTTCTAACAACTATTTTATTCGTAATTTTCAGATTTGTCAACGAAATTTCAGTGGAAAATGTAAGAATATGCACCGTGTATACATGGGAATGGTGACAAATAAAAAAGGTAATCGGCAGGCTCCACTGTAACCGGCCAGGATTACCTTTTCATAGGATGAGAATTTATCACGGCAGATACTGTTCAATGGCTTTTTGATAAGCAAACAGCGTATTCCGCAGGGATTCCAGTTTCTTTTCCCAGCCGTCCTCTCTGAAGAAAGCAATGGCGGCGCAGCCGCGGATATTCCCTTTCATATCAAAGAGCGGGATTCCGGTACCCAGAATATCGATTCCCAGCTCATCGATGGACTCCGAGTATCCCTGTTCCCTAATCCGGGCGTATTCCTCCAGAAGTTCTTCTTTCTCCGTCAGCGTAGCCGGATAGGTTTTTTCAAAGGTATGGGTGTTCAAATACCGCTCGATATATTCCGGTTCCTGAAAAGCCATGATACATTTGCCGTAATTTCCTTTGTTCCCCTGAAAATATCTTCCCGGTACATCGTTCATCTTCATGGGCTGATGTACCTCGATTTCTATGATAGACATAATTTTGTCCCGGTCTTTGACGGCTAACCCCACCGACTCTTTGACCTCTTCGGATATCTGTGAAAGAATCTCCTCCAGCTTGTTCTTGTAATTACTATTATATAGATAAGTTGACCCAATATGATACATATTCGGTCCAATCTTATATTTCTTGCTTTCCTGCTCCAATACGACCATATCATCCTCTTCCAGCTGGTAAAGGATTCTGTAGACGGTGGTGATATTGATTCCCGTTAATCCCGCTAAAGCTTGGGCTGTAAAAGCATAGGGCTCGCTGCCCAGGGTTTCTAAAATTGCAATGGCCTTTTGTATACTGCTTCTGTTTTGTTTCTCCATCATCTGTCTGCTCCTTCTCCTTTCTGCGTCCGCTTCGGCGGTACATTCACTTTTTCATTCTGTCCGCTGCAGAAATCAAGGGCAGCAAGGGCATAAATCAAAGCGGCTTTGGGAAGATGGTCTACCGGGATATATTCTGCTTCTGAGTGGCAGCACTCTATCAGACCGGGCCCCAGCACCACCGTAGGAATATCGCCGTAGCTCTTCAAAAGGCCTCCGTCTGTCCATGCCGGAAAAAAGCTCATTACAGGTTCTTCTTCTGTAGCCTCTCTCGCCGCTTTCTTTACCGACATGGTCAGCGGGTGCTCCGGCTCTATCTCCATAGGCATATGAACATAACCTTCTTTCATCTGACTTTCTTCCATTACTTCCATTTGACACTTAAACGCAGGGTCTTTCTCCGAAAGTCTGTCCAGCACAGCCTGAAATTCGGCCATGACGTCGTCATAGATTTCATAAGGAAGAAATCTTCTGTCCACATACAGATTGCATTGGCCCGCAACAGTAGAAAGCTGGGTTCCGCCGTGAATTACACCGTAGTTAATGGTTGCCTCCTCCAAAAGCGGATGCTTTCTCGATGTTACCTGCGGAATCAGCGTGGCCTCCATTTCGTTGATAAAATCCACCGCTTTAGAAATGGCGTTGACTCCGTTCTTCTGAGCTCCGCCGTGTACGGTTTTTCCTATAAAATGAAATTTAAGCCATTCCAGCCCTCGGTGGGCCGTACATATGGAAAGTTCTGTAGGCTCGCCCACAATGGCAGCGTCTGCTCTAAGGCCGCTTTCTAAGAGGTCTATGGTCCCTATACTGCCGTGTTCCTCGTCCAAAACTCCCGTAAACAAAATGGTTCCCTTTTCAAGGAGGTCTGCCTTTTTGACTGCCAGCATCCCTTCAATCATAGAAGCGATGGGGCCTTTCATGTCCGAAGCGCCCCTGCCGTAAAGCAAGCCGTTCTGTAATTTCGGTATCAGAGCGTCAGGCATATTATCAGGCTTCACCGTATCCATATGTCCGTTCAGCATAATAGCAGGCCCCGGTTTCTTTCCGTCCAGCCTTGCAATGACATTGCATCTGCCCTGTTCCACCTCAATCAGCTGACAAGGTATTCCGTTTGCATCAAATATGCCCTTAATATACCTGGCAACTCCTGTTTCCTGCTGAGGGATTCCCTCGTGGGACGGAAGCGCTATCATATCGGAAGTCATTTCAATCAAATGCTGTTCATCTATGTATTCCATCAGTTTTTGTTTCAGTGTATTCATTGCAATTCTCCTCTACTGATTCCTTCTTTGGGCTTTGCCGCTCCAGTTTTTCATATTATGAAAAATATTTTCATTTTTATTTCATGTTACCACGAAGCAAGGATTCTGTCAATTTTTTGCTCATTAAAATACGAGAGGCGGGTCTGTTCTGGAAAAAAAGAGGCAGGCATATAGCCTGTCTCTTAAGTATCTGCTTTGAATTTTAATCATTAAAAGCTTTTAATTTAATTGGAACGTAGCGCCTGAATCCAACATCAACAGTTTCAGAAGGATTTACAACCGGACTTCTTTTCTTGCCGGCAAGCTGCTCGAAGGTATACACTCCAGTAAATACGTCCTGACCCGCTTCATCCTTCTCTTCTTGATTTGGAATCCACGAAGTTTTCCAATTTGCGTCACCTTTCTTAAATCCTGTTTGCTCAATACACTTAACATAGCTTTTTCCAGGATCCACCACCTTTTTTCCTTCTTTTGTTTCATTTTTATACGCAATATATACTTCCGTTACAAGACGGACATGACCCGTAGTGTCTCCTCTCCACAATAACGCGTCACCTGGTTTCATGGCTGCATATACTTTACTGTAAATATCAGCCCAAACCTCTGCATCCGTCTGCGCATAGTTATCAGCTTTTGAGAGTTCGTCGACCACCTCTCTGGTAGTTGTGGCATTTACTCTTTTACTATAATAGTTCCCGTATTTTCCTACAAGCATAAGATAGTCACCTTCACCATCATTGCTTTTATTAACAATTCCATCAGCAAACATATGTCTTGTCCTATACAGATGATAGTTTCCACTGCTGTCCTTATGTTTCATAAAATTGCTGCTGTTTAAGTTTCCGGTACCCTTTCTCCACGCAAAATCCACAGATGACGAGCAATCTGTTCCCCATATGGACCGATAAGTATTTCCATCTATCGTCGTTGTTTTTGTCCCGTATGTTAAAGTAAATCCATTTGGAAAGCTGTGCTCTCTATCGACTTGTGTATAAGGAATCCCTTTACGGGTAATCACCTCATTGGCCATTTTATTATCTACCCACTTATAAAGGTCTATTTTGGTGTCCTTATCTAAAACGCCATCTTTTTGTCCAAAGCAATAACGTAACCTTCCCGATAACTGCCATTCCACTTGTGACATCTCAAGCATCCGGTCACATGCTGCTGCACGCTGTTCAGATACATAGGTAGTCTTACCTCCATCATTGACCTTATATGTAGCTGCAAAAGTAGGTTCTGCAAATAACATGGTCATCAGCATACAAAGTATCACAATCGCTGGAACACTTTTCATTAATCTCAATCTTTTCATTTTCCTTCTCCTTTTGTTTAATCTAATTATAACTTATCTCAAGTATATCATACAACTATTTTATTTTCAATAATATTTTAAATAAATTAATTTTATAAATTCTTAAACGTAAAATGATTAAATTAAATAAAAAAACTGCAAGGCTTCTATCAGTTGAAGCCTTGCAGTTTCAATATCCTGGTGATTTGTGGCGGGCTCGAACCGCCGACCTCTTGGTTGTCACCCAAGTGCTCTCCCAGCTGAGCTAACAAATCTCAATGGATGGGTACCTACATAGAATACCACAAGAATCAATTTCCTGCAACAGAAATCTGCCGCTTATTGCGGCAAATCCATAACCAAACCCCTGCGGAGCCTTCCATATCATGCGCCGCAGGGGTCCCGTCTTAAAATCTCTGGATTTAGTTATGCTCGTTGTGCAGCAGCTTATGTACTTTTCCTTTCAGGATGCCATCGTACAAGTTCAGCGCTACCGGGTTCTGTCCCGACGATTTAATCTGGGAACGGCTGTCGAAACGATATAAACCGCTCTGTCTTGCCATTCTGGTCTCATTTTCCAGAGCCAGCATTACCGGCTGACCGCCGCCGTTGACGCAGCCGAATCTGCAGGTCATAACCTCTACGAAGTCGTAGTGGACTTTCCCGGCCTCGATATCCTCAAGGACTTTCGCCGCGCTGCCCAGTCCGTTGATGACGGCAATCCGTACCTCTCTGCCGTCCAGGTCCACAACGGCTTCCTTAACAGCTTCATTGCCTCTGACGCCGATGAACTTGATTTCATCCAGGTCTGCGGCTTTGCTGCTTCCTTTCAGATAGCGGAGCACCGCCTCTGTTACGCCGCCGGTGGTGCCGAAAATTGCACCTGCTCCGGATGACATACCAAAAGGCATATCCAGAGCCTCCGGCGTGATTTCGGCCAGATTGATACCAGTGGTTTTTATCATGTCGGCAATTTCCGTAGTAGTCAGTACATAATCCACATTCTGTTCTCCGTCGGTATAGTGCTCGGGACGCAGGATTTCCGCTTTCTTTGCGGTACAAGGCATGATAGAAACCACCGCGGTTCTCCTCGGGTCCTTGTCCTTATTCATCCTTGCTTCTTCTTTTATCAGCGCACCGAACATCTGCTGCGGAGAACGGCAGGTGGAGATGTTCTTCTTAAACTGCGGGAATCTATCCTCACAGAATTTCACCCATGCCGGGCAGCAGGAGGTAAACAGCGGCAGATTTTCTCCGGATTTCAGTCTTTCCGCCAGTTCCTGGGCTTCCTCGATGACGGTAAGGTCAGCGCCGAAGTCCGTATCATAGACCTCATCAAAGCCTACAAAGCGCATAGCGGCCGCCAGATGTCCCAGGGCGTTGGCCCCTTTCTCCAGGCCAAAGGCCTCGCCGATAGCCACGCGGACGGCAGGTGCAATCTGCGCAACTACGCGGACATTTTTATCGTGAAGTAACTCCCACACCTGGTCCATATTGCGGTTTACGGTAATGGCGCCGGTAGGACATACCACGCGGCACTGTCCGCAGCCTACGCAGGTGGTTTCGGACAAATCCTTTTTAAACGGCGTTGTAATCATCATCTTTGAGCCTCTCTGGGCAAAGCCCAGGATGCCGGCTCCCACTACCTCGTGACACATGCGCACGCAGTCTCCGCAGAGGATACATTTGTTCAAATCTCTTGCGATGCAAGGAGAGGATAAGTCCAGGGGATACTGTTCTTTATAGTTTTCAAAGCGTACTTCGGTAACACCCAGCCGCTTGGACAGCTCCTGCAGATTGCAGATGCCGTTAGGTGCGCAGGTGGTGCAGTCCCTGCAGTGAGCGGCCAAAAGCAACTCGATAATCATCTTTCTGTGGTGCAAAAGTCTCTTAGTATGGGTATAGATTACCATACCGTCTTTCGGTCTTTCTGAACAGGAAGCAAAGACACTTCCTCTGTTATCCTCCACCACGCACAGACGACATGCGCCGTGGGTGGACAAATCGGAATGATAGCAGAAGGTCGGAATATCGATGCCTGCATTGCGAATCACCGTGAGGATATTTTTCTCGTCGGTAAACTCCACTTTTTTGTTGTTAATTGTCATAAAACCCATGATTCGTTTCCTCCTACCACTCTATATGAATTGCGTCAAAGGCACAGTCAGACAGACATGCGCCGCACTTAATACAGCTTTCGGTGTCGATGTGATACGCCTTTCTAATCTGTCCCGCAATGGCTCCTGCCGGACAGTTTCTGGCGCACTTGGAACAGCCTTTGCACTTGTCCGGGTCAATAATGAATCTCTGCAGGGCCGTACAGTTTCTGGAAAGACATCTGCGCTGCAGTACGTGCTGCTCATATTCCTCCCGGAAAAATTTGAGGGTGCTCATCACAGGCTGAGCCGCGCATTTTCCAAGTCCGCAGAGAGCAGTATCCGTAATCATTTCGGACAGCTCTTCCAGCTTATCCAAATCGGAAATTTCTCCCTTTCCGCCTACGATGCGTTCCAGAATTTCCAGCATCCTCTTGGTACCCTCGCGGCACGGCACGCATTTGCCGCAGCTTTCATTCTGGGTAAAATTCATAAAGAAACGGGCAACCTCTACCATGCAGGTGTTTTCATCCATAACTACCATACCGCCGGAGCCAATCATGGCGCCGATTTTTTTCAGGGAGTCAAAGTCCAGCTTCATGTCCAGATGCTGCTCAGTCAGACAGCCTCCGGACGGTCCGCCAATCTGCACGGCCTTAAACTTTTTGTCGTCCTTGATGCCGCCGCCGATATCGAAAATAACCTCTCTCAGGGTAGTTCCCATAGGAACCTCGATGAGACCGGTGTGTCTTACGCTTCCCGTCAGCGCAAAAGCTTTGGTTCCGGAATTTCCCTCTGTTCCGATGGCCGAGAACCACTCTGCCCCCTCTTTGATAATCATCGGCACATTGGCATAAGTTTCCACGTTGTTCAGTACAGTCGGTTTATCGAAAAGTCCCTGTTCCACGGTTCTTGGAGGCTTTACTCTCGGCATGCCCCGGTTCCCCTCGATGGATGAGGTCAGGGCGCTGCCCTCGCCGCAGACAAAGGCGCCGGCGCCTCTGCTGATATGTAAGCGGAAACAGAAATCGGTTCCTAAAATATTATCGCCCAGAAGTCCTGCCGCTTCTGCCTGAGCAATGGCGTTTTTCAGTCTGCTGATGGCAAGGGGATACTCCGCCCGGACATAGATATATCCTTCGTCTGCGCCCACTGCGTAGGCTGCAAGAATCATCCCCTCAATCATCTTGTGAGGGTCGCCTTCCATGATACTTCTGTCCATGAATGCACCCGGGTCGCCTTCGTCACCGTTACAGACTACATAACGCTTCTTTTCCTGCTGGCCTGCAACCTGACTCCACTTTCTTCCCGTAGGAAAGCCCGCTCCGCCTCTGCCTCTGAGACCGGCGGCCGAAACCTGGTCGATAATCTGCTGCGGGGTCATTTCAAACAGGGCTTTTTCCAGAGCGGAGTAACCTCCGATGGCAATGTATTCCTCAATATGTTCCGCGTCGATGGAACCGCAGTTTTTCAGCACATTTCTGTGCTGTTTCTCGTAGAAATGTATCTCCTCCTGCTTCGGACATTCCTTCCCGTCCTGCATAAACAGCAGCCGGTTTATCAATTCTCCTCTGGCGATGGTTCTGTGGAAAATCTCCTCGCAGTCCTCCGGCTTCACCTTGGTATAGAGAATATTCTGCGGTTCAATCTTCATCAGAGGGCCCATTTCACAAAAGCCGTGACATCCGCTTTTGCGGATGACGATATCTCCGTCGCCGTGGGCGACCTCAGGTTCAAAGACCACCTCTACATCCGGGTTCTGCTTGACCAGTTCGCACATTTTTTCATAAATCTCTCCGGAACCTCCGGCGATACAGCCGGTACCGGCACAGATAAGGATTCTGCATTTGTTGCTTTCAATCTGTTCCTTTGACGCCTCACGAACCGCTGCGAGAGACTGTCTGTCAGTTAATTTATTCATCTTATACACCTCTCAATTCGTGAACTAAAGTAACGGCCTTCTCCGGGGACATCTCCGGATATACTTTGTCATTGACGGTCAGCACCGGTGCCAGACCGCAGGCCCCCAGACAGGATACGGTTTCCAGGGTAAAGAGCATATCCTCTGTGGTATGCTTGTCTCTGGAAAGGCCCAGCTCACTGTACAGCGCCTCTAAAATAGGAATGGATTTGCGGACATGACATGCAGTACCGTCGCAAACCTTAATCAGGTATTTGCCCTTGGGCTCAAAAGAAAAGTTCTCGTAAAAAGTTGCCACGCTGTACGCCTGGGATTCAGGAATCCGCAGCTCCTGTGCGACATAGGTTAAAAGCTCAGGGGGCAGATAGCGGTATTCTTCCTGTATCTCCTGAATGATTGGAATCAGGTCCGCCTGGGTACGCCCGTGGGCCGCTATGATTTCATCGGTTTTGTCGTAATATTCTTTTTCCAGCATATCACACCCTGCATCAGTGCCTCTGCGGCAAATCGATGCCTTCCTTTCTTTCAAAGTTTTTCTTTCTTTTTGTCATAAATTCATTCTATTAGTTTGATATTTGATTGTCAATAACCAAATACTATGTATAGCAAAAAAACATAAAAAAAGCAGAATTCCCTTGAGAAACTCCGCTTTTCTCCTGATTCTTCCATTTAGAAAATACTCAATTCCCACTCCCTGCTCAGCGCTTCCAGCATCTTGACGCCGGCCACGCTGTTGCCCTTTCTGTCAAGAGCCGGAGAGTAAATGCCGATACCCATGCGCCCCGGGCAATCGGCCATGATACCGCCGCCTACGCCGCTCTTGGCGGGGATTCCCACGGTGGTAGCAAATTCTCCGCTGCCGTCGTACATACCGCTGGTAGTCAGCACCGCGTTCATAAAAACGGCGTCCTCTTTGGGGATAATCTGCCAGCCGTCCCGGTTCTTTCCGTGATTTGCCAGAAGCAGGGCTATGTTGGCAAGGTCTCTGCAGTTGACCTTGACAGAGCACATGGCAAAGTACACGTCCAAAAGCTCATCTACGCTGCCGTAAATCATACCGGAATTTTTCAGAAGATACCCCAGGGCTCTGTTCTTGTTTCCCGTCTCCCGCTCGGAACGATATACTTCCCGGTCTATCTCCAGACTCTCATTTTCCGTAATCATTCGGGTAAAGTCCATGAGCCGCCTGAACCGTTCCTCGTTGTCCCTAGCTTTTACCATGCCGCACACGGCGATGGCGCCGATATTGACCATGGGATTGATGTGTTCCTTTAAAATCACTGAATCGCCGTAGTCGATGGCGTTAAACGGTTTGCCCGTAGCCTCCACACCTACGTGGGATTTTACTACCTCAATACCGTTGTCCTCCGCCGCCAGCATGAGAAAAATAGTCTTGACGATGCTCTGAATGGTAAAGGTCTTCTCCCAGTCTCCTGCGGAATAGTCCCCGTCATTGGTAGCCACATATACGCCTATCTTTTCCCGGTCTGCCTTAGCCAGCTCAGGAATATAGCTTGCCACCTGCCCCTCCAGGGTGAACCGGCGGCAGTTTTCTAATACTCTTTCCAATACTTGCTTCATAAGTCTTATCCTTTATTCTAAAAGTTTTCCCGTCTATTTCATAAACAGCCTCAGCAGCCGGGTACTGTCCGGATACGGAGCATACCGCATAGGAGGGTCAATGAGGGTTCCCTTCTTCAGCACGCTTTTTTCGTGGGTAAAGGTACGGAAACTGTACTTTCCGTGGTAGTTTCCCATGCCGCTTTCTCCTATGCCTCCAAAAGGCAGCTGACCGCCGGCAAGATGCATGACAGTATCGTTGACGCAGCCTCCTCCGAAGGACATGCCTTTCATGATATAGTTTTCCGCCTCTTTGCTGCCGGTAAACAGATACAGCGCCAGAGGCCGGGGTCTTTTCTCAATCTGCCGTTTCACCTGGCCCAGGTCGTCAAATTCCATGACCGGCAGAATCGGTCCGAAGATTTCCTCCTCCATACACGGACTTTCCCAGTTTACATCGTCTAAAATCATAGGGGCTATCCTGCAGCTTTCTTCATCAGCTCCGCCGAAATAATAGGGTGTCTCCCCGGCGGTCAGCCCTGCCAGCCGTTCATAGTGCTTCCTATTTACAATCTTTCCGTAGTCTTTGCTCTTCAGAGGTTCTTCTCCGTAGAGGGCTTCGATGTTCCGCACCATGGCCGCAAGGAGGCTTTCCTTAATGCTGCGGTGAGCCAGCACATAATCCGGCGCCACACAGGTCTGCCCGCAGTTTAAAAATTTGCCCCAGACGATGCGGCGGGCCGCCATGGCAATATCCGCAGTTTCATCTACGATACACGGGCTTTTTCCTCCAAGTTCCAAGGTTACCGGCGTCAGATGTTTCGCTGCCGCCTCCATGACGGCGCGGCCTGTCTCCTTGCCGCCGGTAAAGAAAATGTAGTCGAATTTCTCTGCCAGAAGCTTCTGGTTTTCCTCTCTGCCGCCAAGGACCGTATACACGTAGTTTTGGCTGAAGGTCTCCTTTAAAATCCGCGCCATAACACGGGAAACCGCCGGCGAATCCTTTGACGGTTTCACCACAGCACAGTTTCCGCAGGCCAGAGCGCCGATAAGGGGCACAAGGGTCAGCTGCACCGGATAATTCCACGGCGACATAATCAGAACCACACCGTAGGGCTCCCTGTAAATCATGCTCTTAGCCGGAAAGTTAGCTGCCGGCGTGTGTACCCGTCTGGGTTTTGCCAGGGACCGAAGATGGCGCAGCATATAGCGAAGCTCGCTGTAAACCATGGCCATTTCCGTGGCATAAGCCTCGTACTCGGATTTTCCCAAATCCTCCCAAAGAGCTGCCAAAAGCTCCTTCTCGTGGCGCTGCAGGCTATCCCGAAGCCGAAGCAGCGCCTTTCTTCTGCAGGCCAAGTCTCTGGTGCTCCCCGTGTTGAAGTAATCCCGCTGTCCTTTCAAAATCTCTTTTAATTCCATATTATCTGCCCTCTTTCCATCTGGTTTCGATATACTGCCGGCAGTATTCTTCCAGTATCCGGCAGTTTTCAAAGGCCTCCTCCATGGTACGCCCTACACATAGCATGCCATGGTTTGCCATAATACATCCGTTATTTTTACCGAGGGCGGCAATGGTGCCCGCCCAAAGCTCCTTCGACCCCGGCATGGCGTAGCCGGCCAGTTCTACTGTATGGCCGAATATCCTTGCCGCCTCTTCCGTCTCAATAGGTACGGCTTTTCTTGCCGCCGCAAAGACGGCGCAATACTTGGAATGGGTGTGAATGACGGCCCCCACATCGGCACGGCTGCCGTAAATGCCGCCGTGTATGCCTTTTTCAGAGGTCGGTTTCAGGTCTCCTGCATACTCCAGGGAATTTATGTCCACCTTTACCATATCCGACGGCGTCAGCCGGGTATAATCAAGGCCCGACGGCGTTACCATCATATATTTTTCATCAAGGCGCAGGGACAGATTGCCCCAGGTTCCCTGTACCAAATCGGTTTCCACCAATTTTTTACCAAACGCTTCCAGTGTCTCTCTGGCTGTCTTTTCTTTCACAGGTTACCTCCTCCCCTCTTCAGACTTTACTGCAGCTTCAGCTTTGGAATACTGCTCCAGATAAATCCTGCGCAGCTTCCTTGCCTCTTCAGTGGGTACGGCGACAGCCCCGCCAAGTACATCGGCCTTCAAGCTGACTTCTGCGGATTTTTCCAGCACCTGCAGCGCCACCACCGCTTCAAAGAGGCTCCGTCCTACGGTAATGGTATACCGGTCCCGGACAAAACAGCCTGCGGCTTCCTGCAGGGCTCTGCCGATTTTTTCCCCGTCGTAAGGAATGATTTCCGCCTGGGGTCCTACAATCTGAGCCATGTCGTCAAGGGGCGGCAGGAGGGTCCTGCCTTCTTCCGCAGCCAGGGTGCAGTAAGGCGTCCGAGAAAGCACCATTGCTTTCAGCTGCTTTCTCTCTGCAAGGAACTTTCGCTCTATCGGATAGGCTTTGGCTTCTGCTTCCGAAAAAACATCTGTCTGCCGCAGATTTTTAAAATCACAGCCGTCCCCGGTCTCATAAACCCTTCCGTCCTGACAAACCATGATTTTCCACAGGCTGCTTTCCATTTGGGAAAGCTCCTTGGCGTATTTTTTTATCATTTCAAATATGTGTTTCTCTGTATTCATCTTAAAATCTTCTCTTTTTCCAGTAAAAAATGTGCGTTGCGGAAATCATAGATTCCTATGCACACAGGGCGTCCCCTGACAAGGTGCTTTTCTTGAAACATAAATGCGGGCGGGACTTGCAAGTCCCGCCCCGGCAATAACTTTTATTCTACCTGGAAGACCCGGTTGTCCTTGTCGATAAAGCCTACCTGCGCCTTAACGCCGAAGAATCTCTCTGCCAGCTGTGCAAGTTCCCTTGCTGCTTCTTCCACCTTGTCCTTGTTCAAGTCAGTGAATCCGTCGATAGGGAACAGAACGCTGCTGGTGTCCTCTGTAATCTTGCCGATTTCACTCTGCCTCCAGGTCCAGCGTCTGGTTCTCACCTGTCCTCCGGAAACGTAGACGACTTCGCCCTCTTCAGGGTTGTCCTCTTCGCCGCCGCCGAAAGGAATAAAGGTATCTCCCGGTTTCGTATAGCGAACCTCCAGTACCTCGTCGATGGTTGCAATATCGTGAGCGCCGATAGGCAGGTGATATTTAATGGAAACCGCATTTCCCATGTCTACAATGGCGTTGATATGCGGAAATCCCTTGCCCTTTGCGATACGGTCCAGGAGGGCCTCGATGGAGCACATGTATCTGTTGGGATTGATGCCTATCGCCTTAAACGCTTCTCGATAAGGTACGATATCCTCCGCATTTTTTACTTTTACACCCTCAAAATCCTTCTCACAAACCTGGATGTTTTCCTGGAGCATGGCTGTAAGCTCCGGAAGCTCCTTGGTGTTGTCCATGCCCTTTACTGCGACAACGCCAAAGTAACCGTTTGGCAGAAGGTCGAATACTTCTTTTGCGATTTCAAATCTCATATTTCTATCTCCTTTACGTTAATATTTGCCCTAGTAAAGTCGGAAGTATTTCCTGCTCTTAAGTCTAACACGGTTATGAGCCGCAGCGCAAGAGGATTTGTCTTGATTTCTCTTCCTTTTTACGTTAAAATGTTATGGCTATCACAAGATACTTTTGTTGGAGATATATTATGGAGACTACAGAAATTCGCAAAAATCCCCTTGGGGAAGAACCTGTCAACAAGTTGCTGCGCCAGTTTGCAGTGCCAAGCGTCATCGCCTTGCTGGTGAGCAATTTATATAATATCGTGGACCAGTTTTTTATCGGTCAGGCAGTCGGAGAGCTGGGAAACGCTGCCACTAACGTTGCTTTTCCTATGACCATGTGCTGCATAGCCACCGCCCTGATGTTCGGTATCGGCGGCGCGGCTGCTTTTAACCTTTCTATGGGAAGGAAAGAAACCGAAGCCGCTGCCCACTATGCAGCAGTTTCGATTTCTACCATGCTCCTTTTCGGCGCAGTCCTGTGTATTGTCTGCCAGCTGTTTTTAGAGCCGCTTCTCACCCTTTTTGGCGCCCCTGAAGACGTAATGCCCTACGCCAAGATTTATACCAGAGTGACTTCTCTGGGATTTCCTTTCCTGATTCTCTCATCAGGGGGAGGCCATATCGTCAGAGCCGATGGCAGTCCCAGATTTATCATGTACTGCAATCTCCTGGGCGCTCTTATCAATACGGCTTTGGACTGGCTCTTCGTATTTAAATTCAGCTGGGACATGGGCGGTGCAGGCTTTGCCACCATTATCGGTCAGATTATCGCCGGTCTTTTAGTTATCAATTACCTGCGCCGGTACAAGACAGTCAAACTTCTGCCTAAGTATTTTATTCCCCGGTTCAAATATGTGAAGAGAGTTGCTTCCCTCGGTATGGGGCCCTGCACCAACCAACTGGCTATGATGGTGGTGCAGATAGTGCTCAACAACTCCCTGTCCTATTACGGCGCTCACAGCGTCTACGGTCAGGCCATACCTTTGGCGTGCGCCGGTATCATCATGAAAGTGAATATGCTGTACTTTTCCTTTCCAATCGGTATTTCTCAGGGACTGCAGCCTATTGCCAGCTTCAATTACGGTGCGCAGCAGTATCCCAGGGTTAAATCTGCTTATCTGACTTCGGTTCTGTACGCGTCAGCTGTAGGCGTCGTCGCCTTCGTGCTCTTTCAGTGTTTCCCAAGGGAAATCATCGGTTTCTTCGGCCAGGGTTCCCCCGAATATTTTGAGTTTGCCGAGAAGTTCTTCCGGGGATTCCTTCTGCTTACGGCTCTCAATGCGGTTCAGCCTCTTACCAGCAATCTGTTCACCGCAATCGGAAAGCCGGCCATAGGCATATTCGTTTCCCTGACAAGACAGATTATATTTTTCCTTCCTCTAATTCTGCTGCTGCCCAGGTTCTTCGGTATTGACGGCGTCATCTATTCGGGACCACTGGCTGACAGCATCGCTTTGGCCACAGCCATCTTCGTGGTATACCGGGAGCTCAGGCGAAAGGAATATCAAGGTCAATAAAAAAAGTATACAAAACGGAATCAATGGGGATTTTACCACCACGGCGGCGGGGCGTTTAGCTAAATTGCTGAAAAAGTGGGTTTTAGCTTAACTGCGGCGGTGGAGGGTTTAGCTAATCCGCCGAAAAAGCAGTGTTTAGCTTAACCGCGGCGGCGGAGTGTTTAGCTAATCCGCCGGAAAACCAGTGTTTAGCTTAACTGCGGCGGCGGAGTGTTTAGCTAATTCGCCGGAAAAACTGTTTTTAGCTTAACCGCGGCGGTGGAGGGTTAAGCTAAACCGCCGGAAAAGCAGTGTTTAGCTTAACTGCGGCGGTGGAGGGTTTAGCTAATCCGCCGGAAAAACTGTTTTTAGCTTAACCCCGGCGGCGGGCCGAGGGGCGCTTCACCCCCAGGGCTCGATTTTCAGCACCAGACCGCCGGGAATCCCCGACTCCATATTGGTGGAATAGAGACCAAGCCGATACTTCTGTCCGCCGACGGTATAATACCATATGTAATAATCGAGAGGTTCCTGCCTTTTGGAGGCCTCGTTCATATCTCTATAGCGATAGCCGCTGGCGCTCTGATTGGAGTAGCCGGCGGCTTTTTCGCAGGCCCGCCACACCGACTGAGCATAGCCGTCCACCAGTTCCTGGGTCATCTCCGCGTCAATTTCAAAGGTTACCACATAAGTATTCTCGTCAAGGTGCCAGGTCTCCTTTGCAGTACCTGCCGGCCTTCCAAACCCGGCGATGCCGCAGTTTTCTTCGATTACCCCAGTCCAGTCCGCCCTGGTTTTCTCCATTAAAATACCCCCGTCAGCCGTCCTGACCTCCTGTCTGCCGCAGCTGCAGCACAGCGTCAGAAGCAGACAGATGACGAGGGTCATCAAAAGTTCTTTTTTTCCGTCCATCCCTTTGTCCCCCTGCAACCAGTGTATGCAGGGGACCGGACTTTATCCCTGATTTCGGAAAAGAAATGGGAGAGCTTCCTTTATTTATTTTTCTTCGACATAGCCTTTGATGCCTGCTTCAAGGCGCTGCAGCGCATCTTCAATGCAGGCTTTCGGACAAGCTACATTGAGACGGGCAAATGTGTCGCCGTTCCCTCGGTACAAGGCCCCTACATTCATATACAGACCTGTTTTTTCCCGAATATAACGGCACAGCCGGCTGCTGTCATCGGTAACGGCGCCAAAATCCAGCCACATTAAATAGGTTGCGTGGGACGAAACCACCTTTACCTGCGGCAGCCGCTCTTTGATGTAGCTGCATACCAGATTTTTATTTTCAGCTATATACTCCCGCAGTCCATCAAGCCAGGGTTCGCCCCTTGTAAAAGCAGCTTCTGCGGCTTCAATGGCGAAAGCTCCGGGCTGGCCCGCGTCGCGGATTTGGAGCGCTTTTTTCATCTTTTCAAAAAGACCTGGGTTAGGCGCAAAAACCGCCGCCGTCTGCAGGCCCGCCAGATTGAAAGTCTTGGTAGGAGCGATACAGGTAATACTGTTCTGGGCGCACAGTTCTGAAGCCGACGCGAAGGGCACGTATTCAAAACCCGGGTCCGTCAAATCGCAGTGAATTTCATCGGATAATACCAGAACCTGGTGTTTTGCACACAGTCTTCCGATTTCTGCCAGTGTATCTGCGGTCCAGATATTTCCGGTAGGATTGTGGGGATTGCTGAGAAGCAGCATGGTGGTCTTTGGCTCGGCAAGCCGCTGTTCAAAGGCCTCCCAGTCTATATGATACTGCCCATCCTGGTACCGCAGCCTGCATTCTGCCGCCGTTCTCCCGTTTTCCTCTATAGAGATATAAAAGTGATTATATACGGGCGATAAGACCAGCACCTGCTCGCCCGGTGCGGTCATGCTGCTTACAGCTGCTGAAATTGCCGGAATCACTCCAGTGCAGAAAAGGAGCCATTCCTTCTCTATGCGAAAATGATGGCGTCTCTCCCACCAGCCGGAAACTGCCTCGCGCCAGCTGTCAGGCACCACCGTATATCCGAAAACTCCATGCTGAACCCGTTTATGCAGCGCCTCTATAATCTCTGGCGCCGTTTGAAAATCCATATCCGCTACCCACATGGGCAACTCATTTTCTTTGACCTTCCATTTCAGAGAATTTGTTCCTCTGCGTTCTATGAGCCGATCAAATTGATACATAAAACCACCTCCTGATTATCTCTTCCTTATGGGGATTACCGGGGCGCTTACTTCTGAAAAAATAAATCCAGGGTTTTCTGGTCCGTCGGTTTCCCGATGTACCCGCCGATTATAAAAGCAGCCACTGCAATTATGATGGACGGCACGATTGGCGATGCACCCAGGACTGTAACGCCCCGGGATGTCATCACAATAAAAGCAGCGACGCCGCTGACGGCGGAAAGCACGCAGGCTGTACCGTTGGCCCGCTTCCAGTAAAGGCCAAACAGAATCGGGCAGAAGAAAGCACATTCCAGCCCGCCCATGGCGAACAGATTAATCCACACAATCAAATCCGGAGGATAGATGGTGAAGAAAAATACAATCAGGCCAATGAGGGCCGTAGCGCCTACAGACATCACTTTGATTCTGCTGTTGAATTTCTCCGTGCCCTTCTCAGCAGGCTTGGCCACATAATTCATATAAAGGTCCTTGACGATGGCCGCGCTTGCCAAAATTAAAAGGGAGGAAACTGTGGACATCACCGCAGCCAACGGGGCCGCAATAAAAAGTCCCGCAACCACCGGATTCATATATTTCAGCACCAGGGCCGGAATCACGTAGTCGGTTGAAGTAATTTCAGAAGCGTCCAAAACCGCCGGTGCGAAAACGCCGGAGATATGCATCACCAGCATCAGGAAACCTACCACGATGGTACCGTAAATCATAGCGCTGTGAAGGGCCTTGGTGTCCTTAAACCCCATGCCCCGCACCGCCGTCTGGGGCAGCCCGAGGACGCCGATACCCACGGTGACCCAAAAGGACATCACGTTGGCCTTCGGCGTAGTTCCGCCTCCGGTGATATCGGCCCAGTTTGGATTAGCCACATTGAGTTTTTCAATCAGGCTGTCAAAGCCGCCCGCCGTGGACACGATGGTAAACAGTATGATAAAACCGCCCAGCACCATAATCAATCCCTGAATGGTATCGGTGGTCGTAACGGCTTTAAATCCTCCGATGGTGGTATAAATGATAACCACCGCGCCGAAAAGAATCAGTCCGTAAATATAAGGAAGTCCTGTGATGGTCTCAAAGAGCACGGCGCCGCCGATAAACTGACTCATCATCTGAGCGATGAAGAACAGCACCAGACAGACGGAGGAAATGATAACCACCGCCTTGGATTTGTATCTGGCGCGCAGATAGTCGGTCACGGTAACTGCTCCGGTTTTGCGGGAAATGAGCGCGAATTTCTTACCCAAAATTCCCAAAATAATGAAGGCAGTGGGCACCTGAATCATGGACAGATACACCCAGACCAGTCCTTTCTGAAAAGCCACGCCGGGGCCTCCGATAAAACTGCTGGCGCTGGTAAAGGTGGCTACCAAAGTCATGGCGAGAACCAGCCCTCCCATGGACCTGCCGCCGATAAAATAGTTATTGATGAACCCTTTCCCTGCGTCAGCTTTGGCTTGCCTGCTGCTGACCCAAAGCCCCGCAACCAGATTAAACACCAGGTATATGACCAGCACCGTAATTAAAATCGCTGTATACGACATCATTCCACCTGCTCTTTCTCGTCCTCGCCCAGATCAAAATCCTTGAATAACTTTTTAACCACGACGATGGCCGCAATGGAAAACAGCACGTAGCCCATGATGCAGCTTAAGAAAAACCACATGGGCAGTCCCAGAACATAAGTATAGGTCTCAGGGGTTCCCCTTTCGGCAATTCCATATCCTGTAAAATACCACCAGATAAAAAAGGCTGCGTAAAGCCCTGCTGAAATCAGCGCTTCTTTCTTAATCTGCCGATGTTTCTCCTTCTCCGTCAAATTCGGACTCATCGAGTTTCCCTCCTTCTCTCTTTTCCGGCATTTTCTATTTCAAGTAAGTATCGAACCAGTTGAGCATTTCTGCAAGTCTGCGGATGCGGTGTTTCGGCTTTCCGGTCCGGCTCATGCCGTGAATCCACAGCGTCTCCTCATCAATTCAGGAAAGGCCTTTCACCGGATGGAAATCATATAGATTTTATCACCTAAGATTTCATAGTCCACCACTTTGCCGCTGACTCCGGTGATATCCACCGTCTTGTCCATGTTGTCTGCCCAGTAGAAAACCGTGGAGCTTCCTGTCGTTTCTGCAGGCGAAAATTTCGTCCCGGAAAACCGCCTTCACACAGGTGTAGACTATTCATCGGAGCCGTCCAGTTCTATCACCGCTCCTTTGCCAATGTCGTAGCAGTAAAGTCTGCCGGTGGTATTCTGCACGCCGCCGGATTGATATAATGGGCAAAATGATTTTTCTCAATGGTCTTCTTCGTCATATTGTTTTTCTTCATAAGTTCCCATGATTCGCTTACCGAAATAGGAATCCATATTATAAAGGGCTGCGGCCGGATTGTGTCCGGTAGCCCTGTCCTTGGTTATCAGGGTAGTTACAATGGCGTCGGAGTACTTGATAAACAGACTGTCATGGCCGACGCACAGTCCCACTATCACGTTCAGTTCAGTTCCTGCTTCGTTGAGCAGTTCTGCCTGAAGAATCGGGTTGCACATTTTGCAGCCGACAGCGTTGTTCTTCTCGTCGAGACCCACTGCCGTCTTGTCCACAGAGCCTACCTTGCAGGCGGCGCCATACACCTCCAGCCCGTGACTCCTGAAAACTTTCGCCGCACCGCGGGCCTCCTTTATCAGTCCCACACAGGTAGCAATGCCGATTTTCCTGTATCCCATTTTCTTAGCAAATTCGGCAATTTCCCGAACCCTCGGCCACTGACAGTAACCCTCACACTCCACCTCTGCAGCCGTTTCCATAATCTTAAAATTTACCGGATTCTCATAACGGCTCATGGCCCGCTCCTTTACGGTTTCCGAAAGACCAGTTGTCAGACAGAACTGGGGATAACGCCCGGCAATGTCGGCGCTGCAGTTGGTTACACCGCAGTCTATACAAGATAATTTTTTGTCACACATTGCCTATGCCTCCACCAGCTTTTTTCCCTGTTTTCCGGTAATATGCTCTATGTCCACGCAGATAACGCAGGTGCTGTCAAAACCCTCCCGGATAGGTTTTTCGGCTTCTTCAACAAAGTCAGGACAGTATTTTTGGATAATCAAATCAAAGCTGCGGCGCTTTTCCTTCGGCTCGTCCACAATGCGGGCTCTTCCGAAAGCTATCACGCTTTGGTATGCCGTCGTAAAGTCCTCTGCAATCACATCGTCGGCTCCTACCACACAGAAGGAAACCCTCGAGTCAGCCTTGACGGCGTCCACTTTGTGTCCCGTCATGCTGCCGTGAAAATAAATCTTTCCGTCTTCATAGGCAAAGTTTACCGGCACCGTATACGGATATCCCCCATCTCCGATGACGCCAAAGATACCTGTGCCGGCCTGGGAAAGCATAGCCTGTGCGGCTTCCATATCCAGGGCCTGACCGGCCCTTCTCATTTCTCTGAACATATGTATTCCTCCTTAATTTTTTTCACAATAAAATCGTCCAATTCCATCTATGTACGGGGCAAAAGGCCCTGTAATCTAAAGTTCATTCTACCACGGCCCGAAGGCGGAATCAACTGAACCCGCAGAAAATTCTATAGGGAAGGGGCGGACAGTTCTGCCTCCAGCGCCGGAATCACCTCCAGCAGGGAACCTCTGCACAGCCATACCTCTGACAGGGTTTCTTCATCCGGCTCCACCAGGTCGGGAATCATAACAGGTCTGAGCCCCGCGGCATAGGCCGATGCAATGCCTGCCGGCGAGTCTTCCAGGGCTACCGCTTCCGATGGCTCTACGCCGATTGCAGCGCAGGCTTTCTCGTAAATCTCCGGGGCCGGTTTGCTTAAAGTCACCATATTTCCGAAGACAAAACCGTCGAAGTAGTCGTAGATGCCGCCGTACCGCAGGTTATCCAGGGCGTATTCGGAGGAGGAGGAAGTAGCCAGTCCGACGCGGAGGTCCCTTTCCTCAGCAAACTTTAAAATTTCCCGGACTCCCTGTTTCATGGGAAGTCCCTGGCCGGCGACAATCTCTGTAAAATGCTTTGCCGCCTTTTCCTGAAACCGGTCCCATGGGAAGTTCTCCCCGTAGACCTTTCGGAAAAACTCCGCCCGCCGTTTCCTGTTGAATCCTATGGTGTGATAAATCTGTCCGCCGATATCCGGGTATCCCAGTTCCTCTCCTGCAGCGCTCCAGCTTTTCTGTACGACTCGCTCTGAGTCGAACAAAAGCCCGTCCATATCAAATACAAGTCCCTTTATCATCTCGTCTCCTCGTAGTTTTTAATTCCCAATTCCCCATTTATTTTAATCCGTGAAATCTATTTCATGCGCCGTCTTTAAAATCAGCTGTCAGGCGGGCTGCTGCCCGCCTGCGCTAGCAGAATCATTGTATCAGATTCCGCCCGGGTTTACAATGCGTGGCCCGGGCAAATGAATTTTTAGCAGTTTTTTCTTTCCATCTCGGCCAGAAGCCTTTTCATTTCTCTCACGCCTTTTTCCTGTGAAGTGATAATTGCCTGCAGAATGGGGCGCAGTTCACTGCAAATCTCGTATTGCAGCCCATTGCGTGACATCCTGATAGCCCCCTCGTGATGGGGAATCATCTCCCGAATGAAGTCCTCGTTAATGTTATTGGACGCGCCGGCGTTTCCCATGGCAGAGAACATAACCTGCATAATCTGATGTACCCGTCTCTGATACAGTTTTACGTCTCTGGGACAATTAACCTTTTCGCTACAGCACTGCTGTATGGCTCTCATGTTTTCGATACTGTCCGTTTGCTCTGAAATGATATTCAGCGCTATCTCCTGCAGCGGCACATTGGTGGTGTACTGCAAAAGATTTCGCGACATATCAATGGCAGCGCGGTGGTGGGGAATCATCTGCACGATAAAATTATGGGAAATGCTGCCGGTCAGCTCCGCGCCGCTCATTTCAGCAATCATTTCATCCAGTATATCGTAAAACCTGGAAAGATAGTCTTTCGCCACATTGCTTAATTCGTATTCTCTCTTCATAATTTACCTCCTTCCTGTCAATATATGCGGAGAAGGCCCGTTTGGGGAAATCCCATTTACCCATAAGCTTAAGAAGAAACCCGGCATCTTATTGAAACAAAAAACGTGCCCCTGCAAAACCTGTGCAGAGACACGGAATTGATTATGTTTTACCCTTTGGGAAATCAGACTATTTAACAGGGTCGAGATACTGCTTCTCGTAATACACGTACATGGCTTTGTACTCGTCCGCATTTCTGTCAAATATTTCGCTCTTATGTATATCCAGACTCTGACGGATAATCCTCTGATGAAGATGCTGGGCCACGTTCATGCAGTGGTCCGCAATTCTTTCCATGTTCGTCAGAAGTTCTACATAAGAAATTCCGCCCTGGGTCGTACACTGACCGCTTTTCAGTCTGTCGATATGTTTGGATTTCAGCAGGTCCACCAGATAGTCCACGTTGTCTTCCAAAGGCCCAATCTTGTGGCAGACGCTCTCCCGCTCTACCTGATAGGCAGTAGCCGTAATGGTGAGCGCTTCTTTCACCGCCCGGTGAAGGTACTCCAGCTCGTGAAGGGCTTCATGGGAAAAGTGTATCTCCTGTTCCTGATTGAACTCGGCTACGCCCAGCAGATTCATACAGTGGTCGCCGATTCTTTCAAAGTCGCCTACGGTATGCATAAACTCCGTAGCCAGACGGTTCTGCTCTATGTCCAGATGCTGCTCTGTAATTTTTACCAGGTAGTCCCCCAGCACACTTTCCGTTTTATCTAAAAAGTTCTCGTTTTCACGGATTCTGTCGGATTTTTCTGTATTGTGCTCAAAGACGCACTCCATGGCAAGTCCATAGTTTTCCATCACGGCGTCGGACATGGACGCCATGACTTTCTTGCACTGCTCCAGCGCCAGGGTCGGCGTAGGAATGAAGATTGGGTCAAGCAGCTGCAGCTCTTCGTCAATCTTAGAGCCTTTTTTGTCCTTGACGATTTTCTTGGAAATCTGAATCAGCAGATTTACGCACGGCAGCATAACGATGCAGGTCACAAGGTTAAACAGGGTATGAAAATCGGCTATGCGTCCCCTGTTCACCGGCTCGTCCCAAAAGCTGAAACCAAACAGACCCTGATAGAGGTAGATGGCCGCCAGGAAGATTATGGCGCCCATGATGGACATGGTGATGTCGATACAGACCGCCCTGCGGGAATTTTTATTTGTTCCGATGCTGGCAAGGAGCACCGTAACGCACTTGCCGATATTCTGGCCGATTACAATGGGTGCCGCCATGGAAAAGGTAATGGCGCCGGTGGCGGACATTGCCTGCAGCACACCTACGGAAGCGGACGAACTCTGCAGCAGGATAGTTACTCCCATACCTGCCAGGACGCCCAGAAAAGGATTGGTGAGCACCAGGAAAAACTGCATAAATTCTTCTGAATTGGCAAGGGGTGCGAAACTGGATTCCATCATGTTCATGCCGATGAACAGAATACCAAGTCCCACGGCGATGCCGGCCTTGTCTCTGCTCTTGTTCTTTTTGGAAAGCAGCATGGCAAAGGCCCCTATTACTACGCAAATGGGTGCAAAAGATACCGGTTTGAGCATCTGCAAAATCAGATTGTCGTTGTTGATATCGCCCAGCCTCAAAATCTGCGCTGTAATGGTGGTTCCGATGTTGGCGCCCATAATCACAGGCACCGCCTGCACCAGCTTCAGAATCCCCGCGTTGAGAAAGCCGATAACCATGATAATAGTCGCCGACGAACTCTGGATTACCGCCGTAACCCCTGCTCCCAGCAAAACCCCTTTCCCTCGGCTGCTGGTGAGTCTTTCCAGTGTTTTTTCCATCTTTGCTCCGGCAAAGCGCTCCAGAGACTGTCCCATCAGCTTCATGCCGTAAAGGAAAAGCCCTATGCCGCCGAGCATTGTAAGTATTGATTGTAACTCCAAAACGATTCTCCTGTATCAAATCTTTCTGCTAAATACCCTTATAATATTATGATACAACAAAAAAGCCAATCCTGCAATGCAGAATCGGCAAAGTCCGGCCGTCTCTTTCTTCCGCCTCTTCGGCAGCAAAAAATTCCCCCGCAGTCAGCGAAAAGCTCTGACCGCCATCATCTGTCCCAGATAAACGCCCAAAACGCAGCAGACCACGCTGAGCCCTGCGTAAAGGACACCGGCGGCTGCTTTGCCCTGTTCCAGCAGATTGAACATTTCCAGTGAAAAGGTTGAAAATGTCGTGAAACCGCCGCATACACCGACTTTCAAAAACAATACCAGGCCCGGCGGCGTTCCCTCCTTCACCGAAACTGCACCTGCGATAAATCCGATTACAACAGCTCCGACAATATTGGTTACGAGGGTCAAAAAGGGAAAAAAGGATTTTACAGGCACCAGACTGATTGCATATCTGCCCATTGCCCCCAAAGCGCCTCCCAGGGCTACAAAGATAAAATTAAACATAGTCGTTTCTCCTGTGGTGTGAGTATGATATCAATTTCAGCCGTTGTTTTCAATGGTTAAATAATGGCTGACATGAATTTACTGCGCCATCCAATGTCGAAGTTAGTCTTGTCTACTTCAAATAACCCGTGAACTTCCGATATGATTGCGTCATATTCGTCATTTTTGTCCATCAGCAGACACAATTCCTCTGTATTTACAGGCATAATCACTACGTTATCTGTGAACTTACTTTTATCGACCGATGATTGGAGCGGAACAGCTGCAACAGCTTTCCATATGTTGATAGTATTGCAATCAAAGGAATCAGCAATAAAGAACGTAGTGACTTCTCTCCCAGTTTTTGCAGTTTCCTCGTCTATCTTCAAATTTATTGAATGCCGCAATACCGGTTCCCACTCTCCACGTTTTTGGCTGCTGGCATTCATCAGTGTTGCTTCTAGCATTATAACTTTATCTTCTTCATAAATGACTATATCGCCCTGACCGCCACCGGCATGAACTAAAGGCTCAAAATTTGCAGACAGCGTCAAATTATAACTTCCCAGCAAATCTATTCTCTTGCCAGAGAAATAATACCACGCTATTCCAACCATGTATTCATATATAGTTGGTACTGTTGCGTCCTGACATACTTCTGCTTTAATCTGTCTGTCATTAACTCTATCGCTGAACAAGGCAAGGATATGTTTCACCTTTTCCGCTGGATAGTTTGACTGAATGAAATCCTCGAACTCTTTCTTTCTTCGCTCTGAAACTACCGTAGGAATTCCTTCTATCGAGACTCCCGGAAATTCCTTTTGGATGTTAATCTCTACCTGCTTGGTTTCCTCTTCGTAATACTCCAGTATCTCCGACAATGATGTTACACTGCAAAAATAACTGCAAATCTCGCCTTCGTAATCAGCATAACATTCATAATGCGGGTGCAAGTCTTCAAAAATACTTCCGGCGATTTTGTTCTTTATCAGGCTTTCCTTAAATATACAGGAGCACAACTCTCTGTACGCAAGTTCAACAAAGACATTATCAAAGCTAATGATACCAGTCGCCTTAAAAATGCGTTTTGTAGTATCTGAATATTCCCTGATTTGGTCAAGCACCTTGGAAAGGGTAAAGTTTTCATACAGATACACATTAATATTTGACTCGAACATCTTTTTATATTGGCTCGCAAATTTTTCTTCTGACGGTCGGTCACCTGTTTTTTGCATAAATATATTCTGTCCGCAGCCAAATGCCTTATTGAGCATCTGCTTATTGTTTTCATAATATGTAAGCAGTTCGTCGATTGCACTGGATGAAGGTAGATTAAGATAATCCCATAATAGATTGTAATACTTCCAGTAGACATCAACACCTGCCGCGCTCTTTCGGTTCCTATACAGTTTTCTGAATGCTTCCTCTGACAATCGGGATTCAGATGCTGCCGACTCGGGAATATCTATTTCAATACCTGAAACGATATCCCCTTCCTCATAGTTATCAACATAGCTCTCAATATCATCAAAATTAGAATATGGGCTAAGACCCTGCACCAATTCGGAAAATGCATTGTCTGACAATCTCTTTCTTCTAAGCAGAGCATAAATTGCCAGAGCAAAGGGAGAATAAAAATGTTCCTGATTAGTATCAAAGAGACGCAGCTTTAAAAGCTGACGGAGGTATACGATATTTACACCATCTACAGGCAGCATCGTCTCCAGTTCATCTTTTTTTAATTTCTGCAAATTAAGGAGCAAGTCCCCTGTGGGTGAAATAAGCCTGTGGTCATCAGTAAATCCAAGCTTAACAAGGTTACTTGTATAATGCCTTGCCCTATCCTCAATCCCTAAATCAAATTGACTTACCAGCTCCGGGAAAGAAAAATAATTTCTTTGGAGCCAGTCTATATCAGCAGTCTTAACTGCTGAACAAAATTCAGGTTGTTTCTTCAACTCCTCCTGCAGCTTATCATACGGAGCATGCTTTCCAAATACTTCCGGAGATAATCCTATTGCCTGTCTATAGAACTCATATTGGGCAAGGCTTTCTGGCATCGAGGCCCATCTCATCTTTTTTTCATTTTGAACATTATCTAATATGTATAAATAGCCCTGGAGCGCATTAATTACATCATTTCTCCTTCCATTTGTATCCATTAGATTAAATATTTGACCTTCTTTGATAATCATATCATCGTTCTCCAATCAGTAATTTATAACTAAGACTTCTTTCGTTTCTGAATCTTTATTTCGTCTCTGATAATTAGAGTTTTTATATGTGTAAGTAAGGTTTACCATCTTATATTCGGGCCGTGCACTTATCCAGTCCAGCAGAATTCTATTCTTTTGCCCTTTGGATTCAACAACATTAGACAATGCAAATTTGATATTTCTGTCATTCAATCCATCTAACAGCGACAGTAATCTATGCTCGTCTTGTTCTGTCCATCCTCTCTGCTCATTATAGGAGGCGCAAGTTATCAGGTACGGTGGGTCGGCATACACAAAATCGTCCTCACCCAAATTTGACAAGTCCACCTTATCAAATTCCCGGCAAAAGAAGGTGGCGTTCTGTTCATGCAGGTGTTGTAAAAAGCATGCAAGCTTTTCCTGCATGCTTCTATTAAAATCTCGCTTTCCTGGTGGCAAATTAAATTCGCCCTTTTGATTAAATCGAATCTGATTGTTAAACGCATATACGATTAACACAAACAAACCTATGTAGTATTCATCATCACTTCGACATAACGAATTTACATATGTCCTAAGTTTCATATATCCATTTCTATTATACCGACTAAGTCCACTGCTACTATTGCATCCGTAAAATTCATACCCATTTGTCTTTACATCTGAAAGGTCATATTGGTGAATTATGGCCTCAACCTTCTCAATGAACGATTCGCTGTCATGGCGTTTCATCACAGTATATAAACCAATTAATGCTTTACAATTATCATTATACAAATGGAAATTCGCTTCAACATTTATCCCTACATTACATCCTCCGCAAAATAAATCTACAAAGGTGTTAATTTCAGTGGGGAACAGGGGTAATAGCTGGGGAAGCAACTTGTACTTTCCACCAGTATAGTTCAATGGCGATTGTGTCATCTTGCCTCCTCATTATCACAGATACATAAAAAAAGTCGTTCCATATTGTTCTCAATATCGGACTTTCCTGTTGTAAAAGCCTTATATTCCTCAGAGAATACCTTCACCGTTCCCTTTTCGCCAAGTATTCTATAAATATCTTCATCTGAAATTTTGGCATTGGACCTGCCGTTTCCCTTCTCTGCCATATTATTGTATGAAAGTAATATATATCTGCAATCTAATTTTCTGATTAAATCTTCAAACACAGAAGATGCACTTTGCGTACAATACTTGCTTTTGAGTGCTGCTCTGTCCATCTTCTTTGCAACCCCATAAACTTTAGGTTTTTTCCAAAGCGCAACATTCTCCAGCAGATGGTATGCGTCACAATATTGCCGGGAATTGTAAGGCGGGTCAATGTACACTAAATCCGCTGTAATATCATTTGCCAGGATATTTGAGTCAATGTTGTAGCAACGATTGCTCGGATTATTATTTTGACTTGCCATAGGTACGCTTAACTCCAGGTGACAATCAAATTCTACACCCTTTCGATATGCATCATAATGACCGCAAGTTTTTGCTATTTTATCCATGGCATATAACAGGGATGTTATCAATAGGGCCTTTTCTCTGAATGTTATCTCTCCAGATTCATATTTTTTTTCTATATCTTGGCGGATAAAACCGATCTTCGAACAATCCTCTGAGCTAAAATACGTGTTCGCAAAATTTATAGACATGTAATTTCTTTGTTTCGTTTTTTTTGCATTATACGCTGTAATAATCTGTTGAATTTTTTCAGCGTTGTACTCCTCAGGCGCAAACCAGGCGTAGTTACAGACGTAATTGCTATACAATATATCATTAGTGATAATTTGTTTATCTTGGAATGCCGAAGCTACAGCGCCAGTACCCGAAAAGATGTCAACAACCGACTCTATTCCTTCACATTCGCGTTCAACGACACTTTTTATAAAAGGAAGAAGCCGATATTTGTTACCTAAATATCGTCTATTGTTGATATTGGTTGTGCCTGCCATCAAAATTACCTCTTTCATCGTAATTCTACACAAATATTATAGCAGTTTCACCATCCTAATTCAACGCGTTTGTATGCGGTTGGTGGTATCGGTATACTCACTTTTGGCATTTGCAAGTAATTGCAAGTATTTTTATAATGAAACATATTTCAGGGAACTCCCTCGTTTAATTGTTCTTTTCTCGTCAAAACGCGATAGTCCCTATGTCGCCCTGAACTTTCATTTTACGCTACATAGCAGAATCGCACCCTGCACATTTAGGATGGGGAGGAATAATTTTTCCACGCCTACGCTTAATATAAGGAAATCATATTGTAGTTTTATCATTCAAAAGTAACATTTGCCTTATATCATATATATTTTCTGTTATATTATAATAAATAAATTTACTGTTATTTGGTGCAGCCCACTCATTCTCTCGATAAAAGTTAAAACTTCCATATGTAACAATCTTGCAATTATTTTTATCCTTGAACTCCTCATAAATATGTTTGTTTTCAAAATAAATTTCTATTACAATACGTCCGTTTTCTTCGTTCGAAACAGGTTCCAATTTGATACAAAATCGTCCTGTCCGATACTCAGAAATTGATTTCATGTATCCGGCAACACAAATTGGATGATATACTTTCTTGTTTGTCAAATACCTCAACAATCTACTGTAATCGTTTTCATTTTCTGAATCAAAATAAAAATTGTTCCACGGTAAAAAATAAGGATTACCTCTCCAATCATAATATTTCAAATTAATTTTGTTCTCTAAATCTGTATTCCTCTCAATCAGCGCCCGAAGTCTCATAATCTGATTTATCGTAGATAGATATGCTGTTTTTTTCCACTCGGAACATAAATATGCTGTCTTTTTCCGTGTCCCGATTCATCTGACAAATTTTTACTTTTCTTTTTAGTAGCATCTTGAGATATTATCATCAATCTTACCACATATTCCTTATCCTGTTTTGACATCAATTCATCCTCTGCACAAGCTGCATATATGTTTAATATTGCTCCATCAACTGTATATTTACACCCTTGCTCATGCTCCTGCTCACCTTTTAAACGAAAATATTTTTGCACTATGACCTTTCTTTCACCCAATTCTCTTTCATGAGAATTAACAAAGCATACATCCGCATTACAATAGTAACACTTTTAATTTCCATATACTTTATTTATATCATATTCATTAATATAAGTTCTTGGCCATTATATCTTACTTTGTTCATTTTAATTCCCAGATTGCTACACCTCCAAATATATTATGCTCTTTTACGAAAAGGTATCTCTTTTGCTAAAACGTATAAACAATTCCAAAAATCTTACCCCTGGGATAAATCTGTTTCCGCATTGCCATTTTGCGTAAGCTGAAACACACATCCATTTTTGCCCCGAATTGACTGAAATTTTTGAGTTTACGCTGATTCGGAAACATATCTACATTCCAAATTTCAATAAAACACACGCTCCAAACTGGCAGAAACCTTTGATTTACCGGACTTTTCTCGACAGAAGGCAGACGGTTTCAATATTCCCCCCTAGCCTTAATTTTATACTACATATCGAAAGTATGTAATGATTTTTTAAAGCAGGGATAACGGTTTTATCCCTATTATGTATCATTTTCGAATTTTTACAGTTCCCTTAACTACATCTGCAACGTATTTTGAGGATATTTCGTAATCTATAAAATCTGGTATTTCCTTAAATACTAAAACTGATGGAAATGCCATTACTGTATTATGTTTAAGATAGCCTATATGAAATACCAAAATATCAACATCCTCTTTTTCATAATACTCATAACAGAAAATCCTGTTTAGATTTTCCATATACTCCTCTTTATTTCTATTATATTCTTCTTGTGCTGATGGTCTATTAAATGTATTATCAGCAATTAAAGGTATACTTGGTGTTTGTAAAGGATATCCCGTATATTCAACGACAACATCATTACACTCAATTTGATATGCATATTCCAAAAATCTCATTTTCAATATTTCTTCAATGATATTACTTCCCGGAATAGCTATATCTTTTATTTTACAGATATGATTTTTCTTAATAATAATTTTTACATCAATATCTTCATCAAATGTATTACCTATATTAGCCACAGTTAAATCAACTAGCCCTTGTTTATCCACCTTTTCAAAAAAGGAAATATATTCGTAGTAATCAATAATAGCCCAATATAATTCTCTTATGGAATCATACCGTTTTTTCTCTTCCTCACTACCTTCAAAGGTTCTACTACTACCTCCATAAAAAGGAACTAGTGTAGATACCCTTTTTTTAAGATTTCCAACATTCCAAAAAGAATCTTCGATTTCAATATCATTCTCTTTGGCGAATTTGCAAATGGTACGCTTCCATCTATCAGCAATATCTGCATCCGTTATTTTACCTGTCATAAAATCTGATTTTCCTAATAATTTATTCAAATCAGGGGTATTGATTAATAAAGGATTCTCCTTTTTTTCAATGTCCTCTGTATTTTCCTTTTCTCTGGCATTCAGATATCCCTGCTGTAATAAAGCAAATTTTGAAATAATACCCCCTCTTTTATCCTTTACCATTTTACACTCAGAAAAGCCAGAATACTCTACATCTGCACCTTTATCTTCTTCCAACGATGCAGCCTTAATTTTAAGAACAGGGCTTTCCTTTTTTTCAAATAGCGTTTTCTGACCTACTGCTAACGGTAAAAAATGCATTCCTAAATGATTAGTAAATAGTTGTCTCAGTTCTTGTTCATCTTTTACTATAAAATAAATCCCTCTATCTTTGTACTTTTCTTTAAAGGCTTGCACCTTTTTATATTGTTCCATATCTACATTAGATGGATTTATAGGTGCATCAAGAAAATACATAAATACTTGTTTATTTAAAGATAACATTTCCTCAATTTCTTCTTCTGTTCCGGAACCATATTTATCTGTCGGCGTGCCAAATTTTGTCCAAAATATAGCTACTGCAGCATCGCATTCCCGAACAAATTGTTTATTCAACAATTCCTGTGGTTTATCCCCGGATTGTGGATAACTATCTGTTGACCAATGCTTTGTTGCAATTTCCATATTATTAATGTTTCCATATACTCTATTAAAATTATCCACACACTCCCTAATAATATCGATAAATTGATTCACATCACCTGGACATGAAATTAGCAAACCGTACGCAGTAATTCCTACTCTTGGCATAAAACATTTCTCCTCTTTTACCCGGCAATATAAGTATTGAGACACCAACTTAATTACATCAGTTTCTTTTGCGAAAAAGTATCCCGTTTTCCAAAATGTTTATTTCCCACTTTGGGGGGATAACATTTACCCCCCCTTAAAATCAACATGTGTATTATATTGCTTGCAAATAGAACTCAACTTTATGAATATGGGTATTTCTATCCATAATCACTATATCTTTTGGTACTCCCGTTATTATGTATTTTTCATCAAACACTATCGAAAAATAACAATTCGTCCTTTTTTGAACAATCTTATCTCTTGAACATTCTGGCATAGTTCTTCGAATAATAGAAAGTGCTTTTCTAAAATCATAGCACTCCGCATACCCTATGTTAAATAACTTTTTGCTATAAAGGACTGACAAAACTTTACCACACCATTCACTTTTTGCCCAATCATCCAAATGATAAATATTAATCCGAAAACTCTCGCACTTATCAGCAAAATATTTTATTAAACTCTCAAATTCTTCATCTAATAACTTTCTATCTGATAAAATTTCTTTTTCAATTATTGGTTCTAATTCATCCCTATTTCCTTTATTTCTTCTATATTTCTGCAAATCATTTTTTATATTTTCGTTTTCTTCTAAATCAATTCCTAAAAATGTTTTTCTTAAACCGTATTTAACAAAAGTATTCTTCAAAACTTTCTTCTTCCTAATTTGCTCTATTATTTCGCTTTTAAACAAAAGTAACAAAGAATCATTCTTTTTATTAACAGCCATAATATCTATATCAATTCCTTCTGAACTGACATAAATATATATAGGAATCCGAACAAATTTTACATAAACATTCTCTATACTGTCTATGCTTAGTAGCTCATCTGGATCACTCTTGGTTTTGTCATTATAAATATTCATTTCATCAAGGAAAATTTTATTTACACTATCAATATTCTCCTTAAATATTTCTACATCATTTACCTCAAAATCCACATCCAGCTTCTTATCATTAACATTTGCCTTATCAACAAATTGATAGTTTTCGTACTCAAGAATAATTTTCTTGTTAATGGGATCCAGATAAACATTTTTAATTGTATCTTTCTTCCTTTGTACAGTCCTTAATTCTTGTAAAGCCTGTTTCCCTTTAGTCAACAGACTACATCGATTTGTCGTACAATAGATTATATCTTTTACACTCAAATCAGCCAGCGTTACTTCTAATAATTTTCTGTCAATTCCCAGTACATTTACCAATTCGTCTATTTCTTGAACTCCCTCATTTATTAAACGTAATACTATCTCATCTAATAATGGAAGCGAGTAAAATGAACGCTTGGTAATTGATAATACGGTTTTCATTATAGGAACATAGATTTCCTCCCGCTTTACAAAAAGATACCCATCGTTCTTCCGAACATTAATATTCGACATGCTTTCAATTAACTTGTCCATTATATTTCACCTCCCGGTATAACAAGGCACTCTTCTTCATGCTCACAAATATAATCAATAATTTCAACAAATTTATTATCCGGATCATCAAATTTATAAAAGAAATCCATGTCTCCGCAAATAATAAGCAAATTTTTTGCTCTTGAGAACGCTACATTAACCCTTTCCTTTTCTTTTTGAAAACCAATTGAATTTCTAGTTCTAACTGTACTGTATATGACAACATCATTTTCTCTACCCTGAAATGCATCAAGTGTATTAATATCAATTCCTTTTGCAATTCTGTCATACCCACTATTATTTACGGATTTTCTAATTAAGTCTTTTTGACCTCGATACCCCGTAATAATACCAATATCTAAGCTTGAAAGCACGCCTTCATTTTTAAAACTTTCCAACAATTTCTTAATCAAAGTGTTCTCCACATAATTGCAATAGGAACCGCCCTTACGCCTACTTTCATCTTTTCTATCCATCATTGAAGTATCAATCCAAATAATAGATTTTCCTGCAAATCTTTTTATTGGATGTATGCGTTTTTTATCATCAACCTCAGTTGCAATTTTCCCTTCATAAAACACTTGACTAATCAAATTCCCAATATTTCTTCGCATTCTGTATTGTACTGTCAAAATTTGTTTATGTGTGTCCGGCAATAAATCAAACAATAAATCAAATAATCTATATTTCGGTTCTTTTGTCAACTTTGCTATTATTGGAGACAAGTCTTGGTCGGCATATGCTGGTAATTGGTTTTGATCTCCTACCAATACAATTTTCTTAGATTTAATAATTGACACTAATAATTCTGGCGTTGTCGCTTTTGCCGCTTCATCAATAATAACATAATCAAAATCCAACGTCTTAATATAGTCATTAGATAAAAATCCAATACAAGTTCCAGCAATGATGATTGCACTTTTTATTACTTGATAATCTAACATTTCTAAATTACTGCATCTATTAATCCAATCTGTTTGAATATCCTTAATTCTTTCCCACCTATCCAACAATTTTTGCTCAGTAATATTAGTATACAATGAATTCTGTTGCTCAATATACATATTAGATTTTTCTTTAATCTCTGCAAACATCTTCTTTCTAATAGCACTCATGGTACAAGTTTCTTCAACCTTTGATGATATATTCTCAGCACGACCAATTCTGATAATATCCAATTTCCCTTCATCTATATCAACCAATCCCTCAATAATATTATCTACGGCAGTATGTGATTGGGACACAATCAAAATCCTTGATGAATCATCAAATTTATTTATTTGCATCAAAATTTGCTTTACAATTTCTTTTATAACCGTTGTTTTTCCCGTTCCCGGAGGCCCCTGTATTAGGCTTATACTATCTGAGTATAATGCTTTTCTTATTGCTTCTTTTTGTGAAGAATTTAAAGTATCTTTACTAAACTTAATATTTTGCAAAAATGGAGTATAGGTCGGCTCATCCAAATTGAGCAAAATATCTTTTAAGTTTTTAGATGAATAATTATCATCATGCAATGCGCGAATTGCATAATGTTGCCTTTTATATGCGCTTATATTCGCTCTAAAATCTTCCATTACAGGACAATGTTTCCTAAGTAATGGGCGCACTTTTCCCATCTGCACTTTCTTATCCAAATCAATAATAAGCAATGTTTCATCATCTTCATAGCTTATTCCATGATAAGTTCCTATGTCAAAATAGAATGCATTGCCTCTACTGTCCATATCCTCGATGATATAACTTTTATCATTTTCTAAACTATCAATATCATTATTTTTATACTCTTCAACTGTCAATATTAATTGCTGTTCTAGTATATTAAACGCTGAATAAACGATTCTTCCTACTCGCTCTTTCTCGTTTTTCATGGACTCATCTAATCCATTTTGCCACTTTCCAAATAATTCTTCAAATAATTCATCCTGTTTCTGTAAATCACTTTTACTGTTTATATTATTTTTAAATTGAACAATCAGTTTTTCATTGTCATTGCCCATTTTCCTATTATTGTAATAGTTTCTTCCGCTTTCTATAAATTTAACTATGCCATCAATAGCAAACCCTCTTTTTCGATTGCTAATTCTTCTGTCTACAGATAATGGTACAATTTTACTAACTACAAATAATTCATTTTGTTCATTATATACACATTCAATCGCTATCTTCTTTCCCGAAAAAACATAAAGATCTTTATTTGAATTATAAAAAGCAGAACATTCTTTAAACTGACCTTTTAAAAACGATTTCGTAAATATAGTCATGTTAGCATTTGCTTCAATCAGCGAAATATTCTTCAAATATCTTAATTTATCAATATCAACACTACACAAGTATATATCTTTCTGAGTACCATTTTCTCCAACGATGTCCTCAAAAATATCAATAACCTTTCCTATCTCTTGAAACCTATTTTCCGGTTCTTCCGCTACCATCTTAATGATGAGATTTTCTAGATTTTCCGGAATTTCTAATTCTTTTAATGTTCGGCAAATCATTTCTGTGCCATTTGGCAACATATCAAACAAAATATAAAAAATCATTGCTCCCAATGAATAAATATCACTAGCTTCCGTTGTGCTATTCCCTTTAACTACCTCTGGTGCAGAAAAATTAGGAGAATAAAATGGCAGCGTTGTTTCCTGCTCTATTATTGATTTTATCTTACTTGTCCCAAAATCAATAATTTTTACTTTACCTGTTTCAGAATTATACATAATATTAGACGGCTTAATATCACGATGCAAAACATTATGATTATGCGCTTCTTCTATAGCTTTTAATATTTTCAAGCAAAGTTCATATTTTTCTATTTGAGAAAAATTACTTAAATCTAATTCTTCAAGATTTGTTCCATCAACATAATCTAATAAAATTAAACCCCAGTCATTTTTACCTCTAAACTCTGCATTTAGCATATAATCCCTTATCTTTATAATATTATCACAAGAATTTAAGGTTTTAAGAGCATCAACTTCTCGTTTAAATATTAATTTTTGAAATCTATCATTTAATGATCCGATTAATTTTAACGCATAAATCTTATCGCATATTCTTTTATTTTTTTCTTTAACTTTCAAAATAATCGTTTCACTGGTTTTTGATGAATGAATCACTTCTAACACTTCATAGTTATCCATACTATTTTGCAACTCCTTCTTTAAGTGATAACCCTATTTTACCACATCCACCTACACTTTACTATCTGAAAAAGAGCAAGAAAAAAGACCGATCAGATTTCAACTCCCAATCGGCCGCTTTTCTTACTCCTCTTCACTTTTACATTCAATCTCGGTTCCGTCCAGGAACACCACCAGCAACGTGCCATCCTCAAAGACCTTGATGTGGTCCAGCGTTTTCAGCATGAAGTCCGTATCCATCTCCGTCAAAGGCTGCGCCCCATCCATGTACTCTATGAACTTCTCCGCCCGGTAACCTTCCAGCAGATTTTCACTCTGCATCCGTTCCTTCCAACGCTCCATAAAAGCTGCCCTGTTCTCAACCAGCGCATTCCATGCCATCAGATAAGCCTTTATCAGCGTTTCTTCTTCCACATGGCGGTTGGAACAGCCCATAACACCTTGAATCTATACTAAAAAAGTAGACACAAACATACACTACCTATTACAATAAATTAGACACCAAAAGGAGGTATCTCATGGCAGCAAACAACTACACCAAACATGACGAGGATTTTTAAAAATCCCTCGTCTCATTCCACCAGAATGGAAAAACTCAATTCCAGCTCTGCAAAGAATACGGCGTTTCCTAATCCGCCCTCGGCAAATGAATCAATACTCCACCGTTGAAATCGATGACGGCGAGGTCCTTACCGTAAAGCAGGTAAAGGAACTCCAAAAGCGAAATGCCCAGCTTGAAGAGAAGAACCTCATACTAAAAAAACGATTGCCATCTTCACGCCACACTCAAACAACGGTTAGACGCTGTTCATAAGCTTCGGTTCCAGCATGACATCAAAACATTATGCTGGGTCCTACATGTCAACAGAAGCACCTACTACAAGCATTTCTCTGCTGAACCCGTTCCCCGTATTAAGGAGAATCAATACATTTTTCTCTGATCCTCCATATTTACGCCGACTACAACAAGCGGCTCGGAGCTTATAAGATTGCCTTTGTTCTAAAGCGTGATTATGGCATCCATATCAGTGTCGGAAGAATGTACCGCCTGATGAAAACTTTGCAGTTGCCCCAAATGTCTACTGCAAAATCTCCGGTTCACAACAAACACACGCACAACGGAACCTGTATCAATCATCTGCAGCAGTTCCGTCAAAAAGCTCCCAACCTCGTTTGGGTCAGCGATATCACCTATATCAAGGCTGGCGGTAAATGGTATTATCTGTGCATTGTGATGGGCTTATTTTCCGGACAGGTCATTTCCTGGCATATCTCTGCCAAACCTGATGCGGAACTGGTTATGGGTACCTTTAAAAAGGCTTACGAAAAACGGAACTCCCCTTATGGGCTTATGTTCCACTCTGACCGGGGAACCCAGTACACTGCCTTTTCATTCCGGCAGATTCTGGATTCTTTCAATGTTGTACAGTCATTTTCCAAAAAAGGCTGTCCTTTTGACAATCCATGCCGCGAATGTTTCTTCAAATATCTCAAAATGGAAGAAACAAACCGCAGAAACTATCACTCACTACAGGAGCTGTAACTCTCTGTTTTTGAATACATCGTGGGGTATTATAATTCCAGAAGGCCTCATGGCACCCTTGGTATGCTTACTCCAAATGAGGCAGAAACTATATACTGGGAGCAAGTCTAGGTAAGTGCTCCCTTAAAATTTCTGCTAAAAATGTGTCTACTTACTTGACTATAGTGCAATTTTATAACATTGAATAGGCGTATTTTCTTTAATTACCACTCCAGCCTCTTCGATTAGCCAGTTGATATATTGAGGCCTATCCATCGCTAACTCCTTTATTTTCCGTCGCTTTACGTACCTTAAATGCAGCAACAATTGGCATCATATTTGCGGCACCGGAATCCAGTTTGTTTTGTTTACCATGTTTCATTTGATAAGCTACATATTCTACTTGACTTATGTGTTGAGCATCAAAAACATACTCTTCTTCATTTAGTTCGCAATCTGCTTTCATAAATGCCAAATACTCGTGCGTGCCCTTTGCTACCCGTTCTTTAGAGGTATGATTCATAAGGCTTTCATCATAATCTACCCAGACATAAGTAAGCATCACAAATACTTCTTTAATTTCATTACTTAGTATTTTCTCCGCAGTTTCATTAATTTTCCTATAAATAGTGGTCTTAATATCAGCATGAAATATGTCCATTTCATAGGTTCCATCTTGATAGATGGTCATTATTGTCGGCATCAAATCCGAAGTACCAATAATGGCATTCATGAGCACAAATTTTTCAAATGCAGAATCTCCATAATTAAAATATGGAGAAGACAAAAAACTCTCTATAGAAAGCCGTTTTGTTTCAGAATTCATTTTCTGTGGGAAAAACGCCGTGATTCTCCCGGCTCGTTCAAAGGTTTCTTGTTGAGGATAATATGCATAATCGGCCACAAGCAAAATATCCTTTACACCACTGAAACTCTCGGCTCGATTAATCTCAGATCTTAATTTTTCACACAGTGGACAATTCTCACCTATTTCAGAATACATCGTATTCATAAACTCTTGCATAGTCTCTACTCCTGCAACTAGCTTGTCCCATAAATCAACGCCAGTATCTTTCTCCAAGAAAGAAAATTTTGCAGAGAAAAACACCTCAACAGGATTAATACTTCGAAAAAAATTTTTTAATGAATCTATCAAGTCCGTAAATGGGACATCGTTTTCAACAGTAAATGCTTGCGAAGAAACTGTAAGCCCTACACTAGGTGAGTATACAGAAACGTCTATTACTTTTACAAATTCAACCGGATGTTCGTGAATAGATTTTACTCGTTGATTATTAAAGAATTTATCCCATATTCCGGCAGAAACTCTGTTATATGTTTCGATGTATGGTGTATGCGCAAGAGCCTTCTGCATTACCAATGTTACACTTCGATATTCAGAAAAGAAATTATCTAAGCTAGAGATATTATCAAAGAAGCTTTTTTCAATACCAAATCTCTTGAGATTACAAATTGCGCTATAATATTTCTGATACGCTGGATACATCAAGCCTGCCATATTGCCCGTCCTTTTTCTGTAATTATTATATTCTCATAAATAAAAAACCCGTATAAAATCTCTTCCACACAGTTGACTTGACTGGACCAATACCCATTAATAATATATTATACCACAAAATGTGTTATTTTCAACAAAGCCACTATATAGAGTTATCGTATCGTCAAGTTTCGATGCTACTTCCCTCTGAGTTGACGGAAACACATGAACATAGCGATAAGTAATGTCAATACTTTCATGTCCAACACGGTCAGCAATAGCAACTACATTGCAGCCCATATTAATTAGCAACGAAATATGCGAATGACTGATATCATGAATTTTGATTTTCTTTACGTCGCTGATAGCACAACCTCTCCGCATTTCACGATGCATATAAGATTTTGTAAACGGAAATATTCGTTTATCTTCAGTAGCATCTTTTAATCCAGACAGATATTGCTGGATTTCTTCGGATAGGAAATCCGGTAACAAAACTCATCTGATTCTTTTATCTGTTTTGGGCGGCGTTATAATGTCTTTACCTCCAATACGTTGATAGGACTTCGTTATTACCAAAATGCTTTTCTCAAAGTCAAAATCGCTTGAAGTCAACGTCAACAATTCACCCAAGCGCAAACCACACCAATAAAGTATTTCAAATACGATAAATGATGCAGGCTAATCTTAATTGCGGCAGAAAACTGCCGATATTCCTCTTTCGTCCAAATAAGAACTTTACCTGCTTTTTCCTTGCCCATATTACCGGCTATGGCGTCAGGATTCTCAAGTAATCCATAAATCGTACCGCATGATTGAATATTGAGCTAAGCTGTTTATAAATAGTTTTAAGGTACATAGATGAATAGAGCATACCGTTTTTATCACGGAATTCAATCATTATATTTTTCCAATACAGTACATCAATTGGTTTGATATCACGAATGCGTTTACTGCCAAAGTAAAGAAGTATTTTCTTCTCTACAATCCCAGGCTTTGTTTGCCATGTATTTTCTCTTAATCGATTTTGCAAATTGTTCTTGCAAACCTCATAAAATGACTGGAAGGCCATTTCCAAATTTCCATCATTTTTAGCGACAAACTCTCATTCCCACGCTAATGCTTCCCGTTTTGTAGGAAATCCCCTTTTTATTTTTCTTTTTGTTTCTCCTGCCCAGTTTTTATAGCGGGCAGAAAAACCATGTTCCATTTTTATCTTTGTAAGCTCCCATAATAGCCTCTTGAATATAATAATTGATTTCAATCATTATACCAAACGTAAAAAAGTGCGTACCGCACTTCAACACTCCCTGCCCCCTCAATCATGAGGGGAGGGGGGGTCTTTTTCCCGGATTTTATTGCATAATCTAAATATGAATATTTTACAGACAATCTTTCGTGAACATTATGAAGAAATCATCTATACACTACACCTACGACAAGTCGAACTTGAAAATATCACTTGTCTGGTTGACTGCGGCAATCCTGATTCTGGTGGCGCTCTCTACTGCTGTCCTCATTGTGGAACTATAAAATTTGTTCCTTTTCACTGTCACAGCCGTTTCTGTCCTTCCCGTGGTTCCCTTTATGCTCAAAAAAGGGCTGCTACTATGTCTTTAAAGCTCATTAACTGCAATCACAGGCACTGTGTCTTTACCATTCCAAAAGAACTCCGTCAGTATTTTCTTCTTGACAGAAAACTTCTTAACTGTCTCTTCCACGCTGTGAAAAGTGTCATTTTCTACATGTTCCGTAAACTCAATAAGCACGAAAACTTCACTCCCTGGCTTCATTCTCGTTTTGCATACCTTTGGCAGGGATTTAAAATGGAATCCTCATATCCACTGTCTTCTTTCTGAAGGCGGTGCCGGTAACTTTTCCGTTTGGCGCCATGTGAAACATTTCAATTTCACTTTGCTTCGCAATGCTTTCTGTACCGCTTTGCTCAACGAACTGGAAAAAGCTATCGGCCCTTCTTTTAAACCTATCAAAGCTTCTATTTATGCCAAACACATTAACGGCTTTTATGTTAGAGCTAAACCCAATACCGGTACCGGAGCCCATGCAATCAAATATATCTCCCGTTACCTTAGCAGACCTGTCATTGCTTCTTCTCGGATTGATTCTTACGATGGCTCTTTCGTTACCTTTCACTACAACCGCCATGAGGATGATAAGCTCATCGTTGAAACCATCCCGGTTTTACACTTTGTTTCTATGTTGATTCGCCATATCCCTGAAAAGCATTTTAAGATGATTCGCTATTATGGGTTGTATGCCAAACATCACAAGCAAGAAAAACATCTGCTTCTTTCCACCTCTAAAGACAAGCACCCCTATTACAAATCTTTAAACTATTGGAGATTGTCTTTGATGGCTTCTTTTAATGTGGATCCTTTAGAATGTCCAAATCGCAGCGAAACTATGGAAGTTTTGAAATTTGGTACAAAAAAACTGCGCTATTTGACCAGCTTAGAAAAAGGTTGGACAATTCTTCCTAACTTCCTTTTCTAAGCATTTCTCCCCGGCGGTCATATAGCGCAAACCACATAAAAACAAAAACTGCATAGGTCAAGTCCAAATTTGTGTGTAAATTAACTCTCAAGTAAATGCTAGATTTAACT